>NZ_JAYLVN010000021.1:0-121528 GCF_046156345.1 Variovorax sp. H27-G14
ACAAGCTGCTTTCCATCGCCTTCGGCGTCCTGAGGTCGGGCAAGCCCTTCGACCCAAATCACGGCAAGAAGGCCCGCGCTTGATGGCCAACGCTTGACAAACATAACGGTGTCTTTATTTCGCTGCGCAAGGCACCCCATCGGCGTGAGCGTTGGACAGAGCAGTTGTTGATCGTGCGATCACCCCAGAGCGTGTCCAGGTGCACAGGGCGTCGGGTGCTCCCCGCAGCGAAATAAAGGAGGAGGGCGAAGCCCGGGGGACATTCGCGGAGGGGAGTACCCGGCGGCCTGTGCACACGCCCTGAAAACAACTGCCCTGAAAACACCCCCCGAACACAACCGAAAAATCAGCGCCAGCCCGCCCCCTTCAACTGCTCCGCCAAAAGCTGCGCGATCTTTTCATAGCCTCGTGCATTGGCATGGATGGGGTCGGAGCGCAACGACGCGTCCGACAGAACGCTCGAATAGACATTGGCAACCAACAAGGCCTGCCCTGATTTCGCCACATCTTCATAGAACGGCGCATCGCTGAGCGAACCCACAGCCGCTCGCATGGCGTCGGGCGCGGGCGTGGCCAACAGCGCCACATGCGGCGTGTGCGCACGGGCCTGCGCAATCAGCGCCGTCAGGTTCTCGCGCGTGGCCGCGGCCGGCACACCGCGCAGCATGTCGTTGCCACCAATGCCGATCAGGATCGCGTCGTAACTGCCCGCGCTCAACAACTGCGGCAAACGCTGCAACGCACCTTCGGACGTGTCGCCGTTCACCCCCTCGTTGTCGATCTGCCAGCCCGTGAGCGCACCCAGTTTCACCGGCCATGAGGTCTCGGGCGACGCCCCATAACCGTAGGTCAGGCTGTCGCCCAACGCCAGCACGCGGGCGTCGGACTTCAACGCGGTGGCCGAAGCCTTGCGCTTGCCGCAGGCCGAAAGAACAGCCAGGGCAGGCATGCCGGCCAACAGAGAAAGGAGGTGTCGTCGCTTCATTTGGCGCGCAGCTTAAACGCTGGCGCACGGCCCGCGCGCGCTTCCCCCTTTGCTAGGAAAGCGCATACGCCTGCCCGTTTTTGTTCAGTCGGCGGGCCCCTTCGACCTGGCACGCACGCACGGCGCATGGATAGAGCGCTACCTGCCCCCGCCGGGCCGCTGAGCGGGCCGTGTTCCGCGTGCCTCGAGGCTCAGCCCGCCGCGCGCTCGCGCAACTGGAACACGTTGCCTTCGGGGTCGTGCCCATCGCAATGCCGCCAGCCATTGAATGCCCACTCGGCTTGCGCCGGCTTCAGTGCGCCGCCCGACGCAGCGGCCAGTTCGCGCGCGGCCGCAAGGCTGACCACCGGAAAGATGAACTTCAACGCGGTGTTCTCGCGCACCGTGGGCGGGTGGTCGATGTGCGCGTTGGCCGCGACGCCCGGGTTCATCGCGACAATGAACAACTGCAGCGCCGCGGATTCGAGGCTCGCATGGCCCGCTTCCGAATGCGTGACGGCGAGGCCCGCGACACCCGCATAGAACGCGCTGACACGCGCCACGTCCTTGGCATAGATCACGGCGGCGGCTTGTCCAGTCATACGCATCCTCTCGATGGCTTCTTCACAGTTGTTGGGCTACCTCGTCTCGATTCTGCCCGCGGGCCTGCTCGCGCTGGTGCTGCTGCTGGCCCTGCCGCGTGCGCTGGTGGGCGCGCGTGTGGCGGTGCACATCGTGTTCTTCGTCTTCGCGCGCGATGCCATGAGCCCGGCTGGCTTCTGGCAGCTCACGCCCGGGTCGATGCGCCTGAGCGCCACGGCGCCCGAGCTGCTGGCCTTGGCGGGCATGTCGGGCGCGTTGTTCCTGGGCGTGGCACGGCTGGAGCGCGTGACCTGGTGGCGCGGCATGCAAGGCCGGCGCCTTGGGGCTTCGGTGCTGTGGGGCGTGCTGGGCGCGGCGCTCATCACCGGCCTGGCAGCGGCGTTGAAGGCCGCCGCGGGCTTGCCTTCGCCGCCTGCGCCCGATGCCGCGATGTGGGTGCCGATCGTCGTCTTCGCCTTGCTCGGCAACGCGTATGAGGAGCTTCTGTTTCGCGGCCTGCTGCAGCAGCGCCTTGCGCAGCACATGGCGCCGATGCGCGCGGTGGTGGTGTCGGGTGTGCTGTTCAGCCTGTGCCATGCGTGGCTGGCGTTTCTGGTCACGCGCGCCGGCGTGCCGGTGCTGGTGTTCACGCTCATCGAAGGGTTGGTGGCGGCCTTGGTGTTCCAGCGCGCGGGCCTGTTGGGCGCCACGCTGGCGCATGGGCTGGCGATTGCGGCGCTTGCAGGCGGTGTGTACTGAGCGCCTTGAAGGACAAGGCCTTGCCCCGATACCAGCGCTTACCTGATTTCACCTGACCGCGACCTGAAGTGCCCGAAGCGGACACAAGCGGGGCACACAATGGACCTGTCATCAACGCATGAAGGAGTTCAGATGATCCGCAATTCAAAAAGCATGGCCGTTGCAGCCGCGGCGCTTGCAATGTGCATGGCAGCGGGCAGCGCCTTTGCGCAAGACCGTCGCTTCGATGGCCGTCCGGGCCCCGGCGATGGCCGAGATGGCCGTGACGGTCGCTACGAACAGCGAGACCGCAATTTCGACCACCGCGGCCCCCCGGGCTACCGTGGCAACCAGGACTTCCGCGACGGCCGCCAGTTCGATCGCCGAGGCTTCCCGCAGCCGCACGCCGAATGGCGTCGTGGCGGGCGCGTGCCGCCGGAATACCGTGGCCGCAACTACGTGGTGGAAGACTGGCGCTCGCAGCGCCTGCAGCAACCGCCGCGCGGTTACCAGTGGGTGGGCGTGGGCGGCGACTTCGTGCTCGCGGCCATTGCGACCGGCGTGATCGCCAACATCATCGCAGGCCAGTAAACAGACGCTGTTCAGAGGGTTGCCTCCACAGCGCGACCCTCATCAGCAAAAACGCCGCAGATCGAAAGGCCTGCGGCGTTTTTTTCACACCATGGCGGTGGGCGCCGACTGGGCGCACACGTTGCGCCCAGTGATGGTCAGGCGCAAACCGCCGCCATGCCATTCGAGCCAGTTGAGGCCCACGTAGGCGTCGATGTCGGCGTCGTCGATGCGGTCGGCCTGGCGGCTTTGCAGCAGCTCCACGGTGGCCGGCAAGGCCCGTCTGAGGCGCTCCCGGCGCTGCGCTGCGTCGGCCGCCTTGAGGGCGGCCCTTGTTTGCTGTTGCTGCTGCTGCGGGGTCGATGCCATTGCTGATCCGTTCCAGGAAGCCAGGGAATTAACCCGAATGTACGCCGCCTGGGTGAACCTGCATTCTTCTTTTTTAACCTTTCTGTCGTCCGCGGTACACACCCTGCGGTTGCCACTGGACAGGCTCTAGATTTCGTAGTGCGAGGCCTTGGCCTCGTCCCCAAGGGCCTTTTCGACCACTGCGCGGGTCAGCGTGGGCGCGAACGATTCGATGAACGCATACACGTACTTGCGCAGGTAGGTGCCCCTGCGCACCGCCAGCTTGGTGAGGTTGATGCCGAAGAGCCGCCCCGCGTCCATGGCGCGCAGCTGCGTGTCGCGCTCGGCCTCGTAGGCCACGCCGGCCACGATGCCCACGCCCAGGCCCAGCTGCACGTAGGTCTTGATCACGTCGGCGTCCATCGCGGCCAGCACGATGTTGGGCTTCAGGCCGCGCTGCTCGAAGGCCTCGTCGATACGCGACCGGCCGGTGAAGCCGGTGTCGTAGGTGATGAGCGGATAGCGCGTGAGCGCGTCCAGCGTGAGCGGCGCGTCCAGCAGCGCGTGCCCGGGGGGCACGATCACCGAATGCGTCCAGCGGTAGCAGGGCAGGGCCACCAGCTGCGGATAGTCGCCCAGCGCCTCGGTGGCAATGCCCACGTCGGCCTCGCCGTCCAGCAGCATCTGCGCAATCTGCTTGGGTGAGCCCTGGTGCAGGTGCAGTTTCACGTTGGGGAACTGGCTGCGAAATTCCTGCACCGCCACCGGCATCGCATAGCGCGCCTGCGAGTGCGTGGCCGCCACCGACAGCAGGCCGCTTTGCTGCGCCACGAACTCCTGGCCCGCTTGCTTGAGGTTGCTGCTTTCCATGAGCATGCGCTCGATGATCGGCAGCACATGGCCGCCCGGCTCGGTGAGCCCGGTGAGCCGCTTGCCGGCGCGCACGAACAGCTCGATGCCTAGCTCTTCCTCGAGCTCGCGGATCTGGCGGCTCACGCCGGGTTGCGAGGTGTGAAGGGTGTGGGCGACTTCGGTCAGATTGAAGCCGCAACGAACGGCCTCGCGTACCGAGCGCAGTTGTTGAAAGTTCATCTGCCGCGAAGGTGAGTCAAAAGAGTCGGGGCCCCGGCTGGGACCGACCGGCGATTCTCGGCAGAACGGCTTGTTCGGGGAACGATGCGTTTGTTGGTTCCACATGATCAAAACATCTGTGGGGCAGGGGCGGCGGTGCGAGCGCAAGGCAAGCGCGAGGGGTCATGCCGCGCCCCTAAACTGCCCGCCAACCCTGGCCTTCGCCAGGGACGACACACGCATCCAACGCATATGGGCAATCGCTCCTGGCTCTATCTTGAACACCGCACCGCCGCAGACGACGAAGAGGCCGACTCCACCGAAGTCGGCGCGGCCAACAACAACTTTCCGATCCTCTGGCAGATCCTGCTGGCCGATGGCGCACCGGGGGCGGCAGGTGGGGCCATCGACCACCAGCGCGTGTTCGGTGACGCCGGCACCCGCAACCTCACCAGCGACGCACATGCCGCGCTCGGCCGCATCCGGCGCATGCAGGCCTTCGTGGCGCAGCATCCGATGCTGCACACCCTGCCGCAGATCGCCTTGCAGTTCGATGCGCTGATGCTGCACCTGGCCGCGCTGATCGACGACGCCCCCCACGGCATGCGGGCGCGCTTTTCCGCCAACCTCGACGAGCTGTCGTGGATGGACGGCGATGCGCAGCAGGAAGGCTTCATCGAGCGCAGCCGCCACCAATGCAACACGCAGTGGGCCGATGTGCAGCGCTGCATCGGCAGCGGCAACCACCCTGGCTTTGACGCCGAGCTCGGCCTCAAGCGCTTTGCGGACTGGGAGGGCTGGGCCTGGCAGTTCGGCCTTGGCGGCATTTCGCACCCGTACTTCAACGGCTACGAGCCGCCGCGCGATGAGGGCTTCGAAGACTTCATGGCCGACCAAGGCAATGAGGAAGACGGCGAAGACGCGGATGACGACGAAGACCGCGACTGGAACAACCACCTGGGCGGCTCGCTCTGGCGCTTCGAGGCCGGCGGCCTGTGGGGCGTGCGCTTCTCGCACGACGGCGACAGCCGCACCGTGGTGGCACCCGCGTGGGACGACATCCGCACCAGCGGCGCCAGCGATGCGCGCCTGCTGTGGGTGTCGCGCGGCGAGCACACCGGCCTGCTGCTGGCGGACACCGATGCGCCGCGCATGCTGCTGGAGCCGCAACTGGACGAGGCGTGGGACTTCGAGGACGACATTGCCACCGCGCTGGTCGGCGACCACATCGGCCTGCTGCGCGCCGATGGCCGCTGGCTGCTGGCGCCGTCGGTCGACGAGGTCTGGAGCTTTGCCGGCGGCATGGCGCGCGCCCGCGTGGGCGAACGCCTGGGCTATGTCGATGCGCAGGGCCGATGGGCCGTTGCGCCGCGCTTCGACGAGGCCGAAGACTTCGCGCCCTGCGGCCTCGCGCCCGCGCACACCGAAGCCGGCTGGGGCCTGGTGCGCACCGACGGCGAATGGGCCGTGCCGCCGGGTTTCGACACCCTGGAGTGGCACCATGACTGGGACGCCTTCGAAGCCACGCGCGGCGGCAAGACCGGGCTTATCGACGCGCAGGGCCGCGTGGCGGTCGAGCCGCTGTACGAGGTGCTCGAGCTGCTGGAGGAATACCCCGACGAGGCGCTGGAAGAGGCCGACGCGCCGCCGGTGCATGCGCCCGTGGCCAGGCCGAAGCGCTTTGCCGTGCAGCGCACAGCAGGCCAGTGCGGGCTGATCGATGCGCTGGGCCGCGTGCTGGTGCCTTTCGACTACGGCCTGTTCGAATCGCTGGAGCCACTCACCGGCCCGGAGCGGGCCCACGCCATGGTGCAGCGCGACCTGGTGCGCGTGGCGTCCAAGGGCGGGCGCACCGCCAGGAACGCGCCCTGGCTGCGCGGCATCTTCGACATCGGCGTGGGCCGCGAGCTGGTGCCCTGCAGACACCGCACGGTGCAGCCGCTGACATGGGGCACGCAGGACATCGGCTGGCTGGTGGCCGACCCGCTGCCGCGGGCTGCAAAAAGCGACAAGGCCGCCAACACCAACAAGACCGACAAGGGACAACTGGCCGTGGGCATCCTGCGCGCCGACGGTGCCACGCTGCACCCGCAGGCCTACCCCTGGATCGGCATGCCGGTCTCCGTTGGCGAGGGCTGGTATGCCGTGCTGGTGCGCTCCGAGCTGCGCCAGCGCTGGAGCGCCGGCGAGCCGGTGAAGGCGGCGCGCAACGACCGCGACGTGTACGTCTGGCTGCATGCCGACGGCCGCGAGCAGACCCACGCCGAGCACATGGCCGCGCGCCATGCGGCGGGCGACCTGCGCGCGGCCTACGAGCTGGCCTGCCATCTGCGCGACGGCGAGGGCATCGAGGCCGATCCGCTGCAGGCCCTGCAATGGATGGCGCGCGCCGCCGGTGTGCGCACGCCGGGCGATGCGCCCGCCAGCGCGTCGGCGGCCGGCTTGCCCGAGGCCATGCGCGAGCTCGCGCTGATGCTGCGCAGGGAAGGAACGGAGGGCATGGGTGGGGGCGCCGATCGGGTCCGCGCCCGCGCATGGCTAGTCCACGCCGTTGCGCACGGCGGCGCCGAAGACGCGGACACCCAGGCCCAGTTGGGCTACATGCTCTTCGAAGGCTGGGGCGGCGCACGCGACGCCCAGGCCGGCGTGCGGCACTACGAGGTGGCCGCCGAACGCGGCAGCCCGATGGCGCTCTTCAACCTGGGGCTGGCGTTGCGGGACGGCGAGCTTGTCGGGCTCGACCTGGCGCGCGCCGCGGGCTACTTCCGCCGCAGCGACGAACTCGGCGACGACGACGGCACGCTGCAGCTGGGCGTCACGCTGCGCAGGCAGGCCGTGCAGGCCAGTGAAGCAGGCGATGCGGCGCAGGCGACGGTGTTGTATGCCGAGGCCGCCTACGCGTTCCAGAAGCTGTCCGAAGACGACGACAGCCGCCTGCAGGGCTGGGGCTGCTACGAGCTGGGCATGCTTCGTTTTCACGGGCATGGCGCGCCACGCCATGTGAGCGAAGCCGAACGCTGGCTGCTGGCCGGCGCCGCGCTCGCAGATTGCGAACAGAACCTGGAAAGCCAGCGCGCCTGTGTCGAAGACCTGGCGCAGGTGCTCTACGGTGACCGTGAGAGCCCGCTGTTCGACGCGCACAAGGCGGCCGAATGGGCGCAGCGCCTGCTGGCGCTGCCGCAGGCAGAGCCGGACTGAGGCCGGCCCGCCTGTCCCAACCTCAACGCACAGGCGTCGGGTCGGGCAGCTCGATCTTGATGTCGAGCACTTCGAGGTTGTCCTGCGTCTCCAGGTGCACCTTGATGTCGTCCGGGTTGATCGACACGTACTTGGAAATCACCGCCACCAGCTCGCGCTGGAGTTCGGGCAGATAGTCGGGGCGGCGCTTGCCGCTCAGGCTGGAGCGCTCATGCGCAAGGATGATCTGCAGGCGTTCTTTGGCGACGCTCGCGGTCTTCTTCTTTTCGCCCAGCAGGAACGAGAGAAAGGACATGGCCTACTTGCCTCCGAAAATCCGCTTGAAGAAGCCCGGCTTCTCGGCGTCGACGAAGCGCATCGGCCTGTCTTCACCCAGAAAGCGCGCCACCACGTCGAGGTAGGCCTGCGCCACGTCGGTTTCCTTGTCGTGGATGGCAGGCACGCCCTGGTTGGAGGCGTGCAGCACGCTTTCCGACTCCGGGATCACGCCGATCAGCTTGATGCGCAGGATGTCCTGGATGTCTTCCAGCGACAGCATCTGCCCGCCCGCCACCCGGTTCGGGTTGTAGCGGGTAATGAGCAGGTGCTCCTTGATGGGCTCGTTGCCGTCCTTGGCGCGCTTGGTCTTGCTGCTGAGCATGCCCAGAATGCGGTCCGAGTCGCGCACCGAAGACACCTCGGGGTTGGTCACCACCAGCGCCTCGTCGGCAAAGTACATGGCCATCATCGCGCCCGTCTCGATGCCCGCGGGGGAGTCGCAGATGATGTATTCGAAGTCCATGGCGGCCAGGTCGGACAGGATCTTCTCCACGCCTTCCTGCGTCAGCGCTTCCTTGTCGCGCGTCTGCGAGGCGGCCAGCACGAACAGGTTGTCGCACTGCTTGTCCTTGATGAGGGCCTGGCTCAGGTTGGCTTCACCCTGAATGACGTTGATCAGGTCGTACACCACGCGGCGTTCGCAGCCCATGATCAGGTCCAGGTTGCGCAGGCCCACGTCGAAGTCGATCACGGCCGTCTTCTTGCCTGCGAGCGCCAGGCCCGAGGCGAAGCTGGCGCTCGTGGTCGTCTTGCCGACGCCGCCCTTGCCCGAAGTCACCACCACAATTTTGGCCATGGCCATTCCTTCTTGTTTCGATTCAGTTGTTGGTTGTCAGGGTCGCCGCGTTCCGTGAGGGGGCTCAGGGAATCGGGTCGATCGCTAATTTCTTGCCGTCCAGGCGCACCTGGGCCGATTTTCCCAGCACGCTGTCGGGCAGCGGCACTTCGTTCGTGCGGTAGATGCCGGCAATGGCCACCAGCTGCGCTTCCATGCAGGTCGAGAAGATCCGCGCCTCGGTGTTGCCGCGCGCGCCGGCAATGGCCTTGCCGCGCAGCGGGGCGTACACATGCACGTTGCCGTCGGCAATGACCTCGGCGCCAAAGCTCACCACGGCGGTGACCACCACGTCGCCGCCACGGGCGTAGATCTGCTGGCCCGAGCGCAGCGGCTTGTCGATCAGCAGCGTGCCGTTGGCCGGCACCTGCACCTCGCGCACGATCTGCGGGGCCTCCGACACAGGCGCCTCGGCCGGCGGGGCCGGCGCGCGCGGCGCGGGGGAGGCCGGCATGGCCGCCACCGAGAGACCGGCGGCGCGTGCCGCGGCGTTCTGGCTGGCGTTGCCGCCGCGCACCGCAATGGGCTGGGTCTGGTGGCGCGCCAGCAGGCTGCGCAGAGCGGCAAAGTCGATGTCGCCGGGCGGTGCAGCGGCGGCTTCGCCTTCGCCCGGTGCGTCCTGCAGCAGGGAGAGGTCGATCACCACCGGTTCCTGCTCGAAGAAATCGGGTGAATCCGCCAGCTGGGCGTCGAGCGCCTCGGCCAGCACGTCCAGGTCGGACGTCTTCAGGATCACTGCGATCAGCGGCAGCGTGGCGCTCTTGAATTCGAAAACCGCCTTGGTGCGCGCGGCGGAGACATCGGCCATTGGAAAGCGTCGGAAAACGTCGGTGCGAAAAGCGTTGGAGTCTAACGGGCGCAGGCCAAAGCCCGGCAACCCGTCCCCTGCCGAAGCACCCCGGAGCACACTTCTTTCATGAGGTTGCACTTTTCCGGGGGTGCGGCCGGTCAGTTCTTCGTGCGCCCCAGCAGCGCGTAAAGAATGACCGCGCCAAAGGTGGCGGTGCCGATGCCGCCGAGCGCGAAGTCGCCGAACTTCAGCGTGAAGTCGCCCGTGCCGATGATCAGCGTGATGGCCGCCACGATCAGGTTCTTGTTCTGCGAGAAGTCGACCTTGTTGTCGACCCAGATCTTGGCGCCCGCAATGGCGATCAGCCCGAACACCACGATGCTCACGCCGCCCATCACCGGCAGCGGAATCGCCTGAATGAGTGCGCCGAACTTCGGGCTGAAGCCCAGCACCAGCGCAATGACCGCCGCCACCACGAACACCGCCGTGGAGTAGATGCGGGTGGCCGCCATCACGCCGATGTTCTCGGCGTAGGTGGTCACGCCCGTGCCGCCGACGCTGCCGCTCACCACCGTGGCAATGCCGTCGCCGATGAAGGCGCGGCCCATGTAGGCGTCCAGGTTGCGCCCGGTCATGGCCGTCACCGCCTTCAGGTGGCCGAGGTTTTCCGCCACCAGAATGATGGCCACCGGGGCGATCAGCAGCATCGCGTTGGTCGTGAACACCGGCGCGGTGAAAGTCGGCAGGCCGACCCAGGCGGCGTTGGCGATGCCGCTCAGGTCCACCGGCTTGCCCATGCCCAGGATGTTGGTCAGCACCGCGTAGACCACCGTGGCCAGAATCAGCCCCACCAGAATCAGCAGGCGCTGCAGCATGCCGCGCGCAAACACCGCCACCAGGCCCACGCACAGGAAGGTCACGGCCTGCATCCACGAGTCGAAGTTGCTCGCGGCCATGTTCTTGATGGGCACGCTCGCCAGGTTGAGCCCGATCACCGCCACCACCGCGCCCGTGACCACGGGCGGCATGAAGCGCTCGATCCAGCCGGTGCCAATGGCCTGCACCAGCGCGCCGATCAGGATGTACACCACCCCGCAGGCCACGATGCCGCCCAGCGCCACCGCAATGTTGGCGTTGGGCCCCTTGCCCGCGTAGCCGCTGGCCGCGATCACCACGCCGATGAACGCGAAGCTCGAGCCCAGGTAGCTGGGCACCTTGCCGCCGGTGACGAAATAGAAGATGAGCGTGCCGATGCCGCTCATCAGAATCGCGATGTTGGGGCTGAACCCCATCAGGATCGGCGCCAGCACGGTGGCGCCGAACATGGCAATGACGTGCTGCACGCCCATGGCGCCTGTTTGCAGCCAGGGCAGCCGCTCGTCGGGTGCAATGACGGCGCCGTTGGCCAGCGCGGACGCGGGCCGTTCAGTCCAGTTGAACATGTTCATCTCCTCTTGTTTTACGTAGATCAGAAAGCAGTCGAAAAGTCGTCTGCGGCTTGTGCATTCAATTGTCCGCAGGCGGGCCGAAGATTCTTCCAAATACCGTGTGCCTGGCCACGCGCCATGTGGCGGGCGTGTCCCCGTTGTTCTCCAGCGCGTCGTAGATTTCTCGGACCAACTCGTTGGCAATGAATTTGGCGCTCAGCATTTTCTTCAGCAGTTCGTGGCCATGCCAGACCTCGATCTCGAAGATCTCGGCCAATTCGTGCATCGGCAGATCGTCGGTCACCACGATGACCTCCCTCAACTGAGCGAATGCGAGCAGCTTGCAGTCGGTGACGGATGGGGGGCTGCGCTGCTTTCCCAGAAAACGATCGGGGTCTGCCAACACGAAGCCGCGCAACACGCTTGTTGCGGCGGCCAGAGCGTCTTTCTCGTCTTGATCGAGGCGGATGGTCTTCGCCAGGCGCTCGGTGGAAAAGTCCGGCGCGTCGAACCAGGGAAAGCGGGACCGCAGGCGCGGGTTGCGGTGAACCTCATCCTCCACATCGCGCAGGATGGTGAGAACGTATTCCTTCTGCCCGAACTTTTTGCCCAACAGCGGCTTGATGCGCTTGGCGAGCCGCAAATAGGCATTGGTGTCGAGCAAGACAAGCGTCGTCAACTCACCCGCGCTCCGTTCAAGGCTTCGTAGAGGGCAACGCCGTCCTGAAGCGGTATGTCGAGCAGCTGCTGAACATAGCTTTCGCCGCTGCCGCGATCGTTCAAGAGCCGCTGCAGCGCGACAAAGAAGTCCGACTGAAAGAGCTGCGCCGTGAGCGCAATCAAGTCTTGCGGCCGGGGCGCTTGCGGCTTGAACAGCGTGGCGCTGACCAGTTCGCCACGCTGGCTGTTGCGCACCACATGAAGGGTTTTTTCGTCGACCGACAGGAGTTGCAGTCCCTTGAAAGAAGCGAACGCCTGAACTTCTCGAAAAACCGTGTAGACGGAGATCGAGTGTTCGTTGGCATGGCGTTGCAATGCAGCCATTTCACCTTTTACGGAACGTGCCCGCGACGCCTCCGTATAAGCCTGTTCCGCGCAAGCTTGCGGAAACAGCAGTGCACCGGCGAACGCGTCCGCAAAGTCTTCGCCTTCTTCCGTGCCGGCCAGGGTCGGCGTATAGACATGCGCGAGCTCATGCGCCATCCAGAACTTGAAGTCTTCCAGGCGCGTGTCGAGATTCAGATAGATGAAGGTGACGTTCTCGGCGCGAAGAAGAATATGCAGTGCGTTCTTGTGGTTCTGTTTTTCACCCCAGAGGACGGGCACCAATACCGCGTCGTTCTGCTTGAATTCGCCAATGAGGTGTTCGTAGGCCAGAACGGCCACGGCGCCGATGCCGATCTTGGCGCGCACCTGCGCCGCCGCGGCTTGCAAGGGCGCGTAGTCGGTCGTCGGCGAGGGAAGCAGGGTGTGCAGCGCGCGCTGCTCGGGCAGGTAGCGAACCAGCGGCTTGAGCAACTCGCCCATGCCACGCGCCTTGACGATGTGCTCGTCGGTGGTCTTTGCGCCTGCCTTCTTTCGGAAGGCAATGACCGGTTGGTCCGCAGACGGCACTACCAACTTGTCGAAGCCCAGCTTCAAGGTGGCCGCCAGCTTCAGGAGCTTTGCCGGACTCGGAAAGTTTTCGCCCTTGAGCCACAGAGATACCAACTGCGGCGACTCGCCCAGTTGCTTGGCAAGTTGGGCCTGCGTCCAGCCACGGTGCGCGAGTGCCGACCGGATGGACTCGCTGTGGATAACTTTGTGCATAGCCGGTGGATTATGGCCACCGGCCTGCGCAAAATCAAGTTTTATCAAGTCGGGTGGCCGCTCAGCGCGGCTGCAGCACCGCCATCGTGATGCGCGACACGCAGGTCAGTTCGCCGGCTTCGTTCGTCAGGTCGATCTGCCACACCTGCGTGCTGCGCCCGCGGTGCACCGGCCGCGCCGTGCCGATGACCCAGCCGCTGGTGACCGAGCGGATGTGGTTGGCGTTGATGTCCAGGCCCACGGCGCGGTCGCCTTCGGGCGCCGAGTAGTGGGCGCCGCAGGAGCCCAGCGTTTCGGCCAGCACCACGGACACGCCACCGTGCAGGATGCCGTAGGGCTGGCGGGTGCGTTCGTCCACCGGGCAGCGCGCGCGGATGAAGTCGTCGCCCACCTCCAGAAACTCCATGCCCAGCGTGGAGACGGCGGTGCCGATGTGGTTGCGGGTCAGTTCTTCGACGGAGATGTCTTTTTTCCAGATACGCATTCGGTTCTTTCGGGGCGCTTGCCTGTGAGGGTGGCAAAACTATAGCGACGGCGGCTGACAGGCGCAGTCGCCTTGGCGTGTTAACTTGCCGCCGATGAAGCACCCCGTTCGCCGTTGGCTCATCGGCATTGCCGCCGTCTTGCTGCTGGCAACAGGCGTGCTGGTGCTGGTGGTGCGCGCCAAGCTGCCCTCCGACGAAGAGGTGGCCGCCCAAATTGCCCAGGGCTTCGAAAAGCACTTTGGCGTGGCGCTGAAGGTCGGCTCGGCCCACTGGGCGCTGCTGCCCACGCCCAGCCTGGTGCTGAACGACGTGGCCACCGCGCAGCCCCGCCCCATCACCCTGAAGCGCGTCAGCGTGCAGCTGCAACTGGCGCCGCTGCTGCACCGCGTCATTGCGCTGGACGAGATTGCCATCGACAGCCTGGTATTGCCGCGGGCCTCGGTCCAGGCATTTCGCGGCAAGGTTCCCAAGCCGCAGGAAGGTGCCGAGAACATGCTCGCGCTGCCCGCGCCCTGGACGCTGGCCCCCATTCCCGTGTCGACGGTGCGCTGGCGCGACGTGGTCTGGATCGACCGGCGCGACATTGCCCTGGCCTACGACGGCGATCTCAGCTTCGATGCCGAGTGGCGCCCGCGCCAGGCCCGGCTGGAGCGCGCCGGCCTCACGCCGCCCGCGCGCCTGCGGCTGGACCGCGAGTCCGGCCAAGACCGCTGGCGCACCCGCATCGACGCGGGCGGCGGCACGTGGAACGGCGTGACTCGGCTGGAGACGCTGCCCACCGGCAAGCTGCGCGTGTCGGCCGAGCTGGAGCCGCGGCAGATCGACATCGAGACCCTGGTGCAGGCCTTCGACCGCCGCACCTCGGTGGCCGGCAAGGTGTCCGGCCAGACCACGGTGACGGCCGAGGCCGACGCCGCACAAGACCTGAGCGCGCTGATGCGCAGCATGCACACCCGCACCAGCTTCACGGTGCAGCCGGCCACGCTCACCAAGCTGGACGTGGTCAAGGCCGTGACCACCGCCGGCATCAGCCGGGGCGGCCGCACGCAACTGGACCAGCTCACCGGCACGCTCGATACGCAAGGCACCGACGACGGCGTGGTGCTGCAGTACAGCAACCTGAAGGCCCGCTCCGGCGTGCTTACCGCCAGCGGCAACCTGAAGCTGTTCAACCGCAAGCTCGACGGCGATATCGCGGTCGACCTGGTCGACGGCGTGGTGGGCGTGCCGCTGAAAATCGGCGGCACCATGAGCGAGCCCGAGCTGTCACTGACCGGCGCGGCACTCACCGGCGCGGCCATCGGCAGCGCGGTGCTGCCGGGGGTAGGTACGGCAATCGGGGCGCGGGTGGGGCAGCAGCTGGAGAACCTGTTCGGCGGGGGCAAAAAACCGCCGCAAAGCCCGCCGCAAAGCCGGCCCCCAAGCCCGCCCCCAACGCGACACCGAAGCCCACCGGCCCTAGGCAAACGCCTTGACCACCGCGGGCACCGTCAGCACCGCCGTGTAGTAGCCCATGAACTGCACGCCGGTGTTGAAGCCGATGGCCCGCGACAGCAGCCCGCCCAGCAGCCCCATCGTGAGAATCACCAGCAGCCCGAGCAGCTGGCCTTCCCACACGCTGATGACAACGATCAGCCCGACGAAGGTCGCGATGATCGCCTCGTGGCTCACCTTGCGCGAGACGAACAGCGCCGCGCGGCGCGCGAAGTTCATCGTGAACGGATAGGCCACCAGCGCCGCCAGCACCACGGCCAGCATGCCGTAGCCCAAGAATTCCCAGTGGCTCAACAGGTTGTGCAGGTTGTGCGTTTGCCCTGTGACGGCGTCGATGGTGTACACCGGCGGCGCGTTGAACAGAGGCGCGGCAGGCCCCGCTGCCACCGGGCTCAGCGGCAGGCCGATGGCAATCAGCGGAATCAGCGCCTCGGCGATGTAGGTGGCCTCGGTCACGCCGTTGCGCGCGGCCAGCGTGGTGGTGAGCCGGTGGTACGCATGCTTGACGCGCGAGCCCACCAGTTCGCCCAGCACCACCGTCATGGCCACCGGGCTGAACACGAAGGTGGCGCTGGAGATGGCCGCGGTGGCCAGGGTCCACTTCACCTGGCCGCGGTCGAGCACCTTGAACGGGTTGGGAAAGTAGCCCGACCAGCCCTTCACGTCGGGCGCCAGCGAAAAGGTGCGCACCTTGTCGCGCTTCATGCGGGCACGCGCGGCGGGCGAGATCACCGAGAACAAATCGGCCACCAGCGGCCCGATGGCAATGCCCAAAAAGTAGCTGATGCTGAGCTTCACGCCGTACTTGCCGGTGAGCGCCTGCAGCGCCAGGATCACCACCACGAACGGCACCAGCGTGGCCACCGAGGCCCAGCGCCCGCTGGAGAACCACGCAATGGCCACGGCAGCCACCACGAAGATCCACGGCGCCGCCTTGGTGATGGCCGCGCCGTAGGGCGCCAGCAGCACCGCGAACAGCACGGCCAGCGGCACCGCGATGAAGGCCGCGATGATCGCGCCCGACACCATCTTGCGCAGCGCGATGTGCGGCACGCCCAGGTTGCGCAGCACGTTGGCGTCCTGCAGCAGCGGCGTGGCCATGGTGTCGCCCGGAATGCCCAGCAGCGCGGTGGGCACCGCATGCGTCATGTGCTTGGCCACGGCGGCCGCCAGGAAGAAGGTGAACACACCTTCGGGCGGCACGCCCAGCAACACCACCAGCAGCGTGAGCGGTGCCAGCGTGGTGGTCTCGTCGGTGCCCGACACCAGGCCGATGGCGGCGAACACCACGGCGCCGACAAGGCCCATGCCGGTGGCGACCAGAATCTGATGGAACAGTGCGGCGTCGATCATGGTGCGGCGCCTTCTTTGTTGGCAGAGACCGAGGGTGAGGCTGAGGCTGATGCGGCGCGGGGCTGGTACGACGCGAACAGGTCGTAGATTTCCAGCTCCTTCATCTCGCGCACCACCGAGGCGGGCAGGTCCGCGACCGAGCCCAGCGTGCCGTGCTCGGCCACCAGTTCGGCCAGCACCTCTTCACGCCAGCGCGGGTCGGCCGCCGCGCCTTCGACCACCTCGCGCTTGGGCGCGAAGAGCAGTGCGCAGATCACGCCCGACACCACGCAACCCCCCAGGCCCGCAAGCATGGCGTAGGCACGCGCCAGCTCCGGCGTGGCCACGTTGCTCGCAAGCACGCGGTTGGCCACAAGGAAGCCCGCGAGGCTCACGCTGAGGCCGATGGCGATCGACCAGGCAAGGTGCCCCAGGTCGGCCGTGTCGCCCCATATTTCCACCAGCCGCCATGGCGCGCGGCCTGCACTGTCCGTCTTCATGTTGTTGTCTCCGTCGTTGTGGATGCGGTAGCTGCGGGCCTTGCCCGCACTGCGTGTTCGTTGGCCTGATTACTTCTTGCGCAGCGCTTCGAGCAGCGCCACGGCGCGGTCGGTGCGCACGTCGTGCTCGGCGGCCATCTGCTTGGCGACAGCGTCTATCTCGTCGCCCGTGGCACCGGCCACCAGCGCGATGTTGCGGGCGTGCAGCGCCATGTGGCCGCGCTGAATGCCTTCGGTCGCCAGCGCGCGCAGGGCGCCCAGGTTCTGCGCCAGGCCCACGGCCACGGCCACTTCGCCCAGCTCCTGCGCCGAGGTCACGCCAAGGATCTTCAGCGACAGTTGCGCCAGCGGGTGCGTCTTGGTCGCACCGCCCACCAGGCCGACGGGCATCGGCATTTCAATGGTGCCGACCAGCGCGCCGCTCGTGTCTTTCTCCCAGGTGGTGAGCGAGGTGTAGCGCCCGCTGCGGCAGGCGTACGCATGCGCGCCGGCTTCCACTGCGCGCCAGTCGTTGCCCGTGGCCACGATCACCGGGTCGATGCCGTTCATGATTCCCTTGTTGTGCGTGGCCGCGCGGTAGGGGTCGATGGCCGCGAAGGTGTAGGCGTCGAGCACGCCTTCGACGATTTCCTCGCCGCTGCGCTCCGCCGTCTTCAGCACTGCGGGCGTGAGCCGCACGCGCGCGCGTGCCAGCCGCAGGTCGGCCAGGTTCGACAGGATGCGCAGGCGCACCTTGCCGCCGGTGAGCTTCTCCACCAGCGGCGACACCGCCTCGGCCATTGTGTTGACGGTGTTGGCGCCCATGGCGTCGCGCACGTCGACGATCAAGTGCATCACGATCATGGCGCCGCGCGCAGTATCGGGGAACACATGCACCTCGATGTCGCGGCAGCCGCCGCCCAGGCCGATCAGCACCTTGTCGCGGCTGTTGGCCACTTCCAGTATCTGGTCGCGTGCGCGCAGCAGCGCCTGCCGTGCGCCGTACGGATCGGTCACGCCAAGCACCTGCACCTGGGCCCGCATGATCGGCCCGGTGCTCGACGCATCGAAGCCACCGCCTTCTCGCGCCAGCTTGGCCATGAAGGAGGCGGCGGCCACCACCGAAGGCTCTTCGACCACCATCGGCACCAGGTACTCGCGCCCGTTCACCAGAAAGTTGCCGGCCACGCCAAAGGGCAGCTCGAAGGTGCCGATGACGTTTTCGACCATGCCGTTGGCGCGTTCCACGCTCAGCGCGCCGGACGCGGCGAGCAGCGCCACGTCTTCTGCTGTGAGCGAGGCGGCGCGCGCGATGTGTTCGAAGCGCTGTGCGGGTGTCAGCGCGCGGAAATTGGGAATGCGGGAATCGGCGACCATCGTTGCGTGTCTCTTCGGGAGAGTTCGGAAAGGTTGGGGAGCGTGCAATTTAGGCCCGCTGTACCGCTGGCGGAAGGCACAGTTTGTCGGGACAGTGCGGACAGTGGGTCGCTTCGCGCATGTGCTGTGTCACAGTCGAAACCCATGACGACCATTGCAGATTCGCTCGCCAGCACCCTCGAACGCCAGATTGCCAGCGGTGCCTACAAGGCCGGAGACAAGCTGCCGTCGCTGCGCGAACTGGCCCAGTTGCACCACTACGCGAAGAACACCGTGGTGGCCGCCTTCGAGCTGCTGGTGGCGCGCGGGCTGGTGGAACCGCGGCGCGGCTCGGGCTACTTCGTGCTGGCGCAGCGCAAGGCCGCCAAGCCGGCGGACGAAGACGCGGGCAGCCTCGGCCGCGCAATGGACATCGTGTGGCTCATGCGCGAGCAGCTCAAGACGCAGCCCGACGCGGTGGCGGTGGGCGACGGTTTTCCGCCGGTCGAATGGCTGGCCGACGTGCGGCTGGACAAGTACCACCCCAAGGTGGTTCGCACGGGGCTTGGTGCGCTGTTTCGCTATGGCAGCCGCTTCGGCTATGCACCGCTGCGCGACCACCTGGTGCGCAAGCTGGCCGACTTCGGCATTGGCGCGGAGCCGCGGCAGATCGTGCTCACCCACGGCGCCAACGAGGCGATGGACATCGTCATTCGCTACTTCGTGCCGCCCGGCGGCAAGGTGCTGGTGGACGACCCCGGCTACTACCCGCTGTTCGGCAAGCTCAAGCTCGCGGGCGCGCAGATGCTGGCCGTGCCGCGCCTGGCCGACGGGCCCAACCTGGAGGCGCTGGAGCGCCTGCTCATCGCCGAACGCCCGCGCCTGTTCTTCACGCAGTCGATCGCGCACAACCCCACGGGCTCCGACATTTCACCGGCCAAGGCCTTTCGCGTGCTTCAGCTGGCGCAGAAGCACGACCTGCTGATCGTGGAGAACGACCCGCTGGCCGACTTCAAGCCCACGTCGTTGCCGCGCCTGGCCGCGCTCGACCAGCTGGAGCGCACCATCTACATCGGCAGCTTCTCCAAGTCGTTCTCGGCGGCGCTGCGCGTGGGCTTCATCGCTTGCGGTGCCGACCTGGCGAGCGACCTGGCCGACCTGAAGGCGCTGATTCATGTGAGCAGCTCGGAGTACTGCGAGCGCACGGTCGACGTCATCCTGAGCGAGGGCCACTACCAGCGGCACCTGAACCGTCTGCAGACGCGCCTGGGCGAGGCCACGCGCAATGCCATCAAGCTGTTCGAGTCGGTCGATGCGGAGGTGTTCGCGCGCACCCCGCAGTCGCTCTATGTGTGGGCGGCGCTGCCCGGCGTGGCCGACTCGCTGGCTTTTGCGAAGGAGCTGCTGCCGCGCAAGATCGTGATGGCGCCGGGGCGCATCTTCAGCGTCGATTCGACGCAGGTCTCGCGCTGGTCGCGCTTCAATGTCGGCGCCATGGCCGACCCGCGCTTTGCGAAGGCACTGCGCCTGGCGCTGCGCAAGCGCGTCAGCGACTGACGCTGAAATTGCCGTGGCGCCCCGCGCCCGCGGCAAAGCGCGCGGCGCCGCGCTCGCCTTCGGCAAAGACGATCGGCACGCCGTGCGCGCCTTCGCTGCGCAGCGCCTCGGCCAGCGGCAAGCTCCACTGCGCATAGGCCGACGCGCGGTCGGCCAGCATGCATTGCTGCGGGAACGCCGCAATCTCATGCGCCAGTTGCTGCGCCGCGGCCAGCGCGCCACCGGGCGGCGTGGTGCGGTTCACCAGGCCCATGGCCAGTGCTTCCGCCGCGCCCACCGGCCGGCCCGTAAGAATCAGGTCGAGCGCGCGCGCCATGCCCACGGTGCGCGGCAGGCGCACCGTGCCGCCGTCGATCAGGGGCACGCCCCAGCGGCGGCAGAACACGCCGAGCACCGCGTCGTCGTCGGCCACGCGCAGGTCGGCCAGCAGCGCCAGCTCCAGACCGCCGGCCACCGCGTAGCCGTTGATGGCGGCAATCAGCGGCTTGGACAGCGCCATGCGCGTCGGCCCCATCGGGCCGCTGCCGCCGCCTTCGGGGTCGAGCAGGTTGCGCTGCGCGGGGTCGGCCACGGCGGCCAGATCGGCGCCCGCGCAGAAGTGGCCGCCGGTGCCTGTGAGCACCGCCACGCGCAGCGCGTCGTCGGCCTCGAAGCGCTCGAAGGCCGCCAGCAACTCGGCGGCCATGGGGCCGTTGACCGCATTGCGCTTGTCCGGGCGGTTCAGGCTGATGGTGCAGACCGTGCGGTCTGTGGCGAAGGTCACGTGGTGTGGGGTCATGGCGCGGCTTCCTTCGGCCTGAAACTACAGCGTTCCGTCACCCCTCGCAATCATGGAAACCGTGGCCCTGCCGCTTGATGCGCAGCGCCGCGGCGATGGCGTCACGCCAGTTCGTCGAACTGGACCACGCCTTCCTTCATCACCAGCGGAATGTGTTCGCCCTGTCCCAGCAGGCAGTTGATGTCGCGCAGCGGATTGCCGTCGACCACCAGAATGTCGGCCAGCGCACCAGGCACCAGCCGGCCCAGCTTGTCGGCCATGCCCAGCACCTCGGCGCCGACGGTGGTGGCGCTGGCGATGGCCTCGGCCGGCGAGAGCACGTCGGCGCGCAGGCGGAACTCGTCGCTCTGCAGCCGCTGCGACTCGCCCAGCAGGTCGGAGCCGAAGCCCATCTTCACGCCGGCTGCCTTGTAGATTTCCAGCGAGCGCAGGCCGGCCTCGCGCACATCGGCCACCTTGGCCACGCTCTCCTTGGGCAGGCCGAAGCTTTCGCCCTCGTTGGCCAGCGCGTCGTAGGTGACCAGCGTGGGCACCACATAGGCGCCCAGCTCGGCCATCAGCGCGGCCGTGGGCGCATCCACCAGGTTGCCGTGCTCGATGGTGCGCACGCCGCAGCGCACGGCCCGCGAGATGGCCTGGGCGGTGTAGGCGTGCGCCATCACGTAGGTGCCGCGCGAGCGGGCTTCCTCGACGATGGCGCGGATCTCGTCCTCGCAGTAGCCGAAGGCGCCCACCGGGTCGGTCGGCGAGGCCACGCCGCCGGAGGCCATGATCTTGATCTGGTCCGCGCCCATCTGCAGTTCTTCGCGCACCGCGCGGCGCACCGCATCGACACCGTCCACCACGCGCGCCAGCGCACCCACGCGCACGCAGGTGGGGCAGGGTGCGTTCGGGTCCAGAAAGTCGGTGCGCGCGCGCATGTCGCCGTGCCCGCCGGTCTGGCTCAGCGCCCGCCCCGAGACGAACAGCCGCGGCCCCTGCGCCAGGCCTGATTCCACCGCCTGCTTGAACGCGAAGCCCGCGCCCCCCGCATCGCGCACCGTGGTGAAGCCGCGGCGCAGCATGCCGCGCAGCATGGGCACGCTGCGCAGCGTGATGAGCACGTTGGGCATGTGCACCTGCCGCGAGAGGTTGAGCTCCACCGCAATCACATGCACATGCAGGTCGATCAGCCCGGGCATCACCGTCTTGCCCTTCACGTCGATGACCCAGGCGGTGCTGCTGTGCAGCGGCTTGTCGGACACCTCGCGCACCAGGCCCTGTTCCACCAGGATGTCGTGGCCTTCCAGCAGCTCGCCGCGCAGCGGGTCGAGCAGGTTCGCGTTCTTGAAGAGGACCGTCGTGTTCGTCGTCATGCCTGGGGCTCCTTCGTTTGTTGCGCCGTCACTGTCGTCATGGCCGGCATGGCCGTCAGGGCCATCACCGCCGGCACCGCCAGCTGCGCGAACACGCGCGCCAGCTCCACATGCCCGGTGCCGTACCAGTTCTCCTCATGCAGCATGTTGAGCGTGCCCAGCGTCTCGCCCTGCCAGCGCAGCGGAATGTTCAGCACGCTGCGACAACCCAGCGACTCGATGAGCTCGTGGTCGTAGAACACCTCGCGCAGGTCGCCGGCGGTGCGCCCGATGTAGGGCAGGCCGCGCTGCATCACCTGCTGCATCCAGGGCGAATCGGTGATGGGCTTGCGCCCGCCCACCGGGTAGGCCTCGCGCATGTTGGTGTACACGCGCTCCGACTCGCGCGCCGCGCGGTGGTGAACCAGTATGGTGAACAGCCGGTGGCCGATGGTCGATGCCACCGCCTTGTCGATGGCGTCGAAGGTGGCTTGCGGCTGCGTGGTGTCGGCATGGGCGCGTGCCACGGCCGAGAGGGAATCTTCAAGAGAGCTTGGCTGCATGAGTGGATGTCGAAGGTCAGGAGAGTTCGTTGGCCGCAATGTCTTCCAGTGAGCGGCCGCGCGTGGGAATGCCCATGAACGTGACGGCCGCCGCGCCCAGCAGCAGCACCGCCGTCGTCATGCCGAACACGCCCGCGAAGCCCGCGGTCGGGTAGATCACGCCCACCAGAATTGGCGCCGTGATGCCGCCGATGCGTCCGATGGCCGATGCCAGGCCGGAGCCCGTTGCGCGCACTTGGGTGGGAAACACTTCGGGCGTGTAGGCGTACACACCCGCATAGGTGCCGTTCATGAAGAACGACAGCAGCACGCCCGCGACCATGATCTGAGCGTCGCTGTGCGTGAAGGCCAGCCCCAGCGCGCAGAGCCCGCCCAGCAGCATGTAGCTCACGATGGTGGCCTGGCGGCCGATGCGCTCGTTGAACCAGGCCGCCGAAAAGAAGCCGGGAATCTGCGCGACGTACATCACCAGCGAATAGCCGAAGCTCTTGGTGATCGTCATGCCGTTCTGAATCAGCAGGCTCGGAATCCAGGTGAAGAAAGAGTAGTAGCTGAAGGTGATCGACAGCCACATCAGCCAGGTCATGGTGCTGATGCGGATGAGCTTGGCGCTGACCAGCGTGGCGTAGTTCTTCACCAGGCTGCCGCGGCTGGTGCTGGGCGGGGGCGCGGCCACGTCCTCGGCGTTGAGTGAGGGCAGGGCGCCGCCGTTGCGCACGTGCGCGGCCTCCATGGTGTCCATGATGGCCTGTGCCTCGTTCACCCGGCCTTGGCTTTCGAGCCAGCGCGGCGACTCCGGCAGCGCCCGGCGCCACCACAGCAGCAGCACCACGGGCGTGGCGGTGATGAAGATGACGACGCGCCAGCCTTCTGCAAACGCCGGCACGATGAAGTAGCCCAGCAAGGCCGCGGCCACGAAGCCGAACGAGAAGAAGCCCGCCAGCGCGCCCGTGAAAGTGCCGCGGTAGCGCCGCGCCACAAACTCCGACAGGTAGGGCGCGATGATGGCGCTCTCCGCCCCGGCGCCGAAGCCCGCCACGATGCGCAGGCCAAGAAAGACCGTCCAGTCGTTGACCATGCCGCTGAAGAGCGAGGCCACGCAATAGATCGCCAGCGCCGTCATCATCACCTTGCGCCGCCCGATCAGGTCGCCGCAGGAGCCGGCCGCCAGCGCACCGAAGAAAAAGCCGATGAAGTTCGCGCTGGCCAGCACGCCGATCTGCACGCTGCTCAGCCCCCATTGGGTGCGCAGCACCGGCAGCACGAAGGCGATCACCGCGGCGTCCATTGCGTCGAAGGTGTAGCCCAGGCCTCCCATCAACAGCAGCCGGCGGTGAAAGCCGGAGAAGGGGAGGCGCTCGATGCGAGCCGACAGCATGGTCATGTGATTTCCCTCGACGACGGTGTGAATCCAGGAGCGCAAAGAACGCAAAAAGCCAGGCAATGGCGGCCTGCATGGCCGTTGCGCCAGATCGTAGGATCGACGGGTTATCACGACAAATTTATACTGCCAATTGTGTTTATTGACCGTGTGAATGGTTGTGCAAATGAACTACCGCGCCGCCGACCTCAACCTGCTGAAGGTGTTCGAGGCCCTCATGACCGAAGGCAACGTCACGCGCGCCGCCCACAAGCTCTCGCTGACGCAGCCCACGGTCAGCAATGCATTGCGCCGGTTGCGCGAAACCTTCGACGACCCGTTGTTCGTGCGCAGCGGCGCGGGCGTCAACCCGACGCGCCGCGCCATCGACCTGTGGGAGCCGCTGTCGCAGTCGCTGCATGCGATTCGCGGCACGCTCGACGGCGGCAGCTTCGATGCGCTGCGCAGCACCGCCAGCCTGGGCATTGCGATGTCCGACTACGTGGCCAGCATCGTGGTGCCGCGGCTGGTGAGCAAGCTCAGCAAGGCGGCGCCCTCGATGCAGATCCACGCGATTCCCAACACGCTGGTGGACTTCGACAAGGTGCTCACCGACAACAAGGCCGACTTTGCGATCAGCGTCTACAACGAGGAGGTGCGTCGCCCCGCGTTCCTCAAGTCGCGCGCGCTGTGGTCGCCCGACTTCGTGTGCGTGATGCGCACCGGGCATCCGCTGGCGCGCGCCGACCGGATTCCGCTGAAGAAATTTCTGACCGCGCGCCATGTGGACGTGAGCCTGGTCGGCAAGACCACGCCCACCTACGATCTCTTTCTGCACAGCCGCGGCCTGCAGCGCAACCTGGTCGCCACGGTGAACCACTACGGCGCGGCCTACGAGGTGGTGCGCCGCTCCGACCTGATCGCGGTGCTGCCGTGGTCCGAGAAATTCGAGCCCTCGCGCCTGACGGGCCTGCGCCGCATGCCGGTGCCGCTGGAGGCGCCGCCGCGCATCATCGAACTGTTCTGGCACCAGCGCCACGAAACCTCGGCGCTGCACCTGTGGGTGAAGAACACGCTGCTGGCGCTGTTCGAGCAGCCGTCCTGATTCAACTGCCCGGGCGCACCACTTGCGTGTCGCCGGCGGTGCGCGCATGCAGCCGCGCCACGTCGGCTGCGCGCCGCGTGAGCACCGCGCGCTGGTTGATGTAGCCCTTGTCGGTGATCTCGCCCGCGTCCAGGTTCGGCGGCTCGGCCAGCACCAGCGCGCAGGCCGGGCACTGCGAGGAGCCCGCGCCGTCGTCGCGCAACGCACGCAGCACGCCGGCAATGCGCTCGCCCAGCGCCTCGGGCGACAGGGCAGCAGCCTGCGGGCTGGGGAACACCAGCATGCCGATCTCGTCGCGGTCGTGGCCGGTGAGCACCACGTCCTGCACGAGCGGTGCCAGCAGCGACACCAGCTTCACGCGCAGCGTGCCCACCGACACCCAGGTGCCGCTGGAGAGCTTGAAGTCTTCCGCCACGCGCCCATTGAAAATCACGCCGTGCGTGGGCTCCAGCGGGTCGGCCAGAAAGCCCGCATCGCCGATGCGGTAGTAGCCCTCTTCGTCGAAGGCCGCGGCTGTTTCGCGCGGTGCATCGCGGTAGCCCGGGAACACAGAGACGCCCTTCACCCGCATCTCCAGCTTCTCTCCGTTGGGCACGAACTTCAGCTCCAGCCCCGGCAGCGGCGCACCGATGCAACCCGCGCCGTCGAGCTTCCAGTGCGCGGAGGTGATCGCGGGCGAGGTTTCGGTCGCGCCCCATGACGTGGTGAGCCACAGCGGGCGCGCGGGCCGCACGCGCTGGGCCACCGCTTCGAGCCGTTGCCAGGTCGAGGGTGCAAGCGCCGCCGCCGCGTAGAAGGCCAGCCGCAGGCGCGAGAACACTTCGGTGGCCAGTGCGTCGTCTGCTTCCAGGAAGGGCAGCAGCATGTCGAAGCCGCGCGGCACGTTGAACAACAGCGTGGGCTTCACCTCGCGCAGGTTGCGCACGGTTTTCTCGATGAGGCCGGGCGCGGGCCGGCCTTCGTCGATGTACAGCGCCCCGCCATGGCACAGCACCATGTGCAGGTTGTGGTTGGCGCCGAAGGTGTGGCTCCAGGGCAGCCAGTCGACCAGCACCGGCTTTTCCTGCGTGAGAAAGCGCCAGGTCTGCGCCATCATCTGCTGGTTGGCGCACAGCATGCGGTGCGTGTTGATGACGACCTTGGGCTTGCCGGTGGAGCCGGAGGTCAGCAGGTATTTGGCATGCGTGTCGGGCAGCACGTCGGCAAAGGCGGCCATGACGGCGGGTGTTTCCTCGGCCGCGAGCAGGCGGGCGAATGGCAGCGCACCGGGATGCGCGTCGGCATTGCGGCTGAACACGGTGACGGCCTCCACGCCACAGCCGGCCAGCGAGGCGCCGTACACCTTGGAGTCCGACGCATAGATCAGCCCGGGCTGCAGTGCCTGCAGCATGCCGTGCAGGCGCGACGGGTCTTTGGCCATGCGCGAATAGGCGCTCGACAGCGAGCATGCAGTGCGCCCGATGTGCATGGTGGCCAGCATGAGCACGGCATGGTCGATGGCGTTGTCCGACAGGATCACCACGGGCTTGCCTGCGGGCAGGTTCATGTCGAGCAGCGCCTGCGCTACCGCGCCGACTGCCTGGCGCAGTGCGCGGTAGTCGAGCTTGCGCCAGCCTTCGCCTGTTTCGTCGCGTTCCGCGAAGGCCAGTGCGTCAGGCGTTTCGCTTGCCCAACGTTCCAGCCATTCGCCGATGCAACGTGCGTAAGGCTTCAACGCGATCGGCGAACGCAGCGCGAAGGAGCCGTCGTCGAAGTCGATGCGCAGCGTGCGGGGTGGGGCCATCAGGCTTTCGTCTTGAAGGAAGTCTGTCATTTGGTGTTCCGGGTTTTTGTTCAGGGCGCGTGCACAGGCCATCGGGTACTCCCCTCCGCGAATGTCCCCCGGCCTGCGGCCTCCTCCTTTATTTCGCTGCGGGGAGTACCCGATGCCCTGTGCACGAGGGCACGCTCTGGGTGATCGCGCGATCAACCACTGCTCTGAAAACGCACACGCCGATGGAGTGCCTTGCGCAGCGAAATAAAGGAGGAGGGCGAAGCCCGGGGGACATTCGCGGAGCAAGGTACCCCGTCGGCGTGGGCGCTGCCCTGAACGAGGCACCGAGCGCACAACAGCGCCCAATCAGTCGAGCTTGCCGCTAGCGGCCTTGGCGCGAATCAGGTTTAACAGCAGGGTGTCCCGGGCAGATTCCAGGTCTGAAGTGCGGCGCGTGCCCAGTTCCTCGGCCACGCCTTCTGCCACCTTCTGCTTGAGCGCGTCAGTCATCAGCGGCGCACCCAGGTCCTTCCACCAGTCCTCGATCGGCCCGCCCAGGTGCGCGAGCACATGCGCGATGCCGCCCGCACCACCCGACAGGTGCAGGTTCATGAACGGGCCCATCACGGCCCAGCGCAGGCCGGGTCCGTGCGCAATGGCCGTGTCGATGTCTGCCACGCTGGCCACGCCTTCGTTCACCAGGTGAAAGGCCTCGCGCCACAACGCCGCCTGCAGCCGGTTCGCGATGTGGCCCTTGACCTCGCGCTTCACATGGATCGGCCGCTTGCCGATGGCCGCATAGAACGCCATCGTGCGTTCGATGGTGTCGGCCGACGTCTGCTCGCCACCGATCACCTCCACCAGCGGAATCAGGTGCGGCGGGTTGAACGGATGCCCCAGCACCACGCGCTGCGGATGCGCGCAGCCCGACTGCACTCCGCTGATGGCCAGGCCCGACGAGCTTGACGCCAGGATGGTGTCCGGCGGCGCCGCCGCGTCCATGCGGCGGAACAGGTCGATCTTGAAGTCCATGCGCTCAGGGCCGTTCTCCTGCACGAAGTCGGCGACGGACACGGCGTCTTCCAGACTGTCGTGAAAACGCAGCCGGTCGAGCGACGCGCCTGCCACCAGACCGAAGCGTTCCAGCGTCGGCCAGTGCTGCGCCACCGCTTCGCGCACCCGCTGCTCCGCGCCGGGCGACGGGTCGGTCGCGTTCACGTCCAGGCCGTGCGCCAGAAAGTACGCGACCCAACTCGCACCGATCACGCCGGTGCCGACCACCGCCACGCGTTTCACGCTCGAAGAAAAAGAAGAAGGTGCACTGCTGCTCATGTCGACTTCCACCGCGCGCAGCGGCTCTCTGCCTTGGTTGTCCATGCGGCCTCGCCGCGAATCGGCTCGACCACCTTGTAGTAGTCCCACGGCTCCTTCGACTCGGCCGGGGTCTTCACCTGCATCAGGTGCATGTCGTGCACCATCAGCCCGTCGTCGCGCAGCCAGCCGCCCTTGACGAACATGTCATTGAACTTGGTCTTGCGCAGTTGCGCCATCACCTTGTCGGCGTCGTCGCCGCCCGCGGCCTTCACCGCCTGCAGGTACTGCAGCGTGGCCGAGTAGTCGCCGGCGTGGAACGAAGAGGGCATGCGCTTGTGCTTGTCGAAGAAGCGGCGCGCCCACTCGCGCGACTCGGGGCTCTGGTTCCAGTACCAGCTGTCGGTGAGGTACATGCCCTGCGAGGTCTTCAGCCCCAGCGCATGCACGTCGTTGATGGTGATGATCATGCCGGCCAGCTTCATGTTCTTGCTCAGGCCGAACTCCGCCGCCGACTTGATGGCGTTCACCGTGTCGCCGCCCGCGTTGGCCAGCGCCAGCACCTGCGCCTTGGAGCTTTGCGCCTGCAGCATGAACGACGAAAAATCGCTCGCGCCCAGCGGGTGCTTCACCGAGCCCGCCACCGTGCCGCCGCCGGCCAGCACCGTCTTGGTGGCGTCGTTCTGCAGCGCCGCGCCAAAGGCGTAGTCGGCCGCCACGAAGTACCAGCTCTTGCCGCCGGCCTTCACCACCGCGCTGGCCGTGCCGCGCGCCATGGCCACCGTGTCGTAGGCGTAGTGCACCGTGTAGGGCGAGCAGTACTCGTTGGTGAGGCTCGAGGCACCCGAGCCCACCACGAAGTACGGCTTCTTCTTGTCGGCCGCCACGCCCGCCATGGCAATGGCCGCGCCGGAGTTGACGCCGCCGATCAGCATGTCGACCTTCTGCACGTCGAACCACTCGCGCGCCTTGGCCGCGGCAATGTCGGGCTTGTTCTGGTGGTCGGCCGTGAGCAGCTCGATCTTCTTGCCGTCGATGGCACCGCCCATGTCGGCGATGGCCATGCGAATGGCCTCGGCGCCGGCCGGGCCGTCGTAGTCGCGGTACAGGCCCGACATGTCGCTGATGAAGCCGATGCGGATCACGTCGTCGGATACCTGGGCCGAGGCGCCCGTGCCGAAGGCGGCAAAGGCGGCACCCAGCGCAAGGGCCAGTGCGGTGCGGGGAATGGTCATGGGGTCGTCTCTGTTCGTTGTGGTTGTTGTCGTCTTCGTTGCGCCGTGCTTCAGCCCAGCGCAAACTCCGGCCGCGGCGCGCCCACGCGCGGCAGGCCCATGATCTGGCGCGCCTCGGCCGGCGTGGCCACTTCCATGTCGAGCTCGCGAATCACCCGCACGATGCGCTCGGTGAGCTGCACGTTGGTGGCCAGCTCGCCTTGGCGAAAGTACAGGTTGTCTTCCAGCCCCACGCGCGCATGGCCGCCCAGCAGCAGCGCGGCCACGTTGGCCTCCAGCTGCGACATGCCGATGCCGCTCACGCCGAAGATGGCGCCCTTGGGCAGCGTGTCGACCATCATCTGCAGGTTGCGCGGCGAGTAGGGCATCGCGTTCTGAAAGTTGCGGTGCACGTTCATCACCAGGTTGATGAAGTACGGCTCGTCGTCCCAGCCTTCTTCGATGAGCGTGGTGGTGTCCTGCAGGATGTGCGTGGGGCTGAACACCTCCCACTCGGGCTTGATGCCGCGCGCCTTCATGCCGGCGGCGAGTTCGCGGCCCTTGGTGATGGGCGTGTCCATCAGGATCTGCTTGCCCTCGAAGCTCAGGTTGAGCGTGGTGGCGTCCAGCGTGCACATCTCGGCGCCGGCGTCCATGCCCTTGATGCGCTCTTCCCATGCAATTTCCCAGCGGTCGCCGGCCAGCGGCTTCACCATGTCGCCGTGCACGCCGCCGCCGGTGGAGTTGTTGATGACGATGTCGCAGCCGCCCGCGCGAATGCGGGTGTTGATGTCGCGGTACACGTCGGCGTTGCAGGTGGCGCCGTCGTCGGGCCGGCGCGCGTGGATGGCCACCACGCTGGCGCCGGCGTTCCAGCAGCGCAGCGTGTCGGCGGCAATGTCGGCGGGCTGCGTGGGGAGGTGGGGGTTCTGCGACTTGTGCGCCATGCCGCCGGTGGGGGCGATGGTCACGATCACTTTGCGCTTCGACATGGGCGGGTTCCTGTCTGTCTGGATGGCTGTCGGTGGAGGGCTGCCGTTGGGGGCGCTCCATTATTTTTGGGGGCGCCGCCGCACTCAGTCATCGCGACGACATTTGGGGGCAGGGTTTACCTGCGCCGCAGGCTAAAGTGGCCGTTGCCTTTCACTCTTGCGACCTTGCGCAAAAGGAGCATCCATGAAGTTACTGCCTCTGGTTCTGGTGGCCGCCGCCGCACTGACGACGAACTGGGCCGCCGCGCAGCCCGGGCCCAGCGCCAGTTGCGCGGCCAAGCGCGATGCCATCGGCCGCGACATCGACGCGGCCAAGGCCGACGGCCAGACGCAGCGCGTGCGCGGGCTGGAACGTGCGTTGGCCGAAGTGCGCCGCAACTGCAGCGACGCAGGGCTCGCTGCCCAGCACCGCCAGCGCGTGCGCGGCCAGGAGCGCAAGGTGGCCGAGCGCGAGCGCGAACTGCGCGATGCCCAGCGCAAGGGCGACGCCGACAAGGTTGCGCGCCGCGAAGACAAGCTGCGCGAGGCACAGGCCGAGCTGCAGCGCATCAAGGACCTGCCGTGATCGCCGTGATCGCTTTGCCTCGCGCCCCGGGCATTTGATGCCCACGGCCAAGCCCCCGCTTCAATACGCCTCGCTGACCGTCCCGCAGTTGCTGCAGGGCTCGGCCTGGTTCCCGCTGCTCGACGTGGCCGCGGGCGAGCGCGTGCTCGACGAGATGCGCGAGGTCGAAGTGGCGCCCGGCGCCGCGCTGTGCCGGCGCGGCGACACGCCCGCGCACTGGTACGGCACGCTCGAGGGCTTGCTGAAATGGTCGATCACCTCCAGCGACGGGCGCGCGGTGACGCTGGGTGGGCTGTCGGTGGGCAGCTGGTTCGGCGAAGGCACGTTGCTGCGCGCGCTGCCGCGCTCGGCCGACATCATCGCGCTGCGGCCCAGCCGCGTGGCGCAGCTGCCGCTGGACACCTTCGAGTGGCTGCACCGCACGCAGCGCGGCTTCGATCACTTCTTGCTGCAGCAGATCAACGAGCGGCTGCACTGGTTCATGGGCAGCTACGCGGCGCACCGGCTGCTCGATGCCGACAGCCAGGTGGCACGCGCGCTGGCGGGGCTGTTCCACCCGTGGCTGCATCCGGGCAGCGAGCCGCACCTGCAGACCTCGCAGGAGGAAATCGCCAATCTGTCGGGCGTGTCGCGCCAGCGGTGCAATGCGGCTTTGAATCGGTTGAAGGAGGCTGGGTTTCTGCGCATCGAGTACGGGGGGATTACCGTGATCGATCTTGAGGGGCTGCGGCGGTTCATCAGCGAGTGAGGGGGCTTTCACAGCCAAGTCAGAGCGCGGGGGTTGCTCCCTCTCCCGCTTGCGGGAGAGGGTTGGGGTGAGGGCAGCCGCGCTCACTTCAGCGCCGCGCCTCATCGAACGCACCCCCTCACCCTAACCCTCTCCCGCAAGCGGGAGAGGGGACAAGAGGGCCGCGCTGGGGGTTTGCTCCCTCTCCCGCTTGCGGGAGAGGGCTGGGGTGAGGGCAGCGGCGCTCACTTCAGCGCCGCGCCTCATGCGCCTCACACGCCCAGCAACTCTTCCAACGCCTGCGGCTCGCCCAGCAGCTCCGCCGACGCCCCATGCCGCACGATCTGCCCCTTCTCCATCACCACCGCCAGGTCGGTGTGCGCCAGCACCTTGCGGTAGTCGCGGTCGACGATCAGCGTGGCGATGCCGGTTGCGCGAATCTCGCTGATCACGCGCCAGATCTCCGCCACGATCAACGGCGCCAAACCTTCGGTGGCTTCGTCCAGGATCAACAGGCGCGGGTTGGTCATGAGCGCGCGGCCGATCGACAGCATCTGCTGCTCGCCACCTGAGAGCTGCTGGCCGCCGTGCGACAGCCGCTCCGACAGGCGCGGAAAGGTGGCCATCACGCGGTCGAAGGTCCAGGCGCGCCGCCCGTCGATGCCGGCGCGTTCGCTCATCACGAGGTTCTCGCGCACCGACAGGTTGGGGAAGATGCCGCGGCCTTCGGGCACGTAGCCGATGCCCATCCGCGCCATCTTCTCGGGCGGCAGGCCGGTGACGGTGCGCCCGTCGACCTGCACTTCGCCCGACGCAGGGCGCACATAGCCCATGACGGTGCGAATCAGCGTGGTCTTGCCCATGCCGTTGCGCCCGAGCAGCCCGATCGAGGTGGCCGCCGGAATGCCGGCATGCACGCCGCGCAGGATGTGGCTGTTGCCGTAGTAGGTGTTGAGGTCGCGAACGATCAGCATCAGTGTTGCTCCTCGCCCAGGTAGGCGGTGCGCACTTCGGGGTTCTCGCGGATCTGCTGCGGGTTGCCCGTGGCGATGACGGTGCCGTTCACCATCACCGTGATGCGGTCTGCAATGCGGAACACCGCGTCCATGTCGTGCTCCACTAGCAGGATGGCGTGCGTGGCCTTCAGCCGCGCGAGCAGCGTGAGCATCCGGTCGGTTTCTTCGGCGCCCATGCCGGCCAGCGGCTCGTCGAGCAGCAGCACGCGCGGGTTGGTGGCCAGGCACATCGCCACCTCCAGTTGCCGCTGCGCGCCGTGGCTCATGGTGCCGGCGATGCGGTGTGCTTCGTGCGCGAGGCCGGCGGCCTCGAGTGCGGCGTTGGCCGATGCGTTGCTGGTGGCGCAGCGCTGCGACGACTGCCAGATGGCCCACGGCTTGGCGGTGGCGGCCTGCGCGGCAAGGCGGCAGTTTTCGTGCACCGTGAACTCCGGGAAGATGGTCGTGCGCTGGTAGCTGCGGCCCACGCCGTCGCGCGCGCGCTTCGACTGTGCACGGCCGGTGATGTCCACACCGTCGAGCGCGATGCGGCCTTCGGAGGCCTCGATCTCGCCCGACAGCATGTTGATGAGCGTGGACTTGCCGGCACCGTTGGTGCCGATCACGGCGTGCACTTCGCCCACGTGCAGGTCGAGCGTGACGGCGTTCACGGCGGTAAGGCCGCCGAAGCGGCGCGTGAGCTTGTCGACGGAAAGCAATGCGTTCATGGGTTGGCTCCTTCCCCTTCAGGGGGAAGGTTGGGATGGGGGCGAGCGGCCTGTGTGGCCGCGCGGCGCTGGAGGCTGTTGGCCCCCACCCCGGCCCTCCCCCGGGAGGGGAGGGGGCAAGCCAAAAGGCGGGTGCGGGTCATGCGGCCTCCTTCGGCGACAGCCGCTTCACCAGGCCGATCAGCCCCTTGGGCAGCAGCGCCACGAACACGATGATGGTCAGGCCCAGCGTCAGTTGCCAGTGGTCGGCCAGCGGCCCCATCACGGCATGCGTCGAGAAAATCTCCTTGAGCAAAGTGAACGCGATGGCGCCGATCACCGCGCCGCGCAGATGGCCCAGCCCACCCAGGATCACCATCAGCAGCACCTCGCCCGAGTTGTGCCACGCCATCAGCTCCGGGTTGACCACGCCGTCGCGCGCGGCCAGCAGAAAGCCCGCAAGGCCGGCCAGCGCACCCGCCAGCACGAAGGCCGCAAGCTTGTAGCCGTACACCGCAAAGCCGGCCGCGCGCATGCGCTGCTCGTTCACGCGAATGCCCGCCAGCGCCGCGCCAAAGCGCGATCTGCGCACCAGCGCCAGCAGCCCGTAGGTGAACACCAGCGAGCCCAGCACCACGTAGAACAGCACGCTGCGGTTCTCCATGTCGAGCGCGCCGATGGCGGGCCGCACGTACATGTAGATGCCGTCGCTGCCGCCGCCGACCTTGGTGTCGTGGAACACGAAGAACGCCATCTGCGCGAAGGCCAGCGTCACCATGATGAAGTACACGCCGCGCGTGCGCAGGCTCAGTGCGCCCACGAACAGCGCATACAACGCCGCCGCGCCCATGGCCAGCGGCAGCAGCAGCGCGAAGTTGCCGCCTTCGCTGCCCGAGGCCAGCACGGTCACGTAGGCACCAATGCCGTAGAACGCCGCATGGCCCAGGCTCACCAGGCCGGTCATGCCCACCAGCAGCTCCAGGCTCAGCGCGAAGATCGACAGGATCATGATCTTCACGACGAAGTCGGACATGTAGTTGCCCATCAACGGCCCGGCCACGCCCAGGGCAATGGCACACACCACGGGCACGAGGAACGCGCTTTTCTTCATGGCTGTCATTGCCGCTTTCCCATCAGCCCTTCAGGCTTCCAGATGAGCACGATGGCCATCAGCAGATAGATGCCGATGCCGCTCAGGTCCGCGAAGAACACCTTGCCGAAGGTGTCGACGAAGCCCACCAGCAGCGAGGCCACCAGCGCCCCGGTGATCGAGCCGATGCCGCCGATCACCACCAGCACGAAGCAGATGATGAGCACGCTGGCGCCCATGTTGGGGTACACCGAGGACATGGGCGCGGCAATCATGCCGGCCAGTGCCGCCAGCGCCACGCCGGCCGCGAACACGATGCGGTAGAGCCGCTTCACGTCGATGCCCAGCCCGCGCACCATGTCGCGGTTGCTCGCGCCGGCGCGAATCATCATGCCCAGGCGCGTGCGGTTGACCACCCAGTACAGCCCCACCGCCAGCACGATGCAGGCGGCAGATGCGAACAGGCGGTACCACGGGTAGCTCATGACGCTGCCCAGCGCAAAGCTGCCGTCGAGCCATGCGGGCACCTTCACGCCGTGCACGTCGTTGCCCACCAATATGGAGCGCAGCTCCTCGAACACCAGAATGAGCCCGTAGGTCATCAGCACCTGTTGCAGGTGGTCGCGCTGGTAGAGGTAGCTGAAGAAGGCCCACTCCAGCAGGTAGCCGAAGATGGCCGCCAGCACAACGCCGGCCACCAGCATCAGCAGAAACTGGTCGCCGAACAGCGGCGCGAGCGCGAACGCCATGTACGCGCCAATCATGTAGAAGCTGCCGTGGGCGAGGTTGATGACGCCCATGATCCCGAAGATCAGCGTCAGCCCCGAGGCCACGAGAAAGAGCAACAGTCCGTACTGAACGGAGTTCAGGCACTGGACGAGGAAGGTTCCGAAATCCACTGTGTGATACCGGTTGGAGGCAAAGAGAAAGAGAAAAGCCTCCACCCTCCGTTCGGCCTGAGCCTGTCGAAGGCTTGCGCGTGGTGTGCGCAGGCTTCGACTGGCTCGGCCCGAACGGTCGGGGGAATGCGTGCGATGGGTCGACTTACATCCGGCAGCCGCGCGCGGGGTCTGCCAGGCCCTTGATGGCGGTGTTCACCAGCTTGTTCTCCTTGCCGTCCACCTTGCGCAGGTAGATGTCCTGCACCGGGTTGTGCGACTTGCTCATGGTGAACATGCCGCGCGGGCTGTCGATCTTCGCCTTCTCGATTGCGCCCGTGAACTCGGCCTTTTTCGAGATGTCGCCCTTGGTGGCGTTCAGGCCCACGCCCAGCATCTGCGCGGCGTCGTAGCCCTGCACGGCGTACACGTCGGGCTGCAGCTTGAAGGCCTTGGCGTAGGCGGTGCGAAAGGCCGTGTCGCGCGGCGTGTTCAGGCCGTCTGCGTAGTGCAGCGTGGTCAGCATGCCTTGCGCCGATTCGCCCTGCGCGTCGAGCGTGCCGTCGGTCAAAAAGCCGGGGCCGTAGAGCGGAATGGTCTTGTTCAGGCCGGCGGCCTGGTAGTCCTTGACGAACTTCACCGCACCGCCGCCCGCGAAGAAGGCGTACACCGCATCGGGCTTGGCCGCCGCAATCTCGGTCAGCAGCGCCTGGAACTCCACGTTGGGGAAGGGCAGGGTGAGCTGCTTGTCGACCTTGCCGCCGTTCTTCTCGAAGCCTTCCTTGAAGCCGTTGACAGATTCTTCACCGGCCGCGTACTTCCAGGTGATGGTCATCACCTTCTTCTTGCCTTCCTTCTTGGCCGCGACCTCGCCCATGGCGTAGGCCGGTTGCCAGTTGCTGAACGAGCTGCGGAAGATGTTGGGCGCGCACATGGGGCCGGTCACTGCATCGGCGCCGGCGTTGGGCACGATCAGCACGGTGCCGCTTTCCTTGGCGGCCTTGGCCATGGCCATGGCCACGCCGGAGTGCACGGTGCCCACGATCACGTCGACGTTGTCGCGCTTGATGAGCTTGTTGACGTTGTCGGTGGCCTTGGCGGGGTCGGACTCGTCGTCGACCTTGAAGTACTCGATCTCGCGGCCGGCGAGCTTGCCGCCTTGTTCGTCCACGTAGAGCTTGAAGCCGTTCTCGATGGCCACGCCCAGGGCGGTGTAGGTGCCGCTGTAGGGCAGCATCAGGCCGACCTTGAGTTTGCCGGTGCCTTGGGCGCCGGCCGCGGAGGCCAGTGCGGCAAGGGCGATGGCGGTGAGAGCTGCGCGTGCAGTGCGAATGTTCATGGAATTTGTCTCCTGTTTTTGGTGATGAAAGAAGTGGCCGCGACGATGACACGGTCCGGCTGATCGCGATGTGGGGAATGCCCGCACTCCGGAATTTCTAGCAGCTCGCAACCGCCGACGCGCGCAGCGATGCGGCGGATCTGCGCGAGCGTGCCGTACTCGTCGTCGATGCCCTGCACGGCTAGCACGGGGCAGCGAATGGTGTCGAGCGCGTGCTCGATGTTCCATTGCCGAAAGGGCGGGTGCAGCCAGATGCGGTTCCAGCCCCAGAAGGCGGAGTCGGCGCTGTCGTGGTAGCGCGCGAGCTTGGTCGGCAGGTCGGTGCTCAGGTAGGCGGTGCGCGCTTTTTCGATGTTCTCTACGGTCACGTCTTCCACGAAGATGTGCGGCGCAAGCACCACGAGGCCCGCCACCTTGCCGGGGAAACGCGAGGCGTACAGCAGCGAGATGGAGCCGCCGTCGCTGTGGCCGAAGAGCCAGGGCTTTTCGTCGCCGAGCCCCAGCGCGGTGAAGAGCGCGGGCAGCACCTCGTGCGCCTGGCGGTGCATGAAGTCGACGCCCCAGGTCTCGTCGTCGGCGCGCGGGGTGGAGCGGCCGTAGCCGGGGCGCGAGAACACCAGGCCGCGCGCGTTCGCGGCGTTGCACAGCTGGGTGGGGAAGTCCTTCCACATGGCGACGGAGCCAAGGCCTTCGTGCAGGAAGACGATGAGCGGGGCGTCGGTGCGCTGGGGGGCGATCCAGTGGCATTCGATTTGAATGGGGCGGCCGCGCCAGGTGATGGTGGCGAAGTCGGGGGTGCTCACGGCATCGCTCCCGGGTGTTGCCCCTTCCCCCTTTGGGGGAAGGCTGGGATGGGGGCTCGCGGCGCAGGCAAAGGCCGTGCATGTGCAAAGGCCGCGTGCCCCCACCCCAACCCTCCCCCGGAAGGGGAGGGAGCAAGACAAGACGACAACGCGCGCGTCACGCCTGCTTCTCTTTCTCACGCAACCGAAACCTCTGGATCTTCCCCGTCGCCGTCTTCGGCAACTCACTCACGAACTCCAGAAACCGCGGGTACTTGTACGGCGCCAGGCGTTCTTTCACGAAGGCCTTCAGCTCTTCCTCGGTGGCCGTGCCGCCGTCCTTCAGCACCACGAAGGCCTTGGTCTTCGTCAGCCCTTCGGCGTCTTCCTTGCCGATGACCGCGGCCTCCAGCACGGCGGGGTGCTGCATCAGCGTGGACTCGACCTCGAACGGCGACACGTAGATGCCGCTGACCTTCAGCATGTCGTCGCTGCGCCCGGCGTAGGTGTAGTAGCCGTCGGCGTCGCGCGTGTACTTGTCGCCGCTCTTGGTCCAGCCGCCCTGGAAGGTGTCGCGCGACTTCTCGCGGTTGGTCCAGTACATCAGCGCGGCGCTCGGGCCGCGGATGTACAGGTCGCCCACCTCGCCGTCGGGCACGGCGCGGCCGTCTTCGCCGCGCAGCTCGATGTCGTAGCCGTCCACCGGCTTGCCGGTGGTGCCGTAGCGCACGTCGCCGGGGCGGTTGGAAATGAACACGTGCAGCATCTCGGTCGAGCCGATGCCGTCGATGATCTCGCAGCCGAAATGCGCCTTGAAGCGTTGCGCAATTTCGCCCGGCAACGCCTCGCCGGCCGAGGAGCACATGCGCAGCGCCACGGCCTCGCGCGCGGGCAGCCTGGGCGACGCGAGCATGCCGGCAAAGCCCGTGGGCGCGCCGAAGAACACGGTGGGCCGGTGCTGCACCCAGCGCAGGAAGGTGGCGTCGGGCGTGGGCCGTTCGGCCATCAGCACCACGGTGGCGCCCACCGACAGCGGAAAGGTCAGCGCATTGCCCAGGCCGTACGCAAAGTACATCTTGGCGGCCGAGAAGCAGATGTCGTCTTCCGTCAGCCCCAGCACCGGCTTGCCGAACAGCTCCGCCGTCCACCACAGGTTGGCCTGCGTGTGCACGGTGCCCTTGGGCTTGCCGGTGGAGCCCGACGAATAGAGCCAGAAGCCGGGGTCGTCCGACGCGGTGGTCACCGGCGCGGCCAGGGGCTCGGCGGCGGCGAGTGCGGCCTCGAATTCCAGCGCGCCTGCGGGCAAGGCGCCCGTGGGCTGCGACACGATCAGCGTGTGCACTTCATGGCCGCCGCGTGCCATCGCGTCCTGCAGCACCGGCAGCAGCGCGCCCGACACCAGCGCGGCCTGCGCGCGGCTGTGGTCGAGCATGTAGGCGTAGTCGTCGGGTGTGAGCAGCGTGTTGACGGCCACCGGCACGATGCCGGCGTACAGGCAGCCCAGAAAGCTCACCGGCCAGTCGTGGCTGTCGAGCATCAGCAGCAGCACACGCTCTTCGCGCCGAATGCCTGCGGCCTTCAGCGCGGCGGCCAGGCGGCGCGCGCGGTCTTCGAGCTGGCCGTAGCTCAGCGTGCCGCGGTCGTCGATGTAGGCGGTGCGCTGGGCGCGGCCGCGGTTCAGGGCGAACAGGTGCTCGGCGAAGTTGAATCGGGTGGGCAGGGTCATGTCGTGTCTCCTTCGGCCGGGTGTGTGTCTGTTCTAGAGGCCGAGTGCCGCGAGCACGCCGGGGCTCGCCTGCACCGCGCTGCGGCGGTGATAGAAGTCGAGCGCGCGCAGCCCGCCCAGCTCGGCGCCGCCACCCGCGCGGCCGGGGCCGCCGTGCAGCGACATCGGCATCACGTTGCCATGGCCGGTATGGGCCTGCGCCACCTCCGGCGTGACGACGTGCACGCGGCCGTGGCTCGGTGCCATCGCGAGCGCCACCTGTGCCAGTGCCGCGTCGTCGCTGCCGTACAGGGAGGTGACGAGCGAGCCCTGCCCGCGATGGGCCAGCGCAATGCCGTGCGCCAGGTCGCGGTACGGCAGCAGCGTGGCCACGGGGCCGAACACTTCCACGTCGTGCACGCGCTGCGCCGCGTCGGCATCGCGCGCGCCCAGCAGCACCGGGCCGATGCAGGCGGCAACCTTGGGGTCGGCATCGACCAGGGGGCGGTTGCGGCTGTCGTGCAGCACGGTGGTTTGCGCGGCCAGGGCGTCGAGGCCGTCGCGCACCGCATGCAGCTGCGCGCGGCTCACCAGCGAGCCCATGCGCACGCTCTCGTTGCGCGGGTTGCCCACGCTCACGCCGGCCAGCTTGGCGCCAATGGCTTCGGCGGCGGCGTCGTACACCTCGGCCGGCACCAGGATGCGGCGGATGGCGGTGCACTTCTGGCCCGACTTGACCGTCATTTCGCGCACCACTTCGCGCACGAGCAGGTTGAAGGCTTCGCTGCCGGGCGCGGCGCCGGGCAGCAGCAGGGCGCTGTTGAGGCTGTCGGCCTCGATGTTCACGCGCACCGATCGCTCTGCCACCGCGGGGTGCGAGCGGATGATGGCGGCCGTTTCGGCCGAGCCGGTGAACGAGGCCACGTCGAAGGGCTGCAGCGCGTCCATCAGGCCCGCCGAGCTGCCGCACACGACGGACAGCGTACCGGCGGGCAGCACGCCCGCGTCGACCACGTCCTTCACCATGCGCTGCGTGAGCCAGGCGGTGGCCGTGGCCGGCTTCACGATGACGGGCACGCCCGACAGCAGCGCGGGCGCCGCCTTTTCCCACAGGCCCCATGACGGAAAGTTGAAGGCATTGATGAACAGCGCCACGCCGTGCGTGGGCACCTGCAGGTGCTGCGACTGGAACACCGGCTCCTTGCCTAGCTTGACCGCCTCGCCGTCGCGCAGCGCGCGCACGTCGCCCAGCGTGTCGCCCCACTTGGCGTACTGGCCGATGGTGAAGATGGCGCCGTCGATGTCCACTGCCGAGTCGTTCTTCACCGTGCCAGAGTTGGCGGTGGCGATCTCGTAGTACGCGTCGCGGTTGGCTTGCAGCACCTTCACGATGGCGCCGAGCAGCCCCGCGCGCTGGCGGTAGGTGAGGGCGCGCAGCGCCTGGCCGCCCTGTTCTCGGGCGAAGGCAAAGGCCTCCGGCAGGTCGAGGCCGGTGGCGTCGACGCGTGCGAGTTCGGTGCCCAGCACCGGGTCGAACAGCGGCGTGCCGGCGCCGGAGCCTGCCTGCCAGCGGCCGTCGACGTAGTTGGGGAGGAGTTCGGTCATCAGGAAAACTTGATCTGCCCTTCGGGCAGCAGGTAGAGAACGAGCGCGCGGCCTTGGGCCACGGTCGGGCGGTGTGCGGTGCCCGGCCCGTAGACGCACCAGCCCGCGGGCCGCCCGTCGAAGGTGGCGGGGTGGTCGTCCAGCGGCATGATCAGGTCGATCTCGCCGTGGGGGTGGGTGTGGTGCGGGCCGGCAATGTCCTGCATGTCGACCACATCGACCGAGAACCGGTGCAGCGCGTCTTCGGCCTTGAACACGCGGCCGTACCTGATGCCGCCGCCTTCGCGCTCGCACAGCCAGCCTTCGGCCACGCCGCCGATGCAGGCCTGGCGCAGCGCTTCGAAGCTGGCGCTGCCCGCGCCGTGGGTGGCGTTGAGCCACTGGTCGAGCGCGCCGTCGAGCGGTTTGCCGTCGATCTGGGCGGTGAGGCCGGCGATCAACTGGTGAAATGCTGCCTTGCCGGTGGCTGGGTTGCTGCTGTCGGACATCGTGGGGCCTCGAACTTTGGAACTGCCTTGCAGGAAAGCTGCGTGTGCAGTATCTTGCTTGTGGCCGAACAATAAGCATCGAGACAATGAGTGTCAAGCAATATAGTGCATATATGGTGTTTACCCTGAGCGCGCACAATCCCGGCCAAGAACGAGGAATGGCATGAACGAGCATGTAGACGCGGTGCTGGCCACCGCGCCGGAAGGCGCCGCTGCAACCAATGGCAATGGCGGGGGCGCGGCACCGGCGGGGGACGCGAAGAACCCGCTGTTGGCGGCCCTGGGCGACCGCGTGCGCAACCTGCGCGCGCAGCGTGGTCTCACGCGCAAGGCGGTGGCCATTGCGGCCGACGTGTCGGAGCGCCACCTGGCCAACCTTGAATACGGCATCGGCAACGCGTCGATTCTGGTGTTGCAGCAGGTGGCCGGCGCGCTGCACTGTCCGCTGGCCGAGTTGGTGGGCGACGTGACGACCAGCTCGCCCGAATGGCTGTTGATTCGCGAGCTGCTCGAGCACCGCAGCGAGTCCGATCTGCGCCGGGTGCGTGTGGCGCTGGGCGAGTTGCTGGGCACTGCATCGGTCGACCCGGCGCGGCACCGGCGCATTGCGTTGGTGGGGTTGCGCGGCGCGGGCAAGTCGACGCTGGGGCAGATGCTGGCCGAAGACCTGGAGCTGCCATTCATCGAACTGAGCCGTGAGATCGAGAAGCTGGCGGGTTGCAGCGTGCGAGAAATTCACGACCTGTACGGCACCAACGCGTACCGTCGTTACGAGCGCCGTGCGCTGGAAGAGGCGGTGCAGATCTACAGCGAGGTGGTGATCGCCACGCCCGGCGGCATCGTGTCCGACCCGGCCACGTTCAACGAGTTGCTCGCGCACTGCACCACGGTGTGGTTGCAGGCCGCGCCCGAGGAGCACATGGGCCGTGTGGCCGCGCAGGGCGATACGCGTCCGATGGCGGCCAGCAAGGAGGCGATGGAAGATTTGCGTCGCATCCTGAATGGGCGCGCTGCTTTCTATTCGAAGGCGGACCTGTCTGTGGACACCAGTGGCAGGACGCTGTCGCAGAGCTTTCAGGCGCTGCGTACTGCTACGCGCCAGTCGATGGGGTTGGGCGCCTGATACGTCGGTTGTTCAGGGCGACGCCCACGCCGACGGGGTGCCTGGTTGTTCAGGGCGGCGCTCACGCCGACGGGGTGCCTTGCTCCGCGAATGTCCCCCGGGGCTTCGCCCCTCCTCCTTTATTTCGCTGCGCAAGGCACCCCATCGACGTGAGCGTTTTCAGAGCAGTGGTTGATCGCACGGATCAAACGCCGCGCCTCTCGGGCACAGGGCGTCGGGTACTCCCCGCAGCGAAATAAAGGAGGAGGGGCGCAGCCCCGGGGGACATTCGCGGAGGGGAGTACCCGGCGGCCTGTGCACGGCGCCCTGAACTGAACCCTGCCCCTGCACCCGGCAGCCCCTCGGCAGACTCTGAAAACTGAAAAAAAGCACAACAGGCATTGACTTGCCTATATGCATGCAGCATGATGCATGTCATCGGAGCAAGAAAGTGCACTATCTTTCCTGTTCACGGTTTCCGAACACAGCCCCACAGGAGACTTTTGCATGACCGACACCACCACGCTCCAAACGCCCCCCCGCGTCGACTACCGCACAGCACCCGACCAGTACCGCCACTGGTCCCTCAGCTTCGACGGCGAAATTGCACGCCTCGTGCTCGACATTGCGGAAGACGGTGGCATTCGGCCGGGCTACAAGCTCAAGCTCAACAGCTACGACCTGGGCGTGGACATAGAACTGAACGACGCACTCAACCGCGTGCGCTTCGAGCACCCCGAAGTGCGCAGCGTCATCGTCACCAGCGGCAAAGACCGCATCTTCTGCTCGGGCGCCAACATCTTCATGCTCGGCGTCTCCAGCCACGCCTGGAAAGTGAACTTCTGCAAGTTCACCAACGAAACCCGCAACGGCATCGAAGACACCTCCAAGTATTCGGGCCTGAAGTTCCTCGCCGCCGTGAACGGCGCCTGCGCCGGCGGCGGCTACGAACTGGCATTGGCCTGCGACGAAATTCTGCTGGTGGACGACCGCTCTTCGGCCGTGTCCCTGCCCGAAGTGCCGCTGCTCGGCGTGCTGCCCGGCACCGGTGGCTTGACGCGCGTCACCGACAAGCGCCGCGTGCGCCATGACCTGGCCGACATCTTCTGCACCAGCGTGGAAGGCGTGCGCGGCCAGCGCGCGGTCGACTGGCGCCTGGTCGACGCCGTGGCCAAGCCCGCGCAGTTTCCCGCCGCCGTGCAGGAGCGTGCCTCGCAACTCGCCGCCGGCAGCGACCGCCCGGCCAACGGCAAGGGCGTGGCGCTGACCCGCCTGGCGCGCACCGACAGCGCCGACGGCATCGCCTACAGCCATGTGAACGTGCAGATCGAACGCAGCAAGCGGACCGCCACCATCACCATCAAGGCACCCACCGGCACGCAGCCGGGCGACGTGGCCGCCATCGAAGCCGCAGGCGCCACCTGGTGGCCGCTGGCCATGTGCCGCGAGCTGGACGACGCCATCCTCAACCTGCGCACCAACGAGCTCGACACGGGCACCTGGCTGCTCAAGACCGAAGGCGACGCCGCCGCCGTGCTGGCCTCCGACGCCGTGATGTTCGCCAACAAAGACCACTGGCTGGTGCGCGAAACCATCGGCGCGCTGCGCCGCACGCTGGCCCGCCTCGATGTGTCCTCGCGCAGCCTGTTCGCGCTGGTGGAAGCCGGCTCCTGCTTTGCCGGCACGCTGGCCGAGCTGGCCTTTGCCGCCGACCGCACCTACATGCTGGCGCTGCCCGACGACGCAGCGCGCGCACCCAAGCTCACGCTGGGCGAAGCCAACTTCGGCTACTTCCCGATGGTGAACGACCAGAGCCGCCTGCAACGCCGCTTCTATGAAGAGGTTGCGCCGCTGGAAGCCGCACGCGCCGCTGTCGGCAAGGCACTCGACGCGGACGAAGCCGTGAAGCTGGGCCTGGTGACCGCCGCGCCCGACGACATCGACTGGAGCGACGAGATCCGCATCGCCATTGAAGAGCGCGCCGCCATGTCGCCCGACGCGCTCACCGGCCTGGAAGCCAACCTGCGCTTCGCAAGTAAGGAAAACATGAACACCCGCATCTTCGGGCGGCTCACCGCCTGGCAGAACTGGATCTTCAACCGCCCCAACGCCGTTGGCGAAAAGGGTGCGCTCAAGGTCTATGGCACCGGCGAAAAAGCCGGCTTCGATCTGAACCGCGTCTGAGCACACAGCAAGCAGTCCGCACAACCCAAGGAACAACGATGAGCACGATCAACTACGGCGGGAAGATCCCCAACAACGTCAACCTCGGCGAAGACCGCACGCTGCAGCGCGCGCTCGAAGGCTGGCAACCCAACTTCATCAACTGGTGGGACGACGTGGGCCCCGAAGGCTCCACCAACCACGACGTGTACCTGCGCACCGCGGTGAGCGTCGACCCGCAAGGCTGGGCCCAGTTCGGCCACGTGAAGATGCGCGACTACCGCTGGGGCATCTTCCTGAACCCGGGCGACGCCAACCGCCAGATTCATTTCGGCGACCACAAGGGCGAGAAAGCCTGGCAGGACGTGCCCGGCGAGCACCGCGCCAACCTGCGCCGCATCATCGTGACGCAGGGCGACACCGAGCCCGCGTCGGTCGAGCAGCAGCGCCACCTGGGCCTGACCGCGCCCAGCATGTACGACCTGCGCAACCTGTTCCAGATCAACGTGGAAGAAGGCCGCCACCTGTGGGCCATGGTGTACCTGCTGCAAAAGCACTTTGGCCGCGACGGCCGCGAAGAGGCCGACGCGCTGCTGCAGCGCACCTCGGGCGACGCCAACAACCCGCGCATTCTGGGTGCCTTCAACGAGAAGACGCCCGACTGGCTGGCGTTCTTCATGTTCACGTACTTCACCGACCGCGACGGCAAGTTCCAGCTGGCTGCATTGGCCGAGAGCGCGTTCGACCCGCTCGCGCGCACCACCAAGTTCATGCTGACCGAAGAGGCGCACCACATGTTCGTGGGCGAGAGCGGCGTGTCGCGCGTCATTGCCCGCACCGCGCAGGTGATGAACGAGCTGAAGACCGACGACGCGCAGAAGATTCGCGGCGCCGGCTGCATCGACCTGGGCACCATTCAGCGTTACCTGAACTTCCACTACAGCGTGACCATCGACCTGTTCGGCGCCGACCAGTCGAGCAACGCGGCCATCTTCTACAGCTCGGGCCTGAAGGGCCGCTACGAAGAAGGCAAGCGCGACGACGACCACGTGCTCAAGGGCCAGACCTACAAGGTGCTCGAGGTGAAAGAGGGCCAACTGGTCGAGAAGGACGTGCCGATGCTCAACGCGCTGAACGAAGTGCTGCGCGACGACTTCATCAAGGACTCGGTGGCCGGCGTGGGCCGCTGGAACAAGGTGCTGGAAAAGGCCGGCATCGCCACGCGCCTGACCGTGCCGCACAAGGCCTTCAACCGCCAGATCGGCGCGCTCGCGGGCATCAAGATGTCGCCGGACGGCCGCGTGGTGAGCGAGATCGAATGGGCCGCCAAGCGCGACGAATGGCTGCCGAGTTCCGAAGACTTCGCTTTCGTGGCATCGTTGATGGGCCGCGTGGTGGAGCCGGGCAAGTTTGCCGGCTGGATTTCGCCACCGGTGATGGGCATCAATCGCCAGCCGGTGGACTTCGAGTACGTTCGCTTCGGCTGATTGGGTATTTCGGTATTGCTCCTTCCCCCTTTGGGGGAAGGCTGGGATGGGGGCTGACGGCGTGACCACGACAAACGCCGCTGGCCCCCACCCAACCCTCCCCCGGAAGGGGAGGGCTTTCAGGAGAGAACAACATGGACATGGCCGTTGAAGCCGGAGTCATCAAGCAGCACCTGATCGACCCCGAGATCTGCATCCGCTGCAACACCTGCGAGGCCATCTGCCCCGTGAACGCGATCACGCACGACGACAACAACTACGTCGTGCGCGCGGACACCTGCAACGGCTGCATGGCGTGCATATCGCCGTGCCCCACAGGCTCGATCGACAACTGGCGCACGATGCCGCTGGTGCGCGCGTATTCCATCGAGGAACAGCTCACCTGGGAGTCACTGCCTGGTGAACTTTCGCCGGAAGAGCTGGAAGCCGCCGGTGTTTCGGCAAAGGCTGTTGATGCGGTCGAAGCACCTGCACAGACGCAAGCCCAGGCCGCCGCCGAAGCAAGCGAGCCGGTCTTCAATTCCGCGCAGTACGGCGCCAGCGTGCCGCCCTGGTCGGCCGCGCACGCATACACCAACCTGTTTCCGCCGAAGACCCCGACCACGGCCACCGTGGTGGGCAACTTCAACTGCACCGAGGCGGGCTTCGACAGCGAGACCCACCACATCGTGCTCGACTTTGGCGTGGTGCCGTTCCCGGTGCTGGAAGGCCAGTCGATCGGCATCGTGCCGCCGGGCGTGGACGCCATCGGCAAGCGCCACCATGCGCGCCAGTACTCGGTGGCCAGCCCGCGCAACGGCGAGAGGCCCGGCTACAACAACGTTTCGCTCACCGTGAAGCGCGTCACGGAGGACCACGAAGGCGACCCGGTGCGCGGCGTGTGCTCCAACTTCGTGTGCGACCTGAAGGTGGGCGACACGGTGCAGGTGGTGGGCCCGTTCGGCGCGTCGTTTTTGATGCCGAACCACCCCAAGTCGAACATCGTGATGATCTGCACCGGCACCGGCAGCGCCCCCATGCGCGCCATGACCGAATGGCGCCGGCGCCTGCGCAAGAGCGGCAAGTTCGAGGGCGGCAAGCTGATGCTGTTCTTCGGCGCGCGCACGCAGCAGGAGCTGCCGTACTTCGGCCCGCTGCAGTCGCTGCCCAAGGACTTCATCGACATCAACCTGGCGTTCTCGCGCACCCCGGGGCAACCCAAGCGCTACGTGCAGGACATGATGCGCGAGCGCGCCGCCGACCTGGCCGCTTTGCTGAAAGACGGCAGCAGCCACTTCTACGTGTGCGGCCTGAAGAGCATGGAAGAGGGCGTGGTGCTGGCACTGCGCGACGTGGCCAAAGATGCGGGGCTCGATTGGGACACCGTGGGCGCCGCCCTGAAGCGCGAAGGCCGCCTGCACCTCGAGACCTACTGAGACCCGGCGGATGCAGTTCGCCGACTTTCATGCGGGCCAGGTCATCGAGGCCGGGCCCTATGTGCTCAGCGAGGCCGAGCTGCTGCAGTTCGCACGGGCCTACGACCCGCAGTGGTTCCATGCCGATGCGCAGGCCGCCGCCGAAGGCCCGTTCGGCGGGCTCATCGCAAGCGGCTGGCACACCTGCTCCATCGCGATGCGGCTGGTGGTCGACGCGGTGCTGGCCGGCTCCGAGTCGTTCGCGTCGCCCGGGCTCGAACATGTGCGTTGGCCCAACCCGGTGCGGCCCGGCGATGCGCTGCGGCTGGTGGCCGATGTGATCGAGGTGCGGCGCTCCGAGAAGCGGCCCACGCTGGGCATCCTGCGGTGGCGTTGGCTGCTGCTCAACCAGCGCGAACTTGTGGTGCTGGACGTGGAAGTGACCAGCCTGTTCAAGCTCAAGCCTCTTGTCTGAACAGCTGACGGCCTGACCTGGCCGAGGGCGAAAAAAAACCCGCAACGCGCGAGCGCTGCGGGTTTCTTCGTGTGTGACAGACTGGGTTCTTTTATTTGGTCAGGTCGACGGCACTGGAGCCCTGGGCCTTGCCGTTCGCTTTCACGCCGGCCCCTGGTGCCTTCGTGCCGGTGCCTGCTGCGCCAGCTGCACCGGTCGTGCTGTTGAGCGTGCCGCCCACCGTGTTGGTGAGGCCGCCTGCCGTGCTGCCCGCGGCGCCCGTGGCGCCGCCCACTGCACCCTTGGCACCGCCTACGGCACCCTTGGCACCGCCTACGGCACCCGTCGTTGCACCGCCGACCGCACCGGTCGCGCCACCCAGGACGCCGCCGACCGATTGGCCCAACCCGCCCGCGGCGTTGCCCGTGCCACCCGTACTGCCTGTGCTGGCCGAAGTGCCTGCAGCGGCGCGTGTACCGGTGGTGGCACTGCCTTGCGCCGGCGCTGTCTTCACGCCCGCCGATGTATTGACGTCGGCATTGACGCCAACGCCGACCCCCACGCCTTGCGCCTGGGCCGCGCCGCTCACGGCCAGCAGGCCTGCGAGCAGGGCGCCGACGAAGATGTGCTTGTGTTGTTGTTGCTTCATGTGTGACTGTTCCTTTCGTTGAATGGTCACGAACCGGTTTTCGCTGGTTCGGATTGCACCTTCGGGGCCGCGGCATGTGTCGCCGTGTGCGCGACAGTCGCCCGTGCGTGTGGGACTCGGCTGTCAGCGCAACCGGGAGCTCATGCGTTGGCGCCGGCCCTTCGGTCGCGGCAAAGACCCGACGGCGCGCAGGTGCAAGCGAGCGCCGGATGCACGCTCATCAACACACGCAACTAATAATGTTGCATGAAACGAGACAGCAAGCTTTCAGGCGTTCTCCACGTGCTGCTGCACATGGCCGAGATGGACGGCCCCGTCACCTCCGAGTCGCTCGCGGTGGCGATGCATACCAACCCGGTGGTTGTGCGCCGCGTCATGGCTGGCCTGCGGCAGGCGGGGTTCGTGAGCTCGGCCAAGGGCCATGGCGGCGGCTGGGTGCTGTCGTGCTCGCTGACGGCGGTAACGCTGGGCGACATCCACAACGCCGTGGGCGCGCCCGCGCTTCTGGCCATGGGCAACCGCACCGAAAGCCCGGGCTGCATCGTCGAGCAGGCTGTGAACGCCGCGCTCGACGGCGCCTGCGCGGAGGCCGAGGCGCTGCTGCTCAAGCGTTTCAACAGCATCACGCTGGCCGATCTCTCCAAAGACTTTCATCGCCGCATGACGGGCGGCGGTTTCACCCTGAAGGACATTGAACATGCGACATGACGTTCTGGTGGTGGGCGGCAGCTTTGCCGGCCTTTCCGCTGCAATGCAGCTGGCCCGCGCGCGAAGGCGCGTGTGCGTGGTAGACGCGGGCGCGCCGCGCAACCGCTTCGCCGCCAAATCGCACGGCTTCTTCGGCCAGGACGGCATGCCGCCCATGCAGATGATTGCCGACGCGCGCGCCAAGCTGCTCGCTTACCCGACGGTCGAGTTCGTCAAGGCCAGCGTGTCGCACGCGAAGGCCGATGGCGGCGATGGGTTCGCGGTGTCCCTGGACGACGGGCAACAGCTCTCGGCCAACAAACTGCTGCTGGCTTTCGGCGTGCAGGACACCCTGCCAAACATTGCGGGCATCAACGAACGCTGGGGCCGGAGCGTGCTGCACTGCCCGTACTGCCATGGCTACGAGTTCGGCGATCGCAAGCTGGGCGTGCTGTTTCACAGCGGGCATCCGCCGGACCACGCCCTGCTGATCGCCGAATGGGGCCCGACCACCGTCTTCCTGAACGGCGCCGAGGGGCCCGATGCCGACGCGCGCGCCCGGCTGCAGTCGCGCGGCGTGGCCATCGAGCCGGGGCGCATCGCCGGGCTGGAAGGGCAGGGGGCGGACCTGGCCGGCGTGCGCATCGACGACGGCAGGCTCGTGCCCGTCGAGGCGCTGTTCGTCGCGCCGCACACCCGCCCTGCCAGCCCGCTGGCCGCGCAGCTCGGCTGCGCCTTCGACGAAGGCCCGCTCGGCCCGGTGCTGCGCGTGGACGCCATGAAGATGACGACGGTGCCGGGCGTCTACGCGGCGGGGGATGCGGCCATGGCTTTCGGCAACGCCACAATGGCCTCGGCCGACGGCGTGATGGCGGGCGTGTCGCTGCACCGGTCGCTGGTGTTCGGCGCCTGATTTCAACTTTTTTTGGGCGATTGCGGAAAAGGGCAAAAAAGCACCCTATAATCTGAGGCTGTCGCGGGAATAGCTCAGTTGGTAGAGCGCAACCTTGCCAAGGTTGAGGTCGAGAGTTCGAGTCTCTTTTCCCGCTCCAAATCGCGCAAAAGGCCACCTCACAAGGGTGGCCTTTTTCATTGGCGCTTTGGTTCAACCCCTGGCGGCCAGCACCGTCCCCCGGCTCTCCCCGAACCCGATGCGCGCATGCTCCGGCTTCTCGCACCAGCCGCGCAGCAGCACCGCATCCCCGTCTTCCAGAAACCCGCGCCGTTCGCCGTTGGCCAGCGTCACCGGGCTTTGCGCCGCGCGCGTCAACTCGATCATGGCGCCGGCCTCGCCCGGCCCGGGGCCCGAGATCGTGCCGCTGCCGAGCAGGTCGCCCGGGTTCAGGCTGCAGCCGCCCATGGTGTGGTGCGTCACCATCTGCGCCACGCTCCAGTACTGGTGCTTGAAGCTGGTCGACGACAGGCGCGATGGGCCCGTCTTGTCCTGGCGCGCCTTCTCGCTTTCGAGCCACACCTCCAGCCGGATGTCGAGCGCGCCGCTCTCGCGGTTGCCCGCGTGCTCCAGGTAGTCCAGCGGCTGGGGCTCGTTCGCCGGTCGCGTCCAGGCCTTGCGGTAGGGCGCGAGGGCTTCCATCGTCACGATCCACGGCGAGATGGTGGTCGCGAAGTTCTTTCCCAGGAACGGCCCGAGCGGCGCCATCTCCCAGAACTGAATGTCGCGCGCCGACCAGTCGTTGAGCAGGCAGATGCCGAAGATGTGCTCGCCCGCGCTGTCCAGCGGAATCGGCTCGCCCTGCGCATTGCCGGTGCCGATCCACACGCCCAGCTCCAGCTCGTAGTCCAGCCGCGCGCAAGCTTGGTAGGTGGGCGCTTTCGCACCGGGTGCCATGGTTTGGCCCATCGGCCGGTGAAAGCGCTGGCCGCTCACGCCGATGGTCGATACGCGCCCGTGGTACGCGGTCGGAATCCATCGAAAGTTGGGCGTGACGTCGCCGTCGGGGTTCATCAGGCGGCTGATGTTCAGCGCATGGTCGATCGATGTGTAGAAGTCGGTGTAGTCGCCGATGCGCGCGGGCACGGCGTATTCGACCTCGGCCTGCGGCACCAGGCAGTCGCGCACGGCCTGCACGCTGGCCACGGGGGCGTCGTTCTTCAGCAGGTCGAACAGCGCATGGCGCAGTGCCTGCCATGCCGCACCGCCGAGTGCGAAGAAGTCGTTCAATGCCGGCAGTGCCGCAGCCCGTGCCGCGTCCAGCGCCAGGCCGTCGAGCTGCTGGCGCGCGACCAGCGCGGCCAGGTCCAGCACCTGGTCGCCGATGGCCACGCCGCCGCGAAAGGGCTCGCCGCTGCCCGCGCGGCGGAACACCGCATGCGGCAGGTTCTGCACGGGAAAGTCGCTGCCGGCCTCGTTCGCCGATGCGACCCAGCTGCGTGCATGCACGTCGTGCGTGTGGTTCAAGGTGATGCGCATGAACCCGCCCTCACACCGAAGCCATCAGCGCGTCGTCGAAGATCGCGACCGCGCGCGTCCAGCCCGCTGACGCGCCGCGGATCTTGTGCGGAAAGCAGCTGATGAAAAAGCCCGTGGGCGGCAGCACCTCCAGGTTGTGCAGCTTCTCGATGTGGCAGTAGCCGATGTCGCGCCCGGCCTTGTGGCCTTCCCAGATCAGCGAGGCGTCCTGCGTTTCGCCGTACTTCTTCGCGGTGTGCACGAAGGGCGCGTCCCAGCTCCAGGCGTCGGTGCCCGTGAGGCGCACGCCGCGCTCCAGCAGGTACATGGTCGCTTCGTAGCCCATGCCCGCGCCGGCCGACACGTAGTCGTTGCTGCCGTAGCGCTTGCCGGCGCGCGTGTTGATCACCACGATTTCCAGCGGGCTCAGCGTGTGGCCGATTCGCTTCAACTCGGCCTCGACGTCGCTTGCCGTCACCACGTAGCCGTCCGCAAAGTGGCGAAAGTCGAGCTTCACGCCGGGCTGAAAGCACCATTCGAGCGGCACGTCGTGGATGGCGATGGCGGGCTTCTTCTCGCCCAGCGCCTTGTCCATGGTCGAGTGGAAGTGGTAGGGCGCATCCAGGTGCGTGCCGTTGTGCGTGGACAGCTGCACCAGCTCCACGGCCCAGCCTTCGCCGTCGGGCAGGTCTTCTTTCTTCAGGCCCGGAAAGAAGGGCTCGATCTGCTCGTAGGTCTGTTCGTGCGTGAAGTACTGGATCTTCGGCGCGAAGGCCGGCGGGTCGGACAGCACGTCGTTCTCCAGAAAGATCGACAGGTCGACGAATTTGCGAGGCATGGTGAGGCTCCTTGTGGGGTGTTCGTGTTGGAAGGAAAAAAAGGAAGGAGACGAAGAACGGATCAATGCATCAGGGCTGCTGCCAGCGCAGCAGGCGCTGCTCGGCAAAAGCCAGCAGCGCGTTGCTCACGAAGCCGATGAGCCCGAGCAGCACGATGCCGGCGAACAGCTCGCTGGCGCGAAAGGCGCGCGCGGCCAGCAGAATGGCCTGGCCCAGGCCGCTTTGCGAGGCGATCATTTCGCCCACCACCGCCACGATGAGCGCAATGGTCAGCGCGAGCCGCATGCCGGCCAATATGTCGGGCATGGCATTGGGCAGGCCCATCTTCCAGATGTACGCCGCGCGAGAAATCTGCAGGCAGCGCGCCACTTCCGCCAGCCGCGGCTCCACCGCAGCGAAGCCGTGCACCGTGGCCAGCAGCACCGGCCACATGGCACCGAACGCGACCACGAACAGCACCATGCCGGGGTTCAGCCCGAAGATCGCGATGGCCAGCGGCAGCAAGGCCGAGGCGGGCAGCGGGCGAATGAACTCCAGCGTGGGCTGTACCCACGCGCGCACCGGCGGCGACACGCCGATGGCCGCGCCCAGCACCACGCCGAAGAGCGAGGCCAGCAGCCAGCCTTCGATCATTCGGCCGACCGTGGCCTGCGTGAACGCGAACAGCTCGCCGTTGCCGGTGCGGGCGTTGTCGCCCGCCAGGTTCAGGCCTTCCAGCAAGCTGGCGAACGTGGCCTGCGGCGTGGGCAGGAACACGCGGCTTACCCAGCCCGCGTTGCTCGCCACCCACCACAGCGCAACCAGCGCAAGCAGCACGCCCAGCGAGCCCAGGCGGTTCAGGCTGGAACGAAGCGCGCCGTTCATGCCTGCACCCCCATGCGCCGCGCCACCACGCGTTGCAGCAGCAGCATGCCCGCGTTGACCGCGAAGCCCACCACGCCGATCCACCCCAGCCACGCGAGCATCAACGCGGGGTCGAAGCTCTGCTGCGCGATCATCATGGCGTAGCCCATGCCGTTCGGGTTGGCCGCAATCTCCACCGTCACGGCCACCACCAGCGCCACCGCCACGCCCAGGCGCAGCGCAACGAACAGGCGCGGCACGATGGCCGGCAGCACGATCTTGAAGGCCCGCTCGCGCGCCGACAGGCCCAGCACGCGGCTCACCTCGAGCAGCCGCGGCTCGACCTGCTGCACCGCCGACTGCACCAGCATCAGCAGCGGCCAGAAGGTGGCGAAGGCGACGATGGCCAGCTCCATGCGCACGCCGAAGCCAAAGCCCAGCATGGCCAGCGGAATCAGCGCGACCGACGGCACGGGGCGCAGCACTTCGATGGACATCGACCCGAGCTGCGCCGCGCGGCGCGAGAGCCCGAGCACCAGGCCCAGTGCAATGCCCAGCACGGCGCCCAGCAGCAGCCCCAGCGCGGCGGTGCCCAGCGTGAAGCCGGTGGCCTGCCAGAGCGAGCCGTCCATTGCCGCGCCCACCAAGGCCTTGGCCGCCGCGCTGGGCGGTGCGAGCGAGTCGCTGCCCAGGGCGGATGCACGGCGCGCGTACCACTCGAACACGCCCACCAGCAGCACCGGCAGCACCCAAGGGCGCACCCAGCGAAGAAGGCGGCGCTCAGTCATGGCCCTGCTCGATGAAAGCGAACAGCTCACGCCGCAACTGCAGGTACTGCGGATGCTCCTTGGTCGTCAGCTGGTCGCGCGGGCGCGGAATCTTCACGTCGATCATTCGCGCGAGGCTCGGGCGCCCCGGCCCGGGGTTGGCCTGCAGCGCAATCACGCGGTCGCCCAGGTAGATGGCCTCTTCCAGGTCGTGCGTGACGAACAACACCGTGAGCCCGTCGTCGCGCACCAGCCGCGCCAGCTCGTCCTGCAGGCTCTGCCGCGTGAGCGCATCCAGCGCGCCGAAGGGCTCGTCCATCATCATCAGCTCGGGCTTCTGCGCGAGGCAGCGCGCAATTTGCGCGCGCTGCTGCATGCCGCCCGACAGCTGCGCCGGAAACTTCTGCGCATGCTTCGCGAGCCCGACCTTGCCGAGCACGTCGGCAATGCGCGCTGCGCGTTCGCTTGCAGGCACACCCGCGGCTTCGAGCGCCAGGCTCACATTGCCTTCCACCGTGCGCCAGGGCAGCAGTGCGCGGCCGTAGTCCTGAAACACGAAGGCGACTTCGCGCGAGGGCGCGCTCATCTTCACGCCGTTGCGCCGCACCTCGCCGGCACTGGCCGTGACCAGGCCGCTGGCCGCGCGCAGCAGCGTGGTCTTGCCGCAGCCGCTCGGCCCGACGATGCAGACGAACTCGCCGCGCGCCACATCGAAGGAGGTGGGCGACAGAATCTCGCGCCCACCAAGGCGGATGGTCACGCCGTCGAAGCGCAGGAAGGGCGTGGCTTGCGTTGCAGCGCCGGGGTGCGCAGCGAACGCGCCGGCGGACAGCGCCGTGCGCGCGGTGACAGGGGCGGCGGCGGCAATCACTTGGCCACCAGCTTGGCCACGTCGATGTTCGTCTTGAGCATGTCCTGCTCCTTCATGAGCCCGGTCCAGTAGGAGAGCTGCTTCTCCGTGACCACCGGCCCGGGCGGCGACACCTGCACCTTGGCCAGCACTTCGGGCGGCAGCTTGATGTATTTGCCGATGGCCGCGCGCACCTTGGCGTCGTTCTTCGCCTGCTGCATGAACGCGCCCGACTCGACCAGCGCTTCGCGAAACGCGCGCGCCGCCGCCGGGTTCTTGGCCACCCATTCGCGCTTGGCCGCGTGCACGATGGTCTGGTTGTTCTCCGGCAGAAACGTGGAGTAGTAAGAGGCCACATAGCCCGCGCCGCTTTCGGTGATGCGGCTCATGAACGGGTCGGCCGACACCACCGCGTCGACCGAGCCGCCGCGCAACAGATCGGCATGCTGCGGGAATGCGGCTTCGACGAAGTTCACCTTGCGGTAGTCCACGCCGCTGTCTTTCAGCCATGCACGAAAGGTCACGTGCAGGAACGCGCCCAGGCCCGGCACACCGATCTTCTTGCCCACGCAGTCCTGCGGGCCCTTGATGCCCGAGCCCGCGCGCGCCACCAGGCCGAAGCCGGTGATGGTCTTCGATGTGAGCCCGCCGCCGGCCACCAGCACCAGGTCGAGCCCGCCGTCCACCGCCTGCAGAAACACCGAGGGCGTGGGGCCGCCGATCTGCAGCGAGTCGGACTGCAGCGCCGCGGGAATGGTCGAGTTCAGTGGAATGAACTTGAGCTCCACGTCCAGGTTGCGCTTCTTGAAGTAGCCCTCCTCGGCCGCCACGAACACCGACGCGAAGTCGGTCACCGCCGTGTAGCCGAACACGATTTTCGTGTTCGACTGCGCCAGCGCGGGCAACGCGGCAGCAGCCGACGCCGCGGCCAGTGCAGACAGCAAGGTGCGCCGTTTCATCGAAGTCTTCGTCATGTCTTCTGTCTCCGGGGGGTGGTTTTTGTGGGGGGTGTCTTGGTGCTCTTGGTGCCGTTGGTGCTGTTGCCGCTCTTCGGCCGCGGCAGCGCGGCGCGCAGCCCGCCGACGATGAAGTTCACCAGCATGGGCGCCACGGCCGGGTCGGCGCGCTTGTTCTCGCCGCGCGAGAGCCGTTCGATGCGGCTGTCGTTCAGGTGGTGCAGCAGTGCGCCCAGCGCGAACTGGTAGCCCCAGGCGGCCTGGCTGCGCGTGGCGTGCGGCAGGGCGACGTGCAGTGCGTCGATGTAGGCCTCCGCCAGCGGGTCGAAGTAGGCGCGCAGCACGCGGTCGGCCTCCTCGGTGGCGTGGTACAGCTCGCGCGCCACCAGCAGCGCGTAGTACTCGCCCTCCGCGCTCGCGCGCAGGGCCAGCACGGGCGCGGTGAAGGCGTCGATGATGCGCGGCAGGGTGCGCGCGTCGTCGGGGTCGATGGTTACCGCGGCCAGGCCCGCGAGCCGCGCCTCGATGCTGTGGCCCCAGTGCGCGAAGATGGCGTGAAACAGCTCGTGCTTGGCGCCGTAGTAGTAGCCCACCAGCGCCAGCGGCACGCCGGCCTCCTCGGCAATCTGGCGGATCGTGACCACGTGGTAGCCGTGGCGCGCAAAGAGTTTTTCCGCCGCCAGCAGGATGGCCTGCTTGCGGTCGGGCCGCGCCGTCTCCGTGGCGACTGCTGCGGGTGGAGGCGTGGGGGTGCGCGAGGCGCTGCGCCTTGCGGCAGGTGTGCGGGTGCTCATCGGGGGGTATTGAACGCTTGTACAAAAACATTGAACACGCGTACAAACCCTGAGGTCAACCCCCATTGAGCATGCCGGTTCGCGGCGCTACGCTCGTGCCATGCCAGTCTCCAACCTCTCTCCCGAACTCGCTCCCAACATCCCCCAGATCCGGCTTTATCAGAACTGGCTGCACGAGACGCGCGGCCTCTCGTTCGACAGCTACGACGCCCTGTGGCGCTGGTCCGTCACCGAGCTCGACGCCTTCTGGCAGAGCATCTGGGACTACGCCCGCATCGAATCGCCCACGCCCCATACCGCGGTGCTCGCCGAGTCGCGCATGCCAGGCGCGCGCTGGTTCCCCGGCGCCCAGGTCAACTACGCGCGCGAGGTGCTGCGCCACGTCGACGCGGCGCACGCGGCCGGCATGCCCGCCATGGTGAGCGACAACGAGCGCGGCGAAGTGCGCGAAATGTCGTGGCCTGAAATGCGCCGCCAGGTCGCGTCGGTGGCGCTCACGCTCAAGTCGCTCGGCGTGCAGCGTGGCGACCGCGTGGCGGCCTACCTGCCCAACGTGCCAGAGACCATGGTGGCGTTCCTGGCGTGCTCCAGCATCGGTGCCGTGTGGAGCGTGTGCGCGCCCGACATGGGCACCGCCGCCGTGGCCGACCGCTTCCGCCAGATCGAGCCCAAGGTGCTGATCGCGGTGGACGGCGTGCACTACGGCGGCAAGCCGCTCGACCGCAGCGCCGTGCTGCAGGAGCTGCGCGGGCAACTGCCCAGCGTGAAGAAGCTGCTGCTGGTGAAGTCGCCCTACGCCACGCAGGCCGTGCCGCACGACGTGGAATGGGTGCACGCCACCGACCGCTACGACGACAAGGTCGCGGCCTTCGAGCCCGAGTGGCTGCCCTTCGACCATCCGATCTGGATCGTGTATTCGAGCGGCACCACCGGCCTGCCCAAGCCCATCGTGCACGGGCAGGGCGGCATCATTCTCACCATGCATGCCTGTGGACTGCACAACGACGTGGGCGCGAGCTACGGCGCCAACAACTTCGGCGAGCGGTATCACTGGTACAGCTCCACCGGCTGGGTTATGTGGAACTCGCAGCTCTCTGGCATGGCCTTTGGCGCGACCATCTGCATCTACGACGGCAACCCGGCCGGCAGCAAGGACAAGCCCGACTGGGGCGTGCTGTGGCGCTTTGTGGCGCGCCACAAGGTCACCTTCTTCGGCGCGGGCGCGGCCTACTTCACCAACTGCATGAAGGCCGGCCTGGTGGCGAAGGACTGCGGCGACCTGTCACGCGTGCGCGCACTCGGAAGCACCGGCTCGCCGTTGCCCGAAGAGGTGCAGCGCTGGGGCTCGCGGCAGCTGCTGGAGGCCGGCGCCAAGCACGTGTGGTGGTGCAACATTTCAGGCGGCACCGACTTCTGCGGCGCCTTCGTCGGTGGCAACCGAGACCTGCCCGAAGTGCCGGGCCAGATGCAGTGCCGCGAGCTGGGCCACGCGGTCGAGGCCTGGAACGAAAGCGGCCAGCCGGTCATCGGCGAAGTGGGCGAGCTGGTCTGCACGCAGCCCATTCCGTCGATGCCGCTGTACCTGTGGGGCGACGAAGGCAACGCGCGCTACCTGTCGAGCTACTTCGACACCTACCCCGGCGTGTGGCGCCACGGCGACTGGATCAAGATCGGCACGGACGGCGGCTGCGTCATCTACGGCCGAAGCGACGCCACCATCAACCGGCAGGGCCTGCGCATGGGCACCAGCGAGATCTACAGCGCGGTCGAAGGCCTGCCCGAGGTGCTCGATTCGATGGTGGTCGATCTCGAATACCTCGGCCGCGACAGCTACATGCCGCTGTTCGTGGTGCTGCGCCCGGGCGTGGCGCTGGACGACGCGATGCGCGCAAAGCTCAACAACGCCATCAAGACCTCGCTGTCGCCGCGCTTCGTGCCCAACGATATCTTTGCGGTGGCCGAAATTCCGCGCACGCTCTCGGGCAAGAAGCAGGAGCTGCCGATCAAGAAGCTGCTGCTGGGCCAGCCGATAGAGAAGGTGGTCAACCGCGAGGCCATGGCCAACCCGGCCAGCCTCGACTGGTACGTGGCGTTCGCGGCGCAGCGCGCGGCCACGGCCGCCGCTGCATGATGCGGCGCGCACGAGGGCGCAAAGGCGCGAATGCGCTTTCGCGCCGCCTTAGGCCGTCATCAGCTCGTAGAGCACCATGCGCGTCTGCCGCCCGCGCAGCTCCACCAGCTCTTCGATGCGCCGTGCGTGCAGCCGGCCGGCCAGGCCGGCAAAGGTTTCTTCCGACATCAGCATCTGCGTGCCCAGCTGCTTGTTGATGCCTTCGATGCGGCTCGCCACGTTGATGACGTCGCCGAACGCGGTGTAAGAAAGCCGGTCGTTCGAGCCCAGCACCCCCGCGATCACCGTGCCCGTGTGAATGCCCACGCGCGTGCGGAACTCTGGCAGGCCTTCTTGCTGCCACTTGCGGTTGAGCTCGTTCATTTCCACATGCAGCTCCAGCGCGGCCAGGCAGGCCTGGTACTCGGCGTCGGGCAGGTCGGCGGGCGCGCCCCACAGCACCATGATGCCGTCGCCGATGAACTTGTCGACCACGCCGCCGTGCCGCGCGAAGATGCCGGTGGCCAGGTTGAAGTAGTCGGTCAGCATGCCCACCAGCACGTCGGTGTCGAGCGACTCCGAGATCGAGGTGAAGCCCTCCACGTCGGTGAACATCACCGTGATGCGGCGCGGCGAGCCTTTGGGCGCAATGGCATGGCCTTCCGCAATCAGCTGGTTGATCACGGCCACCGGCACGAACTTGCTGAAGGCCCGCAGGCTGCGCGCCGAGTCGTCCAGCGCCTGGTCGAGGTGCTGGATCTCCAGCACGCGGCTGGGCTCGCGCGGCAGGTTGTCCAGCTCAAGCAGGCCGATGCGCCGCGCGATGTGCGAGAGGTTCTCCACCGGCGAGGTCACCAGCCTGGACAGCTTCAGCGACATGAACAGCGCGCTCGCCAGAAAGCCCAGCGCCAGCAGCAGACCCCACAGCACCGCGCGGCGCAGGTCGCCCAGCAGCATGTCTTCGGGCACCCAGCTCACCAGCTGCCAGCCGGTGGCGGGAATGCGCGAGGTCTGCACCAGGTAGCGGCGCCCCTCGTGGGCGAACGAGAACGCGGTGTCCTCGCTGCTGCTGGCCGTGCCGTCGGCCACCATGTGCGCATGCAGCGCGCCAAGCACGCCGCTGGGCGCGTCCAGCCTGTGCAGCACGCCGGGCGTGTCGCTGCGCGCGAGCACGCGGGCATCGGCGCTCAGCAGCGCGCTGTCGCCGTAGCCGGCGCTGTTGAACTGCCGCACGAAGTCGGACAGCCGCCCCAGCGACACGTCGCCCGCCACCACCAGCGACTGCGGGCTGCTGTCGGCATAGCGGCGCTTGCTGGGCAGCGCATAGGTCACGCCCAGCTCCTGCGCGGCGGCAAACACGTAGGGCTGCGTCCAGATGGGCCCTTGCTTGCTGCTGGCCTGCAGGTACCAGCTGCGCTGCGTCGGGTTGTAGCTGCTGCGGTACGAGGCAATGCGCTGCGTGGCGTAGCGCTGCTGCACATCGGCCTCGGCGTCTGGCGGCAGCTTGTATTGCCAGGTCTCGGTGGTGAAGCTGGCGCCAAGCTCGATGTGGCGCATGGCCGGCACCGGGTAGCGCAGGGCCATCAGCATCTGGCCCTGCTCGTTGCTCACGTAGATGCTGTCGAGCTCGGGCGACTGCTGCAGCAGCGTCCACAGCAGCTCGGCCGTGCGCTCCGACTGATCGCCCGCGGGCCGCAGGGTGGGCGCCGTGCCCACCGCGTTGACGACCGATTCGGCCTTCAGCAAAAAGGCCAGCACCTTGTCCTCGGTGCGGTCGTGGCCCGACTTGTGCGCCGACACGCCGATGCGCGACACCAGCCGCTGCGAGCCCCAGTAGCCCAGCGACACCAGCAGCAGCGACTGGGCCAGGGCCACGGCGCTCACGATGGTGCCCACGTCGACCCTGAAACGGCGCGAGCGCCCGGGCGGTGGTGCCGCCGGCGCAGCGGTGGCGGGTTCGATCGGCGGCTTTCCCGCCCTGCCCGGAGGTCCGGACGAGTTCTTGTGCATACAGCTCCCTGACGTTCACGCGAACACACCCGCAACGCCAGGGCTGTGGGTCGGCCTGCGGCGGGGCTCACGGCCCTGATCGTGCGTGTCGGGGATCCGGGTGAGTGCCGAAGGCGGGCGGATTTTCGCTTGTCCAGGGTTCTTCTCGTGCGAAGGGTCTTGGGCGCGGCCCGCTCGTGGGTTGCCACATGAAGTGCCCGCGCTAGCGCGCGTCGTGAAAGATCAGCCCCAGCGTGTGCCGCTGCCCCGAGCGCAGGCGGCTCACGCCGTGGCGCATCGTCACGCGGTAGCTGCCGCGCGTGCCCGCCACCGGCCGCTGGTTGACCGCGAAGATCACCGCCTCGCCCTGGGCCAGCGACACCACCTCGGCGCGCGACTGCATGCGCGGGCGCTGCTCGGTCAGCACGAACTCCCCGCCCGTGAAGTCGCGCCCCGGCTCGCTCAGCAGCACCGTGAGCTGCAGCGGAAACTGCAGGTCGCCGTACAGGTCCTGGTGCAGGCAGTTGTAGTCGCCCTCGCCGTAGCGCAGCAGCAGCGGGGTGGGGCGCAGTTGCCCCGCCGCATGGCAGCGCGCCAGGTAGGCCGCATGGTCCGGCGGGTAGTCGCCCGGCTGGCCCATGGCGACGGCCCAGGCATTGGCCAGCGGCGCCAGGCGGGCATACAGCGCGCCGCGCCACGCGGCGAGCTTCTTCGGCAGCGGGTTCGCAAAGTACTGGTACTCGCCCTGGCCGAAGCCGTGGCGCTGCATCACCACGCGGCTGCGAAAGCGCGGGGCCTCGTCGTACATGGCGGTGAGCGCGGCGCATTCCTCGGGCGTGAAGAGCGCGCCCGTGGTGGCGCAGCCGCGTGCGGCAAGGTCGTTTTCGATGCGGGGCCAGTCGAGTGCGTCGACCTGGGAGGCGGGAGATGTCATGGCCGCAGTGTCTCGTTTTCGAATGCGAAAGACGCGCCGTTTTCGGACGTGGTTTTTCGATGCGCGCGGGTTAGATTCAACGCATGAGCACACCCGATACGTCCTTCGATTCCACCGCCGCCGACTGGCAACTCCCCTGGGAGGGCGGCTGCCGCTGCGGCCAGGTCCGCCTGCGCATCACGGCGGCGCCGCTGCTGGCCATGGCGTGCCATTGCACCGGCTGCCAGCGCATGACCGCGAGCGCCTTCTCGCTCTCGCTCGCCATCCCCACGCCGGGCTTCGAGGTGACGGCCGGCGAGCCGGTCATCGGCGGCATGCATGGTGACTCGCACCACAGCTTCTGCCCGCATTGCAAGAGCTGGCTGTTCACCCGAACCGAAGGCCTCGACTATTTCGTGAACCTTCGCGCCAGCGCGCTCGACCGTCACGAGTGGTTCGTGCCCTTCGTCGAAACCTGGACCGACGAGAAGCTGCCATGGGCCGCCACCTCGGCCAGGCACAGCTTTGGCGCCTTGCCTGCGATGGACGCCTTTCCGGCGTTGATCGAGGCGTTTGCGACGGAAGGTGCGCGGCCTGCGAAGGGCTGAAGGCTGGCCTGATTCATAGCGGCCCGTCGGTGTGCGTCAGCACTTGGTGCATGCGCCATTCGCAGTCGAAGCGGCTGTCGCGTGGCGAAGATTCTTTCGCTGACTCAGCTTTGGCGCGGCATGCGCAGTAGCAGGGCCTTGATGTGCTTGCGCAGCAAGGCCGGCGGAATCGAAGGCGACATCTGCAGCATGGCCATGCATCGCGTCATGCGGTCGGGCCGCGTCAGCAGCGCATCGGCCGCCTTTGCAAGGTCGGCGATGACGTTGTCGCCGTAGGCCAGCCGGGCCTTGTCCACGGCCCGTTGGAGCAACGCCTTGCCCGGCTGCATCAGGGCCAGATCGATCAGGTCGCGACTGAACACGCTGTCGTCGGCCCAGCGGTCGGAGTTGGCGAGCAGCTTGCTCGCTGCCATGTCGAGCGGGGTGAGGGTGGCAACCTCGCCGATGCGGTCTGTCGGCCCCGGTGCTTCGAGCGCGATGCGTGCTTCGAGCACGATCTCGAACTTGATCTCCGTCTCGTCCACGAGAACAGCGGTGCGAATGCCGTACTGGTCGGCACGCACCTCGCGCGCTTGCCGCAGTTCGGCGCCTTCCCTTGCGAGTGCATGCAGGCCTTCACGGGCGGTGGCCAACTGGCGCAGGCTGCGGTAGCCCGCCACGTCGGAAACCAGGAAATCGATGTCCACCGATTCACGGTACTCGCCATGGCGAAGCGCCATGGCCGTGTCACCGCCGAAGAGGCAGTGGTTGCTTGCCAGCAAGCTCGCGTTCAGCGCCGCCAGCACCCGTGCCACTTGGCGGTGATGCGCGCGCTCAAACATCCAGCGGCTTTCGCCCGAGCGCGCGGGCCAGGTCGGCCAGCAGTTGGCGTTCGTGGTCTTGAAGGGCGGACGGGTCGGCGTGGCGCCAGTTGCGTTCGTAGGTGCCCCAGGCCTCCTGCGGCGTGAGCTCTGCGTCCGCAGGCAACTGCCAGGCGAGGCGGCGCAACTCAGGGTAGTCGGCGAGGCGGACGGTTTCAGTTGGGGCGCGTGGTGGCGTGGGTGCCGACGCCTTGCCGCTGGCGCCCTCGGTGGGCGCCACCACTGCCACATCCAGCCCCAGTGCCGCCAGGGCGTTCATGTAGGCCCCCATGGTGACGGACGGCTCCCCGCGCTCGATCCGGTGCAGCGTCATGCGCGACATGCCCGCTGCCTCGGCCGTGGTGGTGGCGCTGATCTTCAGCGCCTTTCGACGGGCATGGATATGCCGGCCAAAGGCTTCAAGGCGTCGGCTGGCGCCTGGGGCGGTGGGAGGGGAGGTAGACGGCATTTTTGTATCTCATGTTAGACATATTCAAATAAATGTCCAGAATGAGAGACTTTGGTGCGTGTTGGCGTTGGCTCAATGAGCGCCCTGGCCCTGCCGCGCCTCCCCAAGCAACCATCCACTGAACAACTTCAAAAGCGGCCGCTGATCGGCCCGCTCCGGCGTCACCAGGTAGTAATTGCGCTCGCCCGACAGCGGCCTTGCGCAGGCCACCACCAGCTCGCCGCGCGCCAGTTCGTCCGCCACCAGCATCGTCGGCATCAGCGCCACGCCCAGGCCGTGCGATGCCGCCGCGGCGAGGATGGAGAACAGCTCGTAGCGCGGCCCGCCGCGTGCGTTGGGCGCATCGATCTGCTGCGCGTCGAACCACTGGCGCCAGCCGTCGGGCCGCGTGCTCTGCTGCAGCAGCGGCATCTTCGCGATGGCGGCGGGGGCGACGGCTTTTCCCTTGTGCTTGTGAAATTGCAGCAACGACGGGCTGCACACCGGCACCACGTCTTCGTGCATCAGCAGCAGCGCGCGCGTGCCGGCCCAGTTCTCCACCTGCGCGGGCGTGCCGGCGTACAGCGCGGCGTCGAACTCCGCGTCGGCAAACAGAAAAGGCCGCGTGCGCGTCTCGATGTGCACCACCACGTCGGGCTGCAGCGCCGCAAAGCCCTTCAGCCGCGGCATCAGCCAACGGGTGGCGAAGGTGGGCACGGCCGCCAGCGAGAGCGAACCGCCTTCGCCCTGGTGGGCCATGGCGTCGAGCGCGTCGCGCTCCATGGCCTGCAGCCGCTGGGCCGTTTGCCGCGCATAGGCCGCGCCGCTGGCAGTAAGCGCCACGCCGTGGCGCGTGCGGCGAAACAGCGACACGCCCAGAAAGGCCTCCAGCGTGCCGATCTGGCGCGACACCGCGCTCTGCGTAAGGGCCAGTTCCTGCGCGGCGCGCGTGTAGCTCTCGTGGCGCGCGGCGGCGTCGAAGCACACCAGGGTCTGCAGCGGGGGGATCTTGCGGCGCATGTATGCCTGAAAAGTAGGAATGGAGCCCGGGTTCACCAATGAAGATGCCGCCCGAACATCTTGCAAGACATTCTATGAACGCATATCTGGGTGCGCAATCGTCGTTTGCGTCAGGGTGCCTGCGTGGCTAGGATCGACCGATTCCCGTCTTTTTCTCTTTTCCCCCTCATTCCGGAGACAGCACATGGCCGCCAAAGCGCAATTCCACTGGGACGATCCCCTTCTTCTCGACCAGCAACTGACCGACGAAGAACGCATGATCCGCGACGCGGCCAATGCCTATTGCCAGGAGCGCCTGGCGCCCCGCGTCATCGAAGGCTTTCGCTCCGGTGAAACCGACCCCGCCATCTTTCGCGAAATGGGCGCGCTCGGCCTGCTCGGCCCCACGATCCCCGAAGAGTACGGCGGCCCCGGCCTCAACTACGTGGCCTACGGCCTGATTGCCCGCGAAGTCGAACGCGTCGACTCGGGCTACCGCTCGATGGCCAGCGTGCAAAGCTCGCTGGTGATGGTGCCGATCTTCGAATTCGGCACCGAAGGCCAGAAGCAGAAGTTCTTGCCCAAGCTCGCCACCGGCGAATGGATCGGCTGCTTCGGCCTGACCGAACCCGACCATGGCTCCGACCCCGGCAGCATGGCCACGCGCGCCAAGAAGGTGCCGGGCGGCTACTCGCTGAGCGGCTCGAAGATGTGGATCAGCAACTCCCCCATTGCCGATGTGTTCGTGGTGTGGGCCAAGGAAGTCAGCGAAAGCGGCGCGGTCGGCCCCATTCGCGGCTTTGTGCTCGAAAAGGGCATGAAGGGCCTGAGCGCCCCGGCCATTCACGGCAAGGTCGGCCTGCGCGCCAGCATCACCGGTGAAATCGTCATGGACGGCGTGTTCTGCCCCGAGGAAAACGCCTTCCCCGAAGTGCAAGGCCTGAAGGGCCCGTTCACCTGCCTGAACAGCGCCCGCTACGGCATCTCCTGGGGCGCCCTGGGTGCCGCCGAAGACTGCTGGCACCGCGCCCGCCAGTACACGCTGGACCGCAAGCAGTTCGGCCGCCCGCTCGCGGCCAACCAGCTCATTCAAAAGAAGCTGGCCGACATGCAGACCGAGATCACGCTGGGCCTGCAAGGCAGCCTGCGCCTGGGCCGCATGAAGGACGAAGGCACGGCCGCGGTGGAAATCACCTCGATCATGAAGCGCAACAACTGCGGCAAGTCGCTGGACATTGCCCGGATGGCGCGCGACATGATGGGCGGCAACGGCATCAGCGACGAGTTCGGCGTGGCACGCCACCTGGTGAACCTGGAAGTAGTGAACACCTACGAAGGCACGCACGACATCCACGCGCTCATCCTGGGCCGCGCCATCACGGGCATTGCAGCTTTCGCCAACTGACACGCATGACAACCAAGCCCGCAGCACTCGACGGCATCAAGGTCCTGGATCTGTCCCGCGTGCTCGCGGGCCCGTGGTGCACGCAGATCCTGGCGGACCTGGGCGCCGACGTCGTGAAGATCGAACGCCCCGGCGTCGGTGACGACACGCGCACCTGGGGACCGCCCTTCATCAAGGACGCGCACGGCAACGACACCGACCAGGCCAGCTACTTCACCGCCTGCAACCGCAACAAGCGCTCGGTCACCATCGACATGGCCACGCCCGACGGGCAGGCGCTGTTGAAGCAAATGGCGGCGCAGGCCGACATCGTGGTGGAGAACTTCAAGACCGGCGGCCTCGCGCAATACGGCCTCGACCAGGAAAGCCTGCGCGCCGCAAACCCGCGCCTCATCTATTGCAGCGTGACCGGCTTCGGCCATGATGGCCCTTATGCCGAGCGCGCCGGCTACGACCTGATGATCCAGGCCATGACCGGCATGATGAGCATCACCGGTCGCCCCGACGACGTGCCCGGCGGCGGCCCGCTGCGCGTGGGCGTGGCGCTCACCGACCTGTTCACCGGCGTCTACGCCAGCACCGCCATCCTGGCGGCGCTGCAGGTGCGCGACCGCACCGGCGAAGGCCAGCACATCGACATGGCGCTGCTCGACGTGGGCATGGCCATTCTTGCGAACCAGGCCAGCGCGTTTCTCAACACCGGCAACGCGCCCGGCCGCCAGGGCAACACGCACCCGAGCCTGGCGCCGTACCAGGACTTTCCGACGCAAGACGGCGCCATGCTGCTGGCCGTCGGCAACAACGGCCAGTTCACGCGCTTTTGCGAAGCGGCCGGCCACCCTGAGTGGGCGAGCGACGCGCGCTTTGCCACCAACACGCTGCGCGTGAAGCACCGCCTGGTGCTGATCCCGATGATGGAAGAACTCACGCGCACCCGCACCACGGCCGCATGGGTCACGCTGCTCGAAGACAAGGCCGTGCCCTGCGGCCCCATCAACGACATTGCGCAGGCCTTCGACGATGCGCAGGTGAAGGCACGCGGCCTGAAGGTGACGCTGCCGCGCGATGCGGGCGACGGCATTGCCAGCATCACCGGCGTGGCAAGCCCGCTGCGCCTGTCGGCCACGCCGCCGGTGCTGCGCCATGCACCGCCGGCACTGGGCCAGCACACGCAGCAGGTGCTGGCGGAAATGGGCATCGACGCAGCCCGCTTCGACGCCCTGCGCGCAGCCGGCGTGGTCTGACGCAGCGGCCCTGCGTTCGACGGCAACAACGCCGTCGAACGCAGGCCCCGGCTGCCTGTCAGCCGTTCGGCGACCCTTTGGTTGCCGCACCTTCTCCGCACCTTCTCCGCTCATTTGTACGCCACTGTGTCTGCATGACGCAGCGCACACACGCGCATGCAAAACCGCGGGTGGTTCGACACATCGCGGATACAGCCGGTCGATGTAATTCATGCATCGCCACCGATGCACACACGCAGGAGGCGATGGAACCCAACCAACCCCTTCCTCCTTGAAAGACATCGCCATGAAAACCACCCGCCTCCTGATGACCGCCGCCGCACTTTCCTTCGTTGCCCTCGGCGCCAGCGCAGAGAGCTACCAGGGCGTGCTGCAGTTCCAGTCGTCCGCAAGCCGCGCCGCCGTGCAGGCCGGCGCTGTCGTCGCTGCCCACGGCACCGACCCGTATGCCGAAGGCGCCTCCGCCGGCGTGCCCACGGTGGTGGCCGGTCTCGGCGACCGTGCACAGGCCCGCGCCAACGCCATTGCCGCGGCCCGTGCCGGCAACATCTACGGCGATGGCGCGGTGCCGGCCCGTCCGAGCGTTTTGCCAGCACGCAGGACCGCGCCACCGTGCGCGCCCAGGCCGTGGCCGCCGCGCACGGCATCGACCGCCTGGCGCTCTGAGCCTCGAGCGCACCAGTCACCCGTTCACGAGCCCCAGCGTTCCAAGGAATCCCCATGACCGACAAGCAAGTTCTCTACACCGGCAAGACCCACACCACCGGCGGGCGCCTGGGTGCCTCGCGCAGCAGCGACGGCCACCTCGACATTGCGCTGTCGCCGCCCGGCGGCAACGGCACGGGCACCAACCCCGAGCAGCTGTTCGCGGCGGGCTGGTCGGCCTGCTTCATCGGCGCCATGGGCAAGGCGGCCGGGGCGCTGAAGGTCAAGCTGCCGGCCGACCTGGCGGTGGATGCCGAGGTCGACCTCGCGCTGGAAGAAGGCCAGTACTTTCTGCAGGCGCGCCTGAACGTGAGCCTGCCGGGTCTGGACCGCGACACCGCGCGCAGCATCGTCCACACCGCGCACCAGACCTGCCCGTATTCCAAGCTCACGCGCGGCAACATCGAGGTCGAGCTGAACCTGGTCTGAGCACGGGAGCGGGCCTGGGCTTCGTGGAGAATCGGCGCGCGCCACCGCACACGGCGGCGCGTACAACAATTCTTCAGGGAGCTTTCCAATGTCCGAACACCCATTCGCCGCGCGCGTTGCCGCGCGGCTTTGCTTTGTCGTTTCCGCAGTGGCCGCGGCCGCATTGCTGGCCGCCTGCGGCTCGCGCCAACCCGCACCGCCCGAGCCGCCGCCGGCCACGGCCACGCCGCGCAACAGCGTGGTCATGCCCGCCATTGCCTACGGCACCACGGCCAAGGGCCTGCAACTGACGAAGGCCGACGACGCGTGCGACGTGCCCGCGTCGCTGCGCCAGGCCGTGCAGGACCAGTTGCTCGACCCCTACGAATTTGTGCTGACGCCACCGGCCCCCGCCGCGGCGCAGGCCGCGCCGCTGCTGAAACTGGAGATCACCGACCTGCTCGCGAACGCGGGCGGGCTGTACGGCGGCCCCAAGATCGTTCAGCTTCGCGGCACGCTGGAGCGCCAGGGGCAAGCGCCCGCCAGGTTCACCGCGCAGCGCCAGATGTTCATCTACTTCGGCATACCGCGCAGCACCTGCAGCATGGTCGGTGTCGTGACCTACAAGCTGGGCGAAGACATCGCGCAGTGGCTGGTGAAGCCGGTCGACGGCGCGGTGCTGGGGGAGCGCTAAGAGGGCTAACCCGCGCGGCCGATGATGGCCACGCCGAACACCAGCACCCCCAGTGCCAGGTTCACCATCACCAACTGGCGCACGGTGTTGAGCAGCGCGGCGGCCTTCGGCCACGCGCTTTCTTCCACCGCCCGCCGCATCGCCTTGAACACCGACGCGCGGATGTAGGCGTAGATCGCGGCCATCACGATCGCGATGCCCATCATGGCCTGCACGCGCCAGTGCACGCCGCGAAAGCCGCCGGTCGCCAGGATCATCACCACGCCGGTCACGAACAGCAGCGTGACCGACGCGTCCACCGCCATGAAAAAGCGCCGCAGCGTCGCGGCCATCATGCGCAGGCGCAGCGGCGGCTCCAGCGTGGCGACGGCGGAGGGGCGCACCGCAAAGTGCAGGGTGGCCATGCCGCCGACCCAGAAGGCGGCGCACAGCAGGTGAATGAAAAGTGCAATGACGTAGGACATGGGGACCGATCAGAACACCGAACGCGCGCAGCGCGCAACGTGGCTGACCAGGGGGCCTATGCCGCCACCGCGCGCTTGCGCGTGGCCGGCCGCTTCTCCAGGCCCGGCGTGGTCAGTTCGGCATAGCGCCGCATGTCCGCCACGATGCGCCGCAGCAGCTCCGCCGCGGCCGGCGACAGCATGCGTCCGTGCCGCGACACGATGTGCGAGCGGCCCTGCGACAGCAGCGGGTTCTTCATCGGCAGCTCGACCAGCGCGGGGTGCGAGGCGCTCGCCGTGAGCGCGATGCGCGTGCCCAGCGCGTAGCCCAGCCCCGCCGACACGAAGTGCCCCAGCGCGCCAAAGGAGGTGGTGGTCAGCACCGAGGGCAGGCGCACACCCTCGCTGATTTCGGCCGCCTCGATGTGCTGGCGCACGCCGAAGTTGCGGTGCAGCGTGGCGCCGGGGTAGGGCAGCAGGTCGGCCAGCTTCAGCGGGCGGCCCAACTGCGCGAGCGGGTGCGAGGCCAGCACCAGCGCCTGGATCGGCTGCGGGTGCGACTGGTGCGAGGTGAGCCGCTCGTCCTTGGGCGGCTGAAACAGCATGCCGATGTGCGCGCGCTCTTCCACCACGCGCTGCACGATCTCGTCGGTGCTGGCCACGTCCAGGTCGACGGTGATCTTCGGGTGCGTGCTCATGAAGTCGCGCAGGCTGTGGCGCATGAGCCAGTCCACATAGCCCTCGCCCGCCACCACGTCGATGTGGCCGCGCTCGATCTTGCGGATGCTGTCCATCTGCGCCATGAGGTGCTGCTTCTGGCTGTTCTGGCGGCGCACGTAGCCGGCCAGCATCTGGCCCGCGTCGGTGGGCACCACGCCGCGGCCGTGGCGCTCCAGCAGGGGCACGCCGCATTCCTGCTCCAGCAGGCCGATGGCGCGGCTCACGGCCGAGGGGTCCATGTCGAGCACGTCGGCCGCGCCGCGCACCGAGCCGCTGTCCAGCACCTGCATGAAGTAGCGCACACGGCGCGTGTCGAGCTTGTCGTCCATGGGGGTGGCGCCGGTCAGCGCTTGCGAGTGTTGCATTTCATGCATCGAATATCCCGATTTACGGTCATTGATGCAAGAGGCCTGCAAACCGAAACTCGCCGACATTCCGCCAGAAGAAGCCCCACACATGACCTCTGCCGCCTCCGCCGATCCCGTTCCTGTAGCTCCGCTTCCCGCCACCGTGCCCTCCAGTGCCGCCGGCAAGCTCAAGCTGGTGCTCGTCACGCTGGCCATCGTGGCCGTGGCCGAGCGCATCGGCCCGGTGCAGTTCAGCGTCGGCCCCGGCAAGGTGGCGCTGCTGCCGATGCTGTGGGCGCTGCTGATGGCCGCCGCCTGGGGCATCGCGCACCGCCGCATGCCGGGCGTGGTGCGCGTGGCGACCGCCGAGCAGGGCTTTGCCGGCGGCCTGCTCAACGCGGGCCTGCTGCTGTTCATCGTGAAGCTGGGCCTGACCGTGGGCGCCGCGCTGCCGCAGGTAAAGCAGGCTGGCTGGGCGCTGCTGTTCCAGGAGTTCGGCCATGCGCTGGGCACCCTGGCGCTGGGCCTGCCGCTGGCGCTGCTGCTGGGCATCAAGCGCGAGGCCGTGGGCGCCACCTTCTCGGTGGGGCGCGAGGGCAACCTGGTGATCATCGGAGAGAAGTACGGCATGGCCTCGCCCGAAGGCTGCGGCGTGCTGGCCGAGTACATCACCGGCACCGTGCTGGGCGCGCTGTTCATCGCGGTGCTGGCGGGCTTCATCGCCAGCCTGCACGTGTTCGACCCGCGCTCGCTGGCCATGGGTGCCGGCGTGGGCTCGGGCAGCCTGATGGCGGCGGCGCTGGGCGCCATTGCCGCGCAGCATCCGCCCGAGATGCTGCCCCAGCTCACCGCGATTGCCGCCGCGTCGAACCTGCTGACCACTGTGGTCGGCTTCTACTTCACGCTGTTCCTGTCGCTGCCGCTGTGTTCGTGGCTCTACGGCAAGCTGGAGCCGGTGCTGGGGCGCTTTTCGAAGCGCGGTGCGCAAGAGACAAAGGACGCGCCCGGCACCGCGTCTCTGGCGCAGGCCGGCGCGCCGCACGGCGGTGGCGCGATGGCGCTGCGCGACACCTTCATTGCCTGGGCGGTGGTGGGCGGCGGCGTGCTCATCGGCAATTCGCTGACCTACAAGGTGCCGCTGCTGGTGTCGCTGGAAGGCGTGGCCGCGGTGGTGGCCATTGCGTTGGCGGTCGAGGGCATCAAGCGCCTGCTGCCGCGCCTGCCGATGGTGCTGGTGCTGTCGGTGGTGGCCACGCTGGTGGGCATTCCGGGGCTGTTTCCGTTCTCCGACGCGCTCATCGCCATCACCGCCAAGCTCAACTTTCTGGCCTTCACCACGCCGGTGCTCGCACTGGCCGGCTTCTCGGTCGCGAAAGACCTGCCGGTGTTCCGCCAGCTGGGCTGGCGCATCGTGGTGGTGTCGCTGACCGCCACCGCCGGCACCTTTCTGGGCGCCACGCTGATCGCCGAATTCTTCCACTGACCCGACAAACCCACGAGAGACCCACGCCATGTACCGCGACCCCGACATCGACGAAGACACCCGCGCCCGCATGCTGAGCTGGCGCCGCGACATCCACGCCAACCCCGAGACCGCCTTCGAGGAACACCGAACCGCCAACGTGGTGGCCAACGCGCTCATGCTCATGGGCCTGCCGGTGCACCGCGGCCTGGCCGGCACCGGCGTGGTCGGCACGCTGAAGAACGGCGAGGGCCCGAGCATCGCGCTGCGCGCCGACCTGGACGCGCTCAACATGCAGGAGCTGGGCACGCAGGCGCACGCCTCCAGGTGCGTGGGCAAGATGCACGCCTGCGGCCATGACGGCCACACCGCCATGCTGCTGGGCGCGGCCGAGCACCTGTCGCGCCACAAGCCCTTCAAGGGCACGGTGCAGTTCATCTTTCAGCCGGCCGAAGAAAACGAAGGCGGCGGGCGCGTGATGGTGGAAGAGGGCCTGTTCGACCAGTTCCCGGCCGACGCCGTCTACGGCATGCACAACTTTCCGGGCCTGGCGCGCGGCAAGTTCGCCATCCGCAAGGGCACCATGACGGCCTTTCTCGACACCTTCGAGATCGTCGTCACCGGCAAGGGCAGCCACGGCGCCATGCCCGAGACCGGCATCGACTCGGTGGTGGTGTCGGCCCAGCTCATCAATGCGCTGCAGACCATCGTGAGCCGGCGCACCGGCGCCACCGACTCGGCCGTGGTGAGCGTCACGCAGATCCACGGCGGCGACACCTGGAACGTGATTCCCGAGACCGTGGTGCTGCGCGGCACCGTGCGCACGCTCGACGCCGCCATCCAGGACAAGACCCAGGCCGCGATGCAGCAGATCTGCGACGGCGTGGCGGCCACGCATGGCGCCAGGGTGGCGCTCGACTACCGGCGCGGCTACCCCGGCGTGGTCAACACGCCCGCCGAGACCGACGCGGCCATTGCCGCAGCCGCCAGCCTGGTCGAGCGCGCGCAGGTGCACACCGACATTCCACCGGCCATGGGCTCGGAAGACTTCGCCTTCATGCTGCAGAAGCGCCCGGGCGCGTACATCGGCATCGGCGCGGGCGAGGGCCCGAACGACCCCAACGTGCACAACCCGTACTACGACTTCAACGACAACATCCTGCCGCTGGGCGCGGCGTACTGGGTGGCGCTGGTCAAGCAGCAGCTTCCCCTGCCCGCGGGGGCATGATGCGCTGATGCTGTCCGCCTTCGACATCTTCAAGATCGGCATCGGCCCGTCCAGCTCGCACACCGTGGGGCCGATGCGCGCGGCGCTGATGTTCGCGCGGTCGCTCGAACAGCGCGGCGTGCTCGCGCGGGTGGCACGGCTGCGGGTGGACCTGTTCGGCTCGCTGGGCGCCACGGGCCATGGGCATGCGACCGACCAGGGCGTGATCCTCGGCCTGCTGGGCGACGCACCCGACACGGTGCGGCCCGAGACTGTGCAGCCCCGGCTCGACGCGCTGCGCCGCAGCGGGCTATTGAGCTTGCTGGGCACCACGACGATCGCCTTCGACCGCGTGCGCGACATCGTGTTTCGCGGCGAGGACTCGCTGCCCGAGCATCCCAACGCGATGCGCTTCACGGCCTTCACGGTCGATGAAACGGTGCTGGCCGAAGCGACGTATTTCTCCGTCGGTGGTGGCTTCGTCGTGGAAGGCGGGCAGGCGGTTGCCGAGACGGTGGCAAGCGCTGCCGCCGTGCCGCATCCGTTCTCGACCGGCGACCAACTCATGGCGCAGTGCGCGGCCACCGGCCTGTCGGTGGCCGCACTGATGCTGCGCAACGAATGCACGTGGCGGCCCGAAGCCGAGGTGCGTGGTGGCCTGCTGCGCATCTGGGGCGTGATGCAGCAGTGCGTGCAGCGCGGCTTCGGCATCGACAACCCGCTGGCCGCGCAGCCCATGCCCGGCCCGCTGCGCATGCGCCGCCGCGCGAGCGAGCTGCACCGCGAGCTGCTGGCGCAGGCCGGCGCGGCCGATCCGCTCGCGGCCATGGACTGGGTCAATGCCTTTGCCATGGCGGTGAACGAGGAAAACGCCGCGGGCGGGCGCGTGGTGACGGCGCCCACCAACGGCGCGGCTGGCGTGGTGCCCGCCGTGATGCACTACTACCAGCGCTTTGTGCCGCACGCGAGCGACGAGGGCATCGTCGACTTTCTGCTCACCGCGGCGGCCATCGGCATGCTCTACAAGACCAACGCCTCCATCTCGGGCGCCGAAGTCGGCTGCCAGGGCGAGGTGGGCGTGGCCTGTTCCATGGCGGCCGGCGCGCTGGCCGCGGTGCTGGGCGGCACGCCCGCGCAGGTCGAGAACGCGGCCGAGATCGGCATGGAGCACAACCTGGGCCTGACCTGCGACCCGGTGGGCGGCATGGTGCAGATACCGTGCGTGGAGCGCAACGCGATGGGCGCGGTGAAGGCCATCAACGCGGCGCGCCTGGCGCTGCGCGGTGACGGCAGCCACTATGTGTCGCTGGACGCCGTGATCCGCACGATGAAGCAGACCGGCGAGGACATGAAGTCGACCTACAAGGAGACCTCGCTGGGCGGGCTGGCGGTGAACGTGGTGGAGTGCTGACTGGGAGAAAAAGGAGGCCTGCGTCAGAATTCCGGCTCGTTGCCACCCACGCAGAAAGCCGAGGCCCCATGAACGCCACCATCGCCGACAAACGCGCCGCCTTCCGCGCGCTGCACCAACAAGGCTGCTTCGTCATTCCGAACCCGTGGGACACGGGCAGCGCGCGCTTTCTCGAAGGCCTGGGCTTCCAGGCGCTGGCCACCACCAGTTCGGGCTTTGCGTGGTCGCAGGGCCAGGCCGATGGGGCCTTGTCGCGTGACCGCATGCTCGTGCACCTGCGGGAGCTGGTGGAAGCCACCGACCTGCCGGTGAACGCCGACTTCGAGAACGGCTTTGCCGCCGATGCGCAGGGCGTGAGGGCCAGCGTGCGCCTGGCCATCGAGACCGGCGTGGCGGGCCTGTCGATCGAGGACTCGACCGGCAACGCCGCCGACCCGCTCTTTGCCATCGACGTGGCCGTGGAGCGCCTGCGTGCCGCGCGCCAGGCCATCGATGCATCGGGCGCCGACGTGATGCTGATAGGCCGCGCCGAGAACTTCTTTGCCGGCCGCCCCGACCTCGGCGACACCATCGCGCGGCTCCAGGCCTATGCGAATGCCGGCGCCGACTGCCTCTACGCGCCCGGCATCACCACCCGCGAGCAGATCGCGGCCGTGGTCGCCGCCGTCGCGCCCAATCCGGTCAACCTGCTGGTGGGCGCGGCCAGCGAGCTCACGATGCAGGACATTGCCGCGCTGGGCGTGCGCCGCGTCAGCGTGGGCGGCGGCATGGCGCGCGCGGCCTGGGGCGGCTTCATGCGCGCGGCGCGCACGCTGGCGCAGCAGGGCCGCTTCGACGGGTTTGCGGACGCCGCGGCGGGCAACGAACTCAATGCCTTCTTCCGTCCCTTTGCGGATGACGCCGACTGAACCGGCAGGCGTGCAGCCGAATGCCATGGACGCGCTGCTCACCGACATCCGCGCCTGCCACGCCTGCGCTGCGCACCTGCCGCTCGGCCCACGGCCGGTGGTGCAGGCCAGCGCGAGCGCGCGGCTGCTCCTGGTCGGCCAGGCGCCCAGCCTCACCGTCCACCACACCGGCGTGCCATGGGACGACAAGAGCGGCGAGCAGCTGCGGCGCTGGCTCGGCATCGACCGCGCCACCTTCTACGACGCCACCCGCGTCGCGCTCATGCCGATGGGCTATTGCTACCCGGGCCGCGGCACCAGCGGCGACCTGCCGCCGCGCAAGGAGTGCGCCGCGCTGTGGCACCACAGGCTGCTGGCGCAGATGCCGCAGGTCGAGCTGACCTTGCTCATCGGCCAGTACGCGCAGCGCCACTTTCTCGGCAAGACCGCGCGCAGCGGCGTCACCGAAACCGTCGAGGCCTTTGCCAGCTACGCGCCGCGCTTCATTCCGCTGCCGCACCCCTCGCCGCGCAACACGGGCTGGTTCAAGCACCACCCGTGGTTCGAGAGCGATGTGCTGCCGGTGCTGCGCGAGCGGGTGAAGCAGGCGCTCGCGCGCCCTCAAGGCGCCGCGGCCACCGACATGCCCGCCGCCTCGAAAGGCCGCGCCGCGTAGACCACGCGCCCGCCCACCACCGTCATCAGCGACACCGTCTTGCCGATGCGCTCCAGCGGCACCGCAAAGAAGTCCTGGTCGAGCACCGCGAAGTCCGCGAGCTTGCCGACCTCCAGCGTGCCGCGCCTGGCCTCGTCGAAGCTGAACCATGCGCTGCCCGCCGTGTACAGGCGCAGCGCCTGTTCGCGCGTGGGCGTTTCGTCGGCACTGCGCATGGCCTTGCCGCTCACCGTCTTGCCGTCGAGCATCCACTGCAGCGCAACGAAGGGGTTGTACGAGGCCACGCGATGTGCGTCGGTGCCCGCGCCCACGTGCAGGCCGCTGCGCAGCGCGGTGCCGATGGGCGGCATGCGGCGTGCCGCCTCGCCGCGCGTGGCCAGCGCGCGATCGCCCTGGAAGTACATCGCGTCCTGCATCGTCCAGCCGATGCCCAGCGCCTTCATGCGCGCGAAGGTCTCGGGCGAGGCGTCGTCCAGGTGGGCGATGGACCAGCGCAGGTCGCCGATCGGCACCTCGGCGTTCAGGCGCTCGTACAGCCCCAGCAAGTGATCGACCGAGCCGTTCTCCTGCCAGTGGATGGTGACGGCCAGCTTCTTCATGGCCGCCCATTTCACGAGCTCGTAGAACTTCGCCTTGGCGGCCTCGTCCGGGAAGTTGTTGTTGTACATCGCGAGCGTCACGCGTTCGCCCAGCCCGTTGAACTTGAGCATGTCGTCGCCGAAGCCCATGGGCAGCATCTGCGTGAGCTCGCGGAACTCCTGCAGCTCGGCGCCGGGCTTCTGCGCGAACACGCTGTAGGCCACGCGCAGCGTCAGCGCCTTCTCGCGCCACAGCGCGAACAGCGCCGCGTACTGCGACGGCGCAATGCTGAAGCCGCCCGGGTCCACCAGGCCGGTGATGCCCAGGCGGTTGAGCTCGGTGAAGAAGGCGCGCGTGCCCGCCACGTTGTCGTCGTAGGTCGGCTTGGGTAGCTTGTCGAACAGCGCGCTGATGCCGATGATGTCGCCGGTCATCCAGCCCGGCGCACCGTCGGGCGAGGCCTTCATGCCGGCAGGCAGCGTGCCGGGCGCCACACCCAGCACCTCGAGTGCCTTGGGCGTCATCACCACCGCTTCGTAGAAGAGCTGCACGTACACCGGGTTCTCGGGCGCGGCCTCCTGCAGCTCGGCCAGCGTGGGGCGGCGGCGCTCGGCAAACTGCTGCTCGGTCCAGCCACCGGCCACGATCAGCCAGCCGCCGGGGCGTGCGTTGGCGGCGGCGGTTCGGATGCGCGCCATGGCCTCTGCGATGGTGCCCGCGCCAATCCAGTTGACCTCGGTCGAATAGCTCAGCGCGGCGCGCACCGCATGCATGTGCGAGTCGATGAGGCCCGGAATGACGGTGCGCCCGCCGGCGTCCACCGTGCGCGTGGCGGGGCCGGAGAGCGCGCGCATCTGCGCCGCGTTGCCCACGGCCAGAATGCGGCCGTCGCGCACGGCCAGCGCCTGCGCGGTACTGCCGCCGGCGTCCAGCGTGGCGATCTTCGCGTTGGTGACCACCAGGTCGGCCGGTTGCGCTTGCGCGGCCACGGGCAGCAGAAGGCTGGCGGCAAGGGCCGCCGTGAAAAAGTGCGTGCGGGCCATGTCAGTCGACCTTGATGCTGGCGGCCTTGACCACCTGTTGCGCCTTCGCCGTTTCGTCGACGATGAACTTGTTGAACTGCGCGGAAGGCATCGTGAAGGCCTCTGCGCCCAGCTTCTCCAGCCGCTCCTTCAGCTCGGGCGACACCATGATCTTGGCCACCTCCGCCTGCAGGCGGTCGACCACGGGTTGCGGCGTTTTGGCGGGCGCGAACAGTCCGACCCAGAACAGGTACTCCGAGCCCGGCACGCCGGCCTCCACCGTGGTCGGCGCATCGGGCAGCGCCGACGAGCGCTTGCCCGTGCCCACCGCCAGAGCCTGCAGCTTGCCGCTCTTGATGAGCGGCAGGGCCGACACCATGGGCGCGAAGAACCAGTCGACGCGCCCGGCCATCACCTCGGTCATGGCCTCGGGCGTGCCGCGAAAGGGCACGTGCTGGGCGTCCACGCCGGCTGCCAGCCGGAACACCTCGGCGTTCATGTGCGTGGCCGATCCGTTGCCGGCCGAGCCGTAGTTCAGCATGCCGGGCTTGGCCTTGGCCTTGGCCACCAGGTCTTTCACGTCGGTGAAGTGCGCGGGCGCCGTCACCAGCACGTTGGGCAGGCTGGCCATGGGTGTGATGCCGGTGAAGTCTTTGAGGGTGTCGTACGACAGGCCCTTGTAGATCCACGGGTTCACCAGGTGGCCGGCCGAATGCACCAGCAGCGTGTAGCCGTCGGCCGGTGCCTTGGCCGTGAGCGCGGCGCCCAGCGTGCCGCCCGCGCCGGGCTTGTTGTCGACGATCACGCTGGTGCCCAGCGCGGGCCCGAGCTTTTCGGCCACCAGGCGCGCGACGATGTCGGTGCCGCTGCCCGCGGTGAAGGGCACCACCAGCTTGATGGGCAGCGTGCCCGGCCAAGGCCCCTGCGCGTGGGCGCCCTCGAGCGTGCAGGCCGCGAGGGCCACAAAGGCGGCGGCCATGGCCAGCGTGTGCCGGCGGCCTTGTTGGAATGTCTTCTTCATGCGTCTTGTCTCCGTTGATTTATTTGGTCGAGCGATGAATGACTGGCGAAAGCGTTGCGGCTGCTACGGCGGCGGTGCGTGGGGCATCACCAGCACCACCAGCACCGGCCGGTTGCCGCGGTTTTCGAGCTGGCGTTTTTCACCGGGCGCGAAGCGGCAGCTGTCGTAGGCCTCGAGCACCTCTTCCTGGTGCGCGCCGTCGATCTCGCCGACCACATGCAGCTGGCCTTCGAGCACGAGGTAGAGCTTTTCCATCGGCGAGCCGTCCAGGCCGGTGTGGCCGCCTGGCAGGATCTGGCTCATGCCCATCCACATCTGCGTGGAGGGCCCGGCTTCCTTGCCTTGCAGGCGCAGGCAGCGCATGTCGAAATGGTTGGGCGCCTCGTAGTGCGGCGCCGCGTGGAAGCGGGTGACGTGCATGGCGTGGGTTCCTTGGCAAGCGGTGGGTTCAGGGGTGCAGCACGACGCGGTCGGTGCTGCCCGAGAGCACCAGGCGGTAGGCGTCGAGCGCTTCGTCGAGCGTGAAGCTGCGTGCCACGGGAAAGGGCTTGAGCGTGCCGCGCTCGAAGCCTTGGCGCATGGCGTCGAGCTGCGCGGTGCTGGCCACGCAGTCCATGGCCAGCGAGTCGATGCCCACGAAGGTGTGCATGCCGCGGTAGAACGCGAAGATGTCGAAGGGCACGGCGCGTTCGTGCGTGGCAATGAAGATCTGCGTCGCGCCCTTGGCCATGGCCTTGTTGGCGGCCTCGAAGTAGGCGCTGCCCACGGTGTTGTAGACGATGTGCGCGCCGCGCCCGTCGGTGAGTTCGCGCACGCGCGCGCCCACGTCGGCGTGGTGGCGCGCGTCGATCACGTCGACCGGCCCGCTGGCAAAGCCTTCGAACGGGCCTTCGCGCCGTTGCACCGCAATCACGCGGGCACCGGCCTGCGAGGCCAGTTGCACGGCGGCCTGGCCGACCTTGCCGTTGGCGCCCAGCACCAGCACGGTCTGTCCAGCCTGCGGCATGCCGCTGCGTCGAAACCCTTCGTACGCGGTGACGAAGGGCACGCCCACGGCGCCGGCTTCGTCCATGGAGATGCCTTGGGGTTTGGCGCGCAGGGCTTGTTCGGGCAGCACGAGGTAGCGTGCGTGGGAGCCGTCGCGTGTGATGCCGATGTCGCCGCCGGAGCCGTACACCTCGCGGCCGACCCACTCGGTGGGGCCGTTGACGACGGTGCCGGCAAAGTCGCGGCCGGGGGTGCGGGGCCAAACGGCCTGCGGCATGATGCCGAGCGTCGCTTTGGCGTCGCTGGGGTTCACTGCGGCGGCGGCGATGCGCACGACGGCGTAGCCTGGGGGCGGTGTGGGTTCCGACTGGGTAACGGCGTGGAGCCGCAGTGCGTCTAGGTTGGCGGCTTTCTCGTTCACGCGAAGGGCGCGGGCGCTGTGGGTCGTGTGCATGGCTGCTACGTTCATCTCTGTTCCTGTTTTTTTGGGCGCTGCTGTTGTTCAGTTAGCTGCTGTTGCTGCTGTTCAGGGCGTGTGCACAGGCCGCCGGGTACTCCCCTCCGCGAATGTCCCCCGGCCTGCGGCCTCCTCCTTTATTTCGCTGCGGGGAGTACCCGACGCCCTGTGCACCTGGACGCGCTGCTGGTGCTTCGCTGATCGACGACCGCTCCGAATAACGCACACGAGGGTGGGGTGCCTTGCGCAGCGAAATAAAGGGGGAGGCCGCAGGCCGGAGGACATTCGCGGAGCAAGGTACCCCGCCCTCGTGGGCGCGCCCTGAACAACAGCGCAAATCAAACACTCACAAGCCCCAACATCGCACGCGCCTCACCTGGGTTGGCAACTTCGCCCCCCAGGCTCAAGACGATGTCGCGCGCCTTCGCCACAAGCTGGGCGTTGCTTTCCGCGAGCACGCCTTTTTCGAGGTAGATGTTGTCTTCCATGCCCACGCGTACATGGCCGCCCAACAGCCAGGCCTGCGCGACGATCGGAAACTCCATGCGGCCGATGCCGAAGGCGCTCCAGAACGCGCCGCGCGGCAACAGGTTGCGTGCGTACAGCAAGGTTTCAGGCGTGGGGGCAAAACCGTACTTCACACCGAGCACAAAGGTCCACATGGCCGGGCCGTCGAGCGTGCCGTCGGCAATCAGGTCCAGCGCCAGATGAATGTCGCCCGAATCGAAAATCTCCAACTCCGGCTTCACACCGGCCTCGCGCATCACCCTGGCCATGCGCCGCACATTCTTCGGCGTGTTGATGACCACGTCGGGCCCCGAGTTCATCGTGTTCAGGTCGAGCGAACACACGTCGGGCTTGATGAGCGCAATGTGCTCCACACGCTTTTCCGGCGGCAACAACGTGGTGCCGGGTGCGGCGACCTTCGGGTCGTCTTCGCTGGGCACGAAACGACCGCCAGGGCCGGTCGTGAGGTTGATGATCAGCGCACGGTTCTCGCGGCGAATGCGGTCCACCACCTCGCGGTACAGCTCCACCTCCATCGACGGCTTGCCCGTCTCGGGGTGACGCACATGAATGTGCACCTGGCTCGCGCCGGCCTCGGCCGCGGCCAGGCATTCGTCGGCAATCTGCACCGGGGTGATCGGCAGGTGCGGGGTCTGCTCCGGCTTCACGAGGTTGCCCGTCACGGCGCAGGTGATGAGGGTCTTGGCGGCGCTCACAGGTGACGCCCTCCGTCGACCACGATGCGCGTGCCGGTCACAAAGCGCATGGTGGTGGCCAGCGCCTCTACCGCGGCCGCCACGTCGTCGGGCTTGCCGATGCGCCCCAGCGGCGTGGTGCTGGCCATCTTGTCGGCAAACGCCGCGCCGCGACCGGGCACGAAGCCCGACTCCACCGCGCCCGGTGACACCGACACCACGCGCACCGCCGGCGCCAGCGCCTTGGCCAGCGCGTCGCCCACCACGTCCAGCCCGGCCTTGGCGGCCACGTAGGCCAGGTTGCTGCCCACACCGGTAAAGCCGGCAATGGAGGAGATGTTGGCGACGAGCCCGTCGCCGCTGGCCTTCAGCATCGGCGCAAAGGCGCGGATGGTCGCGAACACGCCGCGGAAGTTGGCGCGCACGATGTCGTCGATGAGTTCGTCGGTCAGCGCATCGAGGTCGGCGGCCGGCACGGGCTGCGTGTGGCCCGCGCTATTGACCAGGATGTCGCAGCGCCCGAGCGTGGACTGCACCTGGGCGGCGGCGGCGCTCAGGCTGGCCGTGTCGACGATGTCGGCACGAATGGCCGCATGGCGCTGGCCGTTGGGGGAGGGCAGGGCGGCGGCGCGCGTGTCGGCGTCGTCGGCCTTGCGATGCAGCAGCACGCAGGTGGCGCCCAGCGTGGCCAGCCGTGTGGCCGTGGCGTAGCCGATGGCGCCCAGGCCGCCGGTGATGACGGCGACCTTGCCGTCGAGTCGGGAGACAGGATCGAAGCTCATATGCGGTGTCTGGAGTTGGTTCAGGGAATGGGGGGGCGGGGGAACTTCATCTCGCCGGGTTCGAGTTCGAAGTCGTGATGGATGGAGGCGCTTTGGCCGTCGGGCGCCAGCGCGAAGCGGCCGATCAAACGGCGCGTCACGCCGAAGGTCGGGTCGCTTTCGAGGTTCTCGTCGTCGTCGGCGAACACCTGCGTGATCAGCACCTTGTGGCCCGGCTTGCTGACCATGAAGTGCAGGTGCGCGGGCCGGTTCGGGTGGCGCAGCTGCGCGCGCAGCAGCACGCCGCACGGCCCGTCGGTCGGCACCGGGTAGCCGGCCGGGCGCACGCTGCAAAAGTGAAAGCGGCCCTCGGCGTCGGTGCGAAAGCGCCCGCGCAGGTTCATGTCTTCCTGCGCCGGGTCCTGGTTCTCGTACAGGCCCACGGGCGAGGCCTGCCACACGTCGACCATGGCGTCGGCCACCGGCCGGCCCTGCGCGTCGCGCACGGTGCCCGTCACTTGCAGCGGAATGCCCGGCGTGCCGGAGCGCGCGATGCTGTCGCCCAGCGCGCAGGCCGGCGCATTGGCGCGCCAGAACGGGCCGAGCAGCGCCGCCGGCGACTCGCCGTGCGGGTCCTGGTTGTTCTGCAGCGCCACCACGGTCGACACGCCCAGGATGTCCGCCGCCAGCACCACCTCGTTCTTGGTCTCGCCCGTCGCGTGGCCGATGGCAACGATGAATTCGAGCGCCTGCTCGAACTCTTCCTCGCTCAGCTTCACCTCCTGCACGAAGGCATGCAGGTGGCGCGTGAGCGCGTCCATCACGGTGCGCAGGCGCGGGTCGGGCGTGCGCTTCATGGCGTCGAGCGTGAAGCCCAGCACCGAGTCGGGGGAGGTGGCAATGTTCATGGCAAGTCTCTGCAATCGTTTGCATGATGGTAGTCCAAATCGCCGAAAAGTAAAATGGCGGCATTCCGCAGGGTGTGAGTGAAGCTGGGCCACCCGAAGCCGACAGCCTGCGCGACAATCGTTTGCACCAATGAGCACCAAGCCGCCCTCCCTTCCATCACCAAGTCCCTCGCCGGCATTCCCGGTCACCATCCGCGACGTTGCCCGCGCGGCCGGCGTGCACGTGTCCACCGTCTCGCGCGCGCTCAGCCCCGAGAAGCGCTCGCTGATCAGCGACGAGGTGCTGCGCGTGGTCGAGGAGGCGGCGCAGCGCCTGGGCTATCGGCCCAACCGCGCGGCCTCGGCGCTGCGCACCGGGCGCACCCACACCATCGGCGTGCTGGTGCCCGACATCACCAACGCGGTGTTCCCGCCGATCCTTCAGGGCATCGAAGCCAGCGCGGCGGCGCGCGGGTACTTCGTGTTCGTCACCAACGTGGTCGACCCGGCGCTGGCGCGCCCGGTGCTCGAGCGCATGCTGGCGCAGCGCGTGGACGGCGTGGTGATGGCCACCGCCACGCGCGACGATCCGCTGGTCGACTTCGTCACCCAGGTCGGCATGACGGCCGTGCTGGTGAACCGCGCCGACGAAACCGGCCGGCTGCCCGCGGTGGTCAGCGACGACCGGCTCGCCATGAAGCTGGCGGTCGACCACCTTGTGGCGCTGGGCCACAAGCGCATCGCCCACCTGGCGGGGCCGCAGACCATTCCCACCGGCGTGGGCCGGCGGCTGGGCGTGGAGCAGGCGCTGCGCGACCACCGCATGAAGCCGTTTCGCGTGGTCGAGTGCGCCAGCTACAGCCGCGAGGCCGGCGCTGCCGCCATGAAGCAGATGCTGGACGCCGGCGCCGCGCCACAGGCCGTGGTGTGCTGCAACGACCTGGTGGCGCTGGGCGCCTACGACGCGCTGCGCGAGGCCGGCCTGCGCGTGCCGCAGGACATGTCGGTCACCGGCCACAACGACATGCCGCTGGTCGACATGGTCGACCCGCCGCTCACCACCATTCGCCTGCCGCACCGCGAGCTGGGCTGGCGCGCGGCGGAGATGCTGTTCGAGGAGATCGACGGGCGCTCGCTGTCTCCCTCTACCGTGGTGCTGCGCCCGGAGCTGGTGGTGCGCAAGTCGACGGGCGCGCCGGCTGCTGCCACGCGCTGACCTGCACGCTGAGCTGCACGCTGATCTGCACGCGGGCCGGAACGCAAGCCCGTACCGGGCTCACCACCAGCGCGCGATGTCGTCGCTCAGCCCCGCGAGCAGCAGCGCCACTGCCACCAGCGCCACGATGCACTTGGTGCGGCGCGACATCCCCTGCTTTGGCGCATAGGCTTCGGCGCCGCCGCTGAAGTGCACGCCGCAATGTGGGCACTGCCGCGCGTGGCCGAAGATGGGCTCGCCGCAGCGTGCGCAAGGCACTTCACCGGGGCCCGGGCCAGGGCCGGCGGAGTCGGCTGCATCGCGCGCAGCCTGCGCCGCGGCGCGTTGCCTCAGTTGCTGTTGATGCAGCCGGGCCCGGCGCTCGCGGTGCGCGTCCAGGTCGATGGGTTCTTGGGGTTTTTGGGGTTCGTCTGACATGGGCGAAAGCGGGTTCAGTGCGCGCGGGGCGCGGTCTTCTTGCGTGCGGCAGGGCGGCGCGGCGGCTTGGCCTCCAGCACCAGTTCGGCGGGCAGCGTGTCGTTCCACGACTCCGTGAAGTACGCGCGGTCGCTTGGCACCAGCTGGGGCAAGGCCTCGCGCAACAGCCCCAGCGACTGTTCGGCCGCCTTCAGGTCGCCCGCGTGCGCGGCATACCAGGCGTGCTCGAACAGCAGGCTGCAGTGCTGCAGGCCCGGGTAGCGGCGCCGCCCGGCCTGGTGGTCGGTCAGCCGCGCCTGCGCCACCTGCACCCAGCGCGCGGGCCAGTGCGCGGCATCGAAGGCATCGGCCAGCGGGCCGGCCAGTGCGGAGACGGCGGCCGGGTCCAGCGGCGACTGCGCGCGGAACTGGGCCAGCGTGGGCTGAGGCTCGGTCCGGCAATGGCCGCGCGCGATGCGCATCAGGTAAATCGCGTTCCATGCCGAGCGGCCCTGGCCGTCGGTGTGGCCGCACAGCCATTCGCTGAAGGCGATCCATTGCACCGCGCGGCGCGTGGTGTCGGCATTGCCGTCTTGCGCCAGCGTGGGCAGGTCTGAAAGCCCCACGCGGTCGAACAGCCAGGCGGCCATGCCCATGTTGGCGGCCACGTGCTGCGCGGCGTCGAAGGAGTGCGATTCGAAGGCCGCCGCCAGCGCCTCGCCGAAGCGGCGCAGCGACTCTTCGGCCAGCGCGGCGGCGGCGGGCTTGTCGTCGGCCGCGAGCGCCAGCGCGCGCGAGCGGCAGGCCAGCGCCCACAGGTTGCACCACTCGAAGCGCACGTCGGGGTGATGGCGCAGCACCAGGCCGCGCGCTGCGTCCTCGGCCATGCCGGCCAGCAGCGACTGCGCCAGCGGCAGGTCGCGCGCGGTGTAGGCGCACCAGGCCGAGACGATGCATTCCATCGCGCCCAGGTAGTCGTTGCCGGCCACGTGGTGCGCGAGCCGCTGCTTCTTCAGCGCCTGCAGCCGCCTGCGCGCCTGCTCGTTGTCACCCAGCCGGCGCCACAGCATGGCCTCGTTCAGCGTGACCAGCGCGCGCTGGAAGTCGGTGGCGGCCAGGGTGCCGGCGAGGCGGATCGATTCCAGGGCGCTGCTGCCGCTGCTGTTGCCGTTGTTGTCGCTGCCCGCCACCGGTGCCATCAGCCGGCCCTGCCGCGCTGCCTGTTGCGACGCGACCAGCTGCTTCCAGAACGCCGCGTCCTGCAGGTGCACGGCATCGGGCGGCGCGCTGCCTGCCGCTGTTGTCTTGCGCGCGCGCAGGCCCAGGAACGAGCTCACCTCCGCCGCCGTGGCCGCGCGGCCGTCGACCTGCACGCGCAGGCGTTTCGCCTCGGCGCCCGGCAGCCAGAACGGCCCCTGGCTGCGCCGCTCGGCGTTCAGGAAGCGGGGCTCGCGTTGCGTGTCTTCGCCCCAGCCGACCTCGATGTTCCAGGCCTTGAAGTCGCGGAACGCGCGGCTCACCACCATGCGCAGCGTGCTGGCGTCGGACACCTCGCCGCGCAGGTCGGCCAGCCGCACCACGCCCGCGCCGGTGTCGTGCGCATGCTGCATGCGCACCAGCAGCCAGAGCGACTGAAAGGCCGCGCGCCGGCCATTGACCGACTGCGGCGACGTCAGTTCGATGGAAAGAAGAGAGGCAGAAGAAGAGAGGGAAGAAACAGTCTTGGGCACGCCCCGGATTGAACCGCAAAACGCAGCCCGTCAGCGCAAGAAAATGCGCCGCGTTCAGTGGCGGTGGCGGTCGAGCAGCGCGGGCACTTCGCTGCGCCCGATGCCCAGGTCGCGCAGCTCGTGGTCGCTCATGCCGCGCAGGTGGCGCAGGTCGGCACGCGCACGGTGCTCGCTCACCACGCGGCGGCGCCAGCCCCGCAGGGCATGGATCAGGCGTTGATGAAAAGACGATGGCTTCGGCGCGGTCACGATGGGCTCCTTGGTTGGGAGCGCCCATCTTCTGGCGGCCGGTGCTATTGTGGAAGTTGAGAATGCTGACACCCTCGATCAGCTTTGCTGATACATAACCACAACCCCCACCTTCGGCTCCCGCCACACCATGCGACAGCTCAACCTCGACCAACTGCGCACCCTCATCGCCATTGCCGACCTGGGCACCTTCTCCGCCGCGGCCAAGGCGCTGCACCTCGCGCAGCCGACCGTGAGCCTGCACATCAGCGAGCTCGAGTCGCGGCTGGACACGCCGCTGGTGGTGCGCGGCAACCGCCGCGTCACGCCCACGGCGGCCGGCGCAGTGCTGGTGGAGCGCGGGCGCAAGCTGCTGCGCGACACCGACGACGCGGTCGATGCCGTCAAGCGCCAGACCGAAGGCCGCACCGGCCGCGTGCGGCTGGGTGCCTCCACCGGCGTGGTGGTCGACCTGCTGCCCCAGGTGCTCGAGGTGCTGGGCGAAGGCCATGCGGGCATCGACGTCGAGGTGAGCATCCTGGGCTCATACGAAACGATGGCGCGGCTGGCCGCGGGCACGCTCGACATCGGGCTGGTGGCCATGCCGCAGCCGCCGCTGCGCGACATCGTGGTCACGCCGTGGCGCGAGCAGCCGATGATGGCTTTCGTGCCGCGCCGCTGGAAGGCACCCAAGCGCGTGACGCCGGCGTGGCTGGCCACGCAGCCGCTCATCTTCAACGACGCCACCACGCACATGTACCGGCTGGCCATGGCGTGGTTTGCCGCGGCGGGCTTCGCGCCGCGGGCACGCATCGAGCTCAACTACGACGCCGCCATTCGCAGCCTGGTGGCCGCGGGCTATGGTGCCGCGCTGCTGCCCTTGCACCAGACCAAGGACGCGGCCATCGACGAGCGCGTGCAGGTGCTGCCACTGCTGCCCCGGCTCACGCGGTGGCAGGGCATTGCGCACCGGCAGCACGCCGCGCTCGACGGCGCCACGCAGAGCGTGCTGAAGGTGCTGACCACGTTCCGCCAGCGCTGATGCGTGCGCGTGGGTCGATGCCGGTCAGCGGTCGTTGACAGTGCCGTTCGGAAGGCCTTCTATCGGGCACTCGGGCGTGCCGATGGTGCTGCGCGTGAAGGCCTCCACCTGGTCGCGCGCGGCCTCGGGGTCCTTGATCCACTGCGCATAGAAGTCGAACGGGCAGGCCGCCAGGCCCTTGTCGCCATCGCCCGAGTTCACGACGCCGGTGTAGCCGCGGTGCAGCAGCTTGAACAGGTGGTTCTGCGACTGGCCGTTCTTGCGCGCATCGCGAATCAGGCCCATCGACAGCTCGGCGTAGTTGATGCCCATTTCTTCCTCGCCGCACTCGCCCAGCGTGCGCCCGTCGAAGCCGATCAGCGCCGAGTGGCCGAAGTACGAGTACACGCCGTCGAAGCCCGCCGCGTTGGCCACCGCCACGTAGGTGTTGTTCATGAAGGCCATGGCCTTGGACACCAGAATCTGCTGCTCCTTGGCCGGGTACATGTAGCCCTGGCAGCGCACGATGAGCTCGGCGCCGCGCATGGCGCAGTCGCGCCAGATCTCGGGGTAGTTGCCGTCGTCGCAGACGATGAGGCTGATCTTCATGCCCTTGGGGCCGTCGCTCACGTAGGTGCGGTCGCCCGGGTACCAGCCTTCGATGGGCGTCCACGGCATGATCTTGCGGTACTTCTGCACGATCTCGCCCTGGTTGTTCATGAGGATCAGCGTGTTGTACGGCGCCTTGCGCGGGTGCTCCTCGTGGCGCTCGCCGGTCAGCGAAAACACGCCCCACACGTTGGCACGGCGGCAGGCGTCGGCAAAGATGGCGGTCTCCTCGCCCGGCACCGTGGCGGCGGTGTCGTACATCTCCTGGGTGTCGTACATGATCCCGTGCGTCGAGTACTCCGGGAAGATCACCAGGTCCATGCCCGGCAGGCCGCGCTTCATGCCGACCAGCATCTCGCCGATCTTGCGGGCGTTGTCCAGCACCTGCGCCTTGGTGTGCAGGCGCGGCATCTTGTAGTTGACGACCGCGACGCCCACGCAATCGTTGCTGCTCGAAATATCACCGTGTCGCATGACGCTGCTCCTGAAGAGGGGTTGAGAAAAATGAAAACAAAAAAGCCCGGGCCGGTGTTCAACCGATTCGGGCTTGTTTGTCTATCGGATGGCGAGCAACGGGTGGGTGTCGTCGGAGCCGATTCTTCTCAACGCAGCGCGGGCTGCACATACGTCATTTCGCTGATTGCGGCGGGGCCTACTTGGGCCGTGCGTAGTCCGATTCGATCCATGCGGAAGCGCTGCTCGCCGTGAGCCTGAACCCTGGCGACACGCTCACGCTGCCGAGTTCCGCGTCGTCTGCATCGTCGTGCGCGGTGAGCGTGGCGGAGGGGTTGTCTTCGTCGGGCACGATGGCCAGCGTCACGCGAATGCGCTGGTCGTTGCGCGCGGTGACGGTCACGCTCTTGTTCAGCGTGGCGTGCAGATGCTGCTCGTGGCGGCGAATGATTTCGGCCGCGGTCTTCACCAGCGTGGAGAAGGCGGGGCCGTCCAGCGGCTTGGGGTTCTTCTTGTCGCGGCCCATGGTCCAGGGGCCGACGAGCGCGGGCTCGGGGTCGCCCTGGCGGGTCATCTCGACGGCCCAGCCGTCGTCTTCCTCGTTCTTGATGACGCGGGCGGTCCACAGGCCGTCGCGCCAGAGGCGGGCCTCGCGCAGGGGAAGGGCGTCGGCGTCGGCCGGGTCGTGGATGTCGCTGGTGTCGCTGGTGTTTTTGAGGTCGTTCATTCGGTGGCTTGTGTTCTTGCGCGGGCCATTTTCCCCCGAGGCGCGGGCACCTGCTGCGCGCCAACGTACTGTTGCAGTCCGTCGACCAGCGCATCGAAGGCGGCGCGGCAGCGCGGGCTGTGGCGCAGGTCCTCGTGCATGGTGACCCAGGTGTCCAACTTCAGCGAGAAAGCGCGCGGCATCAGGTGCACCAGCCCCTCGCCGCGCCGGGCCAGGCCCAACTGGCACACGCCGATGCCCGCGCCGGCGCGGATCAGCGCGAGCTGGGCCAGGTCGCTGTCGGTGCGCAGCGAGAAGGCGTCGCGGGTGTAGCCCGGCAGGGCCTTGCCTGCAGTGCGCATGTCAACCGCCTTCACCGCATTGCGCACGAAGGCCGAAGGCTGGTCGTAGCCGATCACCGCATGCGCGGCCAGTTCGTCCAGCTTGCGCGGCGTGCCGTGGCGCGCCAGGTAGTCGCGGTGCGCATGAAAGCCCAGCGCGATGTTGCCGATGCGGCGCGCCAACAGTTGCTCCTGCTTCGGGCGCACCATGCGCACCGCAATGTCGGCCTCGCGGCGCAACAGGTCTTGCACGCGGTTGGTCAGCACCAGCTCGACCTTCAGCGCCGGGTGCGCCTCGCGCAGCCGCGCCACGATGGGCGGCAGCACCTCCACGCCGATCACCTCGCTGGCCGACACCCGCACCACGCCGCGCACCCCCTCGCCCTGGCTGCTGGCCGCGCGCACCAGCGAAGCCGCCGTGCTTTCCATGGCCTCCGCGTGGGTGCGCAGCGCCAGTGCCACCTCGGTGGGCAGCAGGCCGACCTGCGAACGTGTGAAGAGCACCACGCCCAGCGCCGCTTCCAGCGCGGCCACATGGCGCCCGGCCGTGGGTTGGGTGATGCCCAGCGCACGCGCCGCACCAGAGAGAGAACCCTCGCGCAGCACGCCGAGGAAGGAGCGGTACAGCTCCCAGCCGATGTTCAGAGTCATACAGAAATGTATAGCTGCTGGTGCATGTTCGGCAATTCCAATGCAACCGGCATTTGCCCAGAATTCGTCCATCAACAACTGTTCTGGAGAATTCGATGGCACGCAACGACACGGTTCTGGTTCTGGGCGCAACCGGCGGCATCGGCGGCGAAGTCGCCCGCCAACTGCGCAACGCGGGGTGGGCGGTGCGCGCGCTGAAACGCGGTGGCGCGGAAGGCGAAACGACGAAGGACGGCATCACCTGGCTGGCCGGCGACGCGATGGACGCGCAGGCCGTGCGGCAGGCCGCCAGGGGCTGCGCGGTCATCGTGCATGCGGTCAACCCGCCGGGCTACCGCCGCTGGTCGGAGCTGGTGCTGCCGATGCTGGACAACACCATCGCCGCCGCCAAGGCCGCGGGCGCGACCATCGTGCTGCCCGGCACGGTCTACAACTTCGGCCCCGACGCCTTCCCGCTGCTGACGGAAGACTCACCGCAGCACCCGGCAACGCGCAAGGGCGCGATCCGCGTCGAGATGGAGCGGCGGCTGCAGGACGCCAGCCGCCAAGGTGCCCGCGTGCTGATCGTGCGCGCCGGCGACTTCTTCGGGCCGACGGCGGGCAACAACTGGTTCTCGCAAGGGCTGGTGAAGCCGGGGCAGCCCGTCAAGACCGTGAGCTACCCGGGCCAGGCGGGCGTCGGCCACCAGTGGTCGTACCTGCCCGACGTGGCCCGCACCATGGTCGAGCTGCTGGCCCGGCGCGCGCAACTGGAGCCCTTCGCGCGCTTTCACATGGCGGGCCACTGGGACGACGATGGCACGCGCATGAGCGGCGCCATCCGCCGGGTGGTGGCGCGGCACGCGCAGGGCACTGGCGCCGCGGTGCGCGTGTCGGCCTTCCCGTGGTGGCTGCTGGCGCTGGCCTCGCCCTTCGTCGCGACCTTTCGCGAAATGCGCGAGATGCGCTACCTCTGGCAAACGCCCGTGGGCATGGACAACGCGAAGCTGGTGGCCTTTCTGGGCCGCGAGCCGCACACGCCGCTCGATGAAGCGGTGGAGGCCGCGCTCGGCGGCATGGGCTGCCTGGCCACGGCGCCGGTGGCCGCCACGGCCTGATCCGTCGAGGCGTTCAGAACACCGACAGCCCCGTGCGCGCCACGAACATCTCCAGCGCCTTCATGCCCAGCAGCGAATTGCCGGTGGCGTCGAGCGCGGGTGACCACACGCACAGCGTGAGCGTGTCGGGCACCACCGCCACGATGCCGCCGCCCACGCCGCTCTTGCAGGGCAGGCCGATGGAAAAGGCCACGTCGCCGGCCGCGTCGTAGGTGCCGCAGGTGAGCATCAGCGCGTTGATGCGCCGCGTTTGCCGCTCGCCGGTGACCTCGGGCTCGCCGTCTTTCGGGTGGGCGCCGTCGCGGCACAGGAAGGCCGCGGCGCGCGCCAGCTGGCGGCAGCTCATGCGCAGCGAGCACTGGTGAAAGTAGGTGTCGAGCACGGTGGCGACGTCGTTGTCGATCTTGCCGAAGCTCTTCATGAAGTTGGCCAGCGCGATGTTGCGAAAGCCGGTGTCGGCCTCCGACTGCGCCACCTCGTCGTCGAAGCCGATGGGCTCACCGCACAGGCTGGCCATGAGCGCGAGGATGTCGGCCTTGGGGTTGCCACTACCGCCCCCGCTGGCCGCGGCCTGGCTCACCAGCCGGTCGGCCACCGCGATGGCGCCGGCATTGATGAACGGGTTGCGCGGCTTGCCCTGCTCGTTCTCCAGCTGCACCAGCGAGTTGAACGGGTTGCCCGAAGGCTCGCGGCCAATGCGCTCCCACAGCGCGTCGCCCATGCGCTGCATGGCCAGCGTGAGCGTGAAAAGCTTCGAGACACTCTGGATGGAAAAGGGCGTCTGGCAGTCGCCCGCCCCGGCCTCTTCGCCTGCGCAGGTGCGTAGCGCAATGCCGAACTGGCGGGCATCGACGCGCGCCAGCGCCGGGATGTAGCTGGCCACGGTGCCGCCCTGGCCGAGCTGCGGGCGCAGGGTGGCGACGATCTCGTCGAGCACCGGCTGAAATTTCACTGTCGTCTGGGTCATCGGGTTCATGCCGTGCGTTGTACCGCGGGCCGCCGGTTCACCAGCACGATGCCCAGTGCCACGCCCACCAGCGCCACCACCAGTTGCGCCGTGAGCGGCTCCTTCAGCAGCACCACGCCGCACACCAGCGCGAACACCGGCGTGAGAAAGGTGAAGGACGACATCTGCGTGGCCGGGTAGTGCCGCAGCAGCCACATCCAGGTGAGGTAGCTGGCGAAGGCGCCAATCACCGTTTGCAGGCCGATCGATCCCCAGGCCGCCGCCGAGTAGGCAAAGCCCCAGTGCTCGCCCAGTACCAGCGACAGCAGCGGGCACACCGCCGCAGTTACCGCCACTTGGTAGAACAGCGTTTTTTCGGCGCTGGCCGTGGCCAGGCGCGTGGTGCGCAGCGTGAGCGTGGTCAGGCCCCACAGCATGCCGGCGCCCAGGCCCATGGCGTCGCCGATGAGCTGCGACGAACTCATGTGGCCGAAGCCCTCGCTGAACGCCAGCACCACGCCCGCGAACGCGATGAACAGCCCCAGCCACTGGAAGCCGCGCAGCCGCTCGGCCGGCACCCAGCGCGGCAGCAGCAGCGACACCCAGAAGGGCGCCGTGTACAGAAACACCGTGAGCCGCGAGGCGCTGGTGTGCTGCAGCCCCAGGTAGATGCCGGCGAACTCGCCCGAGAACAACAGGCCGGCCAGCAGCCCGGGCCACAGCGTGCCGTCGCGCGTGAACAGCGGCACGCCGCGCACCACGCACCACAGCCACAGCAAGAAGGTGGCGCCGACCATGCGGATCGAGGCCTGCCACATCGGCGGTACCTCGGCCACGGTGGTCTTGATGAGGATCTGCTGCAGCCCCCAGAAGGCGCAGCAGGCAATGAGCAGGCCGATGGCGAGGCTGTCGAGGTGGGTCTTGCGCTGGATCATTTCGGGTCGGTGGGTTGCGGCGCGGGGCCGCCGGATTCATCCGATGATCGTATCGCGCCGGGCGCTTTTCAGGGTCACTGCGCGAAGGCGTTCAGCGCCGGCAGCGGCGCGCGCTGCTCGAAGCGCTTCTCGATGGCCAGCAGCGCCGCCTCCAGAAACTGCAGGAACATGCCCATGGCCACCGCCGTGGTCTGGCCCGCGCGCTGGTACAGGCAGCTGAACGAGCGCGCGCCCGCGTCGGCCAGGCCGGTCCACACCAGCGTGCCGCGCGCCACGTCTTCCGCCACGTTCTCCGGAATGAGAAAGCCGATGCCCGTGCCGCCGGCCACCAGCCGGCGCACCATGGCCACCGAGCTGGTTTCCACCAGCGGGCGCACCTTGCGGTGCTCGCGATGGTCGATCTGGTCGACCATGGCGCGCAGCTCGGTGTCGGGCGTCATGAGAATCAGCGGGTGGTCCAGGCAGTCGCGCAGCCGCGGCAGCTTGCCGATGGCCGTGAGCGGATGGCCCGGCGGCGTGACCAGCCCCAGGTGCTGCGGGAACGCGCGGATTTCTTCCACGCCGGGCGGCGGCTTGCGGCGCAGGCAGAAGCCGATGTCCGACTCGCCGTTGGCCACCCACTTCAAAATGTTCTCGCCGCTGCCCGAGCGCACGCTGTAGGTCACGCCGGGGTAGTGCTTCATGGCGGCCTCGATCACCTCGGGCACCAGCTGCTCGGCCGACGAGTGCGAAACCGCCAGATTGATGTGCCCGCGGCGCAGCGAGCGCAGGTCTTCCACCTGGGCCATGGCGTTGTCGAAGTCGCGCTGGCCGCGCCGCACGGCCGCCACCATGATCTCGCCCGCCGTGGTGAGCTGCATGCCGCGCGGCAGCCGGTCGAACAGCGGCGTGCCCACCTGCTCCTCGAGGTTGAGCACCTGCTGGTGCACGGCAGCCGCCGTGAGGTGCAGGGTTTCGGCCGCCTTGCGCACCGAGCCGCGGCGGGCCACTTCGTCGAAACAGCGAAAGGTCTGGGAGATGGCGCGCATGGCGGGGGAGTGTATGGAATTTCTATACGCACCGTACAAAACAAACAGATTTTCCTGACGGGGGATGCGGCCTACATTCGCGCCATTCTTCAATCTCCCGAGGTTTGCCCCGTGACCACCACCGTCGACCAGATCACCCAGCGCCGCCGCGGCACCGGCTTGATTGCCCACGACCCGGCGCTCAGCGCCGGCGGCTACACCCTGATTGCGCCGCAGACCGACGACGGCAACGTCTACCTGGTCGACATCGAAGGCCGCGTCGTGCACCAGTGGAAGATGCCGGTGCGCCCGGGCCGCGCGGCCGTGATCCTGCCCAACGGCAACCTGGGCTACAACGGCAACCACGCCGACTCGCCCGAGCTCTACGGTGCCTGGTCGCTGTGGCACGGCGGCGATTTCTACGAGGCCACGCCCGAGGGCGAGATCGTCTGGCGCTTTCAGGACCCGACGCACCACCACGACGCCCGCTGGCTCGACAACGGCCACCTGCTGTACACCGGCTGCGCGCCGGTCCCGGCCGGCTTTGCGCAGCGCGTGCCCGGCGGCACGGCCCACGGCCCCGACGAGCCGATGTACGCAGACGTGATCCGCGAGGTCGACCGCGACGGCAAGCTGGTGTGGGAATGGAAGGCCTGGGAGCACCTGGCGCCGGAAGACTTTCCCATTCACCCCGGTTTCGGGCGCAGCCACTGGCCGCTGGTGAACGGGCTGGACGTGACGCGCGAGGGCCTGGTGCTGATGAGCCTGCGCACCACCTCGGGCATCGTGGGCGTGGACAAGGCCACGGGCAACGTGCGACTGCACATACCGCCGGCGGTACTGTCGCACCAGCACGCGCCGGTGGCGCTGGCCAACGGCAACATTCTTGCTTTCGACAACGGCAACTTCCGCACCGGCAAGCATGTGGCGTTCTCTCGCGTTCTCGAAATCGACCCGGCCTCCCACGAGGTCGTGTGGCAGTACGCGGACGAACTGGTCAATGCCTTCTACACGGCCTACATGGGCAGCGCGCAGCGCCTGCCCAACGGCAACACGCATGTCACCGAGTCGGCCACGGGGCGCCTGTTCGAGGTCACGCCGGGCGGCGAGGTGGTGTGGGAGTACGTGATTCCCTGGTTCGCCGAATACCCGGACGAGGCCGCGCGCAAGTACGTGCCCGGCCGGCAGAACAGCGTGTTCCAGACCTTCCGCTACACGGCGGCGCAACTTCCCTGGCTCAAGGCTTCCGCATCATGATGACTCCCACCCTTCGCCATAGCGCGCTTGCGCTGGCCCTGGCCGCCCTGGCTGCCGTGGTGCCCCCCGGGGCGCACGCGGCCGACGCGCCCCAGCCCGTGCGCATTCTGAGCAACTGGTTCGCCCAGCCCGACCAGGCCGGCTACTGGCAGGCCCAGCAGGACAAGCTGGGCAAGGAGGCCGGCATCGAGATCAGCGTGCTGCAGGGCGGCCCGAAGATCCAGACCATTCCGCAGGTGGCCTCCGGCCAGGCCGAGTTCGGCATCGGCAATGCCGACGACGTGCTGCTGGCCCGCCTGCGCGGCGCGCCGGTACGGGCGGTCTTCGCGCACCTGGACTACGTGCCCTACACGCTGGTCTACCACGCCGACCCGGGTGTGAAGTCCATCGCCGACCTGCAGGGCCGCACCTTCGCGGTGAACCTGGGCAACGCCTACTGGGAGTGGACGAAGAAGCAGTACAAGCTCACCGGCACGCGCGAGATTCCGGTGAGCGGCGACCTGAGCCTGTTCCGCAACGACCCGAAGATGGTGCAGCAGGGCTACTCACTGTTTCTGCCCGCGCGCATGGCCGCGGCCGGCGTGCCGGTGCAGCAGATCACGCTGGCCTCGCTGGGCTACCGGCCTTACGACGTGCTGTTCACCACCGACGACATGATCCGCAAGAACCCCGCGCTGGTGAAGGCCACCCTTGCCGCGGTGCAGAAGGGCTGGGCCAACTACGTGCGCAACCCCTCGGGGCTGAAGCCGCTGATCACCGGCATGAACAAGCAGATGACGCCGGAGCTCTATGACGCGGCCAACAAGGAAATGATCGAGACGTTGATCTCGCACGACCTGGGCCGCATCGGCTGCATGAGCGACGCGCGCTGGAGCGAGCTGGCCGGCCAATTGCACAGCGTGAATTTTCTGCCGGCCAACTTCGATGCGAAGCAGGGCTATGACCGCACCCTGGTGCCGGGTTGCAACCCATGAGCGGCCAAGGCGCGGCCTTGGGCCTGCACGGCGTTTCCAAGCGATTCGACTCGGGCCTGCAGGCGCTGGGCACGGTCGACCTTGCGCTGCGCCCGGGCGAGTTCGTCTCCATCGTCGGGCCTTCGGGCTGCGGCAAATCGACGCTGCTGCGCGTCATGGCGGGGCTTGTTGCGCCCAGCACCGGGCGCTGCACGCGGCCCGAGGGCACCGGGTGCGCCTTCGTATTCCAGGAGGCCGCGCTGCTGCCGTGGCGCACCGTGGAGCGCAACGCGCAACTGCTGATGGAGCTCGAAGGCCATGCGCCCCAGAGCTACCGCGCCCGCGCGGCCGAGGCGCTGAAGCTGGTGGGGCTCGCGGGGTTCGAGAAGGCGTACCCGCACGAGCTGTCGGGCGGCATGCGCATGCGGCTGTCGCTGGCCCGCGCGCTGGCCCTGCGGCCCGGGCTGCTGCTGCTCGACGAGCCGCTGGCGGCGGTCGACGAACTGACGCGCGACGTGCTGCAGGAGGAGCTGTCGTCGCTGTGGCAGCAGGCCGGCTTCACCGGCGTGCTGGTGACGCACAACGTGCACGAGGCGGTCTACCTGTCGAACCGGGTGGTGGTGATGTCGCCGCGGCCGGGGCGCATTCTGGACGTGATCGACGTGCCGTTTGCATTTCCGCGCGCGCCCGAGCTGCGTGCCAGCGCGGGCTTTGCCGCGCTCACGGGGCAGGTGACGGCGGTGCTGCGTGCGCAGCACCCTGGGCAGGCCGTGGCACAGGCCACGGCTTGAGGGGGCGCGCCATGGCAACGAATTCACTTTCTTCTTCAGCCGCCGCCGCGGTGCGCAATGCCGCGCCGGTGCTTGTGGTGGCGCTGCTCGCCATCGGGCTCTGGTGGCTGCTGAGCGCCACCGTCTACCAGGGCAAGGGCTACCTGCTGCCGTCGCCGCCGGAAGTGGCGGCCGCCACCGCCGAGAACGCCGGCGTGCTGGTGGGCGCGACCTTGTCCACGCTGAAAGAGGCGCTGCTGGGCTATGCGCTGGCCATCGTGCTCGGCATTGCCGGCGCGGCGGTGCTGGCGCAGTCGCGGCTGCTGGAGCGCAGCCTGTACCCCTACGCGGTGTTGCTGCAAACGGTGCCGGTGGTGGCGATCGCGCCGCTCATCGTGCTCTGGTTTGGCTACAACGAGCTGTCGGTGGTGATCGTGAGCTTCATCATGTCGCTGTTCCCCATCATCAACAACACGATGCTGGGCTTGCGTTCGACCTCGCGCAACCTTGCGGAGCTGTTTGCGCTGCACCGTGCCAGCGGCCTGGTGGCGTTCTGGAAGCTGCGCCTGCCCGGCGCGCTGCCGCACATCTTTGCGGGGCTGCGCATCTCGGCGGGGCTGTCGGTGATCGGCGCCATCGTGGGCGAGTTCATCATCGGCTCGGGCAATGCAGAAGGCGGGCTGGGCGTGCAGATCGTGTTCGCGCAGGGGCGCATGTACACGGCGCTGCTGTTCGCCGAGGTGATCGCGGCGACGCTGCTGGGCTTTGTGTTCTTTCTGGTGGTGAGCGCGGTCGGGCGGCGGCTGCTGCGGCATTGGCACGAGTCGGCGCTGTAGGGTGCCGGGCTTGACCGTGACGGTCGAGGGCCGCGCGTGCGGACTTGGCACGTGAAGCCGTTAGCATCCGGCCCATCGTTTCCGGGTACCGCTTCCCATGGCTCGGCTCTGCATCCGGTACAGGTGCGGAGCCCGAGAGGTATTCAATGGGCCCGTACACGTTCTCCTGGCTGCTGCTTGCGGCCAGCGTTGCCGCGGAAGTTGCAGGAACCATCGCGCTTCGGTACGCCGACGGGTTCACGCGCCTTGTTCCGTCGCTGGTGGTCGCAGGCTCGTATGCGGCTGCAATCTGGCTGATGTCGATCTCGGTCAGGCAGCTGGAAGTGGGCCTGGCCTATGCGGTCTGGGCCGGTTGCGGCACCGCGGTGATCGCGCTGCTCGGCATCGTCTGGTTCGGCGAATCGATGACGGTCTTGCGGATGGCGGGTGTCGCCCTGATCGTGAGCGGGGTCGTGGTGCTCAACCTCGACGCGCGCTAGGCCCGCCGCGCGCAGCACGGCCCGCACCCGTGACTGCGAAGACTACAAGGGGTGTTCGGTGTAGAAGCGCCCGCCGTGGAACAGCAGCGGCGAGGCGCCGCCGTCGTGGGTGCAGCGTTCCACCTCGCCCACGAAGATGACGTGGTCGCCTTCGTCGTAGCGGCTGCGGTTGAAGCACTCGAAGCTTGCCGCGGCGCCGGCCAGTACGGGCGCGCCGCCCAGGCCTTCGGTGTAGGCGACGTCGGCCCAGCGGTCGATGTTCTTGGCGGCGAAGCGTTCGGCCAGTGCCTTCTGGTTGGCCGCCAAAATGTTCACGGTGTAGTGCGAGCCGGTGCTCAGCGCGGGCATGGAGCCGGCGGCGCGGGCCAGGCTCCAGAGCACCAGGGGCGGTGCGAGCGACACCGAGTTGAAGGAGTTGGCGGTGAGGCCGACCAGCGTGCCGTCTGCCGCGCGCGCGGTGACGACGGTGACGCCGGTGGCGAACATGCCGAGCGCTTCACGAAACTCGTCGGGCGAAAAGGAGGGCGGCTGGGCCTGGCGGGGAGTGGTCACGGAGGAGGGCAGCAAGGGCTTGGAGGGCAGAAGGCCATTTTGGCTCAGCGACCGGGGGGCTGCTTGGCGGGGCTCATCAACTCGGTCGACCAGCCGGGGATAGGCAGCGACCGCAGGGAGAGGGTACGCGCTCCTTTGGGTTGTTCTTGTAAGGCGCTTGCTCGTGGCTGCGTTGTTCAGGGCGCGCGCACAGGCCGCCGGGTACTCCCCTCCGCGAATGTCCCCCGCTTCGCTCCTCCTTTATTTCGCTGCGGGGAGTACCCGACGCCCTGTGCACCAGGGCACGCTCTGGGTGCTCGCCGATCAACGGCTGCTCTGAGCAACGCCCCTGCTGTCGGTGTGCGGCTGATCAACCGGTGCTCTGGAACACGCTCACGCCGATGGGGTGCCTTGCGCAGCGAAATAAAGGAGGAGGGCGAAGCCCGGGGGACATTCGCGGAGCAAGGTACCCCGTCGGCGTGGGCGCGTCCTGACCGGACCCTTGAACAAAAAACCTCAGCCAAAGAACCAGTAGCAAACAGCCACAGCAGCAATCACCCCAGCCAACTCGGCCAACAGCGCACAAGCCACCGCATGCCGCGCCCGCTGTATGCCGACAGCCCCGAAGTACACCGCCAGCACGTAGAACGTAGTCTCGGTGCTCCCCTGAATGGTGGCCGCCACCAGCGCGGGGAAACTGTCGACGCCCTGGGTCTTCATCGTCTCGATCAGCATCGCGCGCGCCGCGCTGCCCGAAAAAGGCTTCACCAGCGCCGTCGGCATGGCGTCGACAAAGCGTGCGTCGAAACCGCCCGCCGTCACCAGCCAACGCAGCCCGCCCAGCACGAAGTCCAGCGCGCCCGAGGCACGCAACACCCCTACGGCGCACAGCATCGCCACCAGGTACGGCAACAGACTCTTCGCAATGTCAAAGCCCTCCTTCGCCCCTTCGATAAAACACTCGTACACCTTGATGCGCCGGATCGCACCGGCCAGTAGGAATAGCAGGATCACGCCGAACAGCGTCAGGTTGCCCAGCAACGACGACAGCGACGCAATGGCCGCCGCCGACAGCGTGCCCAGCAACGCCATGAAGCCGCCCAGCAGCAACGCACCCGGCACCAGGTAGGCCAGCACCACCGGGTCCCACAGCCGCAGACGCTGCACCAGCGCCACCGTGAGCAGCCCTACCAGCGTCGATGCGCTCGTGGCCAGCAGGATCGGCAGGAACACCAGCGTCGGGTCGCCCGCGCCCTGCTGCGCGCGGTACATGAAGATGGTCACTGGCAGCAAGGTCAGCGACGAAGCGTTGAGCACCAGAAACAGGATCTGCGCGTTGGTGGCGCTCACCGGGTCGGGGTTGAGCCGCTGCAGCTCGCGCATGGCCTTCAGGCCGATGGGCGTGGCCGCGTTGTCCAGGCCCAGCGCATTGGCCGCAAAGTTCAGCGTGATGAGCCCCAGCGCCGGGTGCCCGGCGGGCACGCCCGGCATCAGGCGCTGGAACAGCGGGCCCAGCACCCGCGCGAGCCAGCCGACCAGCCCCGCGGCCTCGGCGATGCGCAAGAAGCCCAGCCACAGCGTGAGCGTGCCGAACAGCAGCACCATCACCTCCACGGCAAGGCGCGCCATGGCGAACAGGCTTTCGATGATGGCCGCGAACACCGTCGGGTCGCCGCCGATGAGCCAGCGCCCCAGCGCGGCCAGCGCCGCCATTGCGAAGAAACCCAGCCACAAGCCGTTGAGCACGCTTCTTTTCCCTTTTTCGGTGCGCGATCATAGGCCGCGCAATCCCGCCCGCCGCGAGCTACAGTTCGCTCCATGCGCGCCGCCACCCTCCGTCGAATTGCCGCCCTGGCGCTGGGCACTGCCGCCCTCTGGCTCGCGGGCTGTGCCAGCCTGCCACCGCCGCCGCCACAAGCGCCGCCCACGCTGGCATTCACCGATGTGGCACAGACCGAACTGGCACAGCTCGCCGCCAAGGGCGCCCCTGGCGGCTCCACCACGCTGTCGGGCTTTCGCCTGCTGCCCGAGGCGGCGTTTGCGTTCGACGCGCGCATCTCGCTCGCGCGGCACGCGGAGAAGTCGCTCGACGTGCAGTACTACCTGATCCAGAACGACGACGTCGGCCTGCTGTTTCTGAAGGAACTGCGCGAGGCTGCTGCGCGCGGCGTGCGCGTGCGCCTGCTGGTGGACGACCTGTACACCGCCGGCGAGGACGAGCTTTTCAGCGCGCTGTCGGCGTTCCCCAACGTCGAGGTGCGCCTGTTCAACCCGCTGCCCTCGCGCGCCAACTCGCTCACCACGCGGCTTTTGATGTCGCTGACCGACTTCGGGCGCATCAACCACCGCATGCACAACAAGATGCTGCTGGCCGACAACAGCTTTGCGGTCACGGGCGGGCGCAACATTGCCAACGAGTACTTCATGCGCAGCACGGCGGCGAATTTCATCGACATGGACGTCATCTCCAGCGGCCCGGTGGTGCGCGAAATGTCGGCCGGCTTCGACCGCTACTGGAACAGCGCGCACGTGCGCCCCATGGAGAACGTGGCGCCGCTGCGCACCACGCGCGAGGCCGCGCAGCGCCGCTTCGACGAGATCGCGCGCACCGCGGTGCCCGACGTGGCCATGCGCCCGCGCGACATCCTGAACAAGTCGCCGGTGGGCGAGCAACTGCTCACGGGCGCCATCGACCGCTACTGGGCGCCGTTCATCTTCTTCGTGGACGACCCGGACAAGATCACGCGCTCGCCCGAGCGGGCCTTTGAGGGCAGCGTGACCGAGGGCGCGCTGGGCGTGATCGATTCCGCGCGGCGCGACGTCAAGATCGCGTCGCCCTATTTCATTCCCGGCCCGCGCGGCATGGCGCAGATGAAGCGCGGCGTGGCGCACGGCACGCACATCACCGTGGTCACCAACTCGCTGGGCGCCACCGACGAGCCGCTGGCCTACGCGGGCTACGAGCGCTACCGCGCCGACATGCTGAAGATCGGCGTGAACATCTTCGAGATTGCGCCCGTGCTGACCGGGCGCTCGGGCCAGTTCGGCGACTTCGGCACCACGACGAGCCGGCTGCACGCCAAGCTGGCGATCGTGGACGACGAGCGCTTCTTCGTCGGCTCCATGAACCTGGACCACCGCTCGGCGGCGGTCAACACCGAGGTTGGCCTGGTGATCGACAGCCCCGAGCTCGTGCGTGACTACGACAAGCTCATGCGCACCACCGGGCGCGTGAACATCGGCTACCGGCTGCGCCTGGGGCCCGACGGGCGGCGTGTGCAGTGGCTGGAATACGACGACGCCGGCGGCGACATCGTTCACGAGGACGAGCCGGGCGAGTTTCTCTGGCTGCGGTTCAAGAACTGGCTGCTGCTGCCCATCGTGGGCGAAGAGCTGCTGTAGCCTCTTCGCGCTTCGCGCCTGCTGCCTGCCGTCTGCCGTCTGTAATAGGGCTTGCACATTCCCCCTCTAGATTGCGTCGTCCCACGACACAACAAACAGAGGGAGTTTCAGATGAACGCCATGTTCGACACGCCGCGAGCCCTGCCTGATCTGCGGCGCCTGCGATGGCTTGCCGCTGTCGCCGGACTGGCATCCGCCGCCTTGCTGCAGGGCTGCAACGGCGGCGACAGCGGCCAGACGGTCGTGCTGGGGCCGCCCGTCAGCACCCCGGCCCCCCCACCCGCCCCGGCCCCTGCCCCGCAGCCGGATGCCGCCTCGGCCGACGGCAACCTGCAAGCCACGTGGGTCGAGATCGGTGACGCCAACGCGGCCATCGCGCGCGTCATCACCAGCTACGTTGCACCGGCGGCCGACCTTGCCGCGGACGCCAATGCGGCGTGTCCGCAGCTTTCGGTGGACGGCAAGGTCACGCGCATGACCTTGCGTGTCGGCGCCGGCACCATGGCGCAGCGCACCACCGCCAGCGACCCGGCCGACTCCAAGCCTTCCGACTTTCCCGTGTCGACCTGCGAGGCCGTGCTGCCCGCCGGTGCAAAGCAGGCCACCGTCGCCAGCCGCACGCTGCCGCTGCCCAAGGCCGAGCCCCAGCGCGTGCTGGTGCTGGCCGACACGGGCTGCCGCATGAAGAAGGCGGACAACGCCTTTCAGCCCTGCAACGACAGCACCGTGTGGCCGTTTGCGCCCATCGCCGCCACGGGCGCCGGCTTTGCGCCCGACCTGGTGCTGCACATCGGTGACTACCACTACCGCGAGAACGCCTGCCCGGGCGACATCGCCGGCTGCAAGGGCAGCCCGTGGGGCTACGGCTGGGACACCTGGCAGGCCGACTTCTTCAAGCCCGCCGCGCCGCTGCTGGCCAAGGCGCCGTGGGTTCTGGTGCGCGGCAACCACGAGGAGTGCGCGCGGGCCGGTCAGGGCTGGGCGCGCTTTCTTGATCCGCGCCCCTATGCCGACAAGCGCTCGTGCAACGAGCCCGCCAACGACAGTGCCGGCAACTATGCCGACCCCTACGCGGTGGCGCTGGGCAGCGGCTCGCAGGTCATCGTCTTCGACTCGGCCAAGGCTGGCAAGGTGGCGCTGAAGACCGACGATGCGCAGTTCATCGCCTACCAAAAGCAGTTTCAGGCCGTGACTACGCTGGCCGCCAAGCCGGGCATGACGACGACGATCTTCACCAACCACCATCCGATCCTGGCCTTTGCGCCCATTGCCGGCGCCAACCCCGCGCCGGGCAACCTGGCGCTGCAGTCGGTGATGACCAGCGTGAACGCCACGGCCTACTACCCGCCCGGCGTGCAGGTGGCGCTGCACGGCCATGTGCACGACTTCCAGGCGCTGAACTTCTCGAGCGACCACCCCGCCACCATCGTCACCGGCAACGGCGGCGACAACCTCGACGTGGCGCTGCCCGACCCATTGCCCGGCGGTGCCACCCCCGCGCCGGGCGTGACGATCGAGCGCATCACGCACCACAACAGCTTCGGCTTCATGCTGATGGAGCGCAAGGCTGCGCCCGGCGTGGGCTGGAACTTCAAGGCCTACACGGTGGCCGGCAAGCTGCTGGCCACCTGCGCGCAGACGGGCAGGGCGCTCAGTTGCGACAAGACCGGCTTCCTGACGCCGTGAGCACGACGGCGACCGTGACCGCGGCGGCACGGCGCCGGGGCCTGGCCGGCGCGGGCCTGGCGCTGGTGGCCGCGTGCGCGGGCGCGGGCTGGGTCGGCGCCAGCATGGCCGGGCCCGATGCCCGCAGCGCGGACATCAACCCGGGCGGGCCGCCGAGCCGGGTCATCGAGCGCATCGGCAGCACGCCGAAGGTCGCCTCGCGCATCGACCCCACCGAGGCCACCTTCCGGCCAAACCCGGCGCTGGCCGCGCTGGGCAAGCGGATCTTCTTCGACACCCGGCTGTCGCAGCCGCAGGGCCTGTCGTGCGCGGGGTGCCACGATCCGCTGCGTGCCTTCACGTCGACGCTGAATGCACACTCGCTCGGCGGCTCGCACCCGCCACTCGGCGGCCCACACACCCCGCAGGGCAGCCGAGCGGGCCACTTCAGCGCGCGCACCGCGCCGTCGCTGCTGTACGTGCGCTACGTGCCGCGGCGCCACTTCTACCAGGACGACGACGCGCCCTTCGCCTCGCCGTTCGGTGGTCTGTTTGCCGACGGCCGCGCCGACACGCTGGCCGAGCAGGTGCGCGGCCCGCTGTTCGACCCCGACGAGATGAACAACGCGTCACCGCAAAGCCTGCTGCGCAAGCTGCGCGCCACCGACCTTGCGCCCGCGCTGTCGCTGGCCTTCGGCCCCCAGGCGCTGAGCGACCCGCAGCGCGCGGTGCAGGGCATCGGGCTGGCACTGCAGGCCTACCTGCAGAGCGACGAGATGGCGCCCTTCAGCTCGCGCTTCGACGATTACCTGCGTCACCGCACGCCGCTGAGCCCGCGGGAGACGCGCGGCCTGGTGCTGTTCAAGAACCCGGACAAGGGCAACTGCATGTCGTGCCACACCTTGTCCGACACAGCGAGCCGGCCGGAGCGGTCGCTGTTCACCGACTTCGGGTACGACGCCATCGCGGTGCCGCGCAACCCCGGTCTTGCGGCCAACCGCAACCCGCGCCACTTCGACAACGGCCTGTGCCGCACGGCCGCGCAACTGCACTGGCCCGAGCCCGGGCAATGGTGCGGCTACTTCCGCACGCCGGGTCTGCGCAACGTGGCGGTGCGCCAGAGCTTCATGCACAACGGCGTGTTCACCACGCTGCGCGACGCCGTGGCCTTCTACGCCACGCGCTCGACCGACCCGGCAACCTGGTACCACGGCAAGACGGTTTTCGACGACGTGCCGGCGGCCTACCGCGCCAACATCAACGTCAACTCCACGCCCATGAACCGGCGCCCGGGCACGGTGCCCGCACTGAGCGACGAGGAGATCGACGAAATCAGCGCCTTCCTGGGCACCCTGACCGACGCTCGCCATGTGGCGGCGATGCCGAAGCCGGGCGCGAAGTAGCTGCTGCTGTCATCGCCAAAGCGGGCCAGTGCGTTACATTTCTCGAAGAAATGTGAACGTTTGTGACAGCATTCTGGAGACTTGGAACATGACCGATCCTGTGCAGCGCGATTCGATTGCGCCGCTTTCCACCAGCCGCCGCCGTGCGCTGACCGGCCTGGCCGCCACCGCGGCAACCGCCGCCGCGGGCCTGGGGCTGCCGGCCTTCGCGCAGAACCGCGCGGTGCGCATTGGCACCACCTTCGACAACAGCAGCGTGGAGAAGGCCAACGGGCAGGGGCTGTTTCAGGGGTCCAGCGCGTTCTTTGCCGCGCTGAACAAGGCCGGGGGCATCAACGGCACCAAGGTCGAGCTGGTGATGGCCGACGACACCTTCAAGCCCGACGTGGCCAAGGCCAACGCACTGGCCTTCGAGAAAGACAGCGCCGTGCTGGCGCTGCTGCACCCGCTGGGCACACGCCAGACGGCCGAGGTGATGGACGCAGTGCCCGGCATGGCCGTGGTGGGCCCCATCACCGGCACCATCGCGCTGCGCAAGAAGGCCTCGCCCAATACCTTCTGGGTGCGCGCCAACTACGACCAGGAAGTCGACAAGCTCGTGAGCACGGCCGCGGTGCTGGGCCAGAGCCGCATCGGCCTCGTGCATTCGGAAGATCCGCTGGGCCAGTCGGTGCTGGCGGCCTTCAAGAACGCGCTGGCCAAGGCCAAGCTGGAGCCCGCGGTCATTGCGACCACGCCCAACACCACCAGCATGGAGGTGGGCCCCGCGGCCGCCGCCATTGCCAAGGCCAAGCCCCAGGTGGTGGTGGTCGGGCTGGCCGGCACGGCGCCGGTGTTTCTGAAGGCGCTGCGCGCGGCGGGCAACAGCAGCTCGGCCTACGGCCTGTCGATCACGGCCAGCGCGCTGTCGGCCATGGGCGACCTGGCCAAGGGCCTGGGCTTCGTGATCGTGGTGCCGTCGCCGTACTCGACCAAGTTCGAAATCGTGCGCCGCTATCAGGCCGACATGGTGGCCAGCGGCGTGAAGGACTTTTCCCTCACCAGCCTGGAGGGCTACCTGAACGCGGCCGTGCTGGCCGAAGGCATGCGCCGCGCCGGTGGCTCGCTCACGCGCGCGTCGGTGATGTCGGGGCTGGCCAGCATCGAGAACTTCGACCTGGGCGGCGTGAAGATCAACTACGGCCGCACGAACCGCGAAGGCGGTCAGTTCGTGGACGTGGCGGTGATCGGCAGCCGCGGGCAGATGCTGAGCTGAGCCTGCGCTCCCCCTGCGCTACCTTGGGGAGCGTCTGCGGCTACCTGGCTGAAGGCCCTGGTCGGCGGCAAAGGGTGCGCCGGTACAGTGCACGCCCATGGACCTCGACTTCCCGCTGTTCAACGGCCTGATTCTTCTCGGCTTCGCGGCCTGCGCGGCGCTGGCCCTGGCCACCTTTTTGCCGTGGCAGCGGGCCGTTTCGCAAGGCCGCATCGGCGCGCCGGGCGCGACCTTCGGTTATGCGCTGTGCGTTGCCGCGGTGCCGGTGGTCGTGTGGTGGGGCATTCAGACCTTTCTGGACCACCTGCCCACCAACGAGCCGTCGTTCTGGACGCACCTGGCGGACATCAGCGTGGCCTTCATCCTCTTCGGATGCCTGTGGATCTCCTGGGCCGTGGCCTTCGTTGTCTCGGGCCTGGCCGCGTGGCGCTTCGTTGTGTGCGCGAGGCGCCTGCGCCTGCAAACCCAGGCCTGAGAACAGGCCTGAGAACAGGCTTAAAACCAGGCTTGAGACCGGGGCCGTTTCAGCCGGCCACGTCCTCTGGTGCGACTTCAGCAATCCCCACGCCCAGCAGCCCTTCGAGCAGGCCCTTGTCGGCCGCCAGCTGCGCGCTCGGCCCGGCGTGCACCACGGTGCCGCGCTCCAGCACGATGGCCTTGTGCGTCATCTCCAGCGCCAACACCGGGTGCTGTTCCACCACGATAGAGGCCAGGCCTTCCGATTCGCACAGCCGACGGATGGCCGCGGCCAGCTCTTCCACGATGATCGGCGCGAGGCCTTCCATCGGCTCGTCGAGCAGCAGCAGCCGGGGGTTGGTCATCAGTGCGCGGCCGATGGCCAGCATCTGCTGCTCGCCGCCCGAGAGCTGGTTGCCGTAGTTGCCGCGCCGCTCGCGCAGGCGCGGAAAGAACTGGTACACGCGCTGCAGGTTCCATGCACCGGCGCGCGCGATGACGGTGAGGTTTTCTTCCACCGTGAGCGAAGGGAACACCTCGCGCTCCTGCGGCACCCAGCCCAGCCCCGCGCGCACGCGCTGGTGCGAGGGCCAGCGCGTGATGTCCGCGCCCTGCCAGCGAATGGCGCCCTGCATCACGCGGGTGTTGCCCATGAGCGTTTCCAGCAGCGTGGTCTTGCCCACGCCGTTGCGCCCGAGGATGGCAAGGCTCTCGCCCTGCTGCAGGGAGAAGTCGAGCCGGTCGAGCACCACGGCGTTGCCGTAGCCGGCGGTGACGCGGTCGAAAGTGAGTGCTTCAGCCATGGCGGTGTGAACTTCCCAGGTAGACCTCGCGCACCCGCGGGTCGGCGCCGATGTCGGCGGGCGTGCCCTCGGTGAGGATGCGTCCGCCCACCAGCACCGAGATGCGGCGCGAAAAGCGAAAGACGAGCTTCATGTCGTGTTCGATGAACAGCACGCTGATGTCGGCAGGCAGCGCCGCAATGGCCTCGAAGAGTTCGCCGCTCTCGTCTTCCGGCACGCCGGCAGCGGGTTCGTCGAGCAGCAGGATGCGGGGCTTGGCCGCCAGCGCCAGCGCGATCTCCAGCAGGCGCTGCTTGCCGTAGGGCAGTTCGGCCACTGGCACGTCGGCCAGGCTGTCGAGCCGCAGCGTGCCCAGCAGCGCATGCGCCTCGTCGAACACCGCCGTGCAGCCCGTGAGCGGCCGCCACCAAGTGGCGCCCAGCCCTTCGCGCTCGCTGATCGCCAGCACCACCGACAACAGCGGCGTGAGGCTGGGGAACAGCGTGTTGATTTGAAAGGTGCGTGCCAGGCCCATGCGTGCGCGCTTGTCGCAGGACAGGCGCGTGATGTCTTGATCGCCCATGTGAATCGAACCGCTGGTGGGCTTGAACACGCCCGTGAGCAGGTTGATGAGCGTGGTCTTGCCCGCGCCGTTGGGCCCGATCAGCGCCTGCCGCGCGCCGGGCTCGAGCGACAGATTGACCTCGCTCACGGCTTGGAAGGCGCCGAAGCGGATGCCCAGGTTCTGCGTGCGCAGGGTGTGGGTGCTTGGGCTGCTCATCATCGCGCCTTGCCCATGCGAACGAAGCGCGACAGCGCCCCCATGATGCCGCCCCGTCCCAGCATGACGGCCGCAATCAGGAAGATGCCAAGCCAGAACATCCAGTACTGCGGGTTCATGTCGGCGAAGCCGTCGTGCACCAGCATGTAGACGATGGCGCCGATCATTCCGCCGTACAGCCGCCCGGTGCCACCGAGCACGAGGATGATGAGCACTTCGGCCGAGCGGTTGAAGCCGATCGATTCGATGCCGACGAACTGCGTGGTCTGCGCCAGCAGCGCGCCGGCCACGCCGGCCACTGCGGCCGAGAAGGCATAGGCCATGCGCAGGCGTGCTTCCACAGGCGAGCCGATGGCGAGCATGCGTTTGCGGCTGTCGTGGATGCCGCGCAGCGTGAGGCCGAAAGGTGAGCGCAGCACGAGGCGCACGAGCAAAAACATGGCCAGCACGACGCCGAAGGCATAGCAGAAGGCGGTTTTGCCGTAGAGGTCGAAGTCGAAGAAGCCGAGCACGGGCGCGATGACCACGCCTTGCAGGCCGTCGGTGCCGCCGGTGATGCCCGACAGCCGGTTGGCGACTTCGAACAGCAGCACGCACACGCCGATGGTGATCATGAGCCGCGTGAGGTCGGCGCCGCGCACCACGAGGTAGCTGAGCAGGTAGCCCAGCAGGCCGCTGACGACGAGTGCGAACACGAGTCCGGTGAAGGGTTCGCTCCAGCCGTATTTGGCTAGCAAACCTGCCGCGTAGGCACCGGCGCCGAAGAAGGCCGCATGGCCGACGGTGAGGATGCCGGCGTAGCCCAGGGCCATGTCGAGCGACACGGCGAAGAGGCCGAAGATCATGACCTGGCTCATCAATGTGAGCTTGTCTGGGAGCAGGAAGAAGCACGACGCCAGTGCCAGCCAGAAAGCTATTTCGGCGATGCGCAGTTGCTTGGGGGTCATGGTCACGGGCTTCATGATTTTTGGCCTTGTTGTCGTGTTGGACGCCATTTTTCAGGGCGCGTGCACAGGCCGCCGGGTACTCCCCTCCGCGAATGTCCCCCGGCTTCGCCTCCTCCTTTATTTCGCTGCGTGGAGCACCCGACGCCCTGTGCACCAGGGCACGCTCTGGGTGCTCGCGCGATCAACGACTGCTCCGAATAACGCTCAGGAGGGTGGGGTGCCTTGCGCAGCGAAATAAAGGAGGAGGGCGAAGCCCGGGGGACATTCGCGGAGCAAGGTACCCCGCCCTCGTGAGCGCGCCCTGAACGACGACGCACGACGCACATCACGCGACCCCCTTCTTCGCAACGATCCCGTTCGGCCGCACCAGCAGCATGACGATCATGAACACGTAGATGAGAAACGCACCGGCTTCAGGCCAGTAGTACTTGCCCGCCACGTCCACGATGCCAACCAGCAGCGCCGCAATGAACGGCCCGGTCACTGTGCCTGCACCGCCCACGCACACCACCATCAGAAAGTAGACCAGGTACTTGAGCGGAAACGACGGCTCCAGACCCAGCATGCCCAAGCTCAACGCACCACCCAGACCCGCCAGACCACACCCCAGCGAGAAGGTCAGAAAGAACAGGCGCTGCACATGAATGCCCGTGCCGCGCGCCACGCGCTGGTTGTCCACCGCCGCGCGCACCATCGCGCCGTAACGCGTCTTGCCCAGGCCCAGCAGCAATGCGACCAGCACCGCCACGCCGCAGACGATCAGAAACAGACGGTAGCGGCCCACCTCCAGCCCCAGCAACGACACCTGCCCTTCGAGGGCCGGCGGCAGCGTGAAGGGCTGCATCGTCGGGCCGAAGAAATAGGTGAAGGCCGCGATCGACACGAACACCACGCCAATCGACAACAGCACCTGGTCCAGCGGATGCGCACGGTACAGCCGCCGGTAGAACAGCCACTCCAGCACCGCGCCGACCACGGCCGCCGCCACGAAGGCGGCCGCCAGCGAAAGGCCGAAACCCAGGCCGAAGTGGTTCATCAGCACGCTGGCCGCATAGCCGCCCACCATCGCGAAACTGCCGTGCGCGAGGTTGACGAAATTCATGAGCCCCATCGTGATGGACAGGCCCACGCCAATGAGGAACAGGAGCATGCCGTAGGCCACTCCGTCGAAGATCACGATGCCCATGAATGTCCTGCGCGCTTGCGTACTTGGTGGCTGCCTGGCTGGCCGGAAAGGCTTACTTGGCGGCGGCCGCGGCTTCCTTGGCCGGGTCCTTCACGCGGTCGAACTTGTCGAACTCCACGTTCACCAGCTGGCCGTTCACACGCTCGGTCTTGCGGATGTACACGGTCTGCACGATGTCGCGCGTGGCGGGGTCGATCTCGATGGGGCCGCGCGGGCTCTCGAAGCTCAGGCCCTTCAGCGCGTCCATGAACTTGTCGCCGCTCACGTCGCCCTTGCTCTTGGCCAGCGCCAGGTCGATGGCGGCCATGGCGTCGTAGGCGGTCACGGCAAAGTAGCTCGGGCGCAGCTTGGTGCCGTTGTCGGCGGCAAAGTCTTTCACGAACTTCTGGTTCTTGGCCGAGGGGTGCGCGAACGAGTAGTGGTGGCTGGTGACCAGGCCCAGCGCCACGTCGCCGGTGGCGTCCAGGTAGCTGTCGTCGGTGGCTTCGCCGGTGGCGTAGAGCTTGATGCCGGCCTGCTCCATGCCGCGCTCTTTCCACACCTTCAGAAAGGCCGGTGGCATCACGCCCGAGGGGAAGAAGAAGAACACGGCCTGCGGCTTGGCGTCCTTGATGCGCTGCACGTAGGCCGAGAAGTCGGGGTTGTTCATGGGCGTGCGCACCTCGCCCGACACCTTGCCGCCGCCGGCGGTGAAGGTCTTCTTGAAGGCGGTCTCGGCATCCACGCCCGAGGCGTAGTCGGCCACCACGGTGTAGGCGTCCTTGATGCCTTCCTTGAGCATGTAGCGCGCCATCGGGTCGGTGACCTGCTGCACGGTGAACGACAGGCGCGCCACGTAAGGCGAGCTGGTGGTGATGGCCGAGGAGGCCGCGTTCATCACGATGGTCGGAATCTTGGCCTGCGTGGCGATGGCGCCCACGGCATAGGCGTTGGGGCTGAAGTCCAGGCCGGTGAGGATGCTCACCTTGTCTCGCACGATGAGCTCCTGCGCAATGCGCTTGGCGGCGTCGGGCGCGGGGCCGGCGGTGTCCTTCTTGATGATCTCCACGGTGCGCCCACCCACCTTGCCGCCGTGCTCCTTCAGGTAGAGCGCGATGCCGGCGTCGAACTGGCGGCCGTAGTCGGCGTAGGGGCCGGAGTAGGTGGCGATGAGGCCGATGCGCAGCGGCTCACCGGCGGCCTGGGCGGCCTGGGCCGTGGCGCCGAGCAGGCCGAAGCCGGCCAGCAGCAGGGTCGAGAGAACGGTTCTCTTGGTCATCGTCGTGAGCGTCATGGGCGTCAACTGCGTCATTTCAAAGGGCCTTTCAGGTGGAGTGGATGCGCCCCCTCGGGCGCCGCTGTCGTGTAACCGGATGTGCAACGCGAGCGATGATGCCCGAGCCGCGCTTCAAACCTGGGTATCGGGCACCCGCACCGTGAGGCCATGCAGGGCCGCGGTCACGGTGAGCTGGCAGCTCAGCCTGGAGCCGGCCTGGCGTTCCGACGCGACGGCGTCGAGCAGCGCGCTCTCCATGTCGTCGGGCGGTGGCAGCAGGGCTATGAAGGCGTCGTCCACGTAGACGTGGCAGGTGGCGCAGGAGCAGCAGCCGCCGCACTCGGCGTCGATGCCGCGCACGTTGCCGCGAATGGCGGTCTCCATCACGCTGGCGCCGACCTTGGCGTCGACCTCGCGCGTGGTGCCGTCCTTGAGGAGGTAGTGGATCGTGGGCATTGTTTGTTCGTGGTCGCTCGTTCAGAACATGTCGAAATATTCGCGGTGTTCCCACTCGCTGACTTCGAGGTTGAAGCGGGCGATTTCCGCTTCCTTGATGTGGCAGAGGTAGTCGACGAAGGTCTTGCCCATCTGCGTGTTGAGCATCTCGTCCTGGCGCAGGCAGGCCAGGGCTTCGCCCAGCGAGCGCGGCAGTTGCTCGGCCGGTGTTTCGTACGGTGCGTCGGCGGACGGGCCGGGGTCGGTCTTGTGCTTGATGCCGTCGAGCCCGGAGAACAGCTGCGACGCCAGATACAGGTACGGGTTGGCCGTCGGCTCGCCCACGCGGTTCTCGATGCGCGAGGCGTTCTGCCCCACGCCGCCCAGCACGCGCAGCATCGCGCCGCGGTTGTCCTTGGCCCAGATCGCGCGGTCGGGTGCCAGCGAGAAGGGGCGGTAGCGCCGGTAGCCGTTGATGGTCGGGCTCGCGAGCGCGGCCGCACCACAGGCATGCGCCTTCAGGCCGCCCAGGTAGTGCATGCCGATCTCGCTCAGGTGCCGGCCTTCGGCCTCGGGCATGAACACGTTCACGCCGTCGCTCTTGTTGCGCAGCGACTGGTGAAGGTGCCAGCCGCTGGACATCACGTTGGGAATCTTGGGCCGGCACATGAAGGTGGCGTGCAGGCCGGCGCGCTGGCAGATCTGCTTGATGGCGCTGCGCAGCAGCACCATGGTGTCGGCGGGCGTCACGCCGGCGGTGGGGCCGAAGGTCAGCTCGAACTGGCTCGGGCCGAACTCGATTTCCAGCGAGCGCAGCGGCAGGCCGAGCGCGATGAGGTTGGAGCGCAGCAGCTCCATGAGCGTGTCGACGCGGTCGTAGCGCAGCTCGGTCAAATACTGGTGGCCGTGCGACAGCAACGACACGCGCGGCGGCTCGCCGGGCTGGCCCGAATCGGCCAGGCCCATGCGCGCGTCCTCCAGCTTGAACACGTGGAACTCCACCTCGAGCCCGGCGATGAAGTCCAGCCCCAGTTCGTCGAGCTGGCGCACCGCGCGCTGCAGAATCTGCCGCGTGGCGAAGGGGCAGGGCTTGCCGTCGGCCATGTAGGCGTCGCACATCACCCAGCCGGTGCGCGGCGACCACGGCAGCACCTTGAAGGTGGCGGGGTCGGCCACGATGGTGAAGTCGGCGCCGCCCTGCAGGCCCTCGATGGCAAAGCCGCCGTTGGCGCTGAACACCGGGAACACGGTCTTGTGCGAGGTGTCCTTGGCCAGCAGGGTGGAGGTGAGGTTCACGCCCTCCCACAGGGCCGAGCGTGCCTCGGTGGCCACCAGCGTCTTGCCGCGAAGAATGCCGTGCTGGTCGGGCCAGGCGAAGCGAACCAGGTCGACCTCGCCGCTGTCGATGCGGCGCACCAGTTCCCTGGCCTGCGCGTGCTGGTCGTCGGACCACAGACCGAAGCGGTCGACGAATGTGTTTGTTTTGCTGCTGCTCATGGCGTGTTCAGGCAGCGAGCCGTGCAGCGGCCCAGTCGGACTTCAGCCGGCGCGCGCGGTCGGCCTCCTGCCAGTAGGTCTCGGTGGCGGCTTCGTCGCTGACCTTGCCGATGCCGTCGATGGAAGGCGGCCCGGTCATGGCGCTGGCCTGTGCGGCGTCGATGAGCATCGGCGCGGTCTGGCCGGCCAGCGTGGCCTCGATGGCCTTCACCAGCACGCGGCGGTAGGCAACGATGCCCTTGTCGGTGCTGCCCAGGTGCTCGCGCGTGCGGTCCTGGATGGCGCCCTGCGACTCCACCGCCCATTGGTCGTGCACGTTGATGTCGTCGCCCATGCCGGTGTAGGTTTCGGTCAACTGCTCCTGGATGCTGAAGCCGTAGTTGTTGCGCTTGTTCTTGCGCGAGGTGTAGTCGGGCAGCTCGTACAGCTTCAGCCGCTGGTCGCGCATCTGCTGCTTGTCGACCGGGCCGGTGAAGCTGGTGAACACCGCGTACCAGTAGCAGTGCGTGTCGTCCACCGGCACGTGCCACTGCGAGATGGTCATCTCCGCGCTCATCGGAATCACGAAGGCCTGCGGAAACACCACGTTGGTCACGCGCACGTGCGTGGTGTCTTCGCTCAGCTTGCGCAGCGCCTTCAGGCGAAAGCCGTAAGGCGTGGGCTCCACGCTGATGTCGGGGCGGTCGTACTCGCGCAGCACCTTGGTGATGGGCATGTCGGAGTCGGCCGAGGCACCGCGAAACTGCTTGCCGTAGCTGTCGGACGTATCGGCGTCTTCGAAGAAGCGGTGCAGGTAGGAGGCGTGCGCGGGGTCGATGCCCACTTCGAGCGCCTGCAGCCAGTTGCACTCGAACAGGCCCTTGAAGGCGAAGGTGTGGCTGTCGGGCGCCACGAAGCAGTCGAAGTCGGGGAAGGCAGGGGGCTCGCCTTCGCCGATGTATGCGAACACCATGCCGGCCTTCTCGACCACCGGATAGGCCGACTGCTTGATGCGGCTGCACAGCTTGCTGGTGGCGGGCTCGGCGGGGGTTTCGAGGCAGTTGCCCTTGGCGTCGAACAGCCAGCCGTGGAAGGCGCAGCGGATGCCGCCGTTCTCCAGCCGGCCGAAGGCGAGGTCGGCGCCGCGGTGCGGGCAGTCGCGGTCGAGCATGCCGAGCTGGCCGCTCTCGTCACGGAACAAGACGAAGTCTTGCCCCATGAGCTTCACCGGTTTGACCGGGCGCGGGCCCGCGAGCTCGTCGACCAGGGCCACGGGCTGCCAGTAGCGGCGCAGCAGCTGGCCGGCGGGGGCGCCGGGTCCGACGCGGGTGATGAATTCGTTCTGCTCTGCGCTGATCATGGTGCGGGCTCCGTCGTGGGGGCTGTGCAAAAAGGGCGGTGCAAGGGGCTTGGCAAGTGCGGCTTGCATTCATTGCATCGATTGCATGCAACTGTATGCATTGTCTTGGTGATCCTCGATGACGGTCAAACCGCCAGCAGCCGTTTTGCGCTGTATTGGGGCATTCGAGGGCCAAAACCAGGGTAAATGTGGAGCCTACCGTTTGTTTTTGACAATTCTTAACGTGTGGTGCATGCAACAACCGAGCCAGGGTAAATATGCTGCGTGCAATGGCGGTGGGGTCTCCTAGAATCCGCCGATGGACTCCCAACAATCCCGCGTGCTCGTGCAACTGCGCGACATGATCCTCAAGGGCGAATTCGTGCCCGGAGAGCGGCTGGCCGAGATCCCGATCGCCGAGAAGCTCGAGGCCTCGCGCACGCCCGTGCGGCTGGCGCTGGCCAGCCTGGAGCACGAAGGCCTGATCGAGCAATCGCCCAGCGGCGGCTACCAGATGCGCCGTTTCACCTCGCAGGAGGTGGCCGACGCCATTCGCGTGCGCGGCGTGATCGAAGGCTTTGCGGCACGCCTGCTGGCCGAGGACGGTGCGTCGCGCCAGCTGCTGCGCGACCTGAAGGAGTGCCTGGACGACGGCGACCGGGCCGTGAACAAGCCCAGCATGGAAATCGACGATTACGCGGCTTACGTCGAAATGAACGACCGCTTCCACAAGCTGATTCTGGAAGGCTGCGGCAACCTGGCGCTCAAGCGCGTGATGGACATGCTGGGCGGCCAGCCCTTCGCCGCGCCCAGCGCCATGCTGCCGATGCAGTCGTCGATGGAAGAGGGTCAGCAATGGATGCGCCAGGCCCACCGCACGCACCATGCGATGGTGCAGGCCATCGAGCGCGGGCAGGGCTCGCGCGCGCAGGCGCTGGGCGAGGAACATGTTGAAATTGCCCGCATGAACCTCGACTACGCCTTGGAGCGGCCAGAGCTGGCGGCCGAACTGATGCCCGGCATCCGGCTGGTGTCGAAGGGCCGCGGTGCCTGAGATCGATGGCTGCAACTGATCAGTCTGTAAAAGACTGAGCGGTATTTCGGTGTTCGCCTCGTCTGCTTGGCGACGCTCGAGACTAGAATTTCCGGCATGAGTGCCACCGTCCCCGCCAAGACCTCCTTCAAGGAACAGATGCTGCAGGCCCGCGAAGAGGCCATCGTGCAGACCGCGAGCCGCCTGCTTGCCGAGAAGGGATTCGAGTCGATGACGGTCGATGAAGTGGCTGCCAGCGTCGGCATTGCCAAGGCCAGCCTCTACAAGCACTTTCCCAGCAAGGAAGACCTGGCTGCCGCGGCCATGGTGCGCGTCATGCAGCGCACGCTCGACTTCGTGGCCCTGGTGCCGGCCGAGGACTCGCCCGTTGCCAAGCTGCGCGCCGTGGTGCGCTGGTCGATGCAGGTGCAGCTGGCCGGCGAGATGCCCTCGCTGCCGCACCAGAACTCCACGCTGCGCGCCGCGCTCATGAGCAACCGCGGCTACCTCGACCGGCTGGTGACGTTGAGCGACAAGCTCGGCGGCTGGATCCTGGCGGCGCAGGCCGACGGCACGCTCAACCCGAAGCTGCCCGCGCTGGCCGTGCTCTACACCTTGTATGCACGCGCCTGCGATCCGGTGCTGGGCTTTCTGAAGGCCGGCGGGCTGCAGACCGACGAGCAGATCGTCGACCTGGTGCTGGCGACCTGCTTCGACGGCATCGCCTCGCGCTGACTCTGGCGGAGCCGCCGAAAACGACCGGGCGGCTCAACTGCTCAACGCGCGCCGCGGAGTCACCACCGCCTCCACCGCCGCGCCCACCGTCAGCAACCGGTGGTCGGTGTTGCCGATGCCGGCCACCATCAGCCCGACCGGCGCGGTGCCCGCGTCATGGCAGGGCACCGAGAGCGCGCAGCCGTCGAACAGGTTCACCACCGACGGATTGCGCAGCATGCGGGCGTTGATGCGGTAGTAGGTCTCGTCGTCCTTCAGCACCTCGGCGATCGGCGGCGCAATGTCGGGCGTGGTGGGCATCAGCATGGCGTCGTAGCTGGCTGCGGCCGTGTTGATCGCGCGGATGAACTGGCGCCGCAGCGTCTGCAGCTGCAGGTAGTCGGGCGCGCTGATGGCCTCGCCGGTCTTGATGCGGGCCAGCACGCGCGGGTCGTACCTGGCGGCGCCGGTCTTGATGAACTCGCGGTGCCAGGTGAAGGCCTCGGCGGCGGTGATCATGCCGCGCGGGTTGATGGCCGGGGCCTTCGCGAACTCGGCCATCGGCAGCTCGGTGACCGTGGCGCCCGCCGCCGAAAGCTTGGCCAGCGCCGACGCGAAGGCCGCGGCCACGGGCGGAGAGAGGTCGTCCAGGAAGAAGGTCCGGGGCACCGCGAAGCGCAGTCCGCGCAAGGGCAGCACGCGCAGCGGACGCGACAGCTCCGCGGCCAGCACGGCGTCGAGCAGGGCGCAGTCTTCGACCGTCCAGCCCATCGGCCCAACCGAATCGAAGGAGGTCGACAGCGGCAGCACGCCGTCCAGCGGAATGCGCCGCTGGGTCGGCTTGAAGCCCACCAGCCCGTTGAGCGCGGCGGGAATGCGCAGGGAGCCGCCCGTGTCCGTGCCGATGGCGCCGGCCGCCATGCCGTCGGCCACCGAGATGGCGCCGCCCGAGGTCGAGCCGCCCGGGATGCGGCCGGTGGCGCGGTCGTAGACGTTCTTCGGCGTGCCGTAGTGCGGGTTGATGCCCAGGCCGGTGTAGGCGAACTCGACCGTGTTGGTGCGCCCGATGAGGATGGCGCCGGCGCGCCGCAGCCGCTCCACCACCAGGGCGTCGCGTGCGGCCGGCGGCTGGCCGGCCAGCACGGTCGAGCCGCCGAGCGTGGTGACGCCGGCTTCGTCGAACAGGTCCTTGAGCGAAATCGGAATGCCCGAGATGGGCGACGCGGCGGGGTGGCCGCTCTTGCGTTCCGCATCGAGCCGCGCGGCGGCGGCGCGTGCCGACTCCGCATGCACGCGGATGAAGCTGCGCGCGCCTTCGCCGGCGGGGTTCTGGATGGCGGCCAGCGCTTCCTCGACCAACTGGCTGCTGCTGAGCGTGCCCGCGGCAAGGCGGCGCGACAGCTCGGCCATCGACAGCTGGCCCATGGCCTTGGTGCCGAGGGTGGTGGTGGCTGCGACGGTGTCCGGGCGCTGGGCGAAAGCCCGGCTGCAGGTGCCAGCCAGGCCGACCGCTGCGGCGGCGCCCACCGTCTGTTGCAGGAAGGTGCGACGTCGTTGTTGTTGCTGCGTCATGGCGCTTCTCCTCCACCGGTGAGATGGGTTCGGGCCAGTCTACACAGCGGGCACGGTGGCCACGTTGCGGGGCGTTACGGTGTTACCGGAGGGGCAGTCAGGGCCCCGGGGCTCCGCGGTCAGCGCACCTCGATCAGCAGCTGGGGCTTGAAGCCTTCCTGCTCGCCGTTGCGCACGTAGCCCAGCGGGTTGGCCACCACACGGCAGCCGTTCTTCACGTAGTCGGACGGGCAGTGCAGGTGGCCGTGCAGCCACAGCCTGGCATGGGGCAGCAACGCGTCGAGCCCGTTGCAGAAGCCGGCGGTGCCGGGCGTCAGGCCGTAGCGCGGATCGCCGCTGTCGAGGCTGGGCGCGAAATGGGTGATGGCCACCGTGGTGCCGTCGAACGGCTCGGCCAGCGCCTGCGCGAGCCAGTCCTGGCAGGCCAGCGCCTGCTCCCGCAGTTGCGCGGCGAGAAAGAGCTCGCCGTTGCGCATGGTGGCCGCTTTGGAAAGGTAGAAGTCGGCCGCGCGCATCGCCTTGCCGCGCTTCTTGAGCGCCTCGGCCAGGCTGTCGCTGGGCGTGGCCAGCGCGTCGAAGTCTGCCCACAGCGTGGTGCCGACGAAGCGGATGCCGTCGATCACGCGGGTTTCGCGCTCCAGCCAGACAATGTCGAGCTCTTGGCAGAGCGCGCGCAGCTTGTCGTGGGTTTCGTCGAAGTCGAGGTTGTCGTACTCGTGGTTGCCCGGCACGTAGATCACCGGGGTCGGCCAGCCGTTGCGGGGCGAAAAACGGCCCAGGCCGAAGTCGGTGTCTGTCAGGCGGGAGCCTTGCTGGTAGGAGCCGATGTCGCCCGCCAGAATCAGCATGTCGGCGCCCGGCACGGGCTCGGCATGGAAGCGGGGATGGGACTCCAGGTGCAGGTCGGAGAGCAGTTGAAGCTTCATCGTCGGGGCAGTCTAGGTGAATTGGCCCATGCATGAAGCGCATAAGGTCGAGCTTGTTTTACTAGGGATAACCCTTAATCTAAGCCCATCAACCACTCAGAGCACGGCCAGAAGCCGCGCAACACCATGTTCAGCCTCATCGCCCAAGTGGCACGTTTCTTCCGTTCCTCCACCGCCAGCGCCCCGGTCAGCCACGCTGCCACGCTGATGGAAAGCGCCGACATGCGCGCAGGCCGCGGTGCCCACGACGCGCAGGAACTGCGCGCCGCCGCCTCCGCCTGGCTCAGCGTCGTTCGCTGAACCGCACCGGTCAGTCGGGCACTTTCTGCCCGAGGACCGACCCGGCGAAAGCCGAGGCTGCCGAGCGCAACAGCGCCGTGCGCAGCCACTCGTGCGCATGCCCGTGCTGGGCGCGCCGGTGCCAGATGGCATCCACATGCACCGGCGGCTGGTCGAAGGGCAGGTCGCGCAGCACCAGCTGGTCGTCGATGCCGGTTACGGTCACAAAGTGACGCGGCAGCACGGTCAGCAGGTCTGAATTGGCAACCACCCGGCCCGCTGTAAAAAACTGGTTCACCGTCACCGCGATGCGCCGCTCGCGCCCCAGCGCGCCCAGCGTCTGGTCGATGAAGCCGTAGGGCCGCCCCGAAAAACTCACCAGCAGGTGGCGCGCCGCGCAGTAGCTGTCGAGCGTGAGAGGCGACTTCGCCAGCGGATGGCCACGCCGCATCACGCACACATATTGGCCCAGGTAGAGCCGCTGGGTCTCGAATGCCACCCCCACACCCGACTGCCCACGCGCCGCCAGGCTCGCAATCACCGCCGGAAAGTAGCCGACAGCCATGTCGACCTCTTCCAGTTCGAGCATGCGGCGCGGGTCGCGCGTGGTCAGCGGCAGCACGCGCAGCGAGATGGCGGGCGCTTCCTTCTCAGCGATCTGCACCAGGCCCGGAATGAGCTCGGCCGCGGTGGCGTCGGCCATGGCCAAGAGAAAGGTGGTGTCGGCGGTGCCGGCATCGAACTCGCCGGGCGCCAGCGTGTGCTGCAGCTGGCGGAGTGCGTCGCGCACGGTGGGCCACAGCGCCAGCGCGCGGGGCGTCGGCTCCACGCCCGCACCCGCACGGCGCACCAGTTCGTCACCCAGCACCTCGCGCAGTCGGCGCAGCGCATTGCTCACCGCCGGCTGGGTGATCGACAGATTGCGTGCGGCGCGCGTGAGATTGCGCTCCGCCATCACCTCGTCGAAGACGCGGAGCAGGTTCAGGTCGAGCGTGCGAAAGTTGACATCCATCAGCGCTGTGAATGATAAACATCAGAAAGATAAAGTGGAAACGTACTAGGGTAAGCCCTAATATCACTGCATCGGCCTTGTTCGCCACCACTGATTACCACTGTCCCCAAGGAGGGATGCATCATGACCAGCTTCGTCCACGTTGACCAACCTACCGTTCACCCCGGCGTGCATCGCGCCGAAGTTTTGTTCGGCCAGATCCAGGCCGCACGCGCCGGTGCCAAGGGCACCCGTCCGCTCATCGCTCTGCTGATCGTCGCCATTGCGGCGGCCGTGCTGGTGGTGACCGACTCGCTCGTGTCGAACTGGAACGAAGGCAGCGTGCTGGCTGTCTGGGCGGTGTTCTGCCTCGCAGCCATTGCCCTGTTCGCATTGTTTGCCGGTTCGGTCCGCCAAAGCAGCATCGCTGGTGCCTGGCGCGCCGCGTCGCAACGCCGCGCCTCGGCCCGCGCTGATGCTCGTTTCCTGGAAACCGCCAAGAACGACCCGCGCGTGATGCAGGAATTGCAAGCTGCCGTGTGGCGTCAGCAATCGCAAGGCACCGTGTCTGCTGCTGAGGCCGCCAAGATCGACTCGGTCGCCCGCATGAGCGTGCGTTCGCAGGATGCGCGCATGCCGACGCTGTACGAAGCAATGCGCCGCATGAACAGCTCGCGCTATTACTGAGTTGCCGAGCAGCGTTCCGCTGGATGCAAAAGCCGCCCCAGGGCGGCTTTTTTGTTGCCTATATATAGAGAGGCACAAACCAGCAGCTCTCGGCCATCTGCCGATGGACTAAAAAGTTTTGGTTTCGTTGACCATGCTGTCGAAAACTGTGCATAATCGAGGGCTCGACTGACACGCACTTCAAAGTGTGAATCGCGGTCAGGCTCTCCGGGGTTTGGCAGCGAGTTAGTGGATAAAAAAACTTCCTTCGAAGTTGACGCGGTTTGAAAAAGCAGTGCATAATAGAAGGCTTCGCTGAAACGGATTCAGCGG
>NZ_JAYLVN010000022.1:0-111188 GCF_046156345.1 Variovorax sp. H27-G14
CTGCAGGCCCGCACACCCGATGTGGTGTACTTCGACTCGCTGCCACGGCCTTCGGCCCAGGCAGCCTGACCCCGCAGGATCCACTTAAAAGTAATCGGAATCTGTTCAAACGAACGGGGCCACCTCTGACTTCGCACGCCGTCGCCCCCACGATTTCGATAGGCTGATCCAGCGCGGCCTTGTTATTTCGGATTGGCATAACGAGTTTCACATGATCTGTGCGAAAAATGAGGACTCTCGAAACACAGCTCCACGGGCGCGCGCGGCATCCCGTGATTGAGCGCTGCAATGAGATTTCAGCCCAATCGACTGCTCGCGAGGCCTGCACCCATCGCAGGCCCGTCTGAGCCCGAATCCCTCACCTCCTGGATTTTTCGGTTGGCTTCGGCCAATGGCTTCGCCACATATGGTGAACTGATGCACAACGTTGACATCGTCCTGTCGGCACGCACGCTGGTCGACCTGGAGCCTGAGCGTTGGGCGTTGCTTGCGCGGCTGCAGCAGCTCTCCGGCGTCTGCGTCCCATTGCTGCAAAAGCACACGTTGAACCCTGCGCTCTTGGCCATGACCGGCAGCTCGTGCAGCACCGCAGGGCGTTGGTTGATGCCCAGCAGCGGTCGAGGATGCAGGTTTGCAGTCTGCCCAGCGTGCCTCGCGGAGGATGCAAAGCCATACTGGCGCAGCGCCTGGCGTCTTTCGGTAAGCACCATTTGCCCTGTACACAGGCATCTTCTTGTAGACACCTGCAAAGGCTGCGCAGGACCCCTGGTCCTCACTGGCACGCGAATGGCATCGCTAAGGCACTGCGAGCAGTGCGGTCAAGCGCTGCATGTCAAGGTGAGTCCACAGGTTGCTCCACGCGTGTCGAAGTGGCGCGTGGTCCCCGCGCACGGATTGCGGCACGCTTGCCTCCCGGTTTCGGTCGCTCACAGCAAGCTCTGGTGGGACGGTGTGCGCGTCCTGCTGAACGTGCTGGGCCGTGCGCAATTTGCCAGGAAGCTACAACAGTCAGGTCTGCCTCGGCGCTTCGCCCCAGTTTTGACTTGCCTGACTGCAGGGCAACGCATGCCGTTCGATCACCAGCCGCTAGAGACGCGCCACCGAATGCTGGATCTGATCGATTGGCTCACGAAGGAGTGGCCGACCCGATTTGTCAGCTGCATGAACAACGCGCGCATCACGCACAGCGAATTCAGCACCTCGGAAATCCAGATGCCGTACTGGCTGTGGTCGGTTTGCAAGCAGCATCTCGAAAAAAAGCACTACTGGCCAAGCGAGACAGAAGTGGCCGGAGCCATCGCTCTGCTCAAAAGTACCAATCGGCAGGTCTCCAAGCACGCCGTCAAGCGCCTTCTAGGGGTAACGCAGGGGAAGGCACTGAACGCTATCAAGGCCCCGATGCTGCGCTGCCTTTCCAGCTCGGAAATGCTCGCATTGGCGCAGCTCTTAAATGCTGATTTGCGCATCACCTCGGCCGCCCGAGAGGCGCGGGCAAGCCTCCTGCGCGATGCGTGCAGCATCGCTGCAGCAGCCTGGCTGAGGATCCCTCTCAAAGCCGTCGCACGCCTGTCCATAGCCGACGGCGAAGCCCTTCTGCAAGAGTGGCATGCGGCTGCGCGCATGGAAGGGGTCCGCGGCCATATCGCCCAGTCCTATCTGGCCTGGATGGAGCAGTATCTGAGTCGAACGCGCAGCCGCTTCGAGCGTTACGAGCTGCCGCAGCAAGCGCTTTTTCTGACGCGCTACGGCGTCCCATCGCAAGGGTTCGGTTTGATCCCGCGCTTTGCAGACCTACTGCGCCGCGCACGCATCAGCGATTGGCCACTGGGATCACGGCTTCTGACCGCAAAGCCAAAAGTCTGATCATCGCCGACACGCATTGGCAGCAGCGGCAGGCCCACTTGCCGTAGATGTTGGCGGTGCACGAAGAACTCGGCCGGGACGATGTCCAAGCGCTCGCTGGCCTCCTGCCCGATGCGCGTCATCGGGCGCCCGCAGCCGGGCTCCAGGCAGTCAGTGCGTTCGGGCTCGTAGTGGTGTTCCATACGGCGCAAGCGATCAGGGAACAGGTTGCGACGCCGCCGGCGCGGGGGCGCCTTGGTCGTTGTGTCCGAGGCTGCTGCGGCGGCGGCCGCAGCAGCTTCCCGCCGAAGCCGCTCGAGCTGCTCGCGCAGGCCCGCCTCGTCCTCGGCCAGCGCCTCTTCGAACAAGCGGCGCTGCTCGGCCCTCATGGCCTCGGACTTGGCCCCAAATTTCCAGCCCTTGAGCCTGGCCAGCTCGAAGGTGATCTTCTCGAACTTGGCTTCGCCCAGCGCGATCTCGCGGTCCTTGCGCTGCAGCGGCGCGTCGCGTTCGGCGAGCGCCTGATCGCGTTGTGCAAGGACTCGGCCATCCTCGACAAGTTGTTGCTCCTGGTCTTGCAGCCGCTGGAGCAACTGAGCAACCAGCGCCCCTGTCTCGGCGGACAGTTCCGAAGGATTCGCTGCAGAAAGATCACGCGCGCCAAGCATCGGCACATCCACCGTCAACGCATGGGCAGGTAGCGCTGGCGCCGACTCCTCAGGCTCGCGTGATGACGCTCAGCTCGGGAAGGCGCTGCCACGGCAGCCCAAGGACCAAAACGTCGAACTGCGCAGGTGTGAGCGACAGCAAGGGTGTCGCCTGGTCGTGCCCGGCCAGACGAAGCGCCCCGCGTTGAGCCGGCGCGCCGCGCACCACACGCCGAAGCCGTCGTGCACCAGCAGCTTGACACCCGTGCCCGCGCCGCGGGCGTTCGCGAACAGATAGCCATGGTGCGCCTGCACTGCGCCGAAGACTTGCAGGACGCGCGCCAACAGGCGCTCGGCGTTGGCGCGCATGTCGACGGGGTCGGCGGCCAGTCACATCGCGTCGATGCGAATCATCGAAGCAACTCACGCGTCCAAGCCGCGCACTCGCTGGCAGCACTTGCAGGCCAGCTCACCGTGACCGCCGTCGGTCCACGCTGCAGTTCGATGCGAATGTCCGCGACATGAGCCGGCTGGACTGGTGGCGGCAAGCTGACCGGCACAAACAATGTCTTGGCTTCTTGCGCCTTGCGGCCCTCGGCGATGCTCGCGCTGACGACCGTGGCTTCCGACTTCATCTCTGCGTCGCGAACCCATCGGCGCAGCAAATTCGCGTTGACGCCTTGGGCCATCGGCACCGCCGCCATCGACATGCCCGGTTTCATGCAACTGGCCACGGCGTTGGCCTCGAATTCGTCGCTATGAATGCGACGTCGCCGGCTTGTGCCGGCTTGTTTGTTGAGTTCTACCAAAAATTGACCCTCTGACTGCACTAATTTCCGTCTAAGACCGCGTGATAGTCGGGCGTACAGGCCTGTCTCGCAACATTGTGAAAAAGTCGTGCGGGCGGGCGAAGAAATGCCGTGCTACACCAAGCGGACGAGCTCAAGCAAGCTCGATCGCTATGCCGACAAGCTCGCAACCTGGCTCGCGATCGAGGCACCAGATCGCGGAAACCGCAGCGCAATTTGCGGCAGAGCCACACACAGATGGACAGTTGCTTTCGCAGTGCCCAGTCTGGTGACATTCAATGTCGCCACGTCTATCACTCCTGTACTCCTGCCGCGAAAAGCAGCAGATTGGGTTACCACGCGGGTAAATTGTTGAAGGAAATCATCAGGCCGCGCGAGTTATTTCAGAAGTGAACCAACACCCCCCTCAAACTTGAAAACCACACCCACCTTAACCCGAAAAACTTAAGCCATTCACGGCAGGAGAACTTTAAGTTTCATTAATAACTTATTCTTGCAATTTTCCTCGCTCTTAAGTAATGTATTGCACGGAGCGAGATCCCGAGGGATGTCTGCGACCTATCGCCACTACATATTAAAATTGGGAGATTACTTTTTTGCGCGCCCTAATTTTTACCAGGCCACTTTGCCTATTACTGCTTGCAATTGCAATAATTTTTCCTTGTTTCGGAAACGCGCAGGCTCAAACGGCTGCGCCAAACGTCGTCTTGGTCGACATTAGTTACCATATTCCACCGCTTAGCTGGGAAGAGCCAATCGCAGATGCCTCCAAATGTCCAACTTGGCCAAGTCCTTTTGGGGGGTACGTTTTTAAGCCGAGTGGGGAAGGGTTTATCCGAGACGGATCGTCCTTGATTTGCCGTGGGACTACGGATAGCAATGGGCCGCCAGAGGAAATTACCATACGTCTCGGAATCCTGTGCCCCAAAACGCCTAGTCAGCCATCTGTAGTCCCAAGCGGGCAAATTGGTTTGGAAGGTGGTAAACCTCTTTATGCATCTGCAACCTGTCAATGCACAAAATACTTGCAATCTTGGGATGGATCAAACTGCGTGTATCCGCCAGTTGAACCAATAAAGCCTGCTGAAAATCAAATGTGCAGCCCGGGATATATCGTCGGCAATCCAATTTCTGCAATAGATGGTGACAAAATCGAAAGCGAGGAAGATTTCCCTGATCAGAACCCAGCTTCGCTGCACTTTAGACGCACCTATCATAGCCTATGGGCAGCTGCTAATCCAAGACCTTCTGAAGGTTTAGGAAAGGTATGGACACACCCGTATGCCGCCTCCCTAAAACTTGGCTTTAACAAAGTCACAATTACTACTGAGGAGGGCTACGTTCTAATTTTCAACAAATCGGCCGATGGGTTGAATTGGATTCCTAGCACTAACACAAATACAGACACCTTAGTTCAAAACGGTTCCGGATGGAACTGGACAGAGTCCGCACGCGATAGAAAAATTTCATTTTCGCCAAACGGAAAGCCGACCTCCATTCAGAACAGAAACGGCTGGATAACCAGCTTGTCGTACGATGCGACCGAAAATTTGGTAATGGCGACGAATTCTTTCGGGCACTATCTCATCTTCGAGTATGACGCATATAAAAAAATATCTTCGATCACTTCATCGACTGGACGCGTTGTTCGCTATGCATATGATTACTACGGCTATCTTGAGAAAGTTACGCAGCCGGATAATTCAGTAAAAAAATATATTTACGATAACGGAAGGATGACTGGCGTAATTGACGAACTGGGAATCCAATACGCCAACTTCACTTACGATGCGGACTACCGTGCAGACTCAACAAGCCATGCTGGCGGCGTAAATTTATACGCTATCTATAAATCTGGGCCGAGTATTATGGTTAGAGATCCGCTGTTCACGCAGCGTGTATACAGCTATACGACTAAAAATGGAGTGATTGCCCAAACAAGTTCCTCTTTGCCTGATGGAAACTCCAAAGATTCGAACAGCATTCAATCCCGAGTGCTGGACGAGGATGGATTTGTGGTTAGTGAAACCGATTTCAAAAGTATTGTCAAAACGACTACTTGGGACAAAACCCGGCGGCTTCCTATAACCATTGTCGAGGCGTCAGGCACGCCTGACTCGCGCGCCATCACAACCGCATGGCACCCAACATTTCGGTTGCCGTCTAGCGTGACCGAAGCTGGGCGTACCACAGCCTTTTCTTATGATTCCTTTGGGAACACTCTTTCGAAGAGCATCACTGACACGCTGACCAATAGCACCCAAGTCTGGCAATGGACATACAACGCTCAACAGCTAGTAGCAACCGCGACTGAACCCGACGGCGCAGTCACCAGCTACACCTACGACCTCCGAGGCAACGCCCTCACATCGACGAACGCCCTAGGCCACGTCACCACCTACACCTACGACAACGCCAGCCGCGTAGTCAGTGCGACTGCCGCGAACGGGCTGGGCACCACCTACACCTACGACCTGCGCGACCGCCTGCTGACCCAGACCGTCAGCGGCCAGACCACAACGCTCACTTACAAGCCCTACGGAACCGTCGAAACCGTGACGCTGCCCACCGGCCTCGTGTTTACCTACACCTACGACGCAGCCCACCGCCTCAAAGGCTGGAGCAACAACCGAGGCGAGAGTGGCACCTACACGCTCGACAGCATGGGCAACCGCACCGCCGAGCAGATCAAGGACAGCGCCGGCAGCGTGGCCTGGAGCGTGGCGCGCACGGTCAACAACATCAATCGCCTATCAGCCAAGACCGAAGGCCCGAACCAGACCAGCACCTTCGGCTATGACGCCAACGGCGAGCTCACCCGCAGCACCAACGGTCTGAACCAGAGCACCCAGTACGGCCTAGACGGCCTGCGCCGCGTGAAGGCCGTGACCGACGCCGCCAACGCCAGCGCAACCCTTAAGTACAACGCGCTTGACGCCGTCACTGAAGCCAAGGACTTCAAGGGCGTGGCGACGGCCTACACCCGTGACGCCAAAGGTAACGCCACCACCGATTCCAGCCCCGACACGGGCACGGCGAACACCCAGTACGACGCACTGGGCCTGCCCAGCCAGATCACCAACGCCCTGGGCCAAGCCACGACCATCCAGCGAGACCTGCTAGGGCGGCCAACCAGCCTTGTCTTCGCCGACGGCAAGACCACCACGCTGCGCTACGACCTCACCCCTACAAGCAAGGGCTATCTGTCGGAGATCATCGACCGCAGCGGCACCACCGAGTACACCCGCGATGCCTTCGGCCGCGTGACGCTCAAGAAGCAGACGCTGGCGACCGGTGCAAGCGCGGGCAGCGTGCAGCAGGTGAGCTACAGCTACAACCTCAACGGCACGCTGGCGAGCATCGGCTACCCCAACGGTGGTGGCGTGCTCTCGCACACCTACGACAGCACTGGCCGCCTGACGGGCCTGAACCTGAATGGCAACCCTCTGGTCACCGGCATCACCTGGAACCCCTTGGGCCAGCCCACCGCCTGGATCTGGGCTCTGGCATCTCCTGCGGTGTCAGCCAGCCGTGCCTACGACACTGCGGGCCGCCTCATCGCCACGGAGTTCAGCAGCTACGTATACGACGCGGCAGGGCGCATCACCAGCCTGACGCAGAACCTCCAACAACCCGGCGACACCGACCCCACACACAGCACCATCGCCAGCGCCAACGTGACCTGGAGCGTGGGCTACAACGCGATGGGCCGCATCACCGGCTTTAATGCCACGGGCAGCACGGCGGGGTTCGACTATGACGCCAATGGCAACCGCAGCAGCAGCACCCGTGCCGTCAACGGCGTGAGCACCGACCGCACCTACGCCGTGGGCGCAGCGAGCAACCGGTTCACGGGCTTCACGCAGGCCATCAACGGCGCGAGCAACACCAGCGTCACCTTCGGCTACAACGCCAACGGCGATCTGGTGAACGATGGCCTCCGCACCTACACCTACGACGCCGAAGGGCGACTGGCCGCGGCAACGACCGGAGCGACCGATGTCAGCCCAACGACGCGCTACGCGCACAACGCGTTGGGGCAGCGGGTTTTCAAGACCGAGCCGCTTTATCCGCCGGTGCAGGGAGACGAGAGCAACCCGGGCTTCATGCAAAGCCTGATCGCGTTCTTCACGAAACTGTGGAGTCCAAGTACCACCGAAGCGGAGCAGCTGGGCTATACGTATGTGTATGACGAGCATGGCACGCTGATTGCGGAGGTGGGCGGCGGCGGCTCGGCCAGTGCGGGGCAGGCGCAATACATTTATATGCCAACGGCCAATGGGCCGATGCCTATTGCGGCGGTAATCAATGGCGGCACGTTTGCGGTTCACAGTGACCACTTAAACACACCCAGGAAGCTCACTAACGCAAGCGGGCAAGCGGTCTGGCAGCTAAGTTACAGCGCGTTCGGGGATGACAAACCGACGACTGCGAAGAGACGCTTTGCAAACCTGGAAACGATGCCAAACCCGGGCACGACGAGCATCTCAGAAGTGAAGTTCAACCTGAGGTATCCGGGGCAGTATTCGGATGAGGAGTCAGGGCTTTTCTATAACGGATTCCGGTCCTATATTCCGACCCTTGGCCGATACACCCAAGGTGACCCCATCGGTCTTGGCGGGGGATGGAACCGCTTCGGGTATGTGGACGCAAATCCTTTGAGCTTTGTCGACCCGGAAGGTCTGCAATTTGCGCCTACGCCTTGGGGTCCAATGCCCTTGCCACCATTGCTTGGAACTGGTTCGGGCAATAGCAATCTACCGGACATGGCACTCCCAAAGCCTAGGCCAGTGTCCCCTTTGGACTTCACTATTCCCGGGATGATTCAAGACCTGTGTAAGGGAATCAGTGACCGCATGCTTAGTGGCGGCGAAGTGGATGGCCCTGACGGCCCGTTTAGTTGGTGGCACAAGGGGCGTAAATCATCCGCACAATTGCGGGATGATTGGGAGCAAGGAACTGGACTGAAATGGCCAAAGGATGCTAATGGCCGCAACGAGGACGTATCACACGAAATTCCGCTCGCCGACGGGGGTCCTGATGATTGGAGAAATGTGAAACCTCGACCGGGTGACAATCACCAGGATCGTCATCGTGCAGCGGGGGATTACAGTCGTTGGGGAAAACGCAGGAACTAACCATGAAACCAGATCTGTCGAAAACTTTCGAGTGGAGCAAGTACTTCGCCAATGCAGGGTGGGTAGATCCTGACGCTCGATCCATCGAGAAACTTCACACAGAAGCACGGATATTCCTTGAGTACTATGACTGGTGCGAGACGATCACCGAAGAGTACGTCGGGATGGTCTATCCGGGAATCGTTGGCGTCTTCTTGTTCAGATTTTTGCCAGCTCGAAAAGGTGTTGATGAGTGGGTCTGGGTCATTACAGGAGACCTTCCACCTGCATACATCACATGCGAAGACAGTCCAAACCCGGCCACAGCGCTGGATTCCTATATCGGCGCGATGCTGGAGTGGATCAGGGCCATAGATGAAGGTGCTCCTACAGGCCAACTCATTCCGGTTAATGTGGCGCCATCAAAAGAAAATGCTGCTCGTCTCAAAACGCGACTTGAATTTTTGGACGAAAAAATTCTGTCGGGCTATGCCGAGGACTTGAAGGCATCTTAAACGGAATCGTGGAATGAGAGGCTCAGTGAATCGCCCCGGCTTTCGTGGAGGACGGTTGGTTTAAGTCAGACCGCCGCCGTGGCGGACTGACTGGCGAGTTGCCGGTAATAGTTTGCCTCAGCTTCTGCAGGCGGGATGTAGCCGATGGGTTCGAGCAGGCGTTGGTGGTTGAACCAGGACACCCATTCGAGCGTCGCGAACTCCACCGCCTCCTTGGTCTTCCACGGTGCCCGGCGATGGATCAGCTCGGCCTTGTAGAGGCCGTTGATCGTCTCGGCCAGGGCATTGTCATAGGAGTCGCCTTTGCTGCCCACTGACGGCTCGATGCCGGCCTCTGCAAGCCGTTCGGTGTACCGGATGCTGACATATTGCGACCCGCGATCGGAGTGACAAATCAAGCTGCCGTCGCGCTCGGGTTGACGGTCGTACAGCGCTTGTTCCAAGGCATCGAGCACGAAGTCCGTGCGCATCGAGCTGCTGACCCGCCAGCCCACGATGCGCCGGGCATAGACATAGATCACAAAGGCCACGTACAGCCAGCCCTGCCACGTGGACACGTACGTAAAGTCCGAGACCCACAGCTGGTTCGGACGCTGCGCTCGGAACTGCCGGTTGACCCGGTCCAGCGGGCATGGCGCCCTGGCATCCCTGATCGTGGTCTTCACCACCTTACCGCGCATCACGCCTCGCAGGCCCAGGCGCCGCATCAGCCGCTCGATCGTGCAGCGCGCCACTGCCGTGCCTTGGCGTGCCAGTTGCCGCCAGACCTTGTCGGCGCCATAGACCCGCATGTTGGCCTGCCAGACGCGTTGGATCTCTGGCACCAGGGCATCGTCGCGTTGCGCCCTGGCGCAGCGCCTGTGCGGCTCGCGCAGCAGCGCCGCGTGGTGCCGATAGCCCGACGGGGCGACCTGCAAGACCTTGCAGATCGGCTCGACCCCGAAGGTGACGCGATGCTTGTCGATGAAATCCCTCAGGAATTCAACCGGCGGTCGAGCTCCGCCTGGGCGAAAAACGCGCTCGCCAGCTTCAGGATCTCGTTGGCCCGGCGCAGCTCCTTGACCTCGCGCTCCAGCTCCTTCATGCGCTGGGCCTCGCTGGTCGTCACGGCTTCTCGAACGCCGTTGTCGATCTCGTCGCGCTTGACCCATTCGTTCAGCGTCTGCGGCACGCAGCCGATCTTCCGCGCAATCGATTCGATCGCAGCCCATAGCGATGGGGATTCCCCACGGTGCTCCTGCACCATCCTCACCGCGCGCTCACGCACCTCGGGTGAGAACTTGTTTGACTTCTTCATGGCTCAATCCTCTCAGAGTGTTGAGCCTCCTCAAAATACGGGACGATTCATCTGCTCGAGACGCTTGCAGCCTTACTCTGACAATAAGAATCTTCCGCGTGCGGCGTACCAGCAGAAAGAAAATTTTATGACGACCACTCCCAACAAGCCGGCGCATCCAGAAGGATTCCAAAGCTGGCTCGAGTACGCAGTCCTAAACTTCGACGGTCACGAAGCGGCCCTTAAGTTCAAGTTCGACCGGAAGCCTTTCGATCATCTTCAGATTCAAGCCGCGGTCTTTGAAAAATTCGGCGCGCTCAGGGCTCGTGCATCGCTCCCACCGCTTGCCCTGCGCGTGCCCTAAAAAGCTCGGTTTGCTACTAAGACCTTCTAAGGCGGACGGCGCGATCGCTTCGCCGGACTGGCGCAATAAACTTTCTGACAAACACGGTGACAGATGCGATCCCTCTCCGAAATAGACAATCAAGACGCCAGCCCGCTCGTCTGCAACCATCTGATCTGCGCGAATTGCGAGGTCATCGATCGGGATCACGGTCGCCTTCGCTCCGGGCACGCGTGCAGCATCTGCGGGATCAAGAGCAAAGGCGGTCGACTGGCGTTCCCGATCAGCATTCACATACTTGTTGATCTCGTTGCGCAGGTCTATCACTCTGGCTCACCTGTAGGACCGATCGACGGGCCACAAGCTCCGACGATTGGAACCGTCCTGTTTTTCTGCGCGCTTCGAGAAGCCTTGCTTAGCCATTTTTTGCTCTCTCATCTGCGGGCCCAGGAAATTCCAGAACTGCTGATAGCACGACTGATGGATGACAACAAGCTCGCGGCGCAGAAGTTCGGTCCGCTGTTTAAGTCAGTTGCCGGCGTCAGTTGGAAGACGGCCGTAGCAGCTGTGTCCGATAAGACCGGCATAGATTTCGAGCCGGTCTCCGCGCTAATGAAAGAGGCCGCAGGCGTCCGAAACACCTTTCTTCATGAAGGGCAGGCATGGCAGCTCTCGCTGGCGCATGCTAAGGCCTGCGTGGATTCCATGCCCCGTCTCTTTGAGCTCTTTTCAGCGCTGCACAACCAATACATCCATCCGATGCGGTGGGCGTCCGCCGGGTCACCCGATGGCTCCAATTTCTACTCTTGAATCCAATATGGACGTAGTCAAATATTCGGTTCGCCGCACCCTGCAAGAGCTACCTGAAATCGCACTGCGCAAGGTTCTGAGACGGAAAATGAGGGAGGCCGGCTACGAGTTGCCAGCAAAGGCAGCAAAAGCCTTCGCGGAGCACGTGATGAAGGGCGCGCAGGCTCGTTTTTCTTGGAAGCAAGGGCGATCAGCGGAAGTCCGTCATATCGACTTGACCTTCACGGACGCCGATGCAGTGGAACTCGAAACGACAGTCTCGACGATGACCAAGGCCTTGCCTGGCGCGATCGCCAAAGCGTCCGACAAGGTCAGTCTCTTGTACTTCAAAAGCCTGTGTGAAAAATGGGCTACCGAGGGAGTGAGTCAAGCGGAAGAAATTGAAAGTTTTCGCCACAACCTCGAGGAGCGTTGGGGTGACGGGCTGGGCTTGATGAGGATGCTGCTCACCTGTTGTCGTGAGCTTGGCCGGGAGACGTTCTTGCGGCATCGAAGATCACGGGCCGCTGGCCACGCGCACCGCAGATGGGTGATGGTTCGGCTTCATTCGCGAGCATGCCAGGTCGCAAACGAGATCATCTGCCTCATGGAGAACGGCTTTGCCGACGGCGCCATGGCGCGGTGGCGCACGCTGCATGAACTTGCCGTCACAGCCGCTGTAATTTCCGCTGGGGACGAGGCGTTGGCGGAGCGATATGTCCTTCATGACGCGGTCGACGTAAAGCGCCAGGCGGACGACCACGATGCGACTCAGGTCCCGCTCGGATTTTCTCCTGTGAACAAGCGTCAACGAAACAGAATCGATCGTCAATACCAAAGTGTCATTGATCGATTTGGTCCGATGTTTGCTCATCCCTATGGCTGGGCGGCAGACGCATTGAAACTAAAAAAGCCCACTTTCAAGGATTTGCAGAAATCGGCAGGTCGGGAGTCCATGAACAGCTACCACAAGCTGGCATCCTTCAACGTCCATGCTGGCGCGCGAAGCCTGTTTTTCAAGCTGAGTTCAATGGGCGATGAAGAAGTGCTCCTTGCAGGACGCAGCAACGCTGGGCTTGTCGAACCAGGCGTGAGGACTGCCCAGACACTTGCATTGATCACAAGCCTATACCTGGGGCACGAGACTGATTTAGATCGCCTGACAGAATTGAAGAGCGTGCTTCGCATCAAAGATGCCGTGGCACCGGCCCTCGTTGCCGCTGATGCGCTCCTTCACGAAGACGAATTGATGCATCGTGCTAAGTTGATGGCTCGCCGGGCGAGAAGAAGCACGGGCAAGCAGAGCGTCCGCCGGAATAAGGGGGGATCCGCTGAGCAGGCGTGAGCGGCCACGACATGTTGGCGCAACTTCGTCGCAGTCAGGGTTTCGGCAGCGGGAGGGTAACCCTTGTGATCCGTGGCATATAAATCTCACTGCGACATCGGCCGCATCGGCTGGGATCACCACCAGGTCCAAGCCGCAATACTTGAGGAATTCGAGGCCCTCAGGACGCGTGCGTCGCTTCCACCGTTCGGCGAGTCGCGCCGAAGCCGCTCGACCGCTACGACTCCGTCGTGTACCCGGCCGGAACAAGAATGCTCATTGCAGTGAGCGCCTTGACCGGATAGATCAATAGCAGGATGTTGTGCGTGGTGTCGAAAGCCTCGCCCAGACACTCGTGTTGATCACCGTTTTTGTCGCGGTAGACCAATGAGGTTGGTCGGGTCATCTTCCTGCCGATCGGCAGAAGCGGGAACAACGCATGTTCTTTGTCGATGAGTACATCGGACGGACAACCGAAATATTGCTCGAAACTCGGTGAAGTCTCGATACGACGAACTGCGGCTGATGCGCTGCGCCCGGGGATGAACTCGATCTGTTCGAGCACATAGACGACGCAAGAGCGATGGTTCGTCCTTGCGAATTCGCGCGCGGACGCATAGTTGGAAGAGCCGAACTTCTTCGCTAGGTTGATCGGAGACTTGATGCTCATCGGGCTGTCCGCCGCGAGTTTTAGATAGGAATCTCCCTGGAATAGCGCGTACCGGGCGAAGTTGTTGGCCTCGCGCTCAAACTGGTGGGCGATGTCCGGCGACAAGGTCTGCTCGCAGTCCTGAAAGAACGTGAAAATTTTTCGATGTGCCGGGAGCTCATGGTGCCCGGTCTCGTGAAGCGTCAGGAATTTTTGCTTGCTCAGACCGACTGACTCGTCGATGTGAATGATTTGTTCACTCGCGTCGTAGAGACCGAGGATCTTCGAAAGCGCCGTCTTCACCGCAAAGAACACCTTGGCGGTTTTCGCCTTGGCATACGCCAGAAGGCGTTCTGGATCAAAAAGGCCCTTGGGGGCGACACGCAGCTTTGCTGCCGAAACGATGTCATCCACAGGCGTCGGAAAGCGACCCCAGGCGGCCGCCTTGTCAAGCGATTGCCGAGCGCGTTCCTCCACGGCCCGCAGTTCGGCCGGTAGCAAGCTGCTGTCGTCCTCTTTTCTCATGGGGGTTTTTTCATCCTCAGAAATTGCAGATATTTCATAAGTTCGCCTTCTTCATCCGGTGTCAGGTTGTGCTCTGCGAATGTCGCAAGCCGTCCGTGGCGCTGCGTCGCTTCGCGCGCAGCTGAGGGGGATAAGTAGCCCGCAAGTTCCATCAGTTGGACGTAGTCGATTCCGTAGATCTCTGAAAGGGTGTTCAGCACGTTGGGGCTAGGCTGAGCGATCTTTCCTGTTTCAAGTTGGCTAAGGTAGGCATTCGATACCTCCTTGCTGCTGGCTTCTTCCACCTGTCGGAGTGACATTTTTCTGTCCTGCCGGATGGACGCCAGATATTGGCCAAGTGTTGGCTTCACGTTCTCCTCGTTGAATGCCGACAGCGGCGAACGCGGTTTCGTTCACCGCCCGACGACTTCAGTCTAATCGGAATGCTAATTTTTCCAAGCATGCAATGTTTTTGCTTGACAAACTTAGCGCGCGCTATCACATTAGCAACAGACCGCGGGATTTCTCGCGGCACAAGAAAGGACGGGCCCCATGGCCAAGAACTTTGAAGATGGTGTGGAAGACGTGCAGCAAGCGCTGAATGCCGGGCGCGAAGTCCGTGGTCACGGCCCCTACGGCATGCTCATCGGCGACGAGCGGCTGGAGTTCCGCCCGGTGGTGATCGCCGATCCGGTGCCCACCAGGCGCCAGATCCTCGAGGCGGGAGGTGTCCGCGACACCGTGGAGCACTTGTTGTTCCTCATGTCGCAGAACGGTTTGCTGCTGGAGCTGGGCGATGGCCTGACGGTCGATCTGCGCAGCGCTGGCGTCGAGCGGTTCCTCGTGTTCCGCAATGACCGCTCGTTCCGCTTTGAGTTGGACGACCGCGTGATCGAATGGGGTGCGACCCGCATCTCGGGGTTGACGCTGAAGAAGCTAGCCAGCGTCGACCCGCTGACCTTCGCGGTCTGGCTGGACGCGCGCGGTGGCAAGGACCGCCTGATCGGCGACGCAGAACTCTTCGACCTCTCGGCGCCTGGCGTGGAGCGGTTCTATACGGCGCTGCGCACGATCACGGTCAAGGTGAACACCCGGCCGCATCAGGTGCACACCGAAACGCTGACGTTCGACCAAGTGGTGAAGCTGGCGTTCGCCGATGCCGCGACGACGGACTCGCGTGTCTACACGGTGACTTTCAAGCGCGGGCCGGCCAGCAACCCCGAGGGCACGCTGGTCGAAGGCGGTTCGGTTCACATCAAAGACGGGATGCTCTTCAATGTCACATTCACTGATAAGTCGTAGTCCCGACCTCAAACGCCTTCGCGATGAGGGGTACGAGGTCGAAGTTCGAGCAGGGCACCTGCTCATTCATTCGGTTCCGTACGTGAACCCTCGCGGCGAAACGGCGTTGGGCACCCTTGTGTCGAACCTGACGTTGGGCGGGGACATCACGGCCAGGCCGGACTCGCATTTGGCCCACTTCGTGGGCGAGCATCCGTGCAATCTAAATGGCACGGAGATCGTGCAGATCAAGCACGCGAGCGCTGTGACCGACCTGGGAGGTGGCATTGTCACCAACCACTCGTTCTCGAACAAGCCGGCCGACGGCTACACCGACTACCACCACAAGATGGCTCGCTATGTCGAAATCATCAGCGCTCCGGCGCGCTCCCGTGATCCCGCGCTCAAGGCTCAAACCTTCCGCCCGGTGGTCGCGGCGGCTGATGAATCGGTGTTCCGGTACATCGACACGGCCTCGAGTCGGGCCGGCATTCAGGCGATCGCGATGCGTCTTGCACATCGCATCGCGATCGTTGGGCTCGGTGGCACTGGTTCCTACGTGCTCGATCTGCTCGCCAAAACGCCGGCGACCGAAATTCACCTGTTCGATGGCGATGTCTTCATGCAGCACAACGCCTTTCGGGCACCCGGCGCGCCTTCGCTGGCGGAGCTGGAGACGCAGGTGAGCAAGGTCGAACGCTTCAAGGGCATCTACTCGAACATGCACGCACACATCGTGGCGCACAACGGTTACCTGGGCGAAACGAACCTGCACGAGATCCAGGGCTTCGATTTAGTGTTCATCTGCGTGGACAAGGGCAGCGTGCGCAAGATGATCGCCGAAGCACTTGTTGCGACCGGTGCGTCGTTCATCGATGTCGGCATGGGCGTCGAACTCACCACAGAAACGCGCGAGCTGCTGGCGGTGTGCCGAGTCACGACCGTCACCCCTGAAAAGAAGGACCACATCGCATCGCGGATTTCGATGGCTGATCGCGATGAAGAGGATGCCTACAACCAGAACATCCAGATTGCCGACCTGAACGCCTTGAACGCGGTGCTGGCGGTCATCAAGTGGAAAAAGATGTGTGGCTTCTATGCGGACGAGGAAGGCGAGCATCACTCGACCTACTCCACGAGCATGAACCTTTTGACCAGCGACGAGACCTCCGAATGAAGCATCAACGCCTGTCACATGTTTTCGTCGAGGAAATTCCAGCCAAGACGGAACAGGGCGTACTGTACGTCTCGATGGAATGTGCCACGGCCATCCATCGGTGCGCGTGCGGCTGCGGACAGGAGGTGGTCACGCCGTTGTCGCCGACGGACTGGTCGCTGATCTTCGATGGCGACACTGTTTCCCTCGATCCTTCCGTCGGCAATTGGGCGCTCCCATGCCGCGCGCACTACTTCATCGACCGCGGTACGGTCGCCTGGGCGGGGAACATGTCGAATGCGGCCATCGAACTCGGCAGGTCTCGGGACCGCCAAAACAAGTCCGCTTACTTCTCGAGCGCGAAATCTACTCCAAGCGCTTTGCCGCCTGGAGCGACGGTTGTACCGTCGCAAGTGCCAAGAGCGTCAGCCAAGCGTGACCTGAGTTCCGCCCCGGGTCCGAAACCGGCAGGAATCTGGCAGTCGCTGAAGACGTGGTGGACGAGCTAGCACCTCGTCCGAAGATGCGCCAGGCCACCGGGACTGCCAAGCTCCTGAACCTTAGGGGGCCTAGCAGACGCGATGTTAGAAGTTTCAAGGGAGAGGGAAACCTGCACGTCTTGAAAGACGGGTGCGCTCTGGGGCGTTGCAAAGCTCGAAGGCGTAGTGGCACCTTCAGGTTTTTATGACGAAGAACACGAGCCTTGGGCCAGTAGACTTCTCGTTGAACAACCGCGCCGACGTTGACAGCAACGCCATGTTCAAAACCAACGACTTCCTCATCCTCCAAGGCCACCTATGGACAACAACTATCGCTTTGACTTGTCCGACTACCTGCTCCATTTCTTCCGCGACATCGATCAGAGTGGCCCAAACGGCATCTCTCTGCCGGAGCACCTTGGATGGCATAGCACGTACGAGGACGAAAAGCTTCCTGCGATCTTCATGTTGAGGGCGGCCTTGCGGAACGGGCGGCTCTGGGCCACCTGGTCCTACCGTAACGGCGTGCGAACCATCTATGGGCCCGATCCTGCAGTCTGCTTCTCGGAGATGCCCCTCGCTGCGTTCGTGGAGGCGAGTCGCAGACGGAGCGCGCGTGGAGAAGCCATGGGGGAGGTTGCTCTCATTTTCCCCAAAAACAACATGCGCTCGCTCGGCGCTCGGACTGCAATCTACGGCCTGAGCCAGCCCAACGCGACAGTATCCAGCGGCACGGATGGTGGCGCCCGTATTTTTTCGCCATATGTTTTACCGCACGTGGAGCAGTACCGCTACGTCGCGGACGTAGTAGCACCGGGTCGCATGGTCGACTGGACGCATGAACGGGAGTGGCGCTGGGCCATGCGTGGAGCAGAGCTTACGCACCGCGACGAAGGCGGTGCCGCCGAGTGGGACCAAGTTCCTGGGCTCGAGCTGTATCAACCTGGACTCAGCGGAATCGGCGCGGTCGTGAAGACTCGCGAGCATGCCGAGCTAGTTATTAGAGACATGCTGGCGCTCATCGATGCCCACGTGGCTCAGGAGACGGCTTTCCGTTTCGTCTTGGTCACCGACGATCTGACTTCGCCACGTGACATCCAGGACAAGCAGCAACTCAACGAGACTCTTCAAGCTGCATCGATCGACCTCACCCCGTACTTCCTCGGGAGCAAGTTGGAAGCGCAAACAATCTCCGCACGCTTTGGCGAACTCGTGGCTCGGGTCAACCGGGAGGCCGGTCCTGCGGAAGACGGGGAATTGGGTGGTTGCTGGCTCTGGCTGCACGATGGCGCCGAACCGTTCGTGCGTGCGCTTCTCAAGACTAACCGCGCGTTTGTCACGAAGGACGGCAGATACCTCGCGCAGCTGTTTGAATTCTCGGACAGCAGAAGCCTTGCCCAGCGCGAAGAAATGACGGACATCCTCGCAGATCATGTGGAGCAGGAATTCGGCACCAAGAGCTGTCGCTTTTCCGTCCTGCACTCGAACAACCCCGAGACCGAGCCGTTCTATGCGTCCCCCCATGACCTTTCGATCCCTTTCTACAACTGGGCGTCTCGCTACAAGTGACACTAGGTATCGGTTCTGCGTAAGGCAACACTCGCGGCCCCACTCAGAAGATGACGTATGTCCAGTTCGTTAGCTCAACAATTTCGGTCTGAAATCACTCTGAGTGCACTAACTGTGATCCATGCACTTAGCCTGTCGATCAAAGTTAGTGCCCAAACTGTTGATTCACTGCATGCCGAAGTTCACTTTATTTGACTCCCCACACCAGATTTCGCGCTACCAGGGCAAGCTCAGCGGCCCGCTGCTGGACCGCATCGACCTGCACATCGAGGTGCCCGCCGTGTCGGCACAGCTGCTGCTCGACGCGCCGCCGGGCGAGTCGACCGACAGCATCCGCGGCCGTGTGGTGCAGGCACGCGAGCACGCCATGGCGCGACAAGGCCACGCCAACCAGTCGCTGCAGGGCAGCGCCATCGATCGGCATGCCGCGCTCGACGATGCGGCGCGCCAGTTCATGTTCAACGCCGCGAACAAGCTCGGCTGGTCGGCGCGCAGCACGCACCGCGCGCTGAAGGTGGCCCGCACGATCGCCGACCTGGCGGGGGCCGACACGGTGCAGGCGGTGCATGTGGCGGAGGCGGTGCAGTACCGCCGTGCGCTGGGGCGCGGGCCGGCCTGAGCGTGCCGGGCCTAGGGCCCGGCGTCAGGGTCTGCGCACCAGCGAATCGATCCACCGCGCCACCAGCACCTGCTCCTGGTCGAAGTAGTGCGTGTGCGCGCCGCTGCCCAGGCACACGTCGTGTTCGGGCCCCGCCGTCACGGTGACCGGTGGCGAGGGCGTGTACAGCGGCGGGTCGGCCCACAGCCAGCGCCCCACGTAGTCGCCCGTGGCGTAGGCGTTGACCCAGCGCCGCACGCCGACGTCGCCGGCCTGGGCCGTCTGCACCCACTCGTACAGGTGCGGAAAGCGCGCCACATAGAGCTGGCGCAGCGGGCAGCCCGCGGTGAACAGGTCGACCTTGCCTTCCAGCTGCGACCACAGCTTCACGACCCGGTCGTCGGGGCAGGCCTGCGCCAGCCAGCGCGCGCGGTGCTGCAGGTAACGCAGCAGCTCCGCCGAGATCACCGTGCCCTGGCTGTGCGCCACGATCACCACGCGGTCGTAGCCCTGCGCCACGATGCTTTCCAGCAGCGCCACATGGCGCGAGAAGATGCGCGCACGCGGAATGGCGTTGCGCGGGAACTCGCGAAAGTGGTTGTCCACGTCCAGCGCCACGTCCAGCGGCAGCCGCAGCCACGGCACATAGCGCGACAGCACGCCGCCGAAGGCCGACAGCGCCGCCGCCGCGGTGGCCGCGCTGAGCACCAGCGGCTTGAGCACGAGCGCCGACAGCTCGCCCACCCCGCGCGCGGCGTCCCCGACCCAGCCATCGGGCTCCACGTTCAGCCGCGCCAGCGCCAGCAGCACGCCCACGGCGCAGGCCATAAGCACGCTCGCCATCGTCAGCCCGGTGACGAAGCCGTCGAGCCGCCGGTAGCCGCCGGTGAGCCAGCGGCCCAGGGTGTGCGCGGTGCCCACCGTCCTGCGCACCTCGGCCAGCACGCTGGGCACGAGCACCACCACCAGGTACAGCGCCAGGGCCAGCGTGAGCCCGGCGGCCAGCGCGAAGGTTTCGGTGCTGCGCTGGTAGCGAAGGTGCAGAAAACTCCCGCCGTTCAGAAAGCAGAGCCAGCCGCTCGTGAAGATGAGCGGGTCGTAGTCGGTGTGGGCCGCGCCAAACTCCACGAAGGTGGTCACCAGCGCCCAGATGGCCATCGCCAGGGTCATGAACGAGGCGACCGACACGAACAGGCCCAGCCGCCCGGTGGCCACGCTGGCGCGTGCGGCCTCGCCGTCGCGCGCCGCCCACTGGCCAAAAACGGCCCAGGCAATCAGCAGTGCGCCCGCCAGCAGCCACCAGAGCACGATGCCCAGCAGCAGGTACTCGACCGTGCGCAGGCCGGCGCGCACCCAGTCGTTCAGGCTGCCCGCACCGTTTGCCGCACCGTTTGCCCCACCGTTCCCCGCGAAGGACGCCATGGCCACATGGCCCAGCAAGGTCAGCGCCATGGCACCCAAGAACACCAGCCCCGCCGCGCGCATCGCCGGAAAGCGGGTGTCGGCCACGCGCAGCCCGTAGTTGAAAACCACGCCCAGCAACGCCAGCCAGGTCAGCCCGATGAGCCAGTGCATCCACGGCGCCGGCACCAGGCACAGCAACACCGCCACGACCACCGCCAGCCCCACGGCGGCGCTGCGCTTCAACGGCCGCACCACATGCAGGTAGCAGTACCACCAGGCGGCCAGCGCCGGCAGCAGCAGCGCCAGCACGATGTGGATCGCACCCGCATGCGGCGCCGCCAGGCCCAGCGCCGCAATCACCAGCCCGGCCAGCAGCAGTTGCAGGAACAGGTTGGCCAGCACGCCCGAGAACGCCCAGTCCAGCGCCATCTGCAGCCGGGCGAGCCACGCCCACGCCAAGGCGCGGGGCGTGCGGTGCCGGGCCGCGTAAGCGCCCGCGCGGTCGACCGCGTCGCGCCCCAGCTGCGACAGGCGAAACACCATGGTGAACAGCTCGGTGACGATGCGCGGCAGCACGCCCGACAGCCGCGACAGGTCGGCCCAGTACATCTCGTGCACGTCCACCTGCTGCACGGTGGGCTCACGGCCCGCCGTGGCCTCCTGGCGGACCATGCGGATGCGGGTGGCTTCGTAGGCCTCGTGCCCGGCGCCCTGCCACTTGAACAGCAGGTAGTCGCTGAAAGCGATGCCGGCGTCCGCGGCCATGAGGCGCGCGGGGGCGGTCAGCGGCATTCCATGCGCTGCGGTTGCGGCTGGACCGGCCGCGGCGATGGCGGCGGGCGCAGCGGTCGCGGTGGTGGAGGGGCTGGAGGTGGAGGTGGCGCCGGTGACGCCGGTGGTGCCGAAAGGGCCCGGCGCCTGGCTGGCGGTGCTCCAGTTGGCGCGCAGGAAGTCGGAGCGCACCGACTGGCGCAGGGCCTTCTTGAGCGACAGCGCCGAGGGCTTGGGCGCGTCCGCTGTCGGCGCTGCGTGCGATGCCTGCGCAGCATCGGGTGCCGGGTCTCGCGGGGCCACGCGCTTGCGCGCCGTGCCATCTACGTGATTGCCGTGGTGGCCTTGGTTGCCGTGGGCACTGCTTTCCACCATCGACAACAGCGGCGGCACCGCCACGATGTAGCTGTCGCAGTCCCCCCGGCTGTAGTGCGCCCGCGGGCCGCCGGCATTGACCATGAGCGAGGCGATGGCGCGCGCCGTGTCGCCCGCCTTCTGGTCCGCCACGCCATGGATGGCGATGACGGCCACGCGCTCGGCACGTGGCGTGCCGGCGGGCGTCGGTTCAGGCGGTGCGGCCATGGCGTGCTCCTGCGAGGAGCCGCATTGTGGGCGCGCGGCGACGTGCGGCGCCATCCAGCGAACGCGGGATACGGCCTACCGCCTATGGCCGATATGGGGCCGGTGCAGGGCCGATCCGGGGCCGATTTCCGGCCTGCTTGGTCGGCCGTGGAATGCCGACGGCGAGGGCCTGCGCCCTGGCCCTACTTGAACTCGTGGCTCACCACCGGCGCCGACTTGCTGTCCTGCACCGTCACGCGCTGGCGGAACACCTCCAGGTCGCCGTTGCGCACCTCGATGTTGTAGATGCCCGGGCGCAGCGCCAGCGACTTCAGCGGCGGGCTCACGCCGCGGTCCGCGCCGTCGACGAACACCTGGCCCCAGGGTCGGATGTTGAAGCTCACGCGGCCCATGCCCGGCGCTGCTGCAGTTCCCGCAGCCCCGGCACCGGCCGCCGGGGTGGTGCCGGGCGGCACGGCACCGGCGTCGGCGGTGACGGTCGGGGGCGAGACGCGGTTGATCTCCGCGATCGCGTTGCGTGCCTCGCGCGCATGCAGGCCGCGGCGGTAGCGGCGCAGGTAGGCCTCGTAGCCTTCGCGCGTGTTCTCGGACTGCGCCAGGTTCCAGTCTTCGGCCTCGGCCGTGGCCAGGGCCGCGTCAGGCGGACCGGTGGTCGGGGGCGGGTTGACCGGCACGGTGTCCAGCGGGGTGAGCGGTCCGGTGGAAGGCCCGGCGGCTACTGGCGCGCTGGCGGGGCCCGCGGGCGGCGTTGCCCCGGCCGCTGCGGTGCCGGCGGAAGGCGTGGGCACACCATCGGTCGTCGTCGCGGCGCCCACCACAGCGCCCGTGCCCGGCGGCATGGCGGCGGGCGGCGAACTGGTGTTGGACATCGGCGCGCCCGGGGGCGGCACCGGCACCATGGCGGTCGAGGTTTCCTGCTTGGTCGCGGTCAGGCGCAGGCCGATCCAGCTGCCCACGGCCACCAGCGCCACCACCAGCCCGCCGACCAGCAGCCATGACAGCCCACCGGACTTCTTGTTCTTCGTCTTCGGCACCGCGCGCGAAGGCGCGACCGCCGCAGTCGTCCCCTGCGCCGAGGCCTTGGCATTGACCTTGACCATCACCGGCTCGGCCGCTGCAACGGGCGCGGTAACAGGCGCCGCAATGGGCGGCATGGCAAAGCCGGTCGCGCCCATCGGCTCCAGCGGCACCGGCCCCGAGGCGGGCGCGAACTGCTGCGGCGCAATTTCCGGCGGCGGCGGCGCGGCCGGCACCGGCGCGGCGGCAATGATCACCGTCGGCGCGGCCATGCCGTTCACGTAGATGTCGCCCAGCCGGGTAAGCCCCAGTTCGGCCGCGAACGCCGCCACGGTCTGCGTGCGCACCTTGCTGTGCACCGCCAGCGTGTGGTCGACCGCGGCGCAGAAGGCCGGGCTCAGGTCGGCGCGCCCCATGGACGACAGCGGCACGTAGGCGTCCTGCACGCTGCGCACCACGGCAGAAGGCGGCGGGCTGCCGGTGACGGCGCGGTACAGCACCGCGCCCAGCGCGTAGAGGTCGGTCCACGGGCCTTGCAGCAGCGTGTTGTCGTCGGCGTACTGCTCGATGGGCGAGTAGCCCGACTTCACCATCACCGCCACCTCGTCGACCAGGTCGGCAATCGACTTGCGCGCCGCGCCAAAGTCCAGCAGCACCGGCAGGTCGTCCTGCTGAATGAAGATGTTGTCGGGCGCAATGTCGCGGTGGAAGCACTGGCTGCGGTGCAGCGTTTCCAGCGCGCCCAGCAGCGGGCCCAGCATGCCCAGCAGCCAGGGCTCGGTGATCTTGCCCGGCGTCTCGTCCGCCAGGCGGCGCAGCGTACGGCCCTTGTAGAGCTGAATCGCCATGTACGCGGTGGAGTTGGACTCCCAGAAGCGATGCACCCGCACCAGCGCCGGATGGCTGAACTGCGCGAGCGTGCGCGCCTCGTTGATGAAGCTGCGCAGGCCCGCCTCGAAGGTGGCCGTGAGCCGCTCGGAGCGCACATGCACGCTGTTGTCGCCCACGCGGCGCGCGAGCATGGAGGGCATGTACTCCTTGATGGCCACCTCGCGCTGCAGCGAGTGGTCGTAGGCCCGGTAGACGATGCCGAAGCCGCCCTCCCCGATCACTTCGAGCAGCTCGAACTCGTCGAGCCGGTGGCCCACGCCCAGCGGGTGCGGCCGTTCCTGCGGGTCGGCGGGTGGGCTGTCGGTGCCGGTGTCTGTGCCGATGCCGTGTGTGGTGGTCATGCGTTTCCTCCTCCTGCGGGGCTGTGGCGTTTGTGGCTTTTCTTGTTCATGCCCATGGCACATGCCCCTGCGAAAACAATTGCGAAAACAGTGGTGTGTTGAGTCCCCCGCCATGGGCGGCGGTGCGCAACGGCGACCCGTCGGCCTGGTTGGTCCACCAGTAGCTGGTGCTGCCGAGGGGGTCGAAACACAGTGGAAGCTCCGGCCAGCCCAGGCGCTGCTGGGCGCCCGCGCCAACGGCCGTGGGCGCGAGGATGGAAAGGATGTCGTCCGAGCCGCCGCTGGCGGTCTGAAAGCCCGCGCGTGCCGCGGCCAGCACCTGGGCGTCGAACGCGTCGGGCGGCACGCCATGGCGGATGGCCTGCAGCAGGGCGTTGCCGCATTGCCAGTACCAGGCCGCCGAGCCTTCGAGCACGGACGGGCGGTAGTTGCGCGGGGCCACTTGCAGGGTCACGCACACGGGGTAGTAGCGGCCAACGCGGTCGCAGCTGGGGGCGATGCAGCCGAACTGCACGGCGTCGATGCCGTGGGTGGCGGGAATGGCAAAGTTCCACACGGGGGCGACGGCGTAGTGGCGTGTCATGGCGTCGGGCCAGCGTTTGAAGCTGCCCAGGCCGTTCTGCATCCACCGGTCCCACCAGGCCTGGAGTTCACGCGGCATGCGGCGGTAGAGAAAGTCGCCGGCGGCGGGGAGCTTGCCGTACCAGCCGATCTGCTCGTCCACGGGCACCCACGCTTGGGGAGGGATGCTGCTGTTCATTTCTTGTCGTGCCTCGTTCGGGCGTTGAGGCGTTCTGGGCGCTGTTGTTCAGGGCGGGTGCACAGGCCGCCGGGTACTCCCCTCCGCGAATGTCCCCCGCTTCGCTCCTCCTTTATTTCGCTGCGGGGAGTACCCGACGCCCTGTGCACCAGGGCACGCTCTGGGTGCTCGCCGATCAACGACCGCTCCGAATAACGCTCAGGAGGGTGGGGTGCCTTGCGCAGCGAAACAAAGGAGGAGGTGCGGTAGCCCGCAGCCCGGGGGACATTCGCGGAGCAAGGTACCCCGCCCTCGTGAGCGCGCCCTGAACAACGGCCCAAACCAAATCCAACGCGACAAGCAAGAAGACAGCGATTCATCTCAAGACTTCCCCGGACAAGAGAAGCTGTTCATCTGCGGCAACCGCAAGGGGTTGTAGACACTGTTGGCAGTCACAGCCAACACCACCTTCTTGCCCTGCAGATCGAACGTCGCATTGAACGACTCCGGCGAGCGCCCCGCTGAAATGGAAGCCTTGTCGAACAAGCGGTGCAACGCCCATGGCCCTTCCGTCACGATGCCGCCGGCCGGCGTGCCGTTGGCCGTGGTCACCTGCAAACGGACCTGATTGCTGTTGCGCGGACCCGGCCACTTCACCGTGGCTGGGGCCTGCGGCCCATGGGCATAACGCACCGTCTGGCCGTCGATGTCCAACGTGAACTGAGTGAGCGCCGCGTCCATGTCCTCGGGGCGAATGTCCAGCGTGAACGACGGCGTGCGACCGCCCGCCATGCCCGAGAAAAACACGTCGCGAATGGCCTGGGCCTTCTGGAACGAATCGAGGTACGCCGAACGCCCCGCCGCCGCACCGTCCACACCGCGCTTGAACGCCCATGGGTTGACCGATGTGTCGACCTGCGTGATCAGGTTCTTCTGAAAGAAGTCGTCCATCATCCCGCCCGGCGCGAACAGCTGCGCGAAATCGCCCGAGGCCACGTCGCGGTTGGAGCCGCGCGTGAACGGGTAACGCCCCGCAATCGCCTGGTTGCAGAACGAGCCGATGCTCGCCGCCGCGCTCTGGCCGATGTTCTGCCGCGTCACCGCCGCTGCCTTCGACGACGCCGTGGCCGACAGGTCGTTCAGCATGCCCTGGAACGGCACCGGCAACCGGCCCGCTTCGGCCTGCACCTTGGTCACCGCGTCGCTCTGCGGCGGAATGCTGCCGCTGCGCAGCGCGCTGTCGGTGGCGGTGAGGAAGGTGTAGAGCTCGTTGATGAGCGCGGCCGTGGCGTCGATGGGGGCCTGGCCGCCCTGCTTGGGCGCCGTCACCATGCGGCGCAGCGGCTCGAAGTGGTTGTCCACCAGCGACTCGGGGCGGTCCAGTTGCGCGTTGCGCCGCTGGCTGCCGTCGGGCTGGCCAATGAGCTGCTCGATGCGCTCGCGCGTGGTCTGCACCCGGTTCTGCGCCTGGTCGAGCAGGCTGCGCGCGGCCTCGTCATGGTTGCGCAGCAGGTCGGTCTCGCGCGCCGCGCCGCGAATGATGCGCGACATGGGCGACTCCGCCGTGGAGAGCACGCGCGTCATCTGAATGCTCTGCAGCAGCGAGCGGCTGTCGGCCAGGCGAATGTCCACCAGGTAGTCGTCCCACACCTTGATGTAGTCGGTCAGGTAGAGCCGGCGCACCTCGCGCAGCAGCAGCTCGCGCGAGGTGATGTCGGCCATGCCCGGCGCGCGAATCTGCAGCACCCAGCGGTCTTCCTGCTCCAGCGACAGCGCGGTCTCGGCCATGCGCTTGTCGAAGATGTCCCAGTAGCCGCGGTAGGTGAACAGCGTGGGAATGCCGTCGGTCAGCGGCTTGCCGCTGGCGCGGCGAATGACCAGCGCCGACTCGGCCCCGCCGGCTTCCGCAATGGAGAAGGCGTTGGGCGCGCTGCTCTGCAGCAGCACACGGCGCAGCCGCGCATACGAGCGCTGCGCCAGCGGCACGCCGGCCAGGCGCTCGCGCGTCTGCGTGACGAGCCGCTCGTCCTTGGCGAAGGGCGAGGTCACCACGCGGCCGGCAAAGAGTGCCTTCAGGTGCGTTTCCAGGTGGGTACGCTGCTCGCGCGTGAGCGAGGCGCCGATCTTGCGGTCGACATCGCTCAGCAACCAGGCCTGCAGAAAGTCGGCGTCGTAGCGCTCGGCGTCGAACAGCATCAGGTAGGCCTTGAGCGCCTCGTAGCTGTATTCAGCATCGGTCTTGGAGGCCTCGCGCAGCGACTGTTCCACGCGCTGCGCGGCCTGCGGCAGCAGCACGGTTTCCAGCGCGCGCTGGTACACGCCATCGGTGGCGGCCTGCAGCTTCTCTCCCTGGTACAGGCCGAAGCGGTACGACACCGGCGGCTCGTCGGTATCGAAGTGGCTCGACTTCGGCAGGTCGCGCAGCTTGTCCAAAATGAGCAGCGAACTCGCCAGGTCGCCGCTGGCGTCGACCACCGTTGGCAGCTCCCCGCGCGCGGCCGCCTTGTTGAAGGCCTTGGCATTGCCGTCGACCTCGGCCACGTAGCTCTTGTTGTTGCTCCAGCTGTTCACGCACGCGCCCAGCAGCAGCACCAGCAGCACACCGATCACGCTGTAGCCCGCAATGTCGATGGCGCGCTTGCGCCGGTACCAGCGCAGGTTGGTGCCCGCCACGCCCGCATCGCGAAAAATCACCTGCTGCAGCAGTTCCTTGAGGAAGTAGCTCTTGCCCGGGCCCGGCGGTGGCGCGGGCGGCGCGTTGACCTGCAGGTAGCGCTTGATGGCGCCCATCACGCGGTCGAAGGCCGTGCCCTCTTGCGTGCCGCTGGTGAAGTACACGCCGCGCAGCATCGACGCGGCCTCGAACTTCGACGGGTTGAACACGTCGGCCAGAAAGGTGCCCAGAATGTCCTCGAAGCTGGCGAACTGCTGGGGCAGCAGGTAGGCCTGCGCGCGGCGCATCGGGTCGGACTCGGCCGCCAGCAGCTCGGGCAGGCGCTCGTCCAGGCGCTGGTGCAGCAGCTTGTATTCCTGGTGGAAGCGCTCGCGCAGGTCGCCGCCCACGGGCGTCGCGCTGTTGGCGTTCTTCTTGTTCGCGGGGTTGCCCTGAATCGGAAAGGTGAAGCCCCACACCTGCTGGCGCTCCGCGCGGCCCAGCGATCCGAAGTACTCGTTGAAGCCCGCCAACAGGTCGGTCTTGGTGACCAGCACGTACACCGGAAAGTCGATGCCCAGGTCGTTGCGCAGCTCCAGCAGCCGCTTGCGCAAGGCCATGGCGTGGCGCGCGCGCTGCGCGTCGTCGGCCAGCGGCAGGTCGGCAATGCTGATGGTGAGAATGGCGCCGTTGATCGGCTGGCGCGGGCGAAACTTTTTCAGCAGGTCGATGAAGCCCTTCCACTCGCCCTCATCGGTTTCGCGGTTGCTCTCGTGCGTGGTGTAGCGCCCGGCGGTGTCGATCAGCACCGCCTCGTTGGTGAACCACCAGTCGCAGTTGCGCGTGCCGCCAATGCCGCGCACCGCGGCCTTGCCGAGCTGGTCGGCCAGCGGAAAGTCGAGGTCGGAGTTGACCAGCGCGGTGGTCTTGCCCGAGCCCGGCGCGCCAATGAAGATGTACCAGGGCAACTGGTACAGGTACTGCCGGTCGAACAGCGAAAAGCGGCCCGCTGGCTTGCCGTCGGCGCCTTCGCCGAAGCGCATGTTCTTCAGGATGGCGGTGGCGTCGGTGAAGCCGCTTTGCAGCTCCTTGATTTCGGGGGCGTCCTCGGGCTTGGCCTCCTTCTCCTTCTTGGACGGCGTGCGCAACTGGTTGAGCAGCTGCGCGTTGAGCCGGCGCTCGCGCCACTTGCGGTAGGCCACGCGCGCCAGCCAGATCGCGAACATCAGCACGATGACCACGATGCGCACCAGCTCGTCTTCGAGCGGACGGTAGCGGCCCACGGCAATGGCCGGGCCGATGATCCATATCAGGAACGCAACCGCGACCAGCCCCAGAAACACCCACAGGTCGCGGCTGATGAGAAAACGGAAGATGGCGCGCAGCATCAGCGGGCACCTCCGGCTTGCGGGGCGGGCGCACCTGATGCGCCTGACGCTCCTGATGCACCGGACACAGGTGCGACCAGCAGCGTCACCTCCACGCGCCGGTTGCGCGCGCGGTTGGCGGCGGAGTCGTTGGGCACGATCGGCTCGGCGTCGCCGCGGCCTTCGGCGCGCAGGCGTTCGGGCCGTGCAATGCGCTGCGAAATCATCTTCTTCACCGCATCGGCGCGGGCCTGCGAAAGTTGCCAGTTGGACGGAAAGCGCACGCTGCGAATCGGCTGGTCGTCGCTGAAGCCGCTCACCAGCACGTTGCCTTCCACCGAGTTGAGCGCATCGGCCACCCGCGCGAGCACCGGCGCATAGCGGTCGAGCACGCGGTCGGAGCCGGAGGCGAACAGGCCGTCGCCGCGCAGCACCACCACGCTGCGGTCGGCCTCGTCGCGCACGGTCAGCAGGCCGTCACGAATCTCGGGCTCCAGAAAGCGCTGCAGGCGCGGCTGCGCCGCGGGCATGACCACGGCGCGCGCGGTCTGCGGCAGCCGCACCGCGTTCACCGCGGCAAAGGCGCCGTCTGACGTGCCGGCCAGGTTGAAGCTGAGCAGCACAAAGGCCAGCACCAGCAGCACCGCGGCCACCGCGCCCACGGCCCACACCGGCAGCCAGTTGCGCGCGCGGCGCACCGGCGCGCTGGCGTCTTGCCAGTGCGGCGACAGCGGCACCGGAATTTCACCGCGCGTCTGGCGAATGATCTGCAGCAGCCGCTGCTTGAGCGTTTCAAGCTGCGTGCGGCCGTTGTCGACGACGCGAAAGCGCCCCTCGAAACCCATCGCCAGGCAGAAGTAGATGAGCTCGATCAGGTGCAGGTGCTGCTGCGGGTTCTGCACCAGGCGCGACAGCAGCTGAAAGAACTTCTCGCCGCCCCAGGTTTCGTTGTGGAACATCACCAGCAGGCTCTGCGACGACCAGATGCTGCCGCCCCACGGCGTGAGCGCGGCCGCCTCGTCCACGGCAGTGCACAGGCAGTAGCGCGCGCCGATGATCACCTCGGGCGCAATGCCGGCCTGCTGCGCGCGTGTTTCGAAGCGGCGCACCTCGTCGACCAGGTGCTCGCGCAGTTGCGCGGGCGAGGGGTGGTGGCCAGTGGCCCTGATCTGCGGAATCAGGTCGAGCAGCGGATTGGCCGCGGCCACCAGCGGGTTGTTGCCCGCGATGGCGGCGTCGCCCGCATGCGGGCGGCGCGTGTCGTGCCAGGCGGTGAAGGAGTCGGGCTGCGCGCCAAGGCCGCGCGGCGCGGCGGCGCCCTCACCCGTGCCCATGCCAGAGCCCGTGGGTGCGCCGCCGGGGTTTGGCGGCACGAAGCCACCCGGGCCCACGGCCATGTCGTTGTGCATAGGCTCCCTCACGGACGGATCGCCCAGAACTCCATGGCCAGGCCCGGAAAGTCACCGGCCAGATGCATCGCGACACCGCCGGATTTTTCCAGCTGGCGCCACATGTCGCCGCTCTTGTCGAGCTCGAAGTAGTGGTAGCCCGCGTTGTACGGAATCTGGCGCGGCGCCACCGGCAGCGGCCGCACCACCACGCCGGGCAGTTGCAACTGCACCAGGTCGCGGATGCGCTCGACCGAACCGATCTTCACCTGCGTGGGAAAGCGCTGCTGAATGGCCTCGGCCGGCAGATCGGCATGCACCGCCAGCACAAAGCCCGCGTTGCGCACCAGCACCGGGTCGGGCATGCGGCCCACGCGCACGCCGTGGCTGCGCTCTTCCAGCTCGATGGCGATGGCGCTCTGCTCGAGCACCGCCGACAGCGAACGCCGCAGCTCTTCCATCAGCGGACGAATGCTTTCGTTGAGGTTGTCGTGGTCGTACACCGGCCACACCACGGGCCGGCGCGTGGGCGAGGTGTGCGTGGCCAGGTGGCAGGCCAGCTTGAGCCAGTCGACGAACAGCGACTCCGGGTGCACCTGCACCGCCTGCTGCGCATGCCAGGTGGTGGCAAGGTAGCGATTGACCAGCTCCAGCAGCAGAAAGTCGGACACCTCGCTCACACCGCCGCGGCCCGGCTGCGACAGCCGCGAGGCCAGCGCCTCGGCGCGCTGCGTGAGCAGGCCGTGCAGCTCGGCGACCATGCTGCGCAGCATGGCGTGCGCCGATGCATCGAGCACCGGCGGAATGTAGTTGGCATCGACCACCAGCCGGTGGTCGGTGCGCCGCTCAATCACGCGCACCGCGCCAATGGCCTGCCACTCCGCCGTGAGCGACGAGGCGCGCGCCAGGCGCAGGCGCGGCGACGCCAGCTGCAGCGTGGCCGGCCCAAGGGCCACGGCGTTGCCGTCGTTCACCTCGCGCTCGATCACACCGAAGCGCGCGGCGGAGCCTTCCTGTTCCGCAAAGATGACCTCCTCGCTGCCGGGCCTGCGCAGCGGCAGCGCGAGCACGATAAGTTCGTCGGTGAGGTCGGTGGGCACTTCATAAGGCAGCGGCGCGTCTTCGGCGCCGAAAGAGAAAGGCGTGCCGTCGGGCAGCACGCCCGCGCCGCCTAGCAGCGACACGCGCCCCAGCGCGTACGCGTCTCTATCGATCTCCAGATGCAGCCAGCCCCAGTAGGCCCCTTGCAGGCCGGCGGTGCGGCGGGTGACGTACTGCTCGACGTAGCGCTCCAGTTGCTGGAAGTGCTGTGGCCGCAGGTACATGCCCTCGGACCACACCACGCGATTTGCCAACGCCTGCGGTTGAGCGCCATGTCTTCCAGCGCCCGAATTGCGAACAGTCACCAAGGAACCTCCTGATTGCTCAACGGAAACGGGAGATGCCTGAGTGAACGACCTCCCGATCGATCTGCTTTCTTTTATGCGTCCGATGCTACACGGCGTGTCTTGCGTTTTGCATCGCTTTCACTGGCTGTTTTTGAGTGCCATGTCGTACTTAGGTACTCTGGCATTGGCAAAACTAACGACTTGGTATCAGCTCGATGCCCGTCTTGCGAACCGCGACCTGCACCGCCTGCTCGCTGGGCGAGAACTGCCACACCTTGTAGAGATTGGTTTGCTTGGGCTCTTGCAGCGGCAGCACGATGCGCCAGCGCGCGGCCTCCAGCTTGCGGTAGCCGGCAACGATGCCGATGGCCCGCGAGTCGAGCCCCGCCTCGCGCTTGAACACACGCTCTTCGCCGCTGCGCATGATGGCCTGGTCGGCATTGACAAGCTCTGTCATCAGCGTCTCGCGGTCGCGGTCCTGCAGCGCAAAGTAGTCTGCGGCTTCAAAGTTACCGGAAGATTTCAGTTCGAAGACTTTGACCAAAATGGGTGCGGCCTGGCCACGTCCGTCGGGGTTCACGCCGTCGTCGATTTTGATGGTGATGGCATAGGGCGTGGGCAGCGACTTGGCTGTCGATGCGCAGCCACTGACGAGGCCTGCAAACAAAGGTGTCGTTGCAAGTGCGCCTTGTAGCAAGGTTCTTCGATGCATGAGAGCTCCCGTGATGTTCGCGACCTATATTATCGAAAGCATGCGCATCGACGATGGCGCATCGCGTGTTTGTCGCAACCCAGCGGCACACTATCTCGAACATTGCATTCAGCAGGTAGGAGAAAAGATTGAAGTCATGTCTGCCAGCTCTGGCGTTCACTCTTTGCATGGTTGCGGGTTGCACGACCCCACCAACGCCAGCGCCCGATCCCGCACCGCAACCCGAACGACTGAGCCAACAGGTTGCACGCACAACACTGGAGCGCGCGCAGCAGGCCTATGACGAAGGCGACTACGCCAAGGCCATCGGCACGTTGAAGAGCGGCGGTGTGTCGGTGTTCGAAGGTGCCGACCCCAACACGCGGCTGGACGCCATGAAGCTCGAAGCCTTCAGCTACTGCGTGGCCAACCAGATACCCGAGTGCCGCGCGCAGTTCCGCAAGCTGCTCGATGCGTTCCCCACCTTCGACCTGAACGTGGCCGAGCGCAAGCACCCGGTGTGGGGCCCGGCGTTCGAGGCCGCCAAGCGAATGAAGCGTTGACGACAGACACCGCGTACGGTGCGCAACGATGCCGCCGGCGCGAGACGACGAACAGGGAGAAGCCATGCGTTGGACAGTGATCGAACATGCCGGCACGCCGGTGAGCGCGGGGGCCTCGGCGTGGCTCGCGGCGCCCGGCGGCACCATCGGGCGCAGCCCCGACAACCACCTGGTGCTGCCCGACGCGCAGCGCCAGATCTCGCGCCTGCAGGCCACGGTGCGCTTCGACGAAGACGGTGCGGCGGTGCTGCGCAACATGAGCGCGGTGCTGCCCATTGGCGTGAACGGGCGCACGCTGGCGCACGAACAGGAGTCGCGCGTGGACGACGGCGACCGCGTGACCATCGGCAGCTATGTGCTGCAGACCACGAACGCGCCGCATTCGGTGACCGTGGCGCCCACGGTGATGGTGGCGCAGGTGCCTGCGCCGGCACCAGCGCCACAGGCATCGCCGCCGGTGGCCGCGTCACTCGCCGTGCAACTTCCCGCGTCGCCTCTTGCCGCATCACCTCTTGCCGCACCGCTGCAGCCGAGCCCCATCGGCGACCTGCTGTCGCCCTCGCCCGGTGCCGACGTATTCGCCGACCTGTTCGGTGAAGGCACCTTGCCCATCGGCGATGCGCAGCCTGCGGCGGCCACACCGCTACCGCCACCGCGTGCAGCCGAACCCGCGCCTGTGGCCGCACACGTGCCCACACCCACACCGGCCTTCGTGCCACCGCTTGCGCCACCACCGGCACCGTTCGTCGCGCCACTGCAGCCACCCGCCCCGCCACCGAGCGCGAAAAGCATCGGCACCAGCAGCAGCGCCGCCGCATCGCAGATGCCTTCGTCGGCTGACTGGGACGCCATCCTCGCCAACGCGCCGCGCCGCGTCGACAGCACGCCCGCGCCCATGCCCGACCCGATGGCGCACGAGCCCTTCGAGCTGCCGTCGCAGGCGCGCAGGAACCCGGTCGATCCGCTGGCAGAGCTGAACCCGCACGCGGCCGACGACATGGCGAATATCGCGCTGAAGCGCGGTGTCGATCCGCTGTCGTTCTTCGCCTCCGACGACAGCGCGCACGCACCGCTGGCCGACCCGCGGCCCACCGCGCTCACGCACCACGACCCGATGCTGCCCGGCGATGCGCATCCCGCGCTCGACCTGCTGCACGACCCTCGGCCGGCGGTGCATGCCTACAGCCCTTCGAACCATGCGCGCGAAGTGGCGACGCAGTTCCGTCCGCCGACGCCGATGGCCGCGCCTGCGCCCGTAGTGCCCGTAGTGCCCATGGCGCCCGTGATGCCTGTGAAGGTCGAAGCCCCGCCACCTCCGCCACCCCCGCCACCCCCGCCGCCCGCACCACCGCCACTACCGCCGCCGCCGCCTCCGCCGCCTGTTCCACCGCCCGTGGCCGCACTGCCGCCTGCCGTGCTCACGCAACCGGCAGCGCCCGTGGTGCCCGCCCCACCGGTCGCAGAACCCGCCGCCACCGCACCCACCGCACCCCTGTCGCCGTCCACTTACGAAGCCCTGTTCAAGGCCTTCCTGGAAGGCGCCGGCGTGCCCGAGCTCGCGGGCCAGCAGCCGATGGACGCCGAGGCCATGCAGCGGCTGGGCCGCATCATGCGGGCCTTCACCGACGGCACCATCGAGCTGCTGTCCTCGCGCGCCATGCTCAAGCGCGAGGTGCGCGCCGAGATCACCATGATCGTGGACGAGGAGAACAACCCGTTCAAGATCCTGCCCAACGGGCGTGCCGTGCTGATGCAGATGTTCGGCGCACGCATGCCCGGCTTTCTGCCGCCCGAGGCCGCGGTGCACGACGCGCTGGGCGACCTGCAGTCGCACCAGCTGGGCATGGTGGCCGGCATGCGCGCCGCGCTGCTCACGCTGCTGAAAAGCTTCGACCCCGCCGCGCTGGCGCGCGACACGCCGCACGACGGCGGCCTGGGCGAGAAGCTGCTGCCCGGCGGGCGCGAGGCGCGCCTGTGGCGCCGCCTGCAGGCGCTGCACACCGAGACCACGGCGGCGGTGGAAGACGACTTCCAGGCCGTCTTCGGCCGGGCCTTCCAGCAGGCCTACGACAAGGAGATGGAACGCCTGAAGGAGGCCCGCCGTGCATGACGCCGTGCCCAAGACCGCCCAGCCTGCTCAAGGGGTTCAGGCCGGCCGTTCCTTTGCCGTGCCCATTTCCACCTCGCAGTTCTCGTGCGTGGGTGAACGCAGCGGCAACCAGGACGCCATCGGCTACCACCTGGACGAGCGCAACGCCTGCTTCGTGGTGAGCGACGGCGTGGGTGGCAACGCGGGCGGCGAGCTGGCCTCGCGCATCGCGGTGGACACCGCGCTCAACACTTTCGTGGACAGCCCCTCGCTGGCGGCCGACAGCCTGCAGCGCTGCGTCACGTCGGCCAACGACGCCATCCTGGCCAAGCAGCGCGAGCTCACCGACCAGAGCCGCATGAGCGCGACCTTCGTGTCGCTGTTCGTCGACCGCGACACCAACCAGGCCTGCTGGGCCCATGTGGGCGACAGCCGGCTCTACTGGTTTCGGCGCGGCGCGCTGATGCAGCGCACCGAAGACCACAGCCTGTCGGAGCGCTCCGGCGACGCCGCCGCAAGCCAGCATGGCGGCGAGCGCCTGGTGAAGACCAACCTGCTGTACCGCGCGCTCGGCGCACGCGCCACCGCCGAGGCCACGCTGGCCACGCCGCAGCGCCTGGCCGACGGCGACGCCTTTCTGCTGTGCACCGACGGCCTGTGGCAGCTCATTTCACAGCCGGTGATGGAGCGATCGCTGCAGCTGGCCGACAGCGCGGAAGAGTGGCTTGCGCTGCTGCGCCGCGCGGCCGAGGCCAAGGCAGACGCGGCGCGCGACAACTACTCGGCGCTGGCCGTGTGGGTGGGGTTTCCGCAGCAAGTGACGCTGGCGGGGGCGGTCTGAACCGACGCGCCCTCAGGGTGCCAGCATCAACACCTTCAACTGGCTCGGCACGATGCGCATGCCGACGATGTTGCAACGGTTCTGCACCGTGATGCTGGTGACCCGCGTGGCCGGCGTGCCCTTGAGAAGCACGGTGAACGCGCCTGTCACATGGCGCGACTGCTGCATGAACGTCTGCGACACCACGCCGCCCAGTACCCCGGGCTGATCCCCCAGCGTGATGGGCGTGGTCGTGGCCATGTTGTGGGCCGGCATCGCCATGAAGAGGATGTTCCAGGCATTCGGAACAGCCATCGGCCCCATGGCCATGTTCGGGAAAGGAATGGGCACCGGCGTCCTGCAGACGTCGGGGAATGCCATGTCCATTCCCATGAGCTGGCAATTTGCAAACATCGGGTACCTCCTTGCCTAGCCCATGTGGATCTGAGCCGCGTCCACCTTCACCAGCTCCTGGCCGGTGACCATCGTGTGGTGGCCATGAATGCGCACCGTCTCGCTGGCCTTGTAGTCCATGTGGCCCGCACGCACCTGGTCGACTTCATCCGTCAGGCGCAGCGTCTGGCGCGCCATCTGCACGATGCGATCGGCCACGGTCTCGAACACCTTGCCGACCAGCCGCACGCTTCCGGCCGCGGCCTGCACGGAGCGCGTTACCAAGCGCAGTTCACCGATGTCGCACTGGCCCTCTTCGGTCTTGAGTACAAAGCGCCTGTCCGCGTGAAGCCTGAGCTCCGAGGCACTCGCGACGGTCACCCGGCCGTTGCCGGTCGAGGCGAAGGTGACGTCGCCCGCCGCCTCGATGCAGCTCGACGACGCATCGGCCTGCTCGATCACGGCAATCAGGTAGGCCCGCGCGCTGTCGGGACCGGACACCAGCACGGTATCGCCGCTGGCCGGTTTGAGCAGGCAGCTTGCCGCGCGCCGGCAAACCCAGACGGCACCCTGCTCGTCGTCGACGGTCACACGTCCATCCGGCAGCAATGCGGCGACCACCCCCTGGAAGTGAACCGGCGCCTGCAGCTTCGAGGCTTTGTGCAGTGGAACGACTGTCATGAAGATTTCCTTGTTTCGATGGGTCAGCAGTGGAACGGGCAGGCCTTGCGGCATCAGCGCGGCGGATGGATCTCTTGCGCCTTGAACAGCTCCGGATCGTTTTCGATGATGCCGCCGCTTCCCGAGAAACGCGCATCCGCGCGCGCGGCCCGATGAAAGCGGGTGCGCAGAAAACCTGCATTGCGCAAATCCGCGTGATGCAGTTCGGCATAGGAAAAATCGGCATCGTGCAGGTTCGCGTCGCGAAAGCTCGCACCGCTGGCCCGCGCGCGATGGAACACGCTCAGCGGCAGGCGCGAGCGGCTGAAATCGGTACCTTCGAGTTTGGCGTCGACCCAGATCGACTGATCGAAGATGGCATCGGTGCAATTCGCTTCACGCAGATCGGCCTCCGGAAACATCGTCTGCGCGGCATCCACTCCGCTGAAGTTCGCATTGGTCAGCGTGGCGCCCTTGAAGTTGCTCTGGGTCAGCACGGCGCCACTGAAATCGACACCTGCCATGGCGCTGTCGGTGAACTGGCAGCGCAGGAAGGTGGTGTGCGGCAAGCGCTGACCTTCGAGATTGCACTCCATCAACATCGAACCGTCGCATTGAGCCTGGGCGAACGCCACCGTGCGCAGGTCCATGCGAAAGAACATGACGTGCAACAGCTGTGCTCCGCGGCAATCGAGCTGATCGACCCGTGATTCGGTGATGACGATCTGATCGCAGATGCCGGGTTTCAACACCGCATGCCCGAGTTCGCATCGGAAAAAAGCCACGCGCTCCATTTGCGCTTTCTCAAAATTCGCGTGAGCCAGCGAAGATTCGACGAACTGGGTGTCCTGCATGAACGCGCGGCCGAGTTGCGCGGCCTCCAACCGACACCGGAACACGCGCACGCCTTTCAAGCTGGCCGCCGAGAGGTCGGCTTGATCGAAGTTGCATTGCGCCAGTGAACTGTCGTCGAGGCAGGCGTTACGCAGATTCGTCCGGCTCAGATCGACCTGCTCCATCTGCGCCCCCGACAAGTCGATGCCGCTGAGGTCCTGACCCGCGAGACTCACTTTGACCACCGGTTCGGCATGCCGAATCTTGTCCAGAAGTTCTTCGACTGTCACCGAACCGGCTCCGTCCTTCGTGCAGGCAAAGTCTTTGCGCCTTGGGTGTAGGCGCCGATGAAGGTGGTCGAACCGTCGATGGCGGCCTGTGACACGTCGGCGCGAAACAAATTGGCATCCTGCAGGCTGGCAAAGCGCAGGTCGGCCTTGGAGAGATTGGCGTCGATGAGGTTGGCACCACGCAACGAGGCTTCGCGCAAGTCCGCGCGAATGAACAGGCTCTCGCCGGCCTGCAACCGCTCCAGCCGCGCGCGCCGCAGGTCGCACCCGGAGAAGTCACAGCCTTCAAGGCGGGCATTCGCGAAGTCAGTGCCGACCAATATGGCGCCGCGCAGGCCGCACTGCCTGAGCGAAGCGGCGCAGAACACGGCCTGCACCAAGGTACAGCCATGGACGAAGGAACAGGTGACGAGGCTGGCCTCGGTGAAGTCGACCCCCTCCTGCGCATCGACGGCAACGAAAGCACAGGCGTTCAGCGAGGCGCGTACGAAAGATGCCCTCTTGAAGCTGCACTCGGTCCAGCTCACCTGCTTGAACTCGGCGTTGTCGAAAGCCATGTCTTCCAGTGTCAGCTTGACCAGCGCCACTTGCTCCCAGTGCGAGCCGCGCGCATCGCAGCGCACCCATTCGCTTTCGAACAGATCGGCTTGCTTGAACGCGGTCTTCGCCAGCACGCAGGAACGAAAAACGGTCTTGCTGCAACGCGTCTGCACGAAGCTCGCGCCCGTGAAGTTCGCGCCTTCGCATTGCGCGCCGCCCAAGTTGGCCTCGTCCAGCCGCGCATCGGTGAGCGAGGCGCGGACAAGCCGCGCCCGCGCAAGCACCGCGCGCGTGAAGTTGCAGCCATCGAGCCGCGCGTCGCTGAAGTCGACGTCTTCGAGGTTCGCCCCCGTGAAGTCGGCGCCGCGCAGGTCCAGGCCCGAGAGGTTGGCGCCGGCAAAGCTCATGCCTGCGAAGCGACGCTCGCCGCTGGCCGCGGCCTCGAGACGCCGACGCAGCCGCCTGGAGCGCAGGCTGCTGGCTGGCGGCGCCGGCTCGAGCAGATGTGCGCCGTAGAGGTGCCCCATGCGCGCGCTGTGCCCGGCCTGCTCGCGCAGCCGCGCGCGTTCGGCGGCCTCGTCGGGCGCGGGGGGTGTTCGGCGCTCACGCGCCGCGTCTTCCTCGAGGCGCGCGAGATCACGCAGCAGGCGGTCCGGGTCGAATCGGCGCTGCACAGGCTTGCCGGTCCGCGCCTCCACCTCGGTCATGGCCTTGTCGATGCTCGCCTTGATCTCGTCGGACAGCTTGCGCGGATCCATCTGCGACAGCGGCGGGATATCGATATCGGGTTGAATGGCGGCGGGCATCCCGTGTGCGACGGCCTTGGCCCGGTCCTCGGCGCCGCGGGCAAGGGCCTCCTGGCGCATCTGCTCGAGGGCTTGATCGGCCTTCTCGGCGAAGTCGGGCAGATCGTCCATGGAGGCAGGCGGCCGCAAATCCGGTTCGGGCAGGGGCGGCAGATACTGCTCCGGGTCCAGCCCCTGCGCCAGCAGGCGGGCACGCATGCGTTCGCGCTCGCGCTGCCGGCCTGCGCGCAGATTGCGCGCCAGCGGAAACGAGGCGACATCGGGCATCTGGTCGCCTGCCCATGGCCCCATGACCGCCTTGGGAACCAGGTCGCTGTCGCGCAGGACCAGCACCACCTTGGCTGGATCGATGCGTTGCTGCAGCACCTGCTGGTAGTGGGCGAGCGGTCGCGGCTGCCCGCGCAACTCGAGCGCGGGCATGATGTGCTTCACGTCAGCCGCGTCGTCCTCCGCGATGGGCGATGCACCGTGCCAGACCAGGATGACGCGCTCGGCGTGCGGGAAAAACCAGGCCGTGCTCAGGCGCAGCGAAATTTCCGACAGCGCGCCACCGTCGTTCTGAAAACTGGCGAAGCAGCGCGCCTGCCAATCGGGCAGCTGGCCGCGCATCACCGGCTGTCGAGGGTGCATGTTCCACAGTTCGTAGGCGGCGCCCGGCGGCAACTCGCGCTGGCCGGGCAGGCGCTGGTCGGCAGGCGCGGCATTGAAGTAGCGCCAGTCCATGTCATCGGCGAAACCCGGGTACTCGTGCTGCAGCCACTGCTGGTCGTAGGCGCGCCCCATCAGCGCGAGCCGCTGCGGCCGATCAGGCGGCACGGCGCCGAAACCCGCGGGCACGATGCGCCGCCCGGGCCCGTCCTGGCGCGCGCCGGGCAACTCGACATTGGGAACCCGGCGCGTGTGTACGCCGTTGATCGTTTCATCGAAGCTGCCGATGCCCTCGGGGTTTTCGGACTCGCTCGGGCCGCCATAGGCATGTGCCCAGTCCAGCCTCAGGCGCTCGAAAGGCTGGGGAGGCGTCGCGCGGCCGCCAAGCCAGTAGCGGTCCCCACTCACCAGCAACGACTTGGCCTGGCCATGGAAAACGGCCTTGGCCGCGCACAGTGTCTTGTCGTCCTGATGCGCCGTGTACGCATAGCCGCTGACCAGCCACTCCGGCTCGATCTTGGGCACGCCCAGGTCCAGCACGTTGCCGGGCCCGATCTCGTCGGCTGCCAGCTTCCACAGATCCTGGTCTGGCATCAGCAAAGGCTCGGGCGCCAGGCTGGCCATCGCGAAGACCGAGACGCCCAGGTGGTCTTGCCGCTGCCGCCGGAAGGGCCGCGTGAGGATGCTCAGGCGAAAGGGTTTGATGGTCTTCATGAGGGCAGCGGACCCGCTTCAGCGCATCGGCTGATCGATGGCGATCTCGTGCGAGACCGGGTCGAAGCGCATCTTCACGGAGCGCCCCGGTGCGAAGTCGGCGAGCTTCACCGGGCTGATCGGGGCGACCAGTTCAGCCTCGAAGGCAGGCCGTCCTCCCTCGGGCCGTACCTGGAACTTGAGCCGTACGAGGATGTAGATGCGAGCGACCCGCATGCCCGTGTCATGGCTCTCGAGCACTGTCGCTACGGCCGGTTGGCCCGTGCGAAGCACTCGCTCGGCGAGATCCGTACCCATCGCGCGGCGGTTCCCCTCGCTCTGCATCTGCATCACGTGGGAGGCATAGCGCTTGGCCAGCGTGATCGCCACGAACGTCGACAGCACGACGACGGCGATGGGGACAATCAGATACCAGTACTTGGTAAACCACACAGTGAAAAGATCCAACATGCGCTCCAGGCTCAGATGAAGACGGTGAGGCCCGAGAGGTTCACCCTGTATGCGTTGTTTTCGATTTTTTGCGCCTGGTTGTCCCACGTGAAAACCGTCTGGGTGGTGGAAAACACGCCCATCGAAAGGCTGACGTTGTACAGGTCGAGCTTGATGAACGTACCTGTGAGCGAGTAGACGTTGAACCCCGTGTTCAGGCCGGTAACGGTGGTGGACGACGCATTCACGGTCACGCCGACGCCATTGAGGTTCACGTTGACCCCGGTGATCCCCATGTTGAAGCCCTTGAAAGCAATGCCCCAGTCCGTGAACGTCACTTTCTTCTTCGACGTGTCCTCCACATGGGGCGCATCCAGGATGATCATGGTCGGTGACTTCACCGTGATGTCTGCTTTGGTGCTTTCCAGGTTCATGGGGCCGTCCGTCGTGGCTTTCAACGACGTGGTCGCATGCACCTTTTGCGCCCCATTGACCAAGTAGTCCTCGTCGCCGTTGACCGTCACCTTCTTCCCGTTGGTTTCTTCGGTGTACAGACCAACCACCGTGGTGGTCTGCGGGCCCGCAATGTCTTCCTTGAGCGACTTGCCGATGATTCGCTCTTCACCGCTGTCCACCGTGTCCGTGCGCTTGCCGGTGACATGGAGGGTCTGATTCCCGATGACATCGACCTGCTGGTTGCCACCGTCCACCTTGATGAACTGGTCGCCGCCGTTGACGGTGATCTTCTGCGGCCCGCCCTTGTTGACCGTCAGCGTGTGCGGCCCGTTGACCGTCTCGTCGAGCGAGGTGTTGGTCGTGTAGGTGTCCGAGCCTTCGATCACCGTCTCGCGCAAGCCGTCCACGGTGTGTGTTTCATTGTTCTCGACGCTGAGGCTGAAATCCTTCTGCGCATGGATCTTGATCGACTCGTTGCTCGGGTCGTCGTCGATCACGAAGTGGTTGGCCAGCTCTCCGTCGCCCTTGAGGGTGCGGCTGATGAAGCCGCTGACCGTGGCCTTGGCGGGCAACTCGAGCGGCGGCATCTGGTCGGCGTTGTAGACGCGCCCGATGATCAAGGGCCTGTCGGGGCAGCCGGCGATGAAGTCGACCACCACCTCCTGGCCTATGCGCGGATGGTTGACGGCGCCGAAGTTGGAGCCCGCCCAGGCGCTCGACACGCGCACCCAGCATGAGCTGTTCTCGTTGCGCTGGCCGTAGCGGTCCCAGCGAAACTGCACCTTGACGCGGCCGTACTTGTCGATCCAGATGTCCTCGCCCGGCGGGCCGACCACGGTGGCGGTCTGCGGCCCGTGGGTGGTCGGGATGCGCGTCACCCGCGCCGCGCGATAGGCAACGGACGTGGGCTGCACGCCGAACTGAAAACCGTAGCTGCCCTTCTCGCTGCCGGAGGCATAGCCGCCCTCGCGCAGGCTGTAGAGCACCGAGACGATCAGGTACTCGCGGTTGTCTTCTTCGCGCGGCGCGTTCTGCATCGTGAAGCGATAGCCCGGGGCCATGCCACGCACGGTGGCATGGCCGACGTCCAGCTCGGCCTGCGCCTGCGCCTCCTCCAGCCGGATGCGGGCGTAGTGCTCGCCTTGTCCGGCGTCGCTGTAGCCGCCCATCCATTCGTACATCTCGTATTGGCCATGGTCATGGCCGCGCGGCTGGCTGCGGGTGTTGAGCAGGTCGGCCTTCGGCTTCTTGAAGTCGAAGTCGTCCACGACGTAGGTGCCGGGGCGAATCTCCTCCGTCACTTCCCACTGGTCGATCGACTCGCGGCCGGGGTCGGCCAGGCGGTCCGTCGACAGGTAGCTGATCCTCGGATATTCCGGCAGCGCATCGTGCGCGCTCATGTCGTCGGCCAGCACCAGCGTGTGCTGGTTGTCTTCGTGCTTGAAGTAGTAGTAGATGCCCTCGTGCTCCATGAGCCGGCTCACGAAGGCGAAGTCGGTCTCCTGGTATTGCACGCAGTAGTCCCACTGGCGGTAAGTGGCGGTGAGCTTTGTCTCGAATGCAAAGCCGTACTCGCCAAGCACCTCCTCGATAATTTCGACGACCGATTTGTTCTGGAAGATCTTGCAGTCGCTGGTGCGCGTGAGGTACCAGAGCCAAGGCCTCAGCGAGGCGCGATACACCATGTAGCGCGACGAACTGGTGTCCCGGCCCACCAGGGTGAAGCGCGTAATCTGCCCGTTGAGGTAGCGCGGCACGCCGGTGAGGGTCTTGATCTGCAGCGTGAGTGGCTTGCCCAGCATCGCCTTCATGTCGACGGCCGTGCCCGGGCTCAGCAGGTCGACCTCGAACTCGAACAGCTGCGACAGGGCTTCGCTGCCCTGCATCGAACGGAACATGAGCTGGTCTTGCGCCAGCGGTGTATGGGCTATGACGACGCGGTCCATGGCTGCTCCCTTTCTTGGTTTGCCTTGCGCACTCAGCGCGGCGCCTCGGAAAACTCATAGTGAAATTCGTCGCCCGCCGCGCCCAGTTGCACGGCGGTGAGCCTGCGCGCGCTGACGGTGGCGCCAATGACCTCCTCGCTCAGCCGCGGCAGGATGGTGTGCGTGAGGATGGCGTCGATCATTCGCCCGCCCGACTCGATGGCCGTGCAGCGCCGTGCCACCAGCGCCACGGCGCTGTCGTCGTAGGCCAGCGCAATGCCGTGGTTGGCCTGCAGCCGCGCGGCAACGCGGTCCAGCTGCAGGCGAATGATGCGGTGCAGCGCCTCGGCATGCAGCGGGTAGTAGGGCACCACCACCAGGCGGCCCAGCAGCGCGGGCGCGAACACCTTCAGCAGCGGCTCGCGCAGCGCGGCGGCCAGCGGCTCGGGGTCGGGGCGCAGGCTCGGGTCTTCGCACAGCTGCATGACCAGGTCGGTGCCGACGTTGGAGGTCATGATGATCACGGTGTTGCGAAAGTCGATGTGGCGGCCCTCGCCGTCTTCCATCCAGCCCTTGTCGAACACCTGGAAGAAGATCTCGTGCACGTCGGTGTGGGCCTTCTCGATCTCGTCGAGCAGCACCACGCTGTAAGGCCGGCGGCGCACCGCCTCGGTGAGCACGCCGCCTTCGCCATAGCCCACGTAGCCGGGCGGCGCGCCCTTCAGCGTGGAGACGGTGTGCGACTCCTGGAACTCGCTCATGTTGATGGTGACCAGGTTCTGCTCGCCGCCGTACAGCGCTTCGGACAACGCCAGCGCGGTCTCGGTCTTGCCCACGCCCGAAGGGCCGCACAGCAGGAACACGCCCACCGGCTTGTTGGGGTTGTCCAGCCGCGCACGCGCGGTGCGAATGCGCCGCGAGATGGTTTCCAGCGCGTCGGGCTGTGCGACCACGCGCGCCGACAGAATCTCGCCCAGCCGCAGCACCGACTGCGCGTCGTCGCGCACCATGCGCCCGATGGGAATGCCCGTCCAGTCGGCGACCACGGTGGCGATGGCCTGCGCGTCCACCGCCGAAAGAATCAGTGGCGACTCGCCTTGCAGCTGCACGAGCTTGTCTTGCGCGTCGTCGAGTTCGGCGCGGAGGTCTTCGGGTGAACGCGCGGGCTCCGTGGGTTCGACAGGCACTGCAGGCGGCGCATCGGCATCGGGCGCATCACCTTGCTCGGCCTGCACCGGCACCGCAGCCGGCGACAGCTGCTTGCGCAACGCGACGATGCGTTCGACCAGCGCACTTTCTTCCACCCGCCGGCTTTCCAGCAGCGCAAGCTCGGCCTGCGCCTGCGCCACCTGCGCGGCGATGTCCGCCACGCGCTGGTGCTCGCCCACGCCGATGACCGCCTCGCGCCCCGCAATGCCCGACTCGATGCCCAGCACCTCGATGCGCCGTTGCAGGTCTTCCAGTGCAGCCGGCAATGCATGCTGGCTCAGCGCCACGCGCGCGCAGGCGGTGTCCAGCAGGCTCACCGCCTTGTCGGGCAACTGCCGCGCGGGAATGTAGCGGTGCGACAGGCTCACGGCCGCCTCCAGCGCGGCGTCGAGGATGAGCACGCCGTGGTGCTTTTCCAGCTCGGCCGAAATGCCGCGCAGCATGATCACCGCCTTGGGCTCGGTGGGCTCGTGCACCTGAATGGTCTGAAAGCGGCGCGTGAGCGCCGGGTCTTTTTCGATGTACTTCTTGTACTCCGACCAGGTGGTGGCGCCGATGGTGCGCAGCCGGCCACGCGCCAGCGCGGGCTTGAGCAGGTTGGCCGCATCACCGGTGCCGGCCGTGCCGCCCGCGCCCACCAGCGTGTGCACTTCGTCGACGAACAGCACGATGGGCTTGGGGCTTTTCTCGACCTCGTCGATCACCTGGCGCAGGCGCTGCTCGAACTCGCCCTTCACGCCCGCGCCGGCCTGCAGCAGCGTGGGGTCGAGCACCCACAGCGACACGTCTTTCAGCGACGGTGGCACGTCGCCCGATGCAAGGCGCGAGGCCAGGCCTTCGACCACCGCCGTCTTGCCCACGCCGGCCTCGCCGGTGAGCAGCGGGTTGTTCTGCCGGCGGCGCATGAGGATGTCGATGATCTGGCGGATCTCGTCGTCGCGCCCGTAGACCGGATCGAGCTCGCCCGCGCGCGCCTTGGCCGTGAGGTCGCTTGCGTACTTGGCCAGCGCCGAGCCGCCCGCGGGGGGGCCGTCGCCCTGGTGCGCCACGGCGGGTGCGCCAGCGGATTCACCCGCGCCCGGCGCGGCATCGAAGTCGTCTTCCGGCGAGCCTTCGGTCCAGGCCGCGAGCTGCGCCACCAGCACGTCGGGCACCAGCTTGTCGAACTCGCGCGAGATGCCCGAGAGCACCTGTCGCAGCCCCGGCGTCTTCACGATGCCGGCCAGCAGGTAGGCACCGCGGATGGAGGTGGCCTCGAAGCGCAGGCTGGCATAGACCCAGGCGCGTTCAACCGCGTTGTCCACGTGCTCGGAGATGTCGCTGATGGACGTGGCGCCGTGCGGCAGCCGGTCGAGCGCGCGCACCAGGTCCTGCTCCACCGCGTCCAGGTTGAGCCCCGCGCGCTTCACGATGCGGCGCAGGTCGCTGTCCTGCAGCTGCAGGATCTGGTGCAGCCAGTGCACGAGCTCCACATAGGCATTGCCGCGCAGCTTGGCGAAGGCGGTGGCGGTTTCCAGTGCCTTGTAGAGCACCGGGTTGAGCTTGGAGAACAGAGAGACGCGGCGGATGTCGGTCATAAACCCATGGAAGAAGATGCAGGCACGGCACCGGTTGGTGCCGATGCGGAATGGGAAAACAAGGCCTCGGGCTGGAACACCATGTCGCCGGCGTCGGTGTCCGACAGGCGCGTGCCCAGCCAGCTGCCCCAGCCCAGGCGCTGGCTGCCGCCGAGCTGGGTGGCGTGGGCGTCCTGCTTTTTAAGCACCAGGCGCAGCTCCCACGCGAACTCGATGCCCACGTACTGGCGCACCCAGTCGACCACCTGCTGCAGGCGCTTGCTGCCGGGCAGGAACTCACGGAACTCGGCTTGCGACAGCGGCCCCAGCTCCAGGCGGAACTTGCTCTGCGCGTCGCGCACCGCCAGCCCCAGCGTGGCGCCGCCGCCAAGCCGGTGGTTGCGCCCGAACAGGCCCAGGCGGCTGACCTCGCGCTCGTCGATCATCACCCAGTCGCTCACGAACTCCTCCACGCGCACGGGCACGTCGAAGTAGAGCTTGAGGATCTGAATCAGCCCTTCGGGGTTGCGTGTCTGGCGCACCAGGTGGCCCGCCATGAAGGTGCGCGCGTGGTCGGCGATGCGGTCGCGCTCTTGCAGGCCGGGCTGGCCCATGTTCATGAGGCTGGCCACGTAGTCGACGAAGCGATGGCCGTCGGGGCGGTCCAGGCTGTTGACTGATTGGGCGTCGGCCCAGGCCCGGTAGAACAGCAAGATCAACCGGTGATGGAACAGGTCGGCAAACGCGCTGAGCGTGTCGTCGTCATGGTGGCGCTTGCGCTCGCGGGCGTATTCGGTCAGGTGCAGCGGCAGCGGGCCGTTGGGGCCGAACAGGCCGAAGCCGTAGATGGAAATGCGCGGCGGTCCGTCGCCGTCGACCTCCACGCCCGACACGTTGGACGGCGCGAAGGCCATCGACGGTTCCTGCCCCAGCCGCAAAGGCTCGTCGACCGGTCGCGGCGCGCGGCCCAGCAGCGGATGGTCGCCCTGCGCGTCGAGGCGGCGCAGCAGCATGAACAGGTCGTGCTCGAAGGGCTGCTCGACCAGCCGGGCCCACAGCGCGGGGTCGATCTCTGGCATGCCGCGTGGCACGGGCGTGGACTGCAGCGGTTGCGCAATCTCACGACCTTGCTCGGCGAGGGCGTCGAACCCATCGACCGCCGCAGTGTTTGCAACGGCCGTGCTGCCAGTGATGCCGATGTCGTTCATACCGCGGGGCGACGTCCCACGCGCGGAGTCCAGCGCGCGATTTCGCCGCGCTGCAGGCTGCTCAGCGCGAACTCGGTGAACGAGTTGAGCGACACATGGCGGCTGAAGAACTGCTCCAGCACGGCACCGAACAGGTACGGGCTGGCGCCGGAGAACGCGACCTCGTCGATCTTCAGCGCAATTTCCACACCGCGGCCGAACATGATCGGCCCCGGCTCCGGCAGCCTGCGGAACACCGGCGCCAGCGCCATCGAGCGCACGCCCTGAATCTGGCGGCGCACCGCCGGGTCGGCCAGGTTGCCGTACAGGTCGAGCATTTCGCGCAGGGCCGATGCGCCTTGCTCCGCGTCCACATCGGTGAGGCTCAGGTAGTTCAGCCCCAGGTGGCTGATGAGGCGCCAGGTGAGCGCGCCTTCGGCCAATGCCGGGTAGGGTCGCGACGGCCCGCGCAGGATGCGGATGGCGCGCACCGGGGCAGAGACGCGCAGCGTGAAGTCCGACTCCAGCCCGGTCGGCAGCAGCAGCGGCAGGTCGCGGTTGGTGCACAGCGCATCGAGCGTGATGTGGCGCAGGCTGTGCGGAAACGGCGCGTCCTGCTGGTCGACCAGCGACACGTACACCTCGCTGCCGGTGTAGCTGGTGCGCGTGCCCTGCGCGCGCGCCCGGTCGGACACCAGGCGCGGCTCGCGGCGCAGCGAAAAGTAGGCGCCGAAGTCGCCGTCGTCCGCCGCGAATGAACCGAGAAAGGGGCGGAACTCGCGCTCCTCCGAGCCGTTGGCCATGTGGCCGGTGACGCGCTCCACGGTGAAGATCTCGAAGTCGCGCGGGCGGGTGCGGTCGATCACCGCATGGTGCTCATGCTGGCCCGGGCCCACCGGAATGCGGTCGCTGCGGCGCGGCACCAGGTTGATGATGGGCGTGCAGAACAGCGAGAAGTGCTTGGCGTCGACCAGCCGTTCGAGGTCGGCGTCGGCACGGTCGAGCAGGATCACGATTTCCATCGTGGTGCCGCCCATGGCCGCTGCCGCCGCGCGCAGTTTGTTGACGCTGAAGAACAGGTAGCGGTCGGGGAACGCGAAGTACTCGTGCAGCAGGCGGTAGCCCTGGAACGAGCGCGCGTCGTAGGGCAGCAGGGCCTGCTCGGGGTCGAAGCCTTCGTGCTTGATGGCGTCTTCACCGAGCGGCACGATGCGAGCACCGCCACCCGCACCACCTGAGGCGCCGGGGCCGCTGCGGCACACCACGCCCAGGCTGTGGTGCGTGGCCAGTTCGAGCACGCGCAGCGCATGCAGCTCGGCGCCCGACAGAAAGAACTCGAGCCGGTCGAGCGGCATGTCGGCAAAGCGCGCGCCGCCCACCGCTTCGAGCTTGATGGTGATGGCGCTCTTCGCCTGCCGCGCCACCATCGGCATGGCGTGCGCAATGTCCGCGGGCACCGGGCCGATGCCGGCCTCGGCAATGCGAATGGGCCACAGCGTGACGGCATGGCCGGTGCGAAATTCGCAGGCCGTCTGCTCGCCCTTGATCATGCGGCCGCGCAGGATGGTGTGGCGCGGCAGCTCGTAGCCGGCCTTGAGCGACCCTTCGTTGAGGTTGCCGTCGATCTGCACCACGGCCATAGCGGGCAGCGGCGCCAGAAAGTTGGGGTACACCACCTCGAGCAGGCGCTGCGAGAAGCGCGGAAACTCCGCGTCCATCTTCAGCTGGATGCGCGCCGTGAGAAAGCTGAAGCCTTCGAGCAGGCGCTCCACATACGGGTCGCTGACCTCGATGCCGCGCATGCCCAGGCGGCCCGCGATCTTGGGGTAGCGCTGCGCGAACTCGGCCCCGAGCTCGTGCATGTAGGTGAGCTCGCGGTTGTAATAGTCGAGGAGCTTGGCGTCCATGTCAGCGGCTCCCGCCTTGTTCCCTCTCCCTGCGGGAGAGGGCCAGGGTGAGGGGTGCGGCGTTGCAAGCGCTGTCGGCGGGTCCATCGCCGTCGGCCCTCACCCCAACCCTCTCCCGGAGGGAGAGGGGGCAAGACGGGCGGCAAGCCACCAGCACCACGCGCCGCATCAAAGCCCTCCAGTCGGCCGCAGCACCATGTGCCCGCTTTCCAGGTCCAGCTCCGAGCGCAGGATGAATTCGATCGGGTATGGCACCGACCACAGCGTGCCGCGGATTTCCAGCGCCAGCAGGTTGTGGTGCTCCAGGTCGTTGGCATCGGTCACGCAGCGCACGTCGATGCTGTCTTTCATGATGCGCGGCTCGAAGTCGATGATGGCGCCGCGAATGGCGGCCTCCACGTCGGCGAAGTCGACCTCCGACATGCGCCCGCCGGCCCAGCCGCGCACACCGTAGTTCAGCACCGAGCGGCGCGCGCGCGGCATGGCGTTGATGTCGTGGTCGGCACCGAAGTTGGCGGTGTTCAGCAGCCACTGCAGGTCGCGCAGCACCGAGTCGCGCAACAGCTTGCCGCTCATGAGGAAGGCGCCCGCGCGCTCATGGCGGGTTTGCGGCGTGGTGTCGGTCAGGCGGTCGAGCAGCACGGGCTGCAGTCGGTCGCGCGCGACGCTTTCCTGCAGCTCGCCCTCGGTATCCAGCATGGCGCTCATGCGGCGGTGCCCTCTGAATTGAATTCGATCAGCCGCAGGTCGAGCATCGAATGGTCGCCGGCCTCGCTGATCAGCGTGCGCTGGCCCTGGCCCGCGTACTGCTCTTCGCCGGCCAGAGGCAGCCAGTCGGTGCGGCGCCCGAGGGCGGTGTCGTCGTCCAGCCCTTCGAGCGGGCCGGGGTAGCGCACGGGCACCAGCCCGTTGAGCGCACGGCCGTCGTGCCGCTCGGTTTCGGCGGGCGCCCACAGCAGGTCGACCAGGTGCCGCGGGCGCGAGAACTTGATGCGGCGCACCTCGGTCAATGGCAGCCATGCATAACCCGTGGGCGTGAGCAGCTCCAGCACCGGGCCCAGGCGCACGTCGCCATCGCACAGCCAGGTGAAAGCAGTGCGCTCGACGGGCTCGCCGTCCAGCGCCTGCGCGGCGCGCGAATCGCTGCGGTCCACCTGGGTCAGTGCGCCTTGCAATGCAGGTGCGGCCTGCCGTGCGCTTTCACGCAGGGCGGCGGCCTCGTCGGTGCGCTCGGGCGGCAGCGCCGCGGCGGCGATCAGCTGCTCGACCCACTCCGCATTGCCGCCCAGCAAAATTGGCGCGCGTGTGCCGTTCCACACGTCTGCGCGATGGCGTTCCGCCGCGAGCGCCATCGCGCAAGTCACGCTGGCGGGGGTGAAGGTGGTGTCCAGCTGGGTGGCGCGCTTGAGCTGCTCCTCGGCGCGCTCCCATTCACCGCGCACCGCGAGAAAGTGGCACAGCGCCAGCCGCAGGCCGGCGTTCTGGGGGTTGGCGCGAATCTGCCGCTGCACCGCTTCGATGTGCTCGGCGACGGACTGCTCGCCAAGAACGGCAAACCCTTGTGCAATAGCTCCGGTAACTCCGGTAACTCCCATGACGCTTCCTCACTGACTGACGGGCACGTGGCGCAACAAAAGCCACTGTGCGAAGGACGGCCTTGCAGACCGTCGGGAAACCGGCACGACCAGCCCCAAGACCGGTCGCGCACCTGCAGCCGACACCCGCAAGCGGATCAGGCTTCCTTGTTTTCCTTCAGGTTCCAGCCCAGCACCGTCTCGGCGCCCTTGCCACCCTTTTCGGTCTGTTCCCAGTACTGCTGCTTCACCTTCGCGGCCTGGAAGGCGTACTGCACGAACACGGCGTCGGAGCCCTGCTCGGCCGTGTACTGCACGGACGTGACCAGCACTTCTTCGAGCGTGACGCGGGTGTATTCGATCTGCCCGCCGCCGGCCTTGCACACCGACACTTCCACCTTGGCCAGGTGCTTGCCGCTGGCGCAGTTCTTCAGCACGGCAGGTGCGGCCTTGTCGATGCGTGCGAGCACCTGGAGGTCGTTGAAGCTGGCCTTGCCCACGCCCCCGCCGCCGCCGCTGACCATGTTGCCGGGCTGCGTGGCACCCCATGCAAACGACTTGATGTCGCTCCAGTCCTTGTGGTTCGCGTCCTTCGATTCGCCGCCCGCGCCTTCGACGCGCATGAACATGTCTACTGCCATTGAATTGACTCCCTGAGGTGTGTGCGCCCGGTGTCGGGTCGCCGTTGAATTAGCTGCTGTCCTTCTTGTTGGACGGCAGCTTCGAAACCAGCCGCAACGACACCGTCAGCCCTTCGAGCTGGTAGTGCGGCCGGAGAAAAAACTTGGCGGCGTAGTAGCCGGGGTTGTCTTCGATGGCTTCCACCTGCACTTCGGCGGCCGCCAGCGGCTTCATGGCCTTGGTGTCCTGCGACGAGGTGCCGGGGCTGCCGTCGACGTAATTCATGATCCAGTCGTTCAGCCAGCGCTCCATGTCCTCGCGCTCGCGGAACGAGCCGATCTTGTCGCGCACGATGCACTTCAGGTAGTGCGCAAAGCGGCAGCAGGCGAACAGGTACGGCAGGCGCGCGGCCAGGTTGGCGTTGGCCGTGGCGTCGGCGTCGTAGTACTCCGCCGGCAGCTGCAAAGACTGCGCGCCGATGAAGGCCGCAAAGTCGGAGTTCTTGCGGTGCACCAGCGGCATGAAGCCGTTCTTGGCCAGCTCGGCCTCGCGCCGGTCGCTGATGGCAATTTCGGTGGGGCACTTCATGTCCACGCCGCCGTCGTCGGTGGGGAAGGTGTGGGTGGGCAGGTTCTCCACCGCGCCGCCAGACTCCACGCCGCGAATCGACGTGCACCAACCGTACTGCTTGAACGAGCGGTTGATGTTCACGCCCATGGCGTAGGCCGAGTTGGCCCAGGTGTAGCGGTTGTGCGCGGCCGAGTCGGTCTCTTCCTCGAACTCGAACTCGTCGACCGGGTTGGTGCGCGCACCGTAGGGCAGGCGCGCCAGAAAACGCGGCATGGCCAGGCCGATGTAGCGCGCGTCTTCGGAGTCGCGCAGCGAGCGCCAGGCGGTGTGCTCTGTATTCTGAAAGATCTTGGTCAGGTCGCGCGGGTTCGACAGCTCCTGCCACGACTCCATCTGCATCACCGTGGGCGATGCGCCGGCAATGAAGGGGCAGTGCGCGGCCGCGGCAATCTTGGCCATCTCGCCGAGCATCTCCACGTCCGGCGGGCTGTGGTCGAAGTGAAAGTCGCCGATGAGCGCGCCAAAGGGCTCGCCACCGAACTGGCCGTACTCGGCCTCGTAGATCTTCTTGAACAGCGGGCTCTGGTCCCAGCCGATGCCCTTGTGGCGCTTGAGCGAGCGCGCCACTTCGCGCTTGGACGCGCACATCACGCGAATCTTCAGCTGCTCGTCGGTCTCGGTGTTGTTCACCAGGTAGTGCAGGCCGCGCCATGCGCCTTCGAGCTGCTGAAACTCTTCGTGGTGCAGGATCTGGTTGATCTGCTCGGAGAGCTTGCGGTCGATCTCCGTGATGATGGCCTGCACCGAGCGGTAGGCGTCGTTGGAGACGGTGACGGTGTTTTCCAGCGCCTGCACGGCCAGCGTCTTGACGGCGTTCTCCACCGCCTCGCGGGCCTGGTCGGTCTTGGGCTTGAACTCGCGTTGCAGCAGGTCGGAGAACTCGTTGGGCGCAAGCGCCTCGACGGTGGCCTGTGCCTGAGTGGCGGTCTTCTGGGGGGCGGTGCTCATGGGGCTGTGTCCTTGCTGCTCGCGCTTACTCGGAGGGCGTTGCGGGGTTGCCGGAGGCGCCCGACTTTTCGTTCGCGGCTTCCACCGCCTTGGCCACCGCCGGGTTGGGCGCCGAGGCCAGCGACTTCAGCAGCGCCGGGTTCTGCAGCGCCTGCGCAATGAGTTGCTCCGCGCCGTTCTTGCCGTCCATGTAAGACAGCAGGTTCGACAGCTCGGTGCGCGCCTCCAGCAGGTGCTGCAGCGCGCCCACCTGGCGCGCAATGCGTGCAGGGGAGAAGTCGTCCATGCTGTCGAAGGTGATGTCGACATTCATCTGGCCGTCGCCCGTGAGCGTGTTGGGCACCTGGAAGGCCACGCGCGGCTTGATGGACTTCATGCGCTCGTCGAAGTTGTCGATGTCCACCGCCATGAACTCGCGCTCCGCGAGGTCGGGCAGCGGGTCGGTCTGCTTGCCCGCCAGGTCGGCAATGACGCCCATCACGAAGGGCAGCTGAATCTTGCGTTCGCTGCCGTAGATCTCCACGTCGTACTCGATCTGCACGCGCGGCGCACGGTTGCGCGCAATGAACTTCTGACCACTGTTTCTGACACGGTTGTCTGCCATAAAGCTTCCTCTTGAATCTGAAATGCGTGGGGCACGCGCGCCCCTCCCTGCCGCTGCTGCTGCCCTTTGGTTGGCGATGCGGCGCGGTTACTCGGCGCTGCCGGCGCCGCTGGATGGGCGCCCTGCAAGGCTCTCGATCTTTTGCAATCCCTCCGGCACGAGCTCTTCGATGATCTGCAGAAAATTCAGATCCAGAAGCCGCTGTGCTCTTCGTATCAGCATGGGCGCGGGATGACTGGGCTCGGCGCGCTCCAAATATTCGCAAGCTTTTTTCAACAGCACTTGCACGTCGTCACGGCTGGCTATTTCAATGTCTTTGATGCGCGGCGCGCGTAGGCCGATGCCGCCATCTGCAGCACTTTCGGCGTGGCTTTGCGCAGGTGTAGTGGAAAGTTCCACACCTTGAAGAGGGGCTCCGGCGTTGGCCTCCATGACTTTCGTCATGTCGGCCTGTGCCTGCTCGGGCAGCAATTGCATGACGGTGCGCAGCGAGCGTTCGAGGCGCGAGAAGTCGGGCGCCCAGCTCTGGCCCAGTGCACGCTCGCAGGTCTCGCGAATGCCCTGCAGCAACAAGATGGCCTCGCGCAGGGCCACCACCGGGGGTGCCGACTTTTCGTGCGCGCGCCGCGCCGCGTCGCGCAGCCGTCCGATGCCGCCGGGGTAGTCGATCTGGTGGTCGGCCTTGCTCGAATCGAGCAGCGCCTCCACTTGGCGCAGGCTCATGGCGGTGCCGGTGTCGTCGAGCAGTTTGGCGTCGCGCACACTGCGCCCGAGCCCTTCGGCTTCGGCCAGCGCGGCCAGTGCGTTCATGCGCGGCAGGGGGTCTTCGAAGTCGCCGTCCACCACCACCGGATGCACCTCGCTCCAGAAGGTCTGCAGCACGGCGTGCACCAGCTGGAGCCCTTCCACGTAGCCCGGAAGGCCGCGGTTCTCGGTCCATGCGAGCGTAAGAGGCACCAGCACGCGCAGGTCGCGCGTGCGGCTGCACAGTTGCTTGGCAAGGCGCTCCACGCGCGCCCAGTCGGGGGGTTCCGCGGGGATGATGGTCGAGCCGAACTGCTGCTCGCGCTTGCCCGTGGTGGCCTGCTGCAGGGCCAGAAAATCAGGGTCGTATTCGAGGTCTTCGCCGCAAGCGCGCGCGCCATCCACCACCGACTGCAATAGTTCGATTTCGCTTTGCGACAACCTCTTCTCCCTTGGTTAACTGTTCGTCAACAACAGTTATCTTGAGGGGAACGCGCAGCGCGGTCAACAGCAACGGAGCCAACGTACGAGCGGTGAATTACAAAGGAGTACACCTCCTTTGGCCTCACCGCCAGAACGTCTACGGAACGTTTACAACAGTCCGCGTGCACCCAAGTTGCGCATCAACGCGCCGACACCGAAAGTCCAACGCGGCGCCTGGTCCGCGTGCACCACGCGGTTGACCAGGGCGCCGAGTTCGGGTGCGGCGATGCGCACACGGTCCCCCACGACATGGGTGAATCCTTGCCCAGGTCCGTGACGGTCTTGTGTCGGTGCGAACATAGTTCCAAGAAACAACATGAAGCCGTCGGGGTAGGCGTGGTGCTTGCCGATGGTCTGCGCGACCAGGTCGAGCGGGTCGCGGCTGATCTTCGACAGCGAGCTGGAGCCTTCGAGCGTGAAGCCTTCGGGGCCGGTCACTTCCAGCGCGACGGTGATGCGGCGCACGTCGGCAATACCAAAGTGTTCGTCGAACAGGCGAATGAAGGGGCCGATGGCGCACGAGGCGTTGCTGTCTTTTGCCTTGCCCAGCAGCAAGGCGCTGCGGCCTTCGAAGTCGCGCAGGTTGACGTCGTTGCCCAGTGCCGCGCCCAGCGTCTCGCCGCGGCTGTTGACGGCCAGCACCACCTCGGGCTCGGGGTTGTTCCACACCGAGCCCGCATGAATGCCCACGTCGGCGCCCGTGCCCACGGCCGCAAGCACCGGGGCCTTGGTGAAGATCTCGGCGTCGGGGCCGATGCCCACTTCGAGGTACTGCGACCACACGCCCTGCGCAATGAGCACCTCCTTCACCTTCATGGCCTCGGGCGAGCCGGGCACGATGTCAGCGAGGTTGTCGCCCAGCACGCCGCCGATGGCCGCGCGCGTGGCCTCGGCCCGCGAGGCGTCGCCGCGGGCCTGCTCCTCGATGACGCGCTCCAGCAGGCTCGCAACGAAGGTCACGCCGCTGGCCTTGATGGCCTGCAGGTCGCAGGGCGCGAGCAGCCAGGGCTTGCCGGTGTCGCGCGGGCCACCGTCGCTCTGATCGCTGTTTGCCAGGGTCTCTTCGAGCGAGGCGATGCGCGGCGCGCTCTTCACCGCGCGGCGAACGGCTTGGGCAGGCGCTTCGTCGGCCTCCAGCAGGTCGCTCATGGTGGGCGCGAGCTTGGACAGGTCGTACAGGTCGCCCTGGTGCACGGCCACCAGCACGGGGCCCACGCCGGGCTGCCAGAGCCGCCCGACGAGGGTGGCGCGCTCGGCGTCGCGGGGCAGGCTGGAAGAAGTCGAAAGGTCGAGTGGCATGGCGGTTGTCTCCGTGATGTGTACGTTGCTGCGCTGCATCGTAGCGGCGGCTTCACGCGAACGCCCGGCCGGAGGGCGCTCGTTTTCCCGCCATTGAACGGTGCGTGAACGGTCCGTGAACCGTCCGTGGACGGTTCGTGGTGGGTCCGTGGCCGGTCAGTGCCCCGGCGCGGCCCGCACGCGTGCCACCTCGGCCGGCAGGTTCTGCCACGCCGGCGCCTGCGGTGCGAAGCGCGCGCGCATGTAGCCGGCCAGCTCGGCGATCTGCCGGTCGTCGAGCGCCTCGCGGAACGCGGGCATGAAGCCGATGTCGCGCGTGGCGGGTTCGCGCACGCCGTCGAGGATGGTGCGCAGCAGGTTGTCGGGCCGGTCGCTCGTGAGGTTGCTGTTGAGCGCCAGCGGCGTGTTCACGCCCAGCAGCGTGGGACCGTTGCCGTCGTGGTGGCATGACGCGCAGGCGCTGTCGAACATGCGCTGCGCGGGGCCGAGCAAGCCGCCCTGCGTGCGCGCGGCGTTGTCGACCGCCTGTTGGGCCACTGCAGTGGCTTGCGCTGCCGGTGCGGGGTTGAACGAGCCCAGGTAGGTGGCCATGGCGCGCACGTCTTCATCGGGCACCTGCTGCAGCTCGCGCACCACCTCGGCCATCGGGCCGCCGGCCATGCCGTGGCGTTGGGTGTGGCCCTGGCGCAGGTAGCGGTACAGCTCGTCGGCGTCCCAGGGCACGGCGGACTTCGACAGCTGCGTGAGCGCGGGCGCCTCCCAGCCGTCGACCATCGCGCCCGAAAGAAAGGCCGCGCCGCCCTGCTCCGCGCCCAGCGCGTTGCGCGGCGTGTGGCAGGCGCCGCAATGGCCCAGGCCGTTGACCAGGTAAGCGCCACGGTTCCACTCCGCGCTTTGCGTGGCCACGGGCTGCAGCGGCGCGGGGTCGTGGAAGAGCGCGTTCCAGCCGGCCATGAGCGGGCGCACGCTGAACGGAAAGCTGAGCTGCGACTTGGGCGTTTCAGCACGCACCGCGGGCATCGACATGAAGTACGCATACAGCGCCTGCAGGTCGTCGTCGCTGCTCTTGGCGAAGGCGGTGTAGGGGAAGGCGGGGTACAGGTAGTGGCCGTCGCGCGAGACGCCTTCGCGCATCGCGCGCTGGAACGCGCTGAACGACCAGCGGCCCAGGCCGGTGTCGGGGTCGGGCGTGAGGTTGGTGGTGTAGAGCGTGCCGAAGGGCGTGTCCATGGCCCGCCCACCCGCGTTGGGTGCGCCGCCCGCAGCGGTGTGGCACACGGCGCAGTCGCCGACCGCCGCCAGCACGCGGCCGCGTTCGATGGTCGACTGGCTGTAGACCGGCGCGGTGAGCGACACGGGCGCGATGACGGAGCGCCAGCCGAGCAGGCCCGCGATGACACCGATGCCGCCGATGACGAGCGCGGCGCCGGTGGCCCACATGCCCTTGCGCCGGGGCCAGAGCGCATCTGTCTTGCTCCTTCCCCTTCCGGGGGAAGGTTGGGATGGGGGCACGACGGCGTCACCACTCAAGCGCCGCTCGCCCCCACCCCCGCTCTCCCCCGCAGGGGGAGGGAGTGAATTCAACCCCGCCAGCACCGTCTCCGGCGTGAACGGCGGCGACCTGAAGCGCACCCCGGTCGCATCGAAGATCGCATTCGCAATCGCCGCCGTGCCCGGCACCGACGACGACTCCCCCGCGCCCAGCGAAGGCTCGCCGGGCCGCGGCATGTGCATCACCTCGATCACCGGCACTTCGCGGAAATTGATGATCGGGTAGCCGCCCCACTCGCGGCTTGCGACCACGCCCGAGGGCAGCACGCCCGGCAGCTGCGCGCCGCCCGCGGTCGCACCGCCCTGCTGTTGTGGCTGCTGCGGCGCGAACTGCACGCGCTCTTTCAGCGCGCGGCTGGTGGTCTGGATCACGTTGCCGTGAATCTGGTGCTCCACGCCGGCGGGGTTGATCATCAACCCCGCGTCGTGCCCCACCACCACGCGGCGCACATGAACCTCGCCGGTCTGGCGGTTCACCTCCACGTCGGCCACCCACGCGGCCCAGGCGGCGCCGTAGCCGGGCCACTTGCTGTGGATGTAGCGCGCATACGCAAAGCCCTGGCCGAAGAGGATGTCGCCGCCCTCCCCCAGCCCACCGTCCGCATGCTCCTGCGGCCCGGTGCGCATGCGCCAGCCGGCCTTCTGCGCGGTGGCCTGCACCAGCTCCACCGCGCGCGGGTCCTGCAGGTAGCGCAGGCGGAACTGCACCGGGTCGACACCCGCCGCCGTGGCCAGCTCGTCGATGTACGACTCGTGCGCGAACGAGCTCGGCAACGCAGACACGCCGCGCAGCCACGAGGCGCGCACGATCGGCGCCATGTCGTTCACCTTCACGCGCAGGTTGTCGTAGCTGTAGGGCGGGCGCGCGGTGCGGTCGCCCATTTCGTAGGCCTGCGCCACCGGCTCGATGGTGCGCGTGAGCAGCAGCGCCAGCGTGGGCGCGCCGTTCGACGGGTAGGAGGTTTCGAAGTCGTAGGCGGCCACGCGGCCGTCGGCCGTGAGGCCGCCGTCGATCTCCATGAGCTGCGCGGCGCCCTTGGGCTCCCACGCATGCTCCTGCTCGCGCGTGAGCTGCACGCGCACCGGCGCGCCCACAGCGCGCGCCAGCAGCGCGGCATCGGCGGCCACGTCGTCGGCGCCGTTGCGGCCGTAGCAGCCCGCGGCTTCCATGCGGACCACGTCGACCTGCACGTCTTCCACGCCCATGAGCCTGGCCAGGTCCGCGCGCAGCACATGCGGGTTCTGCGAGCCGGCCCAGCAGCGCAGTTGCATGCCGCTGCCGTCGGCGGGCTGCCAGTCGGCCAGCGCGCACGACGGGCCGATGGACGCATGCATCTGGTACGGCCACACGTAGGTGCGCCGCATGGGCTGCGCGGCGGCGGCCATGGCGCCGTCGACGTCGCCTTCGTCGACCAGCAGGCGCTGGGTGGAGGGGTTGTCGCGCAGGGCCTGTGCCACGTCGCTCAGGTCGGGCATGCCGGGCCAGGGCTTCCAGGACACGCGCAGTTCGCGCAGCGCCTGTTCGGCATGCTCCTCGCGCTCGGCCACGATGCCGACGAAGTCGCGAATGACGACCACGGCGCGAATGCCGGGAATGTGCGCGATGGACGACGCATCAACCGCGTCGAGCGTGTTGCCGATGAACTCGCCATGGTCCGCACCCGCGTAAGGCGGGCGCACCACGCGGCCGTGCAGCATGCCGGGCACGCGCATGTCGTGCACGAAGACCAGCTCGCCGGCGAGCTTGGCGGGAATGTCGACGCGCGCCTGGCGTGTGCCGACGATGCGGTAGTCGGCGGGGTCCTTGGGTTTTGCTTGCGTGTCCAGGCGCAGCACGGTGCGCTGGCCGGCCACGAGCTCGGCGTAGCTGAGGTGACGATCGGGCGTGTCGGTGACGCGCACCACGCCGTTGCGCACCTGCAGGTCTTCGGCAGGCACGCCGAGCCGCTCGGCCGCGCGTGCCAGCAGCCAGGCACGTGCCTGCGCGGCGGCCAGGCGCAAGGGCTGCGCATGGATCTGGATCGATGCGCTCGCGATGGTCGCGCCCTGGTTGGGCACGCGCGCGGTGTCGCCGAGCATCACGCGCACGCAGGGCATGCCGAGGTCGAGCTCCTCGGCCACGATCTGGCCCAGCGCGGTCTGGATGCCGGTGCCCAGGTCGACGTGGCCGTTGAGCGCGGAGGCGCTGCCGTCGTCCCACACGGCGAGCAGCACCTCGTCGCCTTCGATCGGATTGCCGGCGATCAGCGCGGGCTGGCCCTTGACGGGCGGCGGCGCGGGCGGAGCGTCGCGCACGACGAGCAGCACGCCGTCGGCCGAGAGGAATTCGGCGCGGGTCTGGGGGAGATCGGCGCGGCGGGTCATGGCGTTTGCAACTGATCCCTGTGTTGCTGCATGGCCCCGTCTTGCCCCCTCTCCCTCTGGGAGAGGGCTGGGGTGAGGGCCAGCGGCGCTTGTGAGGGATGTGCTTTTGCGAAGGCCCCGGCCCTCACCCTAGCCCTCTCCCGCACGCGGGAGAGGGGACAACGCGGGCCGCTCGTGGATTCGAGTGCCATGAGCAGCATGGCGTCGGCCGAGAAGAATTCGACGCGGGTCCGCCCCCGCTCCCTGTCTTGCCCCATGTCCCCGTCTTGCTCCCTCTCCCTCTGGGAGAGGGCTGGGGTGAGGGTCAGCGGCGCTTGTGAAGGCAATGCTTTCGCGAAGGCCCCTGCCCTCACCCTAGCCCTCTCCCGCATGCGGGAGAGGGGACAACGCGGGCCGCTCATGGCTGTGCCTTCGCGCGCATGCGCACAGCGGCGCGCTGCACCGCATCCAGAATTTCAATGTGCGTGCCGCAACGGCACAGGTTGCCCGACAGCTCCGCGCGGATGCGCGCCTCGTCAGCTTCGGGGTCGCGTGCCAGCAAGGCCGCCGCCTGCATCACCATGCCGTTCAAACAGTAGCCGCACTGCGCGGCCTGCGCGTCTTCGAACGCGGCCTGCACCGGATGCCAGGCGCCGCGCGCGCCCAGCCCTTCGAGCGTGGTGATGGCGCGGCCCGCCACGCCGTGCGCGGGAATCACGCAGGCGCGCGCGGCCACGCCGTCCACATGCACCGTGCACGCGCCGCACTGCCCCAGCCCGCAGCCGTACTTGGGACCGTTCAGCCCCAGGTCGTTGCGCAGCAGGTGCAGCAGCGTCGCCTCGCGCGGCACGCCCTCTATCGCCTGCGCCTGCCCGTTGACCCGCAGGTGCAGCGGCTCAGCGCCGCAACTGGCCGTCACGGGTGTACATCTCCAGGTCCACGAAGGTCGAGCCGTTGTGGTTCTTCGCGCTGTACTCGACCGGGAATTCGCCGAAACGCGTGCTGCCGATGCTCTCCAGTCCGGCAATGAAGCTGTCGTGCGTGAGCGTCTTGCCCGCGCGGCGCAGGCCCTCGACCATCACGCGCGCCACGATGTAGCCCTCCAGCGAGGTGTAGCTGTCGATCTTCTCGCCAAACTCCGCGCGGTCGCGCTGGTAGTCGGCCACGATGGGCACGCGCAGCGCCTGCGGCGGCGGCACGATGCTGGCCGTGACCAGGCCCGCGAGCTTGCCGTCGAGCCGCTTGGCCGAGCCCACCGCATCGGTGATGCCGACCGACAGCGTGTACAGCGGCGCACCGCCGGCGCTCGCGCGGTAGTCGCGCATGAACACCTCGACCATGCGCCCGGCCATGATCATCACGACCGCGCCAGGCTTGGCCTCTGCCAACCCGGAGACGACCGCCTTGGCGTCTTCCGCCGTGATGGCCAGCGGAAAGGTCTTGAGCACCTTCACCTTGTAGTCGGCGGCCAGCTCTTCGCAGGTGGCGAGGTTCGACTTGCCGAAGGCGCTGTCCTGGTACACCACCGCGATCGACTGAATGCCGATGGTCGACAGGTGGCTGATGATCTTGCGCAGCTCCACGTCATAACCCGCGCGCACATGGAACAGGTGGTGGTTGACCTTGGCGCGAAACGAGCTGGTGCCCACCAGCGGCGCGAACATCGGCACGCCGGCCTTCTCGGCCAGCGGCATCGCGGCGGCTAGGTTGCCGGTGGCCACGTAGCCGGTGAGCGCAAAGACCTTGTCCTCGTCGATCAGCTTGGCCGTGTTGACGGCCGTCTTCGCGGGGTCGTAAGCGTCGTCGTAGCTGATGAGCTCGATCTTGCGGCCGTTCACCCCGCCCGACTTGTTCACCCGGTCGAAGTACAGCTTGATGCCGGCGCGGTAGTCCACGCCAAAGTCCTTGGCCGGCCCGCTGAACACAGCCGACTGGCCGATGCGGATGGTGGTGTCGCTCACGCCGTTGTCCGCGCGCGCCAAGCGAAGGAGGCCCGGGCCGAGGGCCAGGGCTGCGCTGCCCGCCAGCATGGCGCGCCTTGAAATCGAAAGCTTCATGCGTCGGGGTGTCTCGTGGGGTGGGTGGGTCACGCGGTCTGAATGTCTGCGGACTGGATGCGCTTGACGCCCTTGGCCGCCATCTGCTTCCACGCCGCGGCCAGCGAGCCGTTGAGGTCGATGCCGCGCGTGGCGTCCTCGATGACGTAGGCGTCGAAGCCGGCCTTGCGCGCGTCCATCGCGGTCCAGGCCACGCAGAAGTCGGTGGCCAGGCCGGTGACGTACACCGTCTTGATGCCGCGCGCCTTCAGGTAGCCGGCCAGGCCCGTGGCCGTCTTGTGGTCGGCTTCGGCGAAGGCCGAGTAGCTGTCCATGTCCTTGTGGAAGCCCTTGCGAATGATGAGCTGCGCCGTGGGCACCTTCAGCTCCTTGCCGAGCGCCGCGTCGTCGGTGCCCTGCACGCAGTGGTCGGGCCACAGCACCTGCGTGCCGTAGGCGAGCTTGGTGGTCTCGAAGGGCTTCTTGCCGCTGTAGGTGCTGGCAAACGACGCATGGCCGGCCGTGTGCCAGTCCTGCGTGACCACGATGTTCTCGAACGCGGGCGCCAGCGCGTTGATGACCGGAATGACCTCGTTGCCGCCCTTCACCGCGAGCGTGCCGCCGTCCAGAAAGCAGTTCTGCACGTCCACCACGATCAGCGCCGCCTTGGCGCCGGGCTTGATCTTGCCGGCCGCGAAGGCGTTGAAACCGAAACTGCCGAGGCCGCTGGCCAACCCGAAGGCGGCGGCGGATTTCACAAGGGTTCTGCGATGCATGGCGTGGACTCCGGGAGGGTGAAAAAGAACGAGAAGAAGAACTGACTCAGACGCTGAGATAGGCGCGGCGCACTTCGTCGTTGGCCGCAAGCTCAGCCATGGTGGCCTGGTAACGGATCTGCCCCTTCTCGAGCACATAGGCGCGGTCGGACACCAGCTCGGCAAAGTGCATGTTCTGCTCGGACAGCAGAATGCTCACGCCCTGCGCCTTGAGCGCCAGGATCATGTTGGCCATCTGCTCGACGATCACCGGGGCCACGCCTTCGGAAGGCTCGTCCAGCAGCACGAGGTAGGGGTTGCCCATCAAGGTGCGCGCCACCGTGAGCATCTGCTGCTCGCCGCCGCTCATGCGCCCGCCCGGGCGGTTGGGCATTTCGCCGAGGTTGGGGAACAGCTTGAACAGGCGCTCGGGCGTCCACAGCGGCGCGTCGGTGCCGTCGGCCCAGCGGCGCGCGGGCTGCTTGCCGACCTCCAGGTTCTCGGTGACGGTGAGGTCGGTGAACACGCGCCGGTCTTCGGGCACGAAGCCCAGGCCCAGGCGCGCGGCCACGTGCGGTTCGCTCTTGGAGATGTCGTGGCCCAGAAAGCGCACCGCGCCGCGGCGCTTGGCGAGCATGCCGATCAGCGTCTTCAGCGTGGTCGACTTGCCCGCGCCGTTGCGCCCCATGAGCGCAACCACTTCACCGCGCCGCACTTCGAGGTCGACGTCGTACAGGATCTGCGCGGCGCCATACCAGGCGCACACGGCCTTGGCTTCCAGTAGCAGTTCACCGCTCATGCTGTTTCTCCCAGCGCGGCCGAAACCGCTGCAGCCTTTTCGGCGATTTTTTCGAATGTCTTGCCGCTGCCGAAGTACACCTCCTGCACCTTCGGGTGGTCGCGAATTTCCAGCGGCTTGCCCTGCGCGATGAGGCGCCCGCGCGCCAGCACGATCATGCGGTCGGCGTACGCAAACACCACGTCCATGCTGTGCTCGGTGAAGAGCACGGCCAGGCCGCGCTGCACCACCAGGTCTTTAGTGAGCGCCATGAGCGAGTTGCGCTCCTTGGGCGCCATGCCGGCGGTGGGCTCGTCCATCAGCAGCAGCTTGGGCGCATTGGCCATGGCAATGGCCAGCTCCACGCGCTTGACGTCGCCGTAGGCCAGTTCGCTGCAAGGGCGGTCGGCCTGGGCCTTCATGCCGACCTGGTCGAGCAGCACCAGCGCCTCGTCGCGCTTGTGGTCGGCGGCGCGGCGCCACATGGAGAACAGCTTGCCGTCGTGCGAGAGCATGGCCATCTGCACGTTCTCGGCCACGGTGAGCGAGGCGAAGGTCTCGGCAATCTGAAAGGTGCGGCCCACGCCCTTGCGCCAGATGGCGCGCGGCTTCTGGCCCACCAGCTCCTGGCCGTTGAACAGGATGGAGCCCTGGTCGGCCTTGAGCTGGCCGTTGACCATGTTGAAGGTGGTGGACTTGCCCGCGCCGTTGGGGCCGATGAGCGCAAGCAGCTCGCCGGCATGCAGCTCGAAGCTGATGCCGTCGACCGCCTTGACGCCGCCGAAGGACTTGCCAAGGTTCTCGACCTTGAGCAGAGGCGTGTTGGATGTCTGTGGGGTGCTCATGCCTTGGCCTCCTTTGCTTCAGGCGCTGCGGACACTGCAGGCGCCGCGTCGGCCTTGCCCCGGCGCAGCAGCTTGTCGGTCATTTGCTTCGCAAAGCCTGCAATGCCTTGCGGGAACAGCAGCACCAGCAGCAGAATGATGGCGCCCAGCGTGGCGCGCCAGTAGTCGGTGTTGCGTGCCACGGTGTCGTGCAGCCAGCTGAAGGTGACGGCGCCCACCACCGGCCCGGCCAGCGTCTGAATGCCGCCCAGCAGCACCATCACCAGCCCGTCGACCGACTTGTCCACGCTGAGGCTTTCCGGCGAGATGCTGCCCTTGGAAAAGGCGTAGAGCGAACCGGCCAGGCCCGCCGCGGCACCCGCGATGACAAAGGCCGTCCACTGCATGCGCTTCACGTCGATGCCGATGGCGTCGGCGCGCAACAGCGAGTCGCGGCCCGCGCGCAGCGCATAGCCGAAGGGCGAGAACAGCACGCGGCGCAGCAGCAGGATGGCGGCGGCCACCAGCACCAGCGTGAGCCAGTAGTAGGCGCGCTTGTCCGACAGCCATTCGGACGGCCACACGCCCGTGAGACCGTTGCTGCCGCCGGTGAAAGAGTCCCACTGGTAGACGATGGCCCAGGTGATCTGCGCGAAGGCCAGCGTGAGCATGGCCAGGTACACGCCCGACAGCCGCACCGCGAACCAGCCGTAGACGAAGGCACCGATGGCCGCGACCAGCGGGGCCACGATGAGCGCCACCTCCATCGGCAGGCCGCTGGCGCGCACCAGCAGCGCGGCGCCGTAGGCCCCCAGACCAAAGTAGGCGGCGTGGCCGAACGAGTGCATGCCGGCCGGGCCCATGATGAAGTGCAGGCTGGCGGCAAACAGCGCGGCAATCAGCAGGTCGATCATCAGCACCGTGGTGTAGGGCGAATCGGCGGTGAGCAGCGGCATGGCCATGAGCACCACGCCCAGCGCGGCCACCAGCCACAGGTAGCCCTTGCTCGCGCGGCGCAGCGGCTCTTCTGCCATGCCCACGTAGCGGCTGGGCGCCTGCGGCCGGCCGAACAGGCCCCACGGACGCCACACCAGCACCACGGCCATGACGATGAAATCGACCACCAGCGTGAGCTTGGAGAAGGACACGCTGTAGCCAAAGATGTCGACCACGCCGAGCCAGATGCACACGGCCTTGATTTCTGACAGCAGCAGCGCCGCCGCATAGGCGCCCGGAATGGAGCCCATGCCGCCCACCACCACCACCACGAAGGCCGCGCCAATGGTGTTGAGGTCCATCGCCAGCGTGGCCGGTTCGCGCGGCAGCTGCAGCGCACCGCCCAGGCCCGCGAGCATGGCGCCCAGGCCGAACACCGCGGTGAACAGCCAAGCCTGGTTGACGCCCAGCGCGCTGACCATCTCGCGGTCTTGCGTGGCGGCGCGCACCAGCGTGCCCCAGCGGGTGCGCGTGAGCAGCAGCCACATGAGGCCGAGCACCAGCGGGCCGACGACGATCAGGAACAGGTCGTAGGTCGGAAATTGCCGGCCCAGAATTTCGACTGAGCCCGACAGGCCCGGCGCGCGCGGGCCGAGCAGTTCGTCAGGGCCCCAGAAGTAGAGCACCGCGTCCTTGATGACAAGCACGAGCGCGAAGGTGGCCAGCAGCTGAAACAGCTCCGGCGACTTGTAGATGCGGCGCAGCAGCACCATTTCGATCAGCGCGCCCAGCAGGCCGACCGCAATGGCGGACAGCACCACGGCCGGCCAGAAGGCCATGCCGCCGCCGAGCTTTTCCACCAGCGTGTAGGCCAGGTAGATGCCGACCATGAAGAAGGAGCCATGCGCAAAGTTGACGATGCGCGTGACGCCGAAGATCAGCGACAGGCCGGCCCCCACGAGGAACAGCGATGAAGCCGACGACAGCCCGGTCAGGAACTGAAGCAGCAAAGATGAAAGACTCATCCGATGGCCTTTGGGTGGCGGTTTTCATTCATGGGGAGACGCGTGCGCATTCGATGTGGCCAGGCGGTTGGCGCCGTCGTGCCCCCACCCCGACCCTCCCCCGGAAGGGGAGGGAGAAGCGGCGGGTTCAAGTGCGCGCAGCCTGGGGGCGAGCCAATCAATCCGCGGCGCGGGACTTCTTGACGTCGGCGGCGGAGGGCTGGAACTTGGCGCCGTCGAAGTAGGTGTAGTCGACCATCACGCCCTTGCCGTTCTCGTTCTTCGTCTTGCCGACGAAGGCGCCCATGGTGGACTGGTGGTCTTCGGCGCGGTAGCTGATCTTGCCGAACGGCGTGTCGACCTGCAGGCCCTTGAAGGCTTCCACCAGCTTCGGCGTTTCGGTGCTCTTGGCCTTGGCGATGCCGGCCGCAACCGACTTGATCATGCTGTAGCCGACCACCGAGCCCAGGCGCGGGTAGTCGTTGTACTTGGCGTGGTACGCGAGGAAGAAGGCCTTGTGCTCGGGCGTCTGAATGCCGTACCAGGGGTAGCCGGTGACGATCCAGCCGTTGGGCGTTTCGTCCTTCAGCGGGTCGAGGTACTCGGGCTCGCCGGTCAGCACGCTGACAACGGAGCGGTCCTTGAACAGGCCGCGCGTGTTGCCTTCGCGCACGAACTTGGACAGGTCGGCACCGAACAGCACGTTGAAGATGGCGTCGGGCTTGGCGTCGGCCAGGGCCTGCGCCACGGCGCCGGCGTCGACCTTGCCCAGCGGCGGTGCCTGCTCGGCGACGAACTCGACGTCGGGCTGCGCGGCCTTCAGCAGCGTCTTGAACGCGGCCACGGCCGACTGGCCGTATTCGTAGTTGGGGTACACGACCGCCCAGCGCTTCTTCTTGAGCTTGACGGCCTCGGGCACGAGCATCGCGGCCTGCATGTAGGTGCCGGGGCGCAGGCGGTAGGTGTACTCGTTGCCGCCCTGCCAGGTCATCTTGTCGGTCAACGGCTCGCCGGCCAGGAAGAAAATTTTCTTCTGCTTGGCAAAGTCGGCCACGGCCAGGCCGGTGTTCGACAGGAAGGTGCCGGTCAGCACGTCGATCTTCTCGCGCGCCACCAGCTCTTCGGCCACGCGCACGGCGTCGCCGGGGTTGGCGTTGTCGTCGCGCGTGATGAGCTCGACCTTGCGGCCGTTGACGCCGCCCTTGGCGTTGATCTCTTCGACGGCCAGCTCCATGCCCTTCTTGTAGGGCTCGAGGAAGGCGGGCTGCGCCTTGTAGCTGTTGACCTCACCGATCTTGATCACGCCCTGCGCATGCGCGGGAACGAGAGCGGTGGTCAGCGCGGCGAGGGCCGCGACGCTGAAGACGTGACGCAATGGGTTCATGAGGACAACTCCTTGGGATCGAAAGAGAAAAGAAAACACCGTGAGTGAGCGAGGCTTGCGAAGCGGTCAGCGAAGACCGTCTTCGCCCTTGATTTCATGCGCCTGCAGGCCGCCGATGCGCGGCAGCGGGCGGCCGCTGTCGGTGACGGCCACGGCCACCACGATCTCGTTGGCGCGCGGCGCGTCGGACACGCGGGCTTCGATGGCGTCGAAATGGCTGCGAACAAAGGCCGCGTCCTTGTGGCCGAGCGGCACGTCGATGGCGGTGCCCAGCGTGCCTTGCTTCTTGGCCGAAGGCACCAGCGCAGCGCCCTTCTCGACAGCCACGCGCAGCGGCGCGCCCAGCTTGGGATGCAGGATGGCCGCGGCGTGCTCGAGCTCGCCGCGCTCGCCCACGATGGCGGCCTTGCCGTAGCTCTGCGCCTGGCCGGGCTCGATGCCCAGCGCCGCCACGGCCTTCTGGCCGAGCAGCGCGCCCAGCTCTTCGCCGATGGCGATCAGCTCGTCGAGGTTCTCGCTGTAGCGCCCGGCGTAGGGGTTCTCGATGACGGCGATGGCAACGGCGCGGCGCGTGGGCGGCGACACGTCCTGGCCCATTTCCTTGCGGGTTTCATCGACCTGAATGACGAGCTTGCGGATGTTGGCGGTCATGTTCTGTGTGTTCCTTGTCTTGTCTCTGTGTCACGGGGCTCAGCGCAGGCCGTCCCACTTGGCGATGTCCTTGGCCAGCAGGCCGCCGACGCGCGCATGAATGCGGTAGCCGGTGCTCATCGCAAGGATGAAGACGATTTCGTCGGCCGCCGGCGCGCCGGGCACGCGCACCTCGATGGCGTCGAACTGGCCGCGCACGTAGCTGGCGTTGATGTTGGTCAGCGGCACGTCGAGCGTGGTGCCGGGTGCGCCGACCTTCTTGGTCGACGGCACGATGGAAAGCGCATTGGCGGGCTGGCCGGTTTTTTCTTCGGCCTTGCCCGCCGTGTAGGCCGCGCGGTCGCCCTTCCAGCCGAGCAGCTCGCGCATGGCGTAGCCGCCGGGCACATGCCACAGCGCGCCGTGCTCGAGCTCGCCGTCGGCGCCCACGATGGCGCCCTTGCCGTAGGTGGCGATCTGCTCGAGCGGCACGTCCATGGCGGCGTGCAGCTTGTGCGCCATGTCGACGCCCACGGGGTCGAGCAGCGCCATCATCGGCAGGATGTCGGGCTCGTAGCGGCCGGCGAACGGATTGGTCAGCACCACGCCGATGGCACCGCGCACCAACGGGGTGTCGGCACGCGGACCGAACTCGTGGTGGATGTGCTCGACATGGGTGAAGACGCGACGTATTTCGATCATGAAAAAGAACCTTGCTTTCGTTAAGCAAATACTGAACCAACTGCTTGCGGCAGCTCGGCCTGGAGCGCCTTCGAGCATAAGGGCTCGACAAGCCGCCACTGCCCCTGGCAAACGAGCAGAGCGGCCCACACGAGCCCGCCTTTTTGCAGAACCTTGGCGCACACCACGCCCGTATCGAGTGCGCTGCGCACCTGCGCGGGGGCCAGCGCGGGCACGTCGACGGTGACCAGGGTGTCGCCCAGGTCGCTGTCGTCCTTGCATTCGCTGGCGGGCCGCCGTGCGATGGCCACGTCGTCGACATCGACCGCGTTGGCGATCACTGTCGCGGCCGCATCGGCCTGCGCCGCGGTGGGTGCCAGCACCGTCACGCTGTCGGCGATGCCCAGCGAAAAACTGCGCCCGCGCCAACCGCTGGTGGCCACGCCGCGCACGGGCTGGTCGGCGTGCAATGCGAACTGGCCGTCGGTGGTGAGGATGCCGCTGGGGTCGCGCCAGTCGAATCGCGCGATGTCGGCGAACACGCCCACGCGCGCCGACTGTCCGGGCGCGAGGTGCAGCGCGATGTCGCCGCCGTTGTTGATCCACGCGCGCTCGATGCCGGGGCGGTCGTAGAACGCAACGAGCTCCTGCGCGACCGAGCCGGCCACGGCGGCCATCGGCGTGATGAAGGTCGGCGAGAACGCGGCGCAGGCGTCCCACATGCGGCGCCCCACCACGCTGCGCGGGCGCATCCTGTCGGTGACGGGCAGGCGCAGCAAAGGCAGCTCGTGCACCAGTTCGTCGAGCACGTGAACGAAGCGCGCCCACGCCGCGTCGTGCGCGGCCGCGACGGCGTACGGGTCGCCGTAGGCCTCGGCCACGATGTCGATCGGGCCGTGGTTGAAGTGCCAGCGGCTGCTGTCGAGCGCGCTGCGTTGGGCGGTCATGGCAGCGAGAGCGCCTGCGCGGCGCTGCATGGCTCCCTCCCCTTCCGGGGGAGGGTTGGGGTGGGGGCAAGCGGCACTCGATGAGGCACTGCGCCTAACAACCCACGCCCCCATCCCAGCCTTCCCCCAGAGGGGGAAGGGGCCAATACCGGGGCGTGCATCGACGTGAACATTGCTCACCCCAGCATGGGTGCATGACCCAGCGGCCACGGATTCGCATCGTCCATCACCAGCCACTGGCGCGCGAGCGGCGCACCGTCTTCCTGCCACGCACCACGCGCAAGCGCCTGCTCGAGCGGGAAGATGTGTTCCATGTGGCCGCCGAGAGCGGCGTAGTCGTCGCGCCGCATGCTGAACTCGATGGGCGCCACGATGGCCGGCGTGGGCACGGTGCCGAAGCTGTTGTCGGGCATGCGCATGACGTCGGCCATCACGGTGATGCCGCCACCGGGCCACACATAGGCCGGTGCGCCGCCGCAGGTCACGTTCACCAGCGCGCGCTTGATGGCGCGCGTGAGCAGCACCGGGTTTTCTGTGACGCCCGCGCGCAGGCTGCCGCCCGCACCACCAAGAAACAGCACGGTGCACAGCGAAGGCTCGCAGTTCTCGCCGATGCGCTCCACGATGCGCTTCACCTCGACCGGCATCGGTTGCTCGACGGGCAGCAGCGCGTCGTCGAGCACGTACCACTGCGCATGCTCGCCGGTGGTGGAGGTCATGAGCAGGCGCAGGCCGGGGCGGGCCACGCCTTCTTCCCAGCCTTCGATGATGGAGAGCGGATCGGCGATGTCGGTGCCGCCCCAGCCGTTGCCTGGGTTGGCCACCTGAAAGTAGCGCCCGGGCGTCGACTTGCGCCCCAGCATGCGGATGCCCGAGGGCGCCATGTCGAGGCAGCGCCCGGCCTGGTGTTCGGTGAGCACGCCGGTGATGTGGTCGTCGACCACCACCACCTCGTCGGCCACGCCCGCGAACTGACGCGCGAAGATGCCGACCGCCGCGGAGCCGCAGCCCACGCGCATGCGCTGCTCTTCCACGCCGTTCACCACGGGCGCCTTGCCGGCCTGAATGACCAGCGTGGAGCCGCCGTCGATGGTGCACTCCACGGCCTTCTTGTTGCCCAGCAACTGCATCAGCTCGGCCGTCATGCGGCCCTCTTTCTTGCTGCCGCCGGTGAGGTGGTGCACACCACCGAGCGAGAGCATCTGCGAGCCGTACTCAGCCGTGGTGACGTGGCCCACCACCTCGCCGCGATAGCGCACATTGGCCTGCTCGGAGCCGAGGAAGCGGTCGGTGTCGATCTTCACCTTGAAGCTGCAGTAGCTGAAGATGCCTTCGGTGACCACGGTGACCATGTCCACGCCCTGGGCCCTGGAGGCCACGATGAAGGGCGCGGGCTTGTAGTCGGGGTAGGTGGTGGAGGAGCCCACGCCAGTGACGAACACTTCGTCGGCGTGCAGCAGGTCGCCGTTCCAGTCGGGGGCCTGGGCCGTGGCCTGTACCGCAGCTTCAGCGGTGGCGGGTTCAGCGGTAGTGGGTTCAGCGCCCGGGCGATCGAAGGGCACCAGCAGCGGCGCTTCGCTTTCGATCGTGCGGCGCAGCAGCACCACCGGGTCGACGCGCACCAGCACGCCTTCGCGGTTGGCGTAGCGGTCGCATGCGCCGGTGCGCCCGTCGGAGATCTGGCACAGCACCGGGCAGGCGTTGCACTCGACCTTGGCCGTGCTCATGCGCTCGTTGCGCGGCGGCGCCTTGCCGAAGGCGCCGGCCTCGGCGGGCACGGGCATGTCCATGCCGGGGAGGCCATCTGTCTTGGTGTGTTCTGTCATCGGGGCGATCTCGTGGGGCGTGTCAGGCATGTGTGAGGAACGAATCCGGTGCCGAGGTCTTTGCAACAAACGTGCCGCCCGAGTGCTTGTGCGGCGACTTCCGTTTGTGTAGCATTCCCTACACTTTCATGTTGCGTTCACTACATTCGCGATCAATGTAGCAAACGGGCCCGATGCTTGCAATGGTGTTTTCTCGCGATGTTTATCGGGGTTCTTCCGACCAACGACAATCGAGGGTTCGGAGCCGGCCGACGGTTTTCGCCCCAATGGCGTGCACGTCGGCTCAGCCAACCTCCCTTGTTTTCAACCAACTCTTGAGTTCCGTATGAGTGCATTCAGCGAAGAACGTGTCCTGAGCGTCCACCACTGGACCGACCGCCTGTTCACCTTCACCACCACGCGCGACCCGGCCTTGCGCTTCTCCAACGGCCACTTCACGATGATCGGGCTGAAGGTCAACAACAAGCCCCTGCTGCGCGCGTACAGCATCGTGAGCCCGAACTACGAGGAGCACCTGGAGTTCCTGAGCATCAAGGTGGAAGAAGGCCCGCTCACCTCCAAGCTGCAGCACATTCAGGTGGGCGACACCGTGATCGTGGGCCGCAAGCCCACGGGCACGCTGCTGATCGACTACACGCTGCCGGCCAAGCGCCTGTACCTGTTCGGCACCGGCACCGGCCTTGCACCGTTCATGAGCATCATCCGCGACCCGGAGACCTACGAGAAGTTCGAGCAAGTCATCCTGGTGCACGGCGTGCGCCAGGTCGACGAACTGGCCTACCACGACCTGGTGACCGACCACCTGCCCAAGCACGAGATCCTGGGCGAGATGATCGAAAAGCAGTTGCTCTACTACCCCACGGTCACGCGCGAGGAGTTTCGCAACCAGGGCCGCATCACCGACCTGATCGAGAGCAACAAGCTCACCGACGACCTCGGCCTGCCCCCGCTGAACGTCGCGGAAGACCGCGTCATGCTGTGCGGCAGCCCCGGCCTGCTGGTCGACCTGAAGCACATCCTGGAAAAGCGCGGCTTCAAGGAAGGCAACACGAGCACGCCGGGCGACTTCGTCGTCGAGCGCGCGTTCGCCGAGAAGTAATGTTGGCCCCCCGGCTTTTCACTCGCTTCGCTCGTGTAACTCCACCCCCCGTGGGGGAGGCGCGGTCCGCCTTGGGGCGGCCCGGCGGCGACCGCATCTCCCTTCATTGCGTGCATCGATGGAACGCAAGATAGCCGCCAAGCCCAAGCCCCAGCGACGCACGGGCGTGCGCGAAGCGGCTGCCCAGGCCACGCGCGACAGCATCCTGAAATCGGCGACCAAGGTGTTCGCCAAATACGGCTACGACGGCGGCAGCGTGGAGAAGATCTCCAAGGCCGCCAAGTCGTACGACCGCATGATCTATTACTACTTCGGCAGCAAGGAAGGCCTCTTCATTGCGGTGCTCGAAGGCATCTACAAGCGCATGGACGACGCCGAGGCCGCCATTGCGCTCGACGTGTCCCGCCCGGTGGAGGCGCTCACCGAAGTCATTCGCTTCGTGCTGGGCTACTACCGCAAGAACCCCGAGTTCGTCACGCTGCTGAACACCGAGAACCTGCACAAGGGCCGGCACATTTCGAAGTCGTTGCGTGCACGCGAGTACTCGTCGCGCGCGGTGGCCATCATCGAGGAGATTCTTGCCAGCGGCGCCGCGCAGGGGCTGTTCCGCAAGGACCTGGTGGCGCGCGACATCTACCTGCTGATTGCGTCCACGGGTTATTTCTACACCTCCAACCGGCACACGCTCACCGCCTTTCTGGGTGAGCCGCTGGAGTCGCCGGAGGCGATCACGCACTGGGAAAACTTCGTGATCGAGACGCTGCTGCGCACGGTGCGCGCGGACGAGCCACAAGACAACACACCACCCCACGAGGACACATCGAAATGGCAGAAATCGCAACCGGCGGCAAGTCGGGCAAGGTCGTCATCAAGAACATAGGGCTGCTGCTCTCGGGCGACATCGACAAGCCCATTCTGGACGCGGACACCATCGTGGTGAACGACGGGCTGATCGTGGCAGTCGGCAAGGAGAAAGACTGCGACCTCGAAGGCGCGCAGACCGTGATCGACGCGCGCAAGACCTGCGTGGCGCCCGGGCTGATCGACAGCCACGTGCACCCGGTGTTCGGCGACTGGACGCCGCGCCAGGGCCAGATCGGCTGGATCGACTCCACCATGCACGGCGGCGTGACCACCATGATTTCGGCGGGCGAAGTGCACCTGCCGGGGCGCCCCAAGGACATCGTCGGCCTGAAGGCTCTGGCCATCACCGCGCAGCGTGCCTTCGACAACTTTCGCCCCGGTGGCGTGAAGGTGCTGGCGGGCGCGCCGATCATCGAAAAGGGCATGGTCGAGAGCGACTTCAAGGAGCTTGCCGAGGCCGGCGTGAGCCTGCTGGGCGAGGTGGGCCTGGGCTCGGTGAAGGCCGGCTATGAAGCGAAAGAGATGGTGGCGTGGGCGCGCAAGTACGGCATTCAAAGCACCATTCACACGGGCGGCCCGTCGATTCCGGGCTCGGGCCTGATCGACAAGGACGTGGTGCTGGAGGCCGACGCCGACATCATCGGCCACATCAACGGCGGCCACACCTCGCTGCCCGAGGCGCATGTGTGCGAGCTGTGCGAGAAGAGCACGCGCGCCATCGAGATCGTGCACAACGGCAACGAGAAGGTGGCCATTGCCGCCGCCAAGGCCGCGCTGGAATTGAAGTGCCCGCACCGCGTGATTCTGGGCACCGACGGGCCCGCAGGCTCCGGCGTGCAGCCGCTGGGCATTCTGCGCATGGTGGCGATGCTGTCGTCCATCGCCAACATTCCGGCCGAGCTGGTGTTCTGCTTTGCCACGGGCAACACCGCGAAGGTCCGCAAGCTGAACTGCGGGCTGATCGAGGTGGGGCGCGATGCCGACTTCGTCTTCATGGACCGCGCACAGCATTCGCCCGCGCCGGGCCTGCTCGAAAGCGTGCAGCTGGGCGACATTCCGGGCGTGGGCATGGTGATGATCGACGGCATCGTGCGCTGCGGCCGCAGCCGGAATACGCCGCCTGCGACGGAGATTCCGGTGGTGGTGTCGGGCGCGCACTGAGCGCGGCGTTTCCTCTTGCTCCTTCCCCCTCTGGGGGAGAAGACAGACGCGGCTTGTATTGCTCCCTCTCCCCTTGGGGAGAGGGCTGGGGTGAGGGCCGACGGCGTTGGAAAGGGCGATGCTTTTGCGAAGGCACCAGCCCTCACCCTAGCCCTCTCCCGCAAGCGGGAGAGGGAACAAGACAGGAGAGCCGAGCCGACATCAGATGTGTTGCGGCCGTTGCTCCTTCCCCGGAAGGGGAGGGAGCAAGGCACCGCCTACTTCGCGCGAAACACCAGATAGCGCGCGGACAGAAAGTTCAAGGCGAGCCCCGCGCAACTGCCCAACGCCACGCCCGCCGCAGGCGCCCAGGCACCCGTCACCCAATGCAGCACGAGCACATACGCGCTGTAGTTGACGGCCGCACCACCCAGCATGGTCACCAGGTAGCCCAGGTATTCGCGAAGCACCGGGACGTCGGAGCGCCGCTCGGCAAAGGTGTAGCGCCGGTTCAGCGCCCAGGTCGCCGTTGCGGCTGCGAGAAAAGACAGCCCCCGCGCAACGTACCAGCCCAGCAGCGGCGCCAGCAGGTACAGCACCACCACGTCGACCACGAGCCCCGCCACGCCGACCACGGCGAAAGAAAGAAACTCGCGCCCGATCTTCATGGCGCGGCGCCGCAAGCCCGCTCGCGCACGCTCGGTATGGCAAGGTAGCGCAGGCGCTTGGCCTCCTGGCGCCCCAGCGTGACGGTGTGCATGACGATGCCGCACACGAAGGACAGCATCGCGCCCAGCATGGCGCCCGTGGCCAGCACCGCCGTGGGGAGCCGGGGCACCAGGCCGGTGTGCATGTAGGTCATGAGCAGCGGCACGACCAGCGCAATCGACAGCAGCACCAGCACACCCGCGATGGCGGAGAAGAACTGCAGCGGCCGCTCGCTCACGAACAGCTTGCAGATGGTCTTCAAGATGCGCCAGCCGTCGCGGTAGGTCGACAGCTTGCTCACCGAGCCTTCGGGCCGCGTGCTGTAAGCCGTGCTTTCTTCGGCATAGGGCATGCGCAGTTCGAGCGCATGCACGGTGAGTTCGGTCTCGGTCTCGAAGCCGCGCGACAGCGCCGGAAACGACTTGGCATAGCGCCGCGAGAACACGCGGTAGCCCGAGAGCATGTCGGTGAGCGCGCCGCCGAACAGCTGCGCCACGGCGCCGGTGAGCATGCGGTTGCCCAGCCGATGGCCGGCGCGGTAGGTGTGCGTGTCGTGGCCGTCGTCCACGCGGTTGCCCACCACCATGTCGAGGTTGTCGCGCACCAGGCGCTCGATGAGACGGCGCGCGGCGCCGATGTCGTAGGTGGCGTCGCCGTCGACCATCACGTACACGTCGGCCTCCACGTCGGCGAACATGCGCCGCACCACGTTGCCCTTGCCGCGCAAGGCCACGTGCGTGACGGTGGCACCAGCCGCGCGCGCAACGGCGGCGGTGTCGTCGCTGGAGTTGTTGTCGAAGACGTGGATCTCGGCCTCGGGCAGCGCGGCACGAAAGCCCGCGACCACCTGGGCGATGGCCAGGGCCTCGTTGTAGCAAGGGATGACCGCGGCGATGCGCAAGGCACGGCCAGGGGTGACGGGGGCTCCGGTATCGGTCATGGTGCTGCGGCGGGAAGAATACGGTAGACCCGGCTGCCGTCTTTCTCGTACTGCACCGCGAAGTATTTGTCGAAGTCGATGCGCGCGCTGAACACCGGCACCACCGAGTTCGGCAGCACGATGGCGGTGAAGCCCAGGCCGCCGAGCTTGCGGGCCAGGTCGCCGCCCGAGAGCGCGCCAAAGTCGGTGTAGCGCCATGGCCCGAGCGTGTCGCCCCAGATCGGGTTGGGGCCGTAGTAGATGGCCTCGTTCAGCGCAATCTGGTAGACGCGGCCGGTGGCGTTGTGGCGCAGGTAGTCCATGGCGGCGTAGCCCGGCACATGCTGGCGCAGCACGGCCTCGCGCGCCTCGGGCGTGGTCGAGACCATTGCTGTCTTCACCGCGGTCTGGCGCACCGCCACGGCGGCCAGCACGGCCAGCAGCAGCACGGGCACCCAGTCGCCGATGCGGGCGCCGCCGCGCGCGGTGTTGCGGCTCATGGCGCCCGTGGCCACGGCGGCTGTGCCTTGCGGGGTGCCTTGCGGGATGTCTTGCCCAGTGCCTTGCGAGCGGTTGGCGCCGAACAGCCGGCGCAGGCCGGTGGCGGCCCAACTGAACAGCACCTGCCAGCCGATCGCCGCAACGGCGGCCAGCAGCGGGAACGAGGCCATCAGGTAGCGCGGGTAGCGCGATGTCACGACCCACACCACCACCGAGTACAGGCAGAACCAGCCGGCAGCACGCACCGCGGCCGAGCGCTTCCACCAGATGCTGAAGGGCGCGAAGAACACCGACCAGATCAGCGCGTTGGGCAGTTCGGCGTGCACGCGCACGTCGGCCACCTGCTGCACGTAGTCGGCCGGCGTCCAGTCGGTGAAGCCGAACACGCGCGCGCCGATCGGGTTGAACGGGTCGCCCGTCATGACGGCGTTGCGCGCGTACCAGTAGATGCACGGCAGCAGGAAGCAGCCGAACACCAGCGCCCAGGCCTTGGCCCGGCGCTCATGGCGAACGACGAACAGCGCCACCAGCGGCAGAAAGATCAGCGCCTGGTACTTCGAGCCGGCCGCCACCCCAAGGCAGAACGCGGCCACGCCAAGCCAGCGCATGCCGCCCTGCGTCGCATTGTCAGGCAAGTTCGCGACGTTCGGCACCGACTCGCGCCACCACCACAGCGCCACGCACGCCGACAGCACGAACATGGCCACGCCCATGTCGATCAGCGCGTTGGAGTAGTCGCCCAGCCCCAGCCAGATGGCAGCGCCGATGCAGGCCGTGAGCCGGTTCACGTGCAGCATGCCGAGCCGGTAGATCATCACCACCGACAGCGCGCCCGCCAGGGCGTTGAGAAAGTGCGGCAGCACGTCGTCGCCCACCTGCAGCGCGGCGGCGTAGAGCAGGTTGTAGTTGTACGGAAACCAGGGGTAGCGCAGCCACCCGTGGATGCCCAGCGAGCCCTGCTCGGCCACCTGGCGCGCATACGGCAGGTGGTACATCAGCTCGTCGAAGGCGATGGGCGGGGCCAGCGGCGCCACCAGCGCGGGCAGCGCCACCAGGGCCAGCGCGATGGCCGCGATGCGCTCCACGCGAGTCCACGGCGCGGTGGCAACGAGGGCACCGTGGGCGTGCAAGGCACGCCGCTCGCGCAGCCACGGCGGCAGCTGCACGGCAGCGGCCACGAAGCCCGCGGCCACCAGGGCCACGGTGGCGCCGGTCTTGAAGGCGCCGAAGATGGCCAGCGCCTGGAAGGCACAGATGAACAGGCCCACGCCCAGTGCCACGGCCATGGCCGCTTCGAGCCCCACATCGCGGCGCGGCGGGGGGGCCAGGCGGGCGAGCAGCGCGCGGCCGTAACCCCAGCAGCTGAACACGAAAACCGCCAGTGCCGCGTAGTGCGCGGCTGCAAACATCAGCTTCTGAATAACAACTCCCGGCGCCGGTCGGCCACGCCGGCCGGCAGGTTCAAAGGTTCGGCGCCAGCAGGCGCTCGAGCTCGGCTTCGCTTTGCTTGCGCCGCGCGGCCTGGTCCTGCAACTGGTCGTGCCCGATCTTGCCGACGTTGAAGTACGTCGCGTCGGGGTGACTCAGGTAGAAACCACTCACGCTGGCGGCGGGCATCATAGCGAGGCTCTCCGTCAGGGTCATGCCGATGTCCGCGCAACCCAGAAGGTCGAACATCGGGCCCTTCACGCTGTGGTCGGGGCACGCGGGGTAGCCTGGCGCGGGGCGAATGCCGCGGTACTTCTCGGCAATCATGTCCTCGTTGCTCAGCCCCTCGTTGGCCGCGTAGCCCCACAGGTCGGTGCGCACGCGGTGGTGCATCGCCTCGGCGAAGGCCTCGGCCAGCCGGTCGGCCAGGGCCTTGAGCATGATGGCCGAGTAGTCGTCCAGGTCGTCGATGAAGTACTTCTCTTTTTTCTCGACGCCCAGGCCGGCCGTGACGGCGAACATGCCCACGTAGTCCTTCAGGCCGCTGTTTTTGGGCGCGACAAAGTCCGACAGGCAGCGGCTCGGGCGCATCACGCCGTCGATCATCTGCTTCTCGGTCTGCTGGCGCATGCCGTACCAGGTGAGCGCCACTTCGCTGCGGCTTTCGTCGGTGTACAGCTCGATGTCGTCGTCGTTCACCGTGTTGGCCGGCCAGAAGCCGACCACGCCGCTGGCGCTGAGCCAACGCCCTTCAATGAGGCGCTTCAACATGCGCTGGCCGTCGGCGTACACGCGCACAGCCTCGGTGCCGACGACTTCGTCCTTCAGGATGGCCGGGAACGGGCCCGCCAGGTCCCAGGTCTGGAAGAACGGGCCCCAGTCGATGTACCTGGCCAGCTCGGTCAGGTCGAAGTTCTTGAACAGGCGCCGGCCGATGAACTTGGGCACCGGCGGCAGGTGGTTCGCAAAGTCGACCGGGGTCTTGTTGGCGCGCGCCTTGGCCAGCGGCCACATCGGCACCTGCTTCTTGTTGGCGTGCTGGTGGCGCACCTTGTCGTAGTCGGCGTTGATGTCGGCGATGTACGCGGCGGCCTGGTCGGAGAGCAGGCTCTGCGCCACGCTCACGCTGCGCGAGGCGTCGGGCACGTAGACCACCGGGCCTTCGTAGTGCGGCGCAATCTTCACGGCCGTGTGCACGCGGCTGGTGGTGGCGCCGCCGATCATGAGCGGAATCTTCTTGATGCGGAAATGGTCGTCGCGCTGCATCTCGCCGGCCACGTACTGCATTTCTTCCAGGCTGGGCGTGATCAGGCCGCTCAGGCCCACGATGTCGGCGCCCTCCACCTTGGCACGCGCCAGAATTTCGTGGCACGGCACCATCACGCCCATGTTCACCACTTCGAAGTTGTTGCACTGGAGCACGACGGTGACGATGTTCTTGCCGATGTCGTGCACGTCGCCCTTCACGGTGGCGATGATGATCTTGCCCTTGGTGCGCACGTCGCGCCCCGCGGCCTCGTCGCGCAGCTTTTCTTCCTCGATGTAGGGCAACAGGTGGGCCACGGCCGACTTCATGACGCGGGCCGACTTGACCACCTGCGGCAGAAACATCTTGCCGGCGCCGAACAGGTCGCCCACGATGTTCATGCCGTCCATGAGCGGGCCTTCGATCACGTGCAGCGGCCGCCCGCCCTTGGCCAGAATCTGCTGGTAGGCCTCTTCGGTGTCTCCCACGATGAAGTCGGTGATGCCGTGCACCATGGCGTGCGACAGCCGCTGGTTGACGTGCACCGGGTTCTCCGGCGTGCCGCGCCACTCGAGGCGTTTGCTCTCGTCCTTGGCGCCGCTCTTCGCGGTTTCTGCCACTTCCACCAGGCGCTCGCCCGCGTCGGGGCGGCGGTTGAGCACCACGTCTTCCACACGCTCGCGCAAGGTCGGCTCCAGGTCGTCGTACACGCCCACCATGCCGGCGTTGACGATGCCCATGTCCATGCCCGCCTGAATCGCGTGGTACAGAAACACGGTGTGAATGGCCTCGCGCATCGGGTCGTTGCCGCGAAAGCTGAAGCTCACGTTGCTCACGCCGCCCGACACCTTGGCGCCCGGCAGGTTCGCCTTGATCCAGCGCACCGCGTTGATGAAGTCGACCGCGTAGTTGTCGTGCTCCTCGATGCCGGTGGCAATGGCGAAGATGTTGGGGTCGAAGATGATGTCTTCGGGCGGAAAGCCCACCTCGTCGACCAGGATGCGGTAGGCCCGCTCGCAGATTTCCACCTTGCGCGCATAGGTGTCGGCCTGACCCTTCTCGTCGAAGGCCATCACCACGGCGGCGGCGCCATAGCGGCGCACCAGCTTGGCCTCGTGCTTGAACTTGTCCACGCCCTCCTTCATGGAGATGGAGTTGACGATGCCCTTGCCCTGAATGCAGCGCAGGCCGGCCTCGATGACCTCCCACTTCGAGCTGTCGACCATCACCGGCACGCGTGCGATGTCGGGCTCGCTGGCAATGAGGTTCAGAAAGCGGACCATGGCGGCCTTGCTGTCCAGCATGGCCTCGTCCATGTTGATGTCGATCACCTGCGCGCCGTTTTCCACCTGCTGGCGCGCCACGGCCAGGGCCTCTTCGAACTGGCCGTTCAGGATCATCCGCGCGAAGGCCTTGGAGCCGGTGACGTTGGTGCGCTCGCCGATGTTGACGAACAGCGTGTCCGCGCCGATGGCGACCGGTTCGAGACCGGAGAGCTTCATGGGCGGCGGAACGGCCGACGCAGCGGACGAGAAAGATGAATCTGAAGTGTCGGGAGCGGGAATCTGGGACATGGCCTCACCTGCGGAAGAGTCGAACAGGCGAGCGTCGTTGTCGCCCCAAGCCTGACAGTTGGCCTGAAAGGCCAACCGCTGCAACGCTCCTTGGGAATTTGCCTATTTTATGGCGATTCGAAACCGAACAAGGGGAAACCCCGGCTTGCACCGCGCCACCAATCCACAGAATCCACCCCGCGTTCCGAACGAACGTTCGTTTTTTTCAACGTGAAGGGAGAGAGACAAATGACCACCCGAAATGCACCGCTGCGCACTGCAGCCACCACCCTGCGCGCCGTGGCGCTGTGCTGCGGCCTCGCCGCCGCCGCGGCAACCGCAGCCCCGGCCCATGCGGCCTCCGAGGAGGCCAGAACCAAGTACCCCGTGGTGCTGGTTCATGGCCTGCTCGGCTTCGACAACGTGCTGGGCATCGACTACTTCTACAGGATTCCCGGCACGCTGGCCGAAGCGGGCGCCAAGGTCTACGTGGCCAAGGTCTCCGCCGCCAACACGTCGGAAATCCGCGGGGAACAACTGCTGAAAGAACTGCGAACGCTGCGGGCGTTGTCGAAGAACCCCTCGCAAAAGTACAACCTCATCGGCCACTCGCAAGGCTCGCCCACGGCGCGCTATGTCGCTGCCGTGCAACCCGATCTGGTCGCTTCGGTCACGTCGGTGAGCGGGCTGAACGGCGGCTCGGGCGTGGCGGATCTATTGGCCAGCCCAAGCATGAACTTACTCCTCCACGTGGTGGTTTTGCCGCTGATCAATAACTGGACAGGAAAGACCAACTTCCTTAGCGGCAGCAACGCGAACCTGCGGCCCGACGAACCACTGGGCGCGCTGGCCTCGCTGACCACGGCGAGTGGCGCGGCGTTCAACGCCAAGTACCCGCAGGGGCGGCCCGCACCCGGCGCTTCGTGTGACGTGAAGAGCGGCCCGGCCGTGGTCAACGGCGTGCGCTACTACTCGTGGTCCGGCGCGTCGACCGGCTACAGCCTGCTGGACCCGACCGACTTTCTACTGGCCGCCATCGGCAATATGGTCTTCGGCGGCCAGCCCAACGACGGCATGCTCGCGACCTGCAGCACGCGGCTTGGCACGCATCTGGGCGACTACCGCCACAACCACCTGGACACAATCAACCATGTACTTGGCAACACCCAGCACGGCCTGTTCTCGTACCGCGAGAAGGCGGTACCCGAGATATTCAAGGAGCACGCCGTGCGCCTGAAGAACGCCGGGCTCTGAGGACCGTTTGATGCACATCCGCTGGATCCTCGGGGGCGCAGGCTGCGCTGCATTGGTCGCCCTCGGCATCTGGCTGGTGGCGGGTCGCGACACGGTCGATGCCACGCAAGCGCCAGGGGCCGGCCACGAGACCGAGGCGGCAGCGAAGGCGTTGCCGGGCCCCGAGCGCCCTGCGCCGCAGGCGCCGGCCGCGGTGGACGCGCTGCTGAGCAGCGACCTGGTCGCGGTGTTCGAGAAGGTCCTGTTCGAAGCACAGGCGCCCGACAAGGCCACGCTGATGGCCCGGGCGCCCGCCCTGCTCGCCAAGCACCTGCGCGAAGACTGGCGCGTGCGCGCGCTGGGCCTGCTGGAACGTTACGTCGACATGCAGGAAGCCCTGCGCGCCCAGCAGCCGCCCGCCGCCGACGACCCGGGCTACCTGCGCCGAGCACTGAAGGTGCGCGAGGCCCTGCTGCGGCAGTACTTCAGGCCCGAGGAGGTCGAGGGCCTGTTCGGCGAGCAGATGCGGCACGACAACTTCATGGCCGACAAGCTGGAGGCGCTTGCCAACCCCGCCCTCACACCGGAGCAACGCGCCGCCGCACTCGAACAGAGCGAGCAAGCGTGGCTGTCGCAGGCGCAGCGCGAAGCGCGCAAGGAGGCGGTGGCCCACGGCGACGCCATGCGCCAGACCGATGCGCTGGACGTGAGCGGCGCCAGCCCGCAGGAGCGCTTTGCCGCGCGCAGCGAGACCTACGGTCACGAGGTGGCACGCAACCTTGCGGCGCTCGACCAGCAAAACCAGGAATGGAATACCCGCCTCGACTACTACGCCCGGGCCTCCGAAACCGAACAGGCCCAGCTGCGCGAGACGCTCTTCAGCGAGTCGGAACGGCTGCGCCTGAGCGCAGCCCTGGCGCTGCGCGCCGCCAATGCCCGCCAGCAGGCGGGCGGCAAGGAATAAGTAAGCGCAGGCTTATGCGGGCTGTGCGTCGCCCATGGCGGAGGCCGGCAGGCCGAACACGCGGTCGAAGGCCCAGTTGAAGACGAAGGTGTAGACCAGGAAGAACACCACCAGGCCCAGGTCCATCACCAGTGCCTGCCAGAGCGACACGCCCAGCCCCCAGGCGAACATGGGCACCAGAAAGGCGATCAGCCCACCCTCGAAGCCGATGGCGTGGGCGATGCGCCGGCGCACGCTGCGCCCGCGCACGGCCTGGCGCGACTCCCAGCGCTCGAACAGCGCGTTGAAGATCAGGTTCCAGATCACCGCGATGACCGACGCGCCCACCGCCAGCACGCCCGAATGGCCGAGGCCCGCGTCCGTCATCAGTGCCAGCCCCGCGCTGGCGGCGACGATGGCAATGCCTTCATAAAGGCTGATGTAAACGATGCGACGTTGAATGCCCTGCATGACTTTTCTCTTGGTTCGTGACTGCGATAACTGGACTTTATGTGTCGTTCGCTGATATAAAAAGTTAACTTGTTTCAGTTTTATTGATAGGTCTGGCGCCATGGCTTTCTCCAGCGACACCGTCGAGGTCTTTCTGGCCGTGATCGACCACGGCTCGTTTTCGGCTGCGGCGCGAGCGCTGCGCAAGGTGCCGTCGGCCGTGAGCATGGCCATTGCCAACCTGGAGGCCGAGCTCGACCTGCCGCTGTTCGACCGCAGCGGCCGCGAGCCCCAGCCCACGCCCGCCGCCCGCTCGCTGGAGCCGCAGGCGCGGCTGCTGGCGGCGCAGTTGCGGCAGCTGCAGGTGCAGGCGCTGGCACTGACCCAGGGGCTGGAAGACCGGCTCACGCTGGCCATTGCGCCCGAGCTGCTGGCGGCGCCGTGGAGCGGCCCGCTGGCCGAGCTGGCGCGTGAGCATCCGCTGCTGCAGGTCGAGGTGCTGGCCGCGCCGCAGGCCGATGCGCTGGCGCTGCTGCACAGCGGCCGCGCCCAGCTGGCGCTGGTGTTCGAGCGCCCGAGCCTGGACGGCCGCGAGGGTTTTCAGGAGGTCGGCAGCGACCTGATGGTGGCCGTCATCGCGCCTGACCACCCCGTGCTTGCCGCCAACGGCGGCCGGTTGCGCGAGGACCACCTGACCAACACCCGCCAGATCGTGGTGGCCGGGCGCGACCTGGCCACCAGCGACCCGCGCTTCGTGTTCGCGCGGCACGTCTGGCGCACCGACAACGCGCTGGCCGCGCTGAGCCTGATCACCGCCGGGCTGGGCTGGGGCTGGCTGCAGCGCAACTTCACCAAGCCGCACGTGGCGGCGGGCGTGCTGATAGAAATTCCGTTCGAAAACCTCAGCAACGGACTCGACCTGTGGGTCGATGTGGTGTGGTCGCGCGAGCGGCCGCTGGGGCTGGGCGCGCAGCGCTTCGTGCAGTTGATCGCGCGGGACCGGCAGGCGGCCGCGGGGGTCGTGAAGCCGCCGGCTCAGGCCGCCTCTTTGTAGAACCCGGCGTTGTTGCCCCCCAGCGCGCGCCCCGCAACAGGCGCCACGGCCCGGCCGATGGCCGCGATGTGGTCCGGCGTGGTGCCGCAGCAGCCGCCCACGATGTTCACCAGCCCCGCCGCCGCAAACTCGTGCAGCAGGCGCGAGGTGACGTCGGGCGTTTCGTCGAAGCCGGTGTCGCTCATCGGGTTGGGCAGGCCGGCGTTCGGGTAGCAGCTGATGAAGGTGTCGCCGGCCACGCGCGCCAGCTCCTGGATGTACGGGCGCATCAGCGCCGCGCCCAGCGCGCAGTTCAGGCCGATGGCCAGCGGCTGCGCATGGCGCACGCTGTGCCAGAAGGCGGTGACGGTCTGCCCGCTCAGGATGCGGCCGGAGGCGTCGGTGACGGTGCCGCTGATGATCAGCGGCAGCCGGTTGCCGCTGTTGTCGAAGTATTCGTCCACCGCGAACAGCGCGGCCTTGGCGTTGAGCGTGTCGAAGATGGTCTCGACCAGAATCACGTCGGCCCCGCCCTCGACCAGCGCCTCGGTCTGCTCGTAGTAGGCCGCGCGCAGCGACTCGAAGTCGACGTTGCGCGCGCCGGGGTCGTTCACGTCGGGGCTGATGCTCGCGGTCTTGGGCGTCGGGCCAAGGGCGCCGGCCACGAAGCGCGGCTTGTCGGGTGTGCTGAACTTGTCGCAGGCCTGGCGCGCCAGCCTGGCGGATTCGAGGTTCATCTCGCGCGCCAGGTGGGCCATCTTGTAGTCCTCCTGCGCGATGGTGGTGGCGCCGAAGGTGTTGGTCTCGATCAGGTCGGCGCCGGCCGCGAGGTAGCTCTCGTGGATGTCGCGGATCACGTCGGGGCGCGTGAGCGAGAGCAGCTCGTTGTTGCCCTTCACGTCGCGCTCGAAGTCCTTGAAGCGCTCGCCGCGGTACTGCTCCTCGGTGAGCTTGAAGCGCTGGATCATCGTGCCCATGGCGCCGTCGAGGATGGCGATGCGTTGCGCGAGGATGCCGGGCAATGCCTGGCCGTGGGTGTAGATGACAGGCTTCATAGCCTCCGATTGTAGAAACCGGCAGCCGGCCCTGATGCCGGTCAGCCCTTTTTCACCGCTTCAATCGGTCAACGCTTCAACCCTTCAAACCTTCAACCCTTCGCGGGACGCTCCACATGCGCCAGCACCGCCTCCAGCATGTCCCGCACATACGGCTTCACGCCCGCCGCCACCTCGGGTAGGTAGTCGAAGGGCAGCGCCTCCTGCATGTAGCTGGACTGCGTCATCTCCAGCTGCACCGCGTGCACGCCGCCGGCCGGGTTGCCGTACTGGCGCGTGATGTGGCCGCCCTTGAAGCGGCCGTTGAGCACGGCCGTGTAGCCCGTGGCCAACTTGCCGATGCCCAGCAGCGTCTCGGCCAGCGCGGGGTCGCAGCTGGCGCCGTTGGCGGTGCCCAGGTTCAGGTCGGGCAGCTTGCCTTCGAAGAAGCGCGGCAGCACCGAGCGGATGGAGTGCGCGTCCCACAGCGCCACGGTGCCGTGCACGGCCTGCAGGCGGTCGAGCTCGGCCTGCAGTTGGCGGTGGTACGGGTGCCACACGGCGTCGCGGCGCTGGGCGACTTCGTCGTCGCCCGGCACGTCGGCCGCGTCGGCATACACCGGCGTGTCGTCGAAGGTGTCGACCGGGCACAGGCCGGTGACGCTCTGGCCCGGGTACAGGCTGGCGCCGTCCGGCGGACGGTTCAGGTCGACCACGTAGCGCGAGTGCGTGGCCGCGAGCACCGAGGCGCCCAGCGCGTCGGCAAAGTCGTAGAGCAGTTCGAGGTGCCAATCGGTGTCGGGCACATGGCGCGCTTCGTCGGTGAAGCGCGCGGCCAGCGCGGGTGGCACATGGGTGCCGACATGGGGCATCGAGATCAGCAGCGGGCGCGTGCCCTGGCGAAAGCGAAATGGCGGCTCGGTGGTGGTGAAGGCCATGAGGGAGTCAGTCCTTGAGTAGTTGGGTGCGCGCGGCCACAAAGGCCGCGGCCGCCTCGCCGTGCAGCGCATGGCGGCCGGCCGACACGCGCGCGCGGCCCGCCACCCACACGGTGTCGATGGCCGAGGTGCGGTGGCTCGCGAAGACGTGGGCAGAGAGCATATCGGGCGCGCTCAGGCCCTGCAGCGCGAGGTGCGATGCGTCGAGCGCAATGAAGTCGGCCTGCTGGCCCACGGCCAATCCGCCCACGGCGCGGCCGGTCGCCTGCGCGCCACCGCGCACCGCGTCCAGCGTGAAGGCGGTGGCCACATGCGGCTGTGCCGCCGTGGCGCCCACGTTGCGCTGGCGCTTGCCAAGGCGCTGGCTGTATTCGAGCATCAGCAGCTCTTCCGCCGCGTTCACGCTGGCGTGGCTGTCGGAGCCCACGCCCCAGGCACCGCCGTGGCCGCGCCACTTGGCAAAGTCGAAGATGCCGTCGCCCAGGTTGGCTTCTGTCGTCGGGCACAGGCCGGCCACCGCGCCGCTCTGGGCCGCGTACTCGTACTCGGCGTCGTTCATGTGGGTGGCGTGCACGAGGCACCAGCGCGCGTCGACCGGCGCATGGTCGAGCAGCCACTCGACCGGGCGCAGGCCGCTCCAGGCCACGCAGTCGTCCACCTCCTTGGTCTGCTCGGCAATGTGGATGTGGATGGGCGCGGTGCGGTCGATGGCGTCGAGCCCCGCAATGGCGTCGCGCAGGCCTTCGGGCGGCACGGCGCGCAGCGAGTGCGGCGCAAGGCCCAGGCGCGCGCCCTGCGCGTCGCACACCGGCTTTAGCGCTTCGAGCAGGCGCAGCATCGACTCGGTCGAACGGATGAAGCGGCGCTGCCCGTCGGTGGGCGGCATGTCGCCGAAGCCGCCGGTCTGGTAGAGCACGGGCAGCAGCGTGAAGCCGATGCCGGTCTTCTCTGCGGCGCGCAGCAGTGCCAGGCTCAGCGTGGCGTCGTCGGCGTACGGGCGGCCATCGACGTCGTGGTGCACATACTGGAACTCGCACACGCTGGTGTAGCCGGCCTCCAGCATCTCGGCGTAGAGCCAGGTCGCGATGGCCTCCATGTGCCGCGGGCCGAGGCGCGCGGCAAAGCGGTACATCAGCGTGCGCCAGCTCCAGAAGCTGTCTTGCTGTTCGGCACGGTGTTCGGTGAGGCCGGCAAAGGCGCGCTGGAAGGCGTGCGAATGCAGGTTGGGCATGCCGGGGATCAGCGGGCCGCTGACGACTTGCGTGTCGGCGGGGCGTTGCACGCCGGCCTGCACCTGCGTGAGCTGGCCGGCGTCGTTCCACGCCAGAAGAACGTTCTTGGCCCAGCCTTCGGACAGCAGCGCATCGGCCGCAAAAAGCGTGTGCGTCATGCGGCGGCTCCCACGGCGATGCGGCCTTGCCGCACCACGGTGCTCACCGGCCGCTGGCCGAACCAGTAGGCCAGCTCGGCCGCTTCGCGCACGTGCCACAGCACGAAGTTGGCGGGCATGCCGGGTGCGATGGCGCCGTGCGTGGCCTGCAGGCCCAGCGCGCGCGCAGCATGCACGGTGATGCCGTCAAGGGCCTCGGGCACGGTGAGGCGGAACAGTGTGCAAGCCATGTTGACCATCAGCAAAAGACTCAGTGCCGGCGACGTGCCGGGGTTGTGATCGGTCGACACCGCCATCGGTACGCCCGCGGCGCGCAGTGCGTCGATGGGTGGCAGGTGCGTGTCGCGCAGCGTGTAGTAAGCGCCCGGCAGCAGCACGGCCACGGTGCCCGAGCGGCGCATCGCCTCGATGCCCTCGGCCGACAGATGCTCGATGTGGTCGCACGAGAGCGCGCCGTAGCGCGCGGCCAGCGCGGCCCCGCCCATGTCCGACAGCTGCTCGGCATGCAACTTCACCGGCAGGCCCAGCGCCTTCGCGGCCTGGAAGACCTGCTCGGTCTCGGCGAGCGAGAAGGCGATGCGCTCGCAGAACACGTCGACCGCATCGACGAGGCCTTCGGCCGCGAGCGCGGGCAGCATCTCTTGGCAAACCAGATCGATGTAGTCGCCACTGCGGCCTGCGTACTCGGGCGGCAGCGCATGCGCGCCAAGAAAGGTGGTGCGCACGGTCACGCCATAGGCCTCGCCCAGGCGCCGCGCCACGCGCAGTTGCTTGCGCTCGTGTTCCAGCGAAAGACCGTAGCCCGACTTGATTTCGATCGCGCACACGCCGTCGGCGAGCAGCTGTTCGAGCCGCGCCGCGGCCTGCGCGAAGAGCGTGCCTTCGTCGGCCTCGCGCGTGGCGCGCACCGACGAGACGATGCCGCCACCGGCCTTGGCCACTTCTTCGTACGTGGCGCCGGCCAGGCGCATCGCGAATTCGTTGGCACGCTGGCCGCCGTAGACCAGGTGCGTGTGGCAGTCGACCAGGCCCGGCGTGACGAGGGCACCGCCGCCGTCGTGCGGCACGAGGTCCGCGAAGTCGGCGGGCAATGCGCCGTGTGCGCCGACCCAGCGGATCGACCCTTGCGCGACCACGATGGCGGCTTGCGCGTCGGGCTCGGCCACTAGGCGCAGGCCGGTCCAGAGGCCGTCGGCCGAAGGCAATTCGTTGGCGGGTTTCATCTCGTTCTTTGTTGTCGCTGTTGTCGTTTTTTTGCGGCTCAGGCCGGCACGATGCGCACCGCGATCAGTCGCGCATCGGCGCCCTCGGGCACGGCGTGCCAGGCCTGCGCCGCGTCGGCCCATTGAAGGCCCTCGCCTTGCCGGCAAGCTTCGTCGTTCAGGCGCCATGTGCCGCGCAGGGCCAGCAGCGCGCCATGCGGCGCGGCCTCGATGGCCGTTGCGCTGTCGAGCACCCGCACATCGGCGCGCCACTGGCCGCGCCGCGTCATCACGTTGAAGTCGTTCGAGGCACCGCCGAGCAGCGTGCAGTCGATGGCCTCGTCGCCGCTGAAGGCGAAGGGCTGATGCGGCACGTCGAGCGCGTGGTCGATGCGCGCGTCGTGCGTGAAGAGGCGCACGCCGTCGCCCTCCAGAAGCATGATGCTGCGGTCGATGCCAGCGAACACCGAGAACGGCCCCGGTGCGGCGATGGTGGCGATGCTGACGCGCCAGCCGAACGTGTCGAGCGCCGCGCCCTCGGGCCAGCTGCAGATTTGCTGCGTGGTGCCGCCACCGTTTTTCCAGGGCATGACGGGGAGCGTGGCGCGGGAGAATTTCTGTGCGCCGCTCATGTGTACCCCTCTTGCTCCTTCCCCTTCCGGGGGAAGGCTGGGATGGGGGCAAGCGGCGTCTGTTCGGCGCAGTGCTTCATCGAGCGCCGCGTGCCCCCACCCCGACCCTCCCCCGGGAGGGGAGGGAGAAATTCGAATACCAACGCGCCGCTCATCGCATCAACCCGCCCTGCCGCAGCTTCTGCTCGAAGTGCCGCAGCACCAGCGTCATCGTGCCGGTCAGCACGAAGTAAACCAGCGCAATGGCCAGGTACACCTCCAGCGACCGGTAAGACACGCTGATGATCTTCTGCCCCTCGTGCATCACGTCATGGATGGTCAGCAGCGACACCAGCGCCGAGTTCTTGATGAGCGCGATGAACTCGTTGCCCAGCGGCGGAATCATGCGCACCACCGCCTGCGGCAGCACGATCTGGCGCATGGCCGTGCCGGGCGTCATGCCCAGCGATTGCGCGGCCATGGTCTGGCCCTTGTCGATCGACTGGATCGCGCCGCGCACGATCTCCGACACGTACGCGCCCGAGTACACGCCCAGCCCCAGCACGCCGCACAAAAAGGCCGGCAGCAGAATGCCGAAGTGCGGCAGGCCGAAGAACAGAATGAACAGCTGCACCAGCAGCGGCGTGCCGCGAATGGCCGCCACATACGCCGTGCACACGCCGTAGACCCAGCGCCGTTTCGGGTTCAGCCGGCCGATGCCGACCAGCAGGCCCAGCACGCAGCCCAGCGCCAGTGCGCACGCGGTGATTTCCACCGTGACGAGCGCGCCGCGCAGCAGGTCGGGCCAGCCCTGCCAGACGGGCGAGAAATCGAGATCCATGGTGCTTCGCGCTCAGGAATTACTTGGCGGTGGCGTTGAACCACTTGTTGACGATTTGCGCGTAGGTGCCGTCGGCCTTGAGCTTGTCGATGGCGCCGTTCACGGCCTTGGTGAGCTCTGGCGTGTCCTTGCGAATGGCCATGCCGTATTCCTCGGTGGTGATCTGCTCTGGCAGCACCTTCAGGCCGCCGCGCGTGCGCACGTACTGGTAGGCGGCGGGCTTGCCGGTGACGGCGGCGTCGGCACGGCCAATGTCCACCAGCGCGAACATCTCCTGGTTCTTCTCGACTTCCTGCAGTTGCACCTGCGGGTACTTCTCCTTGGTGAAGGCCACCGACTTGGTGCCCACCTGCACGCTGACCTTCTTGCCATTGATGTCGGCCGGCGTCTTGATGGTGGTGTTGCCTTCTTTCACCATCACCACCAGGCCGCCCGCGTAGTACGGCACGGTGAAGTCGACGACCTTCTTGCGCTCGTCGGTGATGTAGATGCCCGACACGGCCATGTCGAAGCGCTTGGAGATCAGGCCCGGCACCAAGCCCTTGAAGTCGATGTCGATCCACTCGATCTTGCGGCCCAGCGTCTTTCCGATGGCCTCGACCAGCTCCACGTCGAAGCCGGTGCGCTTGCCGTTCTCCACGAACTCCATGGGCGGGAAGGTGGCGTCGGTGGCCACGCGCAGCGGCTCGCCCTGGGCGTGCGCGCCGGCGGCAAGGCCGAACAGGCCGACGAAGGCAAGGCTGGAGAGTGCGGCGGCGACAAGGGTGCGGCGGGTGTTCATGGCGAGGGGCTTTCGTGGGGGAAGAAGGAGGACGAAGGAGGAAGAAGTGAGAGGGAAAAAGCAGCGCGCAACTACGGCAGGGCGCGGGAGATGCGGGCCGCCGTGACGACGGTCATGTGGAGCAATGCAGCTTCCATGCCCTCGACGCGCGTGAGCGGCGCCATGAGCGTGATCGCGCCGCGCAAACGCCGGCCCGACGCCAGCACCGGCGCGCTCGCGCCCCACACGCCGGCATCGACCTCCCCATGCGTCACGGCATGGCCGGCTTCGCGGATGGCGTCGAGCTCGGCGGCACGTTCGGCGCGGCGCTCGGGGCTTTCGTCGAAGCCTTCGAGCAAGGCGTCACGCTGGTCCGTGGGCAGGTGGGCCAGCAGGCACTTGGCGCTGGCGCCGTCGCGTGCGGGCACGCTGCGGCCGCGGTCGAAGGAGCAGCGCAGCGACTGCTCGCTGTCGATCATCTCCAGGCACACGACGCGGTCGTTCACCACCGTGACCAGCGCCACGCTCTCGTGGGTCTGGCGGGCCAGCTCGCGCATGTCGGCGCGCGCGGCCATCACAAGGTCGGAGTTGCCGTCGAAGCCGCTGGCGAGCTGCACGCTCACCGGGCCCGGCGAGTAGCGCCCGTCCGACTCCATCACGAAGCCCCAGCGCCGCAGCGTGGCGACCTGGCGGTACAGCGTGCTCTGCGACAGGCCGGTGGCCTGCACCAGCTCGGCCGCCGTCATCGCCGTCTTGCTCTGCGCCAGCACCGACAGCACGAACAGCGCGCGGTCGTTGTGGGTGGGAGCTTCGGTCGGGGGCGTCATCGGAGGCGTTCTAGGAGGCGTTCCAGGAGGCATTCGCAAAGATGTCGAAAGAGGGGCCGGCGTGCAGTATCTTGCTCGCCGTTCTCACCTCCAACCCTTTATTCCCAATGATTGGGAATGGCTGCGTTTTTTCTTTCTACCTTCGCCTTACCGCCGCCCTCCACTGCCCCCGACTGCCCCCGCCCTCACTTCACCATCGGCAGCTTCAGCCCCTTCGCCTTGGCCGTGGCCACCGCGATGTCGTAGCCCGCGTCGGCATGGCGCATGACGCCGCTGGCCGGGTCGTTCCACAGCACGCGCTCGATGCGCTTGGCCGCCGCGTCGGTGCCGTCCGCGACGATCACCACGCCCGAGTGCTGCGAGTAACCCATGCCCACGCCGCCGCCATGGTGCAGGCTGACCCAGGTGGCGCCGCCCGCGGTGTTGAGCAGTGCGTTGAGCAGCGGCCAGTCGCTCACCGCGTCGGTGCCGTCCTTCATGGCTTCGGTCTCGCGGTTGGGGCTGGCCACCGAGCCGGTGTCCAGATGATCGCGGCCGATGACGATGGGCGCCTTCAGCTCGCCGTTCTTCACCATCTCGTTGAAGGCCAGGCCCGCGATGTGGCGCTCGCCCAGGCCCAGCCAGCAGATGCGCGCCGGCAGGCCCTGAAAGGCGATGCGCTCGCGCGCCATGTCGAGCCAGCGGTGCGTGTGGGTGTTCTCGGGGAACAGCTCCTTGATCTTGGCGTCGGTCTTGTATATGTCTTCGGGGTCGCCCGACAGCGCCACCCAGCGGAACGGGCCCTTGCCTTCGCAGAACAGCGGGCGGATGTAGGCGGGCACGAAGCCGGGGAAGTCGAAGGCGTTTTTCACGCCCTCGTCGAACGCGACCTGGCGGATGTTGTTGCCGTAATCGACCGTGGGAATGCCCATGGCCTGGAAGTCGAGCATGGCCTGCACATGCACGGCGCACGATTTGGCGGCGGCCTTCGTCAGCGCGTCGTGTTGCGACGGGTCTTTCATCGCGGCCTGCCATTGCGGCACGCTCCAGCCCGAAGGCAGGTAGCCGTTGATCAGGTCGTGCGCGGAGGTCTGATCGGTCACCAGGTCGGGCTTGTGCCCACCGGCCTGGGCGCGCTTCACCAGCTCGGGAAGGATGTCAGCCGCGTTGCCCAGCAGCGCGATCGACACGGCCTCCTTGGCGTCGGTGTGCTGCTTGATGAGCTCCAGCGCATGGTCGATGTCGCGTGCCTGCTTGTCGACGTAGCGCGTGCGCAGGCGAAAGTCGATGCTGGCCTGCTGGCATTCGATGTTGAGCGACACCGCCCCCGCCAGCGTGGCGGCCAGCGGCTGCGCGCCGCCCATGCCGCCCAGGCCGGCCGTGAGGATCCACTTGCCCGCCAGGCTGTTGCCGTAGTGCTGGCGGCCGGCTTCGACGAAGGTCTCGAAGGTGCCCTGCACGATGCCCTGGCTGCCGATGTAGATCCAGCTGCCGGCCGTCATCTGGCCGTACATGAACAGGCCCAGGCGGTCGAGCTCGTTGAAGTGCTCCCAGTTGGCCCACTTGGGCACAAGGTTCGAATTGGCCAGCAGCACGCGCGGCGCGTTCTCGTGCGTCTTGAACACGCCGACCGGCTTGCCCGATTGAATGAGCAGGGTCTCGTCGTCGTTCAGTTCTTTCAGCGACGCCAGGATCTGGTCGTAGCACTCCCAGTTGCGCGCGGCACGGCCGATGCCGCCGTACACCACGAGGTCTTGCGGGCGCTCGGCCACCTCGGCGTCCAGGTTGTTCTGCAGCATGCGGAACGGCGCTTCGGTGAGCCAGCTTTTGCAGTTGAGCTCGCTGCCGCGCGGGGCGCGAATCACGCGGGTCGGGTCGTGGCGCGGGTCGGTGGCGGCGGCAGCGTCGGTGGTGTTCATGGCAAATTTGTCGGGAGCGTTCATGGCGTGGTTCTCCTAATCGGTGAGGTTTTACGAGTGACTGGGCAGGATGTCGAGCAGCGCGGCCGGCAGCGCGGCCGCCAGCGCCCACTGGCGCATGGCTTCGATGTCGGGCGCGAGGTAGCGGTCGCGCTCCAGGAAGGCGACCTTCTGGCGAATGGCGGCGAACTCGGCCTCCACCAGCGGCGAGCTCTTGAGCCCGCGCTTCAGTTCGATGCCCTGCGCGGCAGCCATGGCCTCGATGCCGACCACCACCGCGGTGTTGTTGACCATGTCGGCCAGGCGGCGTGCCGCGAAGGTGGCCATCGACACATGGTCTTCCTGGTTGGCCGAGGTGGGCAGGCTGTCGACGCTGGCGGGGTGCGCGAGCGACTTGTTCTCCGACGCCAGCGCGGCGGCCGTCACCTGCGCGATCATGAAGCCCGAATTGAGCCCGCCATCGCGCACCAGGAACGGCGGCAGGCCCGACAGGCCCGTGTCCAGCAGCAGCGCGATGCGGCGCTCGGCAATGGCGCCCACTTCGCTGATGGCCAGCGCAATGATGTCGGCGGCAAAGGCGACCGGCTCGGCGTGGAAGTTGCCACCCGAGATCACCTCGCCGGTGTCGACGAACACCAGCGGGTTGTCCGACGCGGCGTTGGCCTCGATCACCAGCACGCGCGCGGCATGCGCCAGGTTGTCGAGGCAGGCGCCCATCACCTGTGGAATGCAGCGCACCGAGTACGGGTCTTGCACGCGGCCGCAGTCGGCATGCGAGGGCACGATGTCGCTGCCCTCTAGCAGCGTGCGCACAGCGCCCGCCACGGCAATCTGGCCGAACTGGCCGCGCGCGGCGTGGATGCGTGCGTCGAAGGGCTTGATGGAGCCCTGTATAGCTTCGAGCGACAGCGCGCCCGACATCAGCGAAGAAGCAAACACGTCTTCCGCGCCGAACAGGCCGAACAGCGCCAGCGCGGTCGACACCTGGGTGCCGTTGAGCAGCGCCAGGCCTTCCTTGGGGCCCAGCACGAAGGGTTCGAGGCCGATGCTGCGCATGGCCTCGGCACCGCCGACGACCCGGCCGTCGGCCAGCGTCGCCTCGCCTTCGCCGATCAGCACGCAGGCCATGTGCGCGAGCGGCGCCAGGTCGCCCGACGCGCCGACCGAGCCCTTGCACGGAATGCTGGGCATGACGCCCGCGTTGAAAAGCGCCAGCAGCGCATCGACCAGCGCGGGCCGCACGCCCGAGTGCCCGCGCGCCAGGCTCACCGCCTTGGTCGCCAGCACCATGCGCACCACCGGCGCGGCCAGCGGCTGACCCGTGCCCACGCTGTGCGACAGCACCAGGTTGCGCTGCAGCTCGGCCAGGTGGTCGTTGCCGATGCGTGTGCTGGCAAGCTTGCCGAAGCCGGTGTTGATGCCGTAGACGACCTGGTCGTTCTCCACGATGTGGCGCACCGCGGCCTCCGCGCGCAGCATGCCGTTGCGCACCGACGGGTCGAGCGACAGCCGCACGCCACCGGCCTGGATGCGTCGCAGCATCGCCAGATCGACCTGGCCGGGCGTGAGGGTCAGGGAGGCATTGGAAGCGTCTGGGGTGGTGGTGTGTGTGCTGGTCATGTGAACCTGTCTATACAAGTAGGGGCGAGAGAAAACGAAGGGTCTTCGTGGACGGAAAAAAATCAGCCGAAGGTGGGGTTGCCGTCGGCCCTGAAGCGGCTGCCCAGGCTGTAGCGCGAGGCGGGGTGCAGGCAGCGCACCCAGGTGACGGGGGTGTTGCGTGTCCAGGTGCGGCGCGTGAGCAGCAGGCACGGGTCTGTGAGTGCCATGGCGAGCCGGTCGGCCTGCTCCTGGTTGGGCAGCACGGCGTCGACGACGTGTTCGATCTGGTCGAAGGGCACGTTGCGCACGAGGTACTCGCTGGGCGGCATGGTGCTGAAGTCTTGCTCGAGGTAGTCGGGCACGACCTGGGGGTTGACGTAGCGTTCTTCGAGCTGCACGGGCGTGCCGTTTTCCAGGTGCAGGCACACGCTGTGGAACACCGAGGCACCCGCGTGCAGGTCGAGCCAGGCGGCCACGTCGGGCGATGCGGCGATGCGTTCGACTTCGATCATGTCGCAGCGGTAGTCGTGCCCGCGCTGGCGGATTTCGCTGGCGATGTTGGCGATCTGCAGCAGGGTGGACTGCGGTTTGTTCTCGGCCACGAAGCTGCCGACGCCGGCCACGCGGGTGATGCGGCCCTGTTCAACCAGTTCGCGCAGTGCGCGGTTCACGGTCATGCGCGCCATGCCGAACTGGGCGACGAGTTCGTGTTCGGACGGCAGGCGGTGGCCGGGGGGCCAAGTGCCGTCCTGGATCTTGCGGGAGATGTGGTCTTTGACTTGCGCGTAGAGCGCGAGGGTGGGGAGGTCGCGTTTCATGCTTGTTGCTTTTGTTTTTGGCGCTGTTGTTCAGGGCGCTTGTGTTCTGGCCGCTGTTGTTCAGGGCGGCGCTGTTCGGGGCGGGTGCACAGGCCGATGGGGTGCCTTGCGCAGCGAAATAAAGGAGGAGGGGCGAAGCCCCGGGGGACATTCGCGGAGCAAGGTACCCCGTCGGCGTGGGCGCGCCCTGAATGAACCCGACCCCGACCCCGAAGAAGCAAGACACAAAGCGCCATCCTCAATGCTCCGCAGAAGCCATCGACTCAGCCCGGATCTCTTCCGTCAACCGCGCCTTGATGTCCATGAACTCCGGCGAGGTCTTGATCGTGTAGCTGCGCGGATGCGGAAAGTCGACCGCAATCTCCGTCTTGATGCGACCGGGCCGCGCACTGAACACCGCCACTCGGTTGGCCATGAAAATCGCCTCGTCGATGTCGTGCGTGACGAACAACACCGTCTTCTGCGCCGACTCCCAGATGCCCAGCAGCAGCTCCTGCATCAGCACCCGCGTCTGGTTGTCGAGCGCTCCGAAGGGCTCGTCCAGCAACAGCATCTTGGGGTCGTTGGCCAGGGCGCGGGCAATGGCCGTGCGCTGCTGCATGCCGCCCGACAGCTGCTTGGGAAAGTGATGCTCGAAACCGCGCAGGCCCACCTTGGCAATGAAGAACTCGCTGCGCTCTTTCTGCGCGGCCTCGCTCATGCCGCGCTCGCGCAGCCCAAAGCGAATGTTCTGCGCCACCGTGAGCCACGGAAACAGCGTGTAGCTCTGGAACACCACGCCGCGGTCGGCGCCCGGGCCGTCGATGCGCTCGCCGTCGAGCAGCACCTGGCCGGTGGTCGGAAAGTCCAGCCCCGCCACGATGCGCAACAGCGTCGACTTGCCGCAGCCCGAAGGGCCGAGGATGGTGACGAAGTCGTTCTCCTTCACCTCGAAGTCGATCGGCTGCAGCGCCTGCGTGCGCTGGCCCTTGGTGCCGGTGAAGACACGCGACACGCCCTGAATGGAGAGTTGGTTCTGGCTCGGGTCGAGGCTCACAGCGTGCTCCATGCGAACAGGCGGCGGTTGAGCGCCTTGAAAGCGAAATCTGACAACAGACCGATGACGCCGATCACGATGATCCCGAAGATGATCTGCCCGGTGTTCAGCAGCGCCTGGCTGTCGGTGATCATGTGGCCGATGCCCGACGACGAACCGATCAGCTCGGCCACGATCACATACGTCCAGGCCCAGCCGAGCACCAGGCGCAGCGTTTCGGCAATGCCCGGCGCGGCGCCCGGAATGAGCACCCGCGCCACGATGCCGCGGCTGTTGGCGCCCAGCGTGTAGGCGGCCTCCACCAGGTCGCGCCGCGCGCCACCCACGGTGACGGCCACCATCAGCACGATCTGGAAGAACGAGCCGATGAAGATCACCAGCAGCTTCTGCATCTCGCCCAGGCCCGCCCACAGAATCAGCAACGGAATGAAGGCCGACGCCGGCAGGTAGCGGCAGAAGGACACGAAGGGCTCGAAGAAGGCCTCCACGGTCTTCCAGGTGCCCATGGCAATGCCCAGCGGCACCGCGAACACGGCCGCCAGCAGGAAGCCGCCGAACACGCGCCACACGGTCATGCCGATGTCGCCCAGAAAGCCGTACTCGGTGAAGAGCAGCCAGCCTTCCTTGACCATGGTCGGCGGACTGGCCAGGAAGGTCGGCGGCACGAAGCCGCCGAGCGTGGCCGCGGTCCACACGAGCACGAAGGCGACGAAAAAGCCGAGCCCCAGCAGCACGCGCGCACGCGTGCCGATGGGCTCCAGCGGCGCCAGGCCGCGGCGGCGCGCGGGCTTGAAGGACGCGGCCCGCGCAGGCACCACCGCCGAAACGGCGGGCGGCACCTGCTGCAGCGCCTTACTTGACGAAGCTTGCATCGAAGGTCACTGCGAGGTCTTCGGGCGCCTTGCGGATCACGCCGGCTTCCAGAAGGATGGGGGTGGCTTCCTTCATGAAGCTGGTGAGCTCGCCCGCAAAGAACTTCTGGTTGGCTGCCTTGTCCTGCCAGCGCAGGAAGGCCGACGACTTGGCGAACTGCTCACCGCTTTGCTTCACGGCCGAGCCCATGAGCTCGTTCGCCTTCTCCGGCTCGGCCTTGATCATGTCCAGCGCCTCGAAGTACGACTTGGTGAGCGCGGCGGCGGCTTTGGCGTTGGCTTTGAGCCAGGTGGGCGCGCAGCCGACCGTGTCCATCACCATCGGGTAGTCGAGCGTGGTGGCCAGGATCTTGCCGGCGGCGGGGTTGGCGCGCACGGTCGACAGGTACGGCTCGTAGGTCATGGCGGCGTCGTTCTGGCCGGCCACGAAGGCCTGCGCGGAGGCTTGCGGCGACAGCGTGGTGGTCTTCACGTCCTTCAGCGTCATGCCGTTCTTGTTGAGCATCCAGGCCAGGCCGAAGTACGGGGCGGTACCGGGCGCGTCCACGCCGATGGTCTTGCCCTTGAGGTCGGAGAACTTGGCAACGTCGCCGCGCACCGCCAGGCCGTCGGCGCCGTAGGACTTGTCCATCTGGAAGATCTGCACGATGGGCACGCCGTTGGCGTTCCAGGCCACGTGCGTTTCCACCGTGGTGGCCGCGCACTGAATGGCGCCGGAGGCCAGCGCCAGGTGGCGGTCCTTCTGCGGAATCATCTTCAGGTCGACGTCCAGCCCGTTCTTCTTGAAGACGCCGGCCTTGTCGGCCAGCGACAGCGGCGCAAAGCCGGTCCAACCGGACATGCCGAGCGCAATCTTCGTTTCCTGGGCGGCGGCCGTCTGGGCCATGCCCGCTGCACACACACCGGCTGCCAGCAGCGAAGCGAATTTCACAACTACCGTCGTCTTGACCATGGGTACTCCTGGTTCTGTTCTTTGGAAAGGCTCGGCGGAACACCCCGGTGACCGGGCTGCGCGCGCCTCGCATTGTTGCCAAGCGCCCCAACTTGTATATACAGGATAACCCGAAAGGTCTTTTTTGGTGCACTTCTGAGGGAAATGCACCGGTTTGCTGTCTAGACAAGAGAGGCTGCGGGACGGGGGTGACCATTGCAAACCTCGTGCCACAGTCATATCCGCGTGGCTGGGGGACAATCGGCAGCCCCCTCCTTTCTGGCGCCGTCCGCCCTCCACTTCGCCCTCTCATCTGCTGCCTGTGTCCTCTCTCGCACCCCACCCCATCGACGCCTCCGGCAGCAGCGCACCCGCCGACATCCTTCACGAGGTGTTCGGCTATTCGCAGTTCCGCGGCGCCCAGCAGGAGATCGTCGATCACGTGGTGGGCGGCGGCGACGCGCTGGTGTTGATGCCCACGGGCGGCGGCAAGTCGCTGTGCTATCAGATCCCGGCCATCGCGCGGCAGCGCGCCGGGCATGGCGTGGCGATTGTGGTGTCACCGCTCATCGCGCTCATGCACGACCAGGTGGGCGCGCTGCACGAGGCCGGCGTGAGCGCGGCCTTTCTCAATTCCACGCTCGACTGGGAGCAGACGCAAGAGGTGGAGCGCCGCATGCTGCGCGGCGAAATCACGCTGCTTTACGCCGCGCCCGAGCGGGTGAACACGCCGCGTTTTCTCTCGCAGCTCGATTCGCTGAAAGAGCGCGGCAAGCTCTCGCTGTTTGCCATTGACGAGGCGCATTGCGTGAGCCAGTGGGGCCACGACTTTCGCCCCGAGTACCGTGCGCTCACCGTGCTGCACGAGCGCTATGCCGGCGTGCCGCGCATTGCGCTCACGGCCACCGCCGACGACCTGACGCGCGCCGACATCGTCGAGCGGCTGCAGCTGGAAGAAGCGCGCCAGTTCGTCTCCAGCTTCGACCGGCCGAACATCCGCTACACCATCGTCGAGAAGAAGGAAGCCACCACGCAGCTGCTGCGCTTCATCGAGCGCGAGCACGAAGGCGACGCGGGCGTGGTCTATTGCCAGTCGCGCAAGCGGGTGGAAGACGTGGCGGTGACGCTGCGCAACGCGGGCATCAACGCCCTGCCGTACCACGCGGGCCTGGACGCCGCGGTGCGCCAGAAGCACCAGGACCGCTTTCTGCGCGAGGAAGGCATCGTGATGGTCGCGACCATTGCCTTCGGCATGGGCATCGACAAGCCCGACGTGCGCTTTGTCGGCCACCTGGACATGCCCAAGAACATCGAGGGCTACTACCAGGAAACCGGCCGCGCCGGGCGCGACGGCGGCCCCGCAGACGCCTGGATGACCTACGGCCTGCAGGACGTGGTGAACCAGCGCCGCATGATCGACGAGAGCCCGGCCGGCGAAGAATTCAAACAGGTGATGCGCGGCAAGCTCGACGCCCTGCTCTCACTGGCCGAGGCCAGCGACTGCCGCCGCGTGCGCCTGCTGGGTTACTTCGGCGAGCAGAGCACGCCCTGCGGCAACTGCGACAACTGCCTGAACCCGCCGCAGGTGTGGGACGGCACCGATGCCGCGCGCAAGCTGCTGAGCACCGTCTACCGCGTGCAGCAGCTGAACGGCATCAGCTTTGGCGCGGGGCACATCATGGACATCCTGCGCGGCAAGTCGACCGACAAGGTCAAGCAGTTCGGGCATGAGCGCATCAGCACCTTCGGCATTGGCGCGGAGTTCAGCGAGGTGGCGCTGCGTGGCGTGCTGCGCCAGTTGATCGCCACCGGCGCGCTGGCGGTGGACGCGGAGGCGTTCAACACGCTCAAGCTCACCGAAGGCTCGCGCGCGGTGCTCAAGGGCGAGACCACGGTGTCGCTGCGCGAATCGGTGTCGTCGCCGGCGGACCGCAAGCCCCGGCGCGAGAAGGTGGCCAAGGGCGCGCCGTCGCCGGCGGCCGCCTCGCTCGACGAGCTTGGCAAGAAGCGCTTCGAGGCGCTGAAGGCCTGGCGCGCCGAGGTGGCCAAGGAGCACAACCTGCCGGCCTACGTGATCTTTCACGACGCCACGCTGGCGGCCATTGCCGAGCGTGCGCCGGCCACGCTCGAAGACCTGCAGGGCATCAGCGGCATCGGCACCAAGAAGCTGGAGGCCTACGGCGCCGAGGTGCTGAGGGTGTGCGAGGCGTTCTAGCCTTCAGTCAGTTGCCGGCAGCACCACCGGCACCGGCCGCGTGAGCAGGTCGACATACAGCGTGAAGAAACGCGCGTTGTCGAACTTCTGCACCACCGTCATCTTCTGCAGCGTGGGGCCCGCGGGCTGCGCGGTGTAGCCGATGGAGCGGCCGTTGTCGGGCGCGCCGGGTTTGGCAATCACGTCGACATAGCGCTGCGCGGTCTGCGTGGCATAGCTCGGGTCGATCAGGTAGGCCAGGGTCAGCGTGTCCCAGATGTTCTGCGTGTAGCTGGCGTTGGTCTCGAAGCCGTTTTTGCCGTCGAAGCCGTAGCCGTTGAGCTTCTGGAACACGTCGGTCACGGCCGTGGGCTGGGCCGGGTGCGCAATGCGGTCGTAGATGGGCTTGGTGAGGAACACGGTGTCTGTCACGTCCAGCGGCACCACCACCTGAGGGATGGGCAGGCGCACCACGAACTGCGCGGCGTCGGGGTCGAACCACCAGTTGAACTCGGCCGTCTTGGTGGTGTTGCCCGGCACGTCGATGGCGCCGCCCATGTAGATGATCTGCTTGATGAGCGGAACGATCTCTGGGTTTTGCTTCACCGCCAGCGCAATGTTGGTGAGCGGGCCGATGGCCAGGATGGTGATCTCGCCAGGGTTGGCCTTGACGGTGTCCACGATGAAGTCGACCGCGCTCTTGCGCTGCACCACGGTGTGGCGGGCGAAGCCGTCGGGCGAGGGCTTGAGGTCGGCGTCGGTCTTGGGCTCCGGGCCGCTCCAGGCGCCCAGGTAGCCGTCGCCGCCCGCGCCGGCGGTCATTTCGGCCTGCACGTCCGCCAGGCTGTGGTTGAGCGCGTAATTGGCTCCAACGTACACGCCGATGCGATCGCCCACGCCCAGCCGCTCGACCGACATGAGCGCGTCGGCCACGCCCTGGCGCAGCCACTGGTTGCCCGACACCACGCTGATGCCCATGACCTGCACCTTGCCCTGCGCCTGCAGCTGCGCGGCCATGACGCCGAGCTGGCCGTCGTCGCTCATGGTGTTGTAGTCGCTGTCGATGATGATCTTTTGCGCCGTGGAGGCCGATGAGCCTGTACCGCCCGATCCGCTCGATCCACCGAACCCTGGGCCAAGGCCGCCACCTCCGTTGCCCCCGCCGCCGCACCCTGCCAGTGCCAGAGCCGTGATGCCGACGGCGAATACCGTCCCGATCCATTTGCGCATTTGTTTCTCCTGAGGCCAAGGGTTTGGTTTTCAGTGCGTCTTCATTCGCAACGACTGAAATACAAACGTTTGCGCAAAGCTTTGCGCAAACGTTTGCCAAACTCTACGGCGCGAGCCACGGGCGTGGCAAGCGCCATGGCCTAGGGGTTTTCGCGCGAAGAAAAAAGGGCTCAGCCCGGGTCGGACGAGGGCGTGAGCAGGCGGTTCTCGCGCAGCGGCGAGCGGTTGAGCAGGTAGGGCTGCTCGGCCTCCGGCGCGGCCTGCGCCTTGTCGAGCCCCAGGCTCGCCGCGGCCTTGGTGGAGCCGGCCACCGGGCACGCGCCGGTGTTGCGCAGCGTGAGCGCGGCGGCCAGGCGGGCCTCGGCGCTGTCGCCCAGCGGGTGGCTGAAGTCGTCGGCCACGGTGCAGTTGTCGTTGGGCGCGAAGCCGTCGCTGTAGTCGCCGTAGCCCTGCTGGTTGGCGCCCTTGAACTGGATCGCGAAGTAGGTGGTGCCGCAGTTGTCCTGCGGAATGAAGCCGTAGGGCTTGCCGCAGGTGGTGCCGCCCACCAGGTTGACGGTGACACCCACGCCGCGCAGGCTGTTGATGACCGACTCGCTGGCCGAGCAGGTGTCGGGGCCGGTCAGCACCGTCACACGGGACAGGCCCAGCGTGGGCAAGGGCTGCCCGCTGCGGCTGGTGCCGGTGAAGGGCGTCAGGGTTTGCGCCACGGTCTGGCGGAACGGGTTCTTGTCGTTGTAGACCAGCTGCTCGAAGGTCTTGCCCGCCGTGACCGCGGGCGAAGAAATCATGTACGCCAGCCGGCTGGCAATGACGAGCTGGCCGCCGCCGTTGTAGCGCATGTCCAGCACCAGGTCCTGGATGCCGGCGCCCTGCTTGAAGGTGTTCACCGCGTCGATGAGCATCGCCTCCGACGTGGTGATGTGGTCGTTGAACAGCAGGTAGCCCACGCGCGCGCCGCCGGAGGCGATGACCTTGACGTTCTGCACCGGCGTGCTGACGACGTTCTGCGCGGTGAGCTGCACGGTGGACTGGGTGCCCCCCATGTCGAAGGTGAAGGTGTGCGACTCGCCGACGGCCTTCGGCGCGAGGGCACCGTTGATGGTGTTGATGTTGGCGGTGCCGGTGCCGCCAACCACATCCACGCCGTCGACCGTGAGGAGCTTGGCGCCGCGCAGAATGCCCGCGTTGGCGGCCGGCGAGCCCGGCTCGACCAGGGCCACGCGAATGTCGCGCGGCGGCGAGCTGCGCACCGAGGCCGTCTCCAGGCCGTAGCCGGCCGACACGCCACCTTGCGACAGCTGGCGGTACACCTCGGTGTCGTAGGTGAAGTGGAAGCGGTCCTTGGCGCGGCCCGACGGCGTGGTGGCCCCCGTCTTGAGCACGTTGAACCAGGCCACCGGCGTGGCGTAGTCGCTGGCCTTGAGCGCGGTGGGCACCTCGGAGTACCAGAGGTAGGTTTCGTCGATCCAGCCGCGCACCCAGCTTTTTTCGATGTCGAGCGAGCCGGCGGTGTCGCCATAGGCCGCGCCCGTGGCGGGGTTGATGCCGCCGCGCGGCGCGGCGCACTGGCCCGCCACCGTGGCGGAGGCCACGATGGCGCCGTCGCCACCACCGGTGCCGGTGTTGCCGCCGGTGGCGGGCGGCGCTGTCACGCCGGGGAGCAGGCCGATCGGCACGCTGCCGCCTCCTCCTCCCCCACCGCCGCCCCCGCAACCCGCCAGCAGGCAGGCGGTGGCGAACACGGCGCTTGCAACCCAGGCGCCAGAACGCGGCAGCCGCCGCACGGTGATCTCGCGAAAGCCCATGTCTTCCTCCTCGTGTCCGTGGTGGCGGACGGATGTTTCGCATGCGCGCGGGCGTTTCGCCCGCCATGCGCTCCCCGGGTTCCACACCCGTCTGGTTCTTCTTCTGTCTGCCTGCCGCGCCGACGCCGCCCCGGGAGACGGCGCTACGACGGCAGGAAGCCCATGCCGCGAGACTCGCGCACTTCGGGCTTGATGCGGTGCTCGGCCTCGAGCTGCTCAAGAAACTCGGCCGCCGAAAACTCGGTCGCCAGAATATCGGTCTGGCGTTTCACCGCCGCGAAATCGCCCGGGCACAGCTGCGTGAGCCGCGCGAGCTGCGTGCGCAGGGCGCCGGTCATCCGTTCGGCATCGCCCGCGAGCGCTTCTGTGACGAACATGCGCTCGCGCTGCGCCGCGGTGAGCGGCATGAACTTGATCTTGAAGGTGAAGCGCCGCAGCGCCGCCTGGTCGAGCCGGTCGAGCAGGTTGGTGGTGCACACGAAGATGCCGTTGAAGCGCTCCATGCCCTGCAGCATCTCGTTGACCTCGGTCACCTCGTAGGTGCGCTGCGCGCCGCGCCGGTCCTGCAGAAAGCTGTCGGCCTCGTCGAGCAGCAGCACGGCCTTTTCGCTCTCGGCCTCGCGGAACATGGCGGCCATGTTCTGCTCTGTTTCGCCCACGTACTTGCTCATGAGGTCACTGGCCTGTTTGATGATGAGCGGGCGGCCGATGGCCTTGGCCATGTGCTCGGCCAGCGCGGTCTTGCCGGTGCCGGGCGCGCCGTAGAAGCACAGCGTGCCGTGGCCGCGCGCCTTCAGCGCCTCGACCACGCGCGCAATCTCGAAGCGGGTCTCCACGTTGAGCATGTCCAGGTCGTAGGTGGTGACGCTGCGGCGCTCGCCACGGCCGCGGTCGAGCGTGCCCAGGGCCAGGTCGGCATTGCGCAGCTGGCGCTCGATGAGCGCTTCCACCGAGGCGTCGTCGGTGCGCGCCAGGCCCGCGAAGCGCACCGCCGTGCGGATCTGCGCGGGCGTGAGGCCCTTGCGCTCGGCCAGCTTGGCGGTGAAGGCCTCGGACACGACCACGCCTTCGAGCGTCTTCTTCACAAGCTGCTCGCGCGCGCCGGGCGGCGGCGACTTCAGCTCCAGGTGGTACGCAAAGCGGCGGCGAAACGCCGGGTCGATCTGCTCGATGCGGTTGGTGACCCACAGCGTGGGCACCGGGTTGGCCTCCAGGATCTGGTTGACCCAGGCCTTGCCGCTCACGCTGCCGCTGGTGGACGCGGAAATCTGCTCGGCGCGCGCCATGAACTGCGCGGCCTCGGTGCTGATGGGCGGGAACACGTCTTCGACCTCGTCGAACAACAGCGCGGCCTGTGCGCTGCCGTTGAGGAAGACCTGCGCGATCTGCAGCGAGCGGTAGCGGTCGCGCCCGCTCAGCGAGTTGCCGTCGCGATCGGCGTACTCCACCTCGAAGAGTTCCAGCCCCGCGGCCTGCGCCACCACCTTCGCCAGTTCGGTCTTGCCGGTACCGGGCGGGCCGTAGAGCAGCACGTTCACGCCCGGCTCCTTGCGCGCGACGGCTGCGCGCAGCAGCGTGACGAGCATCTGCGCGTCTTCCTGCACGAAGGAGAAATCGTCCGGCGTGAGCGTGCTCTTGGCCGAAGGCCGGGTGAACACGGCCATCAGCTCGTTCTGGTCGCGGTACTCGCGCATGAGCACTGGCGGCAGCTTTTCGCTGACCTTCATGAGGTCGGCAAGGTCGGTGATGTTGTGCTCGGAAATCAGGTTCTCTACAAGGCCGATGCGCTCCAGCCGCGAGCCCGCGCGCAATGCCTCGCCCACTTCGCTCGCGTTCACGCCGGCAATGTCGGCAATGGCCGCGTAGGCCTCCGGCGCGTTGTTGACCTTGAACTCGACCAGCAGCGAACGCAGGTCGCGCTGGTAGCGCGCGAGCGTGCCGTACAGCAGCAGCGCGCGCTCGGCCTTGTTGAGCTGCAGCAGGCCCGCGAGCGCGTCGATGTTCTTCTCGACCAGCGTCGACTGCTTGCGCAGCGCATGCGTGAGCCAGTCGCGCGTGACGGCCAGCACCGACAGCAGGTCCTTGGGCTGGTCTTTCGCGTATTCGTCGAGGTAGAAGAACAGCGTGCCTTCTTCATAGGGGCCGCGCCACACGCCGTGGCGCTCCAGCAGCGTGCGGCCGTCGAAGGTTTCCACGCCCTTCCACGCTTCATTGCCGGCGCAGCGGCGCCCCAGAAATTCGCGCAGGCGCTGCAGCACGGGCGCGGGCCACACCAGGTGCCGCCCCGTGAGCGACAGCAAGCCGTTGATGTCGCGCCGCACATTGAAGCGCGGTCCCTGCTTGGCCGCCAGCGTGAGCACGAAGTGCGAGCACATTAGCTCCAGCACCGGTGCTTCCTTCAGGCCGGGCGACGGCAATGCCTGCCCGCGTACCGCAGCAGCCACCACATCGACACCCGCACGCTTGGCCATCAGGCAACCTCCAACGAGGAAAATCTCGGAGAGACCATAACGCAGACTTTTGGCTTCGGGAAGACTCGCAAACGGTAAACCCCCTCATGGTGCGATTCCAGCCACAATGCGCGCCATGGTCGGAATCGAAGAAATCCTGCGCGCTGCGGCGCGCCTGCAAGGTCAGGTGCTCAACACACCTTGCGTGGAATCGCGCACTTTGTCGGAGATCGTGGGTGCCCAAGTCTTCCTCAAATTCGAGAACCTGCAGTTCACATCCTCGTTCAAGGAACGGGGCGCGTGCAACAAGCTGGTCGACCTGTGCGCGAACGGTACACGCGGAGTGATCGCCATGTCTGCGGGCAACCATGCCCAGGGTGTGGCCTATCACGCGCAGCGCCTCGGGCTGCGCGCGCTGATCGTCATGCCGCGCTTCACGCCGGGCGTGAAGATCGAGCGCACGCGCGGCTTTGGCGCCGAGGTGGTGCTGCATGGCGATTCGCTCGACGCGGCACGTGCCCACGCCCTGGAGCTGGCCGAACGCGAGGGGCTGACCTTCGTGCATCCGTATGACGACGAGGCCATCATCGCGGGCCAGGGCACGGTGGCGCTGGAGATGCTCGACGCGGTGCCCGACCTCGACACGCTGGTGGTCGCGGTGGGCGGCGGCGGGCTCATTGCGGGCATGGCGGTGGCAGCGCGCGAGCGCAGGCCCGACCTGGAGATCATCGGCGTGCAGACCACGCGGTTTCCGGCGATGGTCAATGCCGTGAAGGGCACGCACCATGTGCAGGGCAAGAGCACGATCGCCGAGGGCATCGCGGTCGGCACGCCGGGCGTGCTGACGCAGGCCATCATCGCGAGCAAGGTCGACGACCTGCTGCTGGTGGACGAAGGCGACATCGAGCAAGGCGTGCTGATGCTGCTGGAAATCGAAAAGACGCTGGTCGAGGGCGCGGGCGCGGCGGGGCTGGCGGCGCTGATTCGGCATCCGGAGCGCTTCAAGGGCAAACGCGTGGGGCTGGTTCTGTCCGGCGGCAACATCGATCCATTGCTGTTGGCGGCCATCATCGAACGCGGCATGGTGCGGGCCGGGCGGCTGGCGCGCGTGCGGGTCAGCGCGCGCGATGTGCCAGGCTCGTTGGCAGAGATCACGGCGACTGTCGCTGAAGCGGGCGCTAACGTCGACGAGGTGCACCATCAGCGCGCCTTCACCATGCTGGCGGCACAGAACGTGGACATCGAGCTGGTGCTGCAGACGCGCGGGCGGGCCCACCTGGCCAGCGTGCTGCTCGCACTCACGGACGCGGGCTTCGAGGCTCAGGAGCAGCATTGAGATGGCGCATCGGCCGCAGGCCAACCTGATCGAGGGGCTCGCAACCCCCTAGACCGGTGGGAGGCTACCCGCCGGTAAAATGCGACCCGTCTGTCAATTTGTGTATTCGAGGTACTTCCCGATGTCCAACCCCACACCCGTTGAACCAAGCCACGGCGCTGCTGTCGAAAAAGACGCCGTCGAATCGGTGGTTCACCTGATGCCCCTCGTGCTGCCGCTGGTCGGTGGCGTGCTGATGCTGTTGCTGGCGTCCATCGCAGTTTTCCTGGCCTGACGCTGACAGGCGCTGGCGTTCTTGTCCGCGGGCAGTGCAGCCCGCGTTGACGCACTCTCCCCAAGCGAAACGTTTTCTCAAACGGACCTCTGTGCCTGTACCGGCATGGCGCCCCGTTCGGAAAGACGATTTTTCAACTTAGGAGATTTTCCGATGAACGCACCCGCGATGAAGGGCCTCACCATTCAGGCCCCCTCGTACGTAAAGAACGCGAAGCTGATCGCCTGGGTGGCCGACATGGCCGCACTGTGCAAACCCGAGGCCATTCACTGGTGCGACGGCAGCAAGGAAGAATACGACCGCCTCGCCCAGCAACTGGTCGACGCCGGCACCTTCAAGAAGCTCAACCCGGCCAAGCGCCCGAACTCGTTCTTGGCCGTGTCCGACCCGACCGACGTGGCGCGCGTGGAAGACCGCACCTTCATCTGCTCCGCGCAGAAAGACAACGCCGGCCCCACCAACAACTGGATGGCCCCGGCCGAAATGCGCGCCACGCTGCAGCCGCTGTTCGACGGCTGCATGAAGGGCCGCACGATGTATGTGGTGCCGTTCAGCATGGGCCCGCTCGGCTCGCCCATTGCGCACATCGGCATCGAGCTGTCCGACTCGCCTTACGTGGCCGTCAACATGCGCATCATGACCCGCATGGGCAAGGCCGTGTACGACGTGCTGGGCACCGACGGCGACTTCGTGCCCTGCGTGCACACCGTGGGCGCGCCGCTCGAAGCGGGGCAGAAGGACGTGTCCTGGCCCTGCAACAAGACCAAGTACATCGTTCATTACCCCGAAACGCGCGAGATCTGGAGCTATGGCTCCGGCTACGGTGGCAACGCGTTGCTGGGCAAGAAGTGCTTTGCGCTGCGCATCGCCTCCAACATGGGCCGCGACGAAGGCTGGCTGGCCGAACACATGCTCATCCTGGGCGTGACCAACCCTGAAGGCAAGAAGTACCACGTGGCCGCCGCGTTCCCCAGCGCCTGCGGCAAGACCAACTTCTCGATGCTGGTGCCACCCGCCGGCTTCGAAGGCTGGAAGGTCACGACCATTGGCGACGACATCGCCTGGATCAAGCCGCAGGCCGATGGGTCGCTGCGCGCCATCAACCCCGAGGCCGGTTACTTTGGCGTGGCGCCCGGCACCAACATGCTGACCAATCCGAACTGCATGCGCAGCCTGGACGACGGCGTGATCTTCACCAACGTTGCGCTCACCGACGACGGCGACGTGTGGTGGGAAGGCATGGAGCAGGACGCACCGGACAAGGCGCTGCCGACGCACCTGATCGACTGGCAGGGCAAGGACTGGACGCCACAGATCGCCAAGGAAACCGGCGCGAAGGCCGCGCACCCGAATGCGCGTTTCACCGTCGCCGCCACCAACAATCCCGCCCTCGACGAAGCCTGGGACGACCCGAAGGGCGTGACCATCGACGCCTTCATCTTCGGCGGCCGCCGCTCGACCACCGTGCCCTTGGTGACCGAAGCGCGCAATTGGGTGGAAGGTGTGTACATGGCAGCGACGATGGGCTCGGAAACGACCGCCGCTGCGGCCGGCCAACAGGGCGTGGTGCGCCGCGACCCGTTCGCGATGCTGCCGTTCATGGGCTACAACATGAGCGACTACTTCCAGCATTGGCTCGACCTGGGCAAGAAGCTCGAGGCCTCCGGCGCCCAGCTGCCGAAGATCTACACGACCAACTGGTTCCGCAAGGGCGCGGACGGCAAGTTCGTATGGCCTGGCTACGGCGAGAACATGCGCGTGCTGAAGTGGATGATCGATCGCATCGAAGGTGACAAGACCGAAGGCATCGAACACATCACCGGCGTGAGCCCACGCTATGAAGACTTGAACTGGACAGGCCTGGATTTCAGCGCTGAGCAGTTCGCAACGGTGACTAGCATCGACAAGGCCGCTTGGCAAGCCGAGCTGAAGCTGCATGAAGAGCTGTTCAAGCAGCTGGAACACCATTTGCCGAAGGAATTGCCGGAGACCAAGGCTGCAATTGAGCAGCGACTGGCTGCCTGATAGCTGGCTCTTTGCTCCAATTAAAAAGCCCGATGGATTCATCGGGCTTTTTTTCGTCTTGGGTGGGGGTGTTTATTTGTGCGTTTAAATCCGGCTGGATTTTCTTCGGCCTTTAATTCCCATTTCTGCAAAGCAAAAAACCCCAGTCATTGCTGACTGGGGTTTTCTGGGCTGTAAGAGCCTGACGATGACCTACTTTCACACGGGAACCCGCACTATCATCGGCGCTGAGTCGTTTCA
>NZ_JAYLVN010000023.1:0-85310 GCF_046156345.1 Variovorax sp. H27-G14
GGCGGCGCTGTGACGCCGCCGCGAGGATTGTTTGGAGTCTTCCAGGGTGTCCACCTAACTTGTCTTGGTGGACACCATCCTTGCCGCGGCCGCCGCCGCGTTCAAGATGGGATTGCCGGACGCTTACGTTCATCGGCCAGCAGCCCGAGACCGTCGATTTTTCGGACCCGGCGCTGCCACCCGGCTTCGATGCCGCAAAGATCCATGCCGGCATCGCGATCGGCATGCAGCAGATGGCCGCTCGCGGCTGGGCCGCCGAGCTGTGCCTTGTGCCGCCTGACGACTCGGCGACCGAGATGGTGACGAAGCAGCTCGCAGGCAAAGTCTACGATTGCGTCGTGATCGGCGGCGGCATCCGCATCCCGCCGAAGAGCTTGCTGCTCTTCGAGCAGTTGGTGAATGCCGTTCACTTGGCCGCGCCCGGTGCAGCCCTTGCGTTCAACACGACGCCGCAGGACACGGCCGATGCGGCGGCGCGGGCGCTTGAGGGCTGACCCGGGTAGGCCGGCTCGGGAATGCCTCTGCCATTGAACTGACATCGCAAGCGGGCCTGGTGCCAACCCTCAGGTCGCTCATCGAGAGGCCGCCTCCAGGCGCATTAGCACCGCAGGCCCACCAGCTCCTATGGGCCCGAAGCGCCTGGTCGCCGTCGGGCTAAAGTCGGCCAGAAGCAGACCTTGCGCCCTAACCCTTATCACCATCGACCATGGCATTCAATCTGACGCACCGTTACGGCAGCATGGACTCGGGCAGTTCCAACTCTGACTTCCTGGCGTTGTTGCGCGAGCTTGAAGATAGGCCGGAAGATACCGAGCATGGTTCAGTGGCAGTCACCCATGAATCCGAGTGGAGCTTGGCTGCATCACGGGGCGGCTACATCACCTTCGAGAATCTCGAAGCTGAGGGCAGAGGCGAACGACACATGGACGAGTTGCCAGCAAGCAAGATTCTCGAGCTGTTCCGACATCTGGCTGAGGGAAATCTTGCGGCTATCGAGCAGGAGCCTTGGCTACCCGGCTACTAGCCAGCACAGACGGAAACCGTCCAGAAGCGGGCATTTTTGTCTGATATCTCGACTGAATGGGGAGCATCCTTGAATCGCACCGCCCGGCTTCAGCGTCACTACGAGCGCATATGGTCTCGACCCACGGAAGAGTGTCCTTTCGACGCAGGGCCTGTCCAAGAGCTTCCGTCTGGCTTCGAGGTGCTCTGTGCGCCCCCCGGCGCGAAGCGAGTGCTCTGGACATACGCAACCGCGGGACTCTCGAGCAATAGGCGTGTCCCTGCAATCGAACTCCACCTATTCAGCCCTAGGAAATCGCTGGGTTTGGTCGAGTTGCTGTACGCCGTGGCCCACTATCACTGCAACGGGCCCGGTCTTGATTGGGCTCACACAGTCAATCTCGGTCGGCCTTGGCTCGACTCTTCGCAATGCGAGTACGGCTTGGTTTCACGGCCTTATTTGGACGGGCCTGACCTTGAGAATTTCTCAGACGAAGAAGGTTGCGTCAAGTGCTACTGGCTTGTGCCGATCACCGCTGATGAACTTCGCCTCAAAGTGAGGCAAGGCATCGACAGCCTGGAAGACAAATTCGAGCGGCAGCGATTCAACTATGCCGATCCAGGGCGCAAGTCTGTTGTAGGTCCTTCTAACGACGAGCGGGCTTGACGTCCGCTATGGGCCCTTTGCTCTAATGAGGCGACAGGCTACAGTCGGCCACGAGCGGACGGTGAGCAACTTATCTGATGAAGCACCCAAACGTAAGTCCGCTGCCTATGGTTCGTCGTTCGCCGACTTATCTTCGCCTTCACCAGCAAAGAAAAAAGGCGCATGCGAGTCCTTCGCATGCGCCTTTCTCGCGTCAAGTGACGCGCCTCAGCGGCCCTTGCCGATCTCCGTCAGCAGCCGCGTCACGAGGTACAGCCGCGGCACGATTGAATCGACCTCGATGTACTCGTCGCGCGCGTGGTAGCCGAAGCCCGCGAGGCCGAAGCTCTCGACCACCGTCGCCTTGCCCGAGCGCCCCGCGTAGCCGGCGTCTGTGCCGCCGCCGGTCATCGGCGTGAGCGCCAGCTCGCGGTCGATCTCCTTGTAGATCGCCTGTGCCTTCTCGGCCAGTGCGCGGCCCCTCTCGCCCGCCACGAAGGCCGGGCGGCCCACCTCTACCTTCACCCTCGTCTCTGTGTCCGGAATCAGCTTGCCGCTCGCGATCTTCGCCTGCAGCGCCGCATCGAGCTTCTTCTCAGCGCCGGGTTCAGTGATGCGCACGTCGCCGAGCGCCTGCGCCTTCTCGGTGATCTGGTTGATCGGGCCCACCGCGCGCGCCACCGTCCAGTTGAGCGTCACACCCGGGATGTCCTTCGCAAGATCCTTCGTCTGCAGCATCTGGTACGAGAGTTCGTACAGCGCATTGCGGCCCAGTTCGGGCGCGGCACCCGCGTGTGCGGCGCGGCCCTTCACCTCAAGCGTGGCCTGCGCGATGCCGGCCGCGCCGAGCAGCAGCGACTCGCCCTTCACCACGGACTTCGCCGCCGTGGGCTCGAACGACAGCACCGTATCGTGCAGGTCGGCCGTGCTGGCGATCAGCTCGCCCGAACCTACCGAGCCCACTTCCTCGTCGGGATTCATCAGCACCGTGAGCGTGTCGTAGTCGCGCCAGCCCGCCTCGCTCAAGATCTTGAGCGAGGCCATGATTACCGCCAGCCCGCCCTTGTCGTCGGCGATGCCAGGCCCGTAGATCCGGTTGCCGTCGACCTTGTAGGGCTGCGTGTTCAGGATGCCGGGCGGGTAGACCGTGTCCATGTGACCCTGCAGCATGATCTTGCGCTTACCGTTGCCCTTCATCGTGCCGATCACGATGTCCGCGCCCGCCCCGCCAGTCGCCTTGCGCCGCTCGACCTTGAAGCCGGCCGCCTTGAGCCGGCCCTCCACTACGTCTGCCATCTTCATCAGGCCGTCGACGTTGAGGCTGCCCGACTCGATCAGCACCATCTCCTTGAGGTTATCGATTACCGCTGGTTGCGCCTTTTCGGCCGCGGCGAGCAGCTTGGCGTCGGGGGCGGCTTGGGCAGCCACGACGCCGCTCAAGGCGAGGGCGCACGCCAGTGCAATGGAGCGCAGCGAGAGGAGGGAGGATGAAGACTGGGTCATAAAGTCACTTTTCTTGGAGTGAATGGCGGGCCGAATGATAGCGAGGCGAGGCGCGATGCGAAGTAAATGGGCGACAGGGTGCCGGCCAGTCCGAGGACGTGGCCTCGAGACGGGACGTGCAGCGTCGGCCATAACTCGTCCACGAACGGCAGCTTCGGCGAAGCCGGAAAGTCGGCTTCGGGCCCATCTGAGACATTGGGCCTCGCCCAAAGCGGCCAGTCGCGAGCCCACGGGTCGAGGCAAGAGCGCCACACACGCGTGGTTCCAATGGCGCGAAATCGAAAATTGCGAAGGTTCAACGACGCGCTACGCGCAAAACAGGTTGCGCGAGCCGAAAGTTCCGAGTTAGCTGAGACAGATCACCCTGAATTCCGAGTTAGATGACACAGGGGTTCAGATCTTCGCGAGCGAAAGTCCTGTAAGTCGTTGATTGTGAAGGCCTAGCTGTACAGGCTAACGCAGCGATCGACATCTGAACTCGCTCACGCCGACGGGGTGCCTTGCGCAGCGAAATAAAGGAGGAGCGAAGCGGGGGACATTCGCGGAGCAAGGCACCCCGTCGGCGTGAGCGTCGCCCTGAAGCACCCGCATTGGTCAACCCGCTTGAAGCAGTGGCACAGCAACCCTGCTGTCGTTATGCGGCCGATCAACCGGTGCGATGAGAACGTTCACCAGCTGCGGGCCTAACGCGCTGGGTCCCAGGGGCCTGCGACAACTCGGCGTCGATCCTGTTCGTGCGCAAGACCTTCCAACCGCGCGGCGTGATCGCGTGGACTGCGGCCGGGTCTTGCGTCAGGCCGTCGCGGCGCGGCTGCGGAATGTGCGCGTCGACCAGACCCGCGGCCTGAAGCACGCGCAGCCGGTCGATCTGCACCGGGTCTGCCGCCATGCAGGGCATCGGCGCTTGGGCCAGCGTGCGCAGCAGGTTCATGCACATCGCGGGGCTCCTGGGCTCGTCATGGCGCCACGGCCTCAGCCCATCAGCGTGCGCAGGCTCGCCAGCGCCACCTTTGGGTCGGCAATGCCGTGGTAGATCGGCGGCACCTGCTTGTCCACGCCCATGAGCCCGTACACGCCATGCATGGCGCCGCGCACCGAATATTCGACGGTGAACACCACGTCCTCCGCAATCTCCACGTACTGACCCAGCAACGCGAAGTTTTTTGCGCCGTGCGGAATCACCGGTGGCCGATCGGAGTAGGCGCGGCACTCGAACTCGCTGGTGATGTACGGCATCATCACCGGCACCACGGTGGTGGTGCGCCGCACGTCGTCCAGCATGTCCTCGAAACCCAGGTGGTGCAACAGCTCCGTGAGGATCTCCTGGCCGGTGGCCTGCGCCATGGTGCGGTCGATGTAGTTGCCACGCGTCTCCAGCAACAGACCGTAGCCCCAGAGCGTGAACACGCCCTCGGGCTGGGCATCGAAGTGCGGCGCGTGCGGCACCACGATCGACATCAGCCAGCTCGAGTCCTTGAAGGTCATGAGGCCGCCGGTGCCGGGCGCGTTGCCCGTGAAGGCCTGGATGCGCTCCAGCAGCGCCGGGCTGCGCATGGTGAGCGTGAAAGACTCCCACTTGCTCTCGTCCACATGACCGCAGAAGGCCTCGGGCCGGCCCAGGCCGGGGGCCTTGCGCGCCAGGTTCTTCCACAGCGTCCAGGCACCGTCGCGCGGCTCGCGCACCAGCTCGGGGGCCTGGTGGTCGTCGCCGTTGCGGGAGTCGGCGGTCATGGAGCCCAGGGTGAGCAGGGCGCAGTCCTGCGGGCCCAGTTCGTAGGTCACCGGCCGACCGTCGCGCACGCAGTGCAGCGTCTGCAGCCGCAACTCACCGGAGGCGCCCGTATCGGCAAAGTCCGCATCGACCACGCGCGTGCCGAACTCGAACAGCACCCCATGCGCCAGCAGCCAGCGCACCATCGGCCGCACGATGGTGTCGTACTGGTTGAGCTCGGTGCGGCGCACGCCGCCCAGCGTGTGAATGCGCGGCAGCTCCTGCAGAAAACGCAGCATGTAGCGCTTGAGCTCGACCGCGCTGTGCCAGTTCTGAAAGGCGAAGGTGGTGCGCCACATGGCCCAGAAGTTGGTGTCCAGAAAGTGCGGCGACAACCACTCCTCGATGCGCTTGGTGCCCAGCGCGCGCTCCGGCATGGCCAGCAGGCGCATCAGCTCCAGCCGGTCCTGCAGGTCGAAGCCGAGATCGCTGGCGTCCAGAATGCGGTGGTGCCGGTCGATGAGCCGCGCATTCGCGTGGGAGTGCACCTGCTGGTTGAACGCGCGCACCTCTTCGTGCACCGTGCGCGAAGGCGTGCCCAGCGACGGAATGCTGTCGAGCACGTTCCACAGGCAGGTGTAGGTCTCGTCGGTGAACATGCGCCCGCCGCGGGTGACGTAGCCCTGCCTGGCGTTGCCCGCGCCGTCAAGTGCGCCGCCGGGCAGCGGCAGCTCTTCCAGAATGCGGATGCGCGAGCCGTGCATGCCGGCATCCCTTATCAACAGCACCGCCGCGCTGAGCGCCCCGATGCCGCTGCCGACGATTAGGGCCTGTTGGAAAGGGGGCATGGTGTTCCTGTGCAAAGCGGGCACGCAAAGGCTGCGCGACGCAAGGCTACCGACGCCTGCGCCTCGCGGGCTTGATCCAGCGCAAGCCGCGTGGCAATGCCCAGGCCTAAGGTGGTGCCATCGAAGCGATCGCTTCTCCATGGAGTGCCGTCATGCAGACCCCCCGGTCCATCCTGCTTCACCTCGACAGCTCGGCCCGCACGGTGGAGCGCATCCAGCTGGCGCGCCTCCTCGCCGAAACCTTCGACGCGCAAGTGACCGCGCAGCCCTGCACGCTGTCGTCGCTCATGCGCTACCCGCTGGCGATCGAGGGCACGGCCGAGAGCGAGGCCATGGCGATCATGCAGTCGCTCGACTACGAGGCGCGCGAGCGCATGCATGCCACCTTCACGGCGCACACCGTGGGCTCGCAGCGCATGCACTGGTCGCAGCCGCTGCCCGACGCGCCCTGGGGCTTTGCCCGGCGCGCGCTCTATGCCGACCTGATGGTGATGGGCCAGCGCGACCGCAACGACCCCTTCGACGCCGAACTACCGGGCGACTTTCTTACCCACGCGCTGGTCGAGAGCGGGCGGCCCGCGCTGGTGCTGCCCTGCGTGGGCCCGGTGGCACCTGTCGGGCGCACGGTGCTGGTGGCGTGGAAGGCCACGCGCGAGTCGGCGCGCGCGGTGACGGCCTCGCTGCCGTGGCTGCGCGCGGCGTCGCGCGTGCATGCGGTGTCCTACGGCGGCGAGGCCGAGACATCGCTTCAGGCCTTGAGCGGCTATCTGCGCCCCCAGGGCATCGCCGAGCCGACGCTGCACTTCGGCGACCGGGACGAAGGCGACGTGGGCAACCGCCTGCTGTCGCTGGCCGCCGACCTGGGCGCCGACCTGCTGGTGATGGGCTGCTACGGCCACAGCCGCGCGCGCGAATGGGTGATGGGCGGCGCCACGCAGTCGATGCTGCAGTCGATGACGCTGCCGGTGCTGATGTCGCATTGAGCGGCGGTGGCCTGGCAGGCGCGGCCGTCGTGCCTAGGCCAGCCCGTCCACCAGCAAGGCCTGCAGCACGAAGCGCCGGTTGTCGCCGGCCACCGTCTCTTCGCATGACGCGTCCCCCAACGCCTTCTCCAACCCTTTCTCCAACTCATCGACCAGGCCCGCCGAAGGGTGCTCATCGCTGGCGATGTCGTCCCACACGGGCACGCCCGCAGCCTGCGCGATCTGGCTCACCAGCGCCGCCGGCATGCCCTGGCACACCACGCCGTCGTACAGGCGCCCCAGCATGCGGCCGGTGTGCAGCACCTCACCCTGCTTGCCTGCGCCCGACAGGCTCCAGCGCACCGTGGCCACGTGCGCGCCCAGTTCCCTGGCGGCGCGCAGCAGCGGCGCCGGGTCTTGCGTGGCCGTGCCGTCGCACAGCAGCGCGATGTTCCTGGCGCGCAGCAACTGCGGCAGCGCGCCGCCGCGTGCAAGCTGGCGCAGCCACAGCGCCAGCGCGATCAGGTCGGCGGCCTGTGCCTGTGTCTGTGGCAGCGGCCGAGGCTGTGCGGGCAAGGCTGGCGGATGAACGTTTCCGAAGGGCGAGAGCATGGCGCGGCAAGGGTGTGACGCCGTCAAGGCTAGTGCTGTGGCTCGCGCGGCGCTTGATATGCATCAAGGCGCGCGAGCGGCCCCGCCGCTGATACACACCGGACACAAAGCATTCACCGAACGATCACCGAACGTTACCGGCCGATGCCGAGCGTTGTCACTGCGGTGCCTCGTGCTTCCTAGCATCGGTCCATCGACACGTGACGCCCTCGCGTGACACCAGACCGCCAGGAGTTGCAGATGCTTGACACCGCCCACCGCGATACCCACCCAGATACCCACCCAGATACCCACCACGACACCGCCCACGAGTCCACCACCGACACGCTCAAGCGCCTGGCCGCGCTGCTGCACCCGCAGCGCCGCGTGGTGCACACCGGCGAGGTGATCTACCAGGCCGGCGAACGCTTCGAGAACCTCTACGTGTTGAACGCCGGTTTCTACAAGATCGTGAACCTCTCCGCCGACGGGCGCGAGCAGGTGGTGGGGCTGAAGTTTCGTGGCGACTGGCTCGGCTTCGAGGGCATTGCCAGCGGCTGCTACGGCTGCGACGCGGTGGCCATGGACACGGGCGAGATCTGGGTGGTGCCGTACGAAGTGTTCATGGCCGCCTGCAAGGTCAACCCCTCGTTGCTGCAGGTGCTGCATGCGGCCATGAGCCGCGAGATTGCCAGCGACCGCGACTCGCTGATGTCGGTGTGCACCCTGCCGGCCGACGCGCGCGTGGCCGACTTCTTGCGCTACTGGGCCGAGTCGCTGGCCGAGCGCGGCATGCGCACCGACCAGATCACGCTGCGCATGACGCGCGCCGAAATCGGCAACTACCTGGGCATGACGCTGGAGACGGTGAGCCGGGCGCTTTCGCGGTTGGCGCGCGACAAGGTCATCGGCTTTGCCGAGAAGGGCCGGCGCGACGTGCAGATTCCGGACGTGGGCGCGCTGTCTGCCTTTGTTCAGCGCTGCCTGGCACCGGTGCCGGTGGCGGTCCCGGCCATGCTGCAGTGAAGCCGCAGTGAAGCTGCAGTGAGGTTTCGCTGAGGGCCTCAGCCCAGCAGCCTTGCAATGGCCCGCGCCAGGTCGGCGCGCGTGTAGGGCTTGGGCAGCAGCTCCCAGCTGGGCGGCATGTCGCGGTCGGCGTCCAGCAGCTCCGACGAAAAGCCCGACATCAGCAAGATCGCCAGGCCCGGAAAGAGCTGCTGCGCCTCGGTGGCGAGCTGCGTGCCGCGCATGCCGGCGCCCAGCGCAATGTCGCTCAGCAGCAAGTCGAACGGCGTGGCACCCGCGCGCAGGCTGGCCAGCGCCTGCTCGCCGTTGGCGGCCGTTTCCACCGTGCAGCCCAGCGTCACCAGAAAGGTGTGCACCACCTTGCGCACCTCGGCGTCGTCTTCGACCAGCATCACGCGCAGGCCCGGGGGAACGGGGGCGTCGGCGCGTTCGTTTTCCACGGCGGGCGGGGCGGCGCGGTTCTGGTCCTGCACCTGCACCTGTGGCAGGTAGAGCGTGACGGTGGTGCCCGCGCCCGGCTGGCTCTGGATGGCGATGGCGCCCTTCGACTGCTTCACAAAGCCGTACACCGTGCTCAGCCCCAGCCCCGTGCCGCGGCCCGCTTCCTTGGTGGTGAAGAAGGGCTCGAAGGCGCGCTCCTTCACGTCGTCGGCCATGCCGGTGCCGCTGTCGGTGATGGAGATGGAAACGAAGCGCCCGTGCGCATGCACGTTCGGGTCGTTGCGCTCGGTGCGCAGGCTGGTCGGCAGCAGGCCGCAGTCTTCGCAGCGAAAGTGCAGCGTGCCGCCCTCGGGCATGGCGTCGCGCGCGTTGATGGCAATGTTGAGCAACGCCGACTCCAGCTGCACCGGGTCGGCCAGCACCGGCGGGCAGTTGGCTGCGGTGTCGATCGCGATGTGAATGCGCTGGTCGAGCGTGCGGCGCAGCATGTCGGCCAGCGAGTGCAGCAGGGCGTGCGTGTCGACCGCGTCGGGCTGCAGCATCTGGCGCCGCGAGAAGGCCAGCAGCTTGCCCGTGAGTTCCGCGCCGCGCCGGCTTGCGCGCGTGGCCGCTGCAACCAGTTGTTGCGCATGGGGGTCGTGCGCCAGCGCGGGCAGCTCTTCGAGCACCTGCAGGTTGCCCTGGATCACGGTGAGCAGGTTGTTGAAGTCGTGCGCAATGCCGCCGGTGAGCTGGCCGACGCTTTCCAGCCGCTGGGCGTGGGCCAGCGCCTCTTCGGTCCGCACGCGCTGCAGGCTGGTGGCCAGCAGGTTGGACAGCGACTCCAGAAAGCGCAGCTCATCGTCGCCAAAGCGCTTGGCCTGCCGCGAGCGCACCGACAGCATGCCGATCACCCGGCCCCGGTCCGACAGCGGCACCGCCATGGCACTGACCAGGCCGGCGTCGAGGTAGCCGGGCGGCACGGCGAAGCGGCGCTCTTCGCGGTAGTCCGCAATCACCACCGGCCGGCCCTGCGACAGCACGTAGCCCGGCGGCGTGTCGGGCCGGTTGGCAATGCGCGCGCCAACCTCTTCGCCAGCCACGTTGCCCACGCCGCTGGCCACGCGAAACGCCAGGCCGTTGTCTTCCAGCAGCAGCACCATCGCCACCTCGACCTCCAGGCCGGCCGCGGCAATGTGCGGCACCTGCTCCAGCACCACGTTCAGGTCGCGCGTGTCCACGGCCGGGCGGCCCAGCCGGGCCAGGTGGTCGCTGTAGCGCGCGCGCTGCAGCGCCTGCTTCACGCGCGGGTAGGCACCGATGTCGCGGATGGCGGCCACCACGAAGGGCAGGCCGTGGTCTTGCAGCGGGCTGAGCGCAATCTCGACCATGACCTCGCTGCCGTCCTTGCGCTTGGCGACCAGTTCCATGTCCGTGCCCATGGGGCGCGGGCGCGGCGCGCGGCCGTAGGCCTCGCGGTAGGAGGCATGGCGCGGTCGAATGCTGTCGGGCACCAGCACGTCGACATTCAGGCCCATGAATTCACCGACGGTGTAGCCCAGCAGCGCCGCGGCCGAGGGGTTGGCCAGCACGATCACGCCGGCCTGGTCGACCAGCAGCAGCGCGTCGGGGTAGGCGATGAAGAGCGAGCGGAACACGCTGCCTTCCTCGATGCCCGAGGGCAGCGACAGAAATGCGGGGCCGTGTGCCGCGTCAGCCATGCGAGACCGTCGGCACCAGGATGTAGCCCGCGCCCCGCACCGACTTGATGAGCTGCGGCGCGTCCGCGTCGGGCTCTATCTTCTTGCGCAGCCGGCCGACCTGCACGTCGATCGTGCGGTCGAAGGGCGCGGCTTCGCGCCCGCGCGTCTGCTCCAGCAGAAAGTCGCGCGACAGCACGCGCCCGGGGTGCCGCGCAAAGGCGCACAGCAGGTCGAACTCGCCACCGGTGAGCACCACCTCCTGGCCTTGCGGGTCGCAAAGGCGGCGCGCGGCGGTGTCGAGCTGCCAGCCGGCGAAGCGCAGGTTTCCCTGGGGTGCGGCAGGCATGGCGGGGGCCGCTGCAATGGCCATGGCGGCCGGCGCAACCAGTGGCTCGGGTGAAAGGCGGCGCAGCACCGCCTTCACACGCGCCACCAGTTCGCGCAGGTCGAAGGGCTTGGTCACGTAGTCGTCTGCGCCCACCTCCAGGCCCACCACCTTGTCGACGGCATCGCCCCGGCCGGTGACGATGACCAGGCCGCAGCGCCAGCGCTCGCGCACGCGCCGCGCAATGGAAAAACCGTCTTCACCGGGCAGCCCCAGGTCGAGCAGCACCAGGTCGGCCGGGTCGCTGGCCATCAGCGCCATGAGGGCGCCGCCGTTGTGCAGTTGGGTCACGCGAAAGCCGTGGCTCTGCAGGTAAGTGGCCAGGAGTTGCGTGATGTCGACTTCGTCGTCGAGCACCGCGATGTGGGGTGCGGGTTTCATGCGGGAGGGGGCGTGCGGAATCCGGGCGAGGGTAGCACGCATGCCCTCTGAGCGGACCCTCTTTGCAGGGGCTGCGCAGCGCTCAGCGCGGGGTCCAGCGCCAGTGCGCAATCTCCGGCATGTCGGTGCCGTGGCGCGTGATGTAGGCGCGGTGCTCCAGCAAGCGGTCGCGCAGGTGCTGCTGCACATGGCCGGCGGTGTCGCGCATGCGCGGCACGCGGTCGATGGCATCGGCCGCCAGGTGGAAACGGTCGAGCCTGTTGAGCACCGTCATGTCGAAGGGCGTGGTGGTCGTGCCTTCTTCCTCGTAGCCGTGCACATGAAAGTTGGCGTGGTTGCGCCGCTTGTAGGTCAGCCGGTGAATCAGCGCCGGATAACCGTGAAAGGCAAAGATCACCGGCGCGCTGGTGCTGAAGATGGAGTCGAACACCGCGTCGTCCAGCCCGTGCGGATGGCCTGAGGGCGACTCCAGCGCCATCAGGTCGACCACGTTCACCACCCGCACCTTCAGCTCGGGCAGCAATGTGCGCAGCAGGTCGACCGCGGCCATGGTCTCCAGCGTGGGCACGTCGCCCGCGCAGGCCATCACCACGTCGGGCGCCACGCCGTTGTCGTTGCTGGCCCACTCCCAAATGCCCAGGCCCATGGTGCAGTGGCGTTCGGCCGCGGCCATGTCCAGCCACTGCGCCTCGGGCTGCTTGCCGGCCACGATCACGTTCACGTAGTTGCGGCTGCGCAGGCAGTGGTCTGTCACGGAGAGCAGCGTGTTGGCATCGGGCGGCAGGTACACGCGCACCACCTCGGCCTTCTTGTTGACCACGTGGTCGATGAAGCCCGGGTCCTGGTGGCTGAAGCCGTTGTGGTCCTGCCGCCAGACGTGGCTGGTCAGCAGGTAGTTGAGCGACGCGATGGGCCGGCGCCACGGAATGTGCCGCGTCACCTTCAGCCACTTCGCATGCTGGTTGAACATGGAGTCGACGATGTGAATGAAGGCCTCGTAGCAAGAGAAGAAGCCGTGCCGCCCGGTCAGCAGATACCCTTCGAGCCAGCCCTGGCACAGGTGCTCGCTCAGCACTTCCATCACGCGGCCGTCGGGCGCCACATGGTCGTCGCCGGGCCGTATCTCGGCGGTCGAGGTGCGGTTGCTCACCTCGAACACAGCGCCCAGCCGGTTGGAGGCGGTTTCGTCGGGGCCCATCAGGCGAAAGTTGCTGTCCGACGCGTTGAGCCGCATCACGTCGCGCAAGAACTCGCCCATGACGCGCGTGGCCTCGGCATCGACCGCGCCGGGCTGGGGCACCGCCACGGCGTAATCCCGAAAGTCGGGCAGCTTCAGGTTCTTCAGCAGCAGGCCGCCGTTGGCATGCGGGTTGGCGCTCATGCGGCGCGTGCCCTGGGGGGCCAGCGCGGCGATGTCGGCGCGCAAGGTGCCTTCGGCGTCGAACAGTTCCTCGGGCCGGTAGCTTTGCATCCATTGCTGCAGCAGCGCGATGTGCGCGGGCTGGTCGGCAAAGCCGGTCAGCGGCACCTGGTGCGCGCGCTGCGTGCCTTCGATGGGCACGCCGTCCACCGTCTTAGGACCGGTCCAGCCCTTGGGCGAGCGCAGTACCAGCATCGGCCAGCGGTGGCGGCGGCTGAAGCCGTCGGAGCGCCCCTCCACCTGAATGGCGTGAATGGTGTCGAGCGCCGCATCGAGCGCCGCGGCCATCAGCCCGTGCATCAGCGCGGGGTCGTCGCCCGACACGAAGCGCGGCTCGTAGCCGTAGCCGCGCAGCAGCTGCGTGAGCTGCTCGTCGCCGATGCGCGCCAGCACCGTCGGCCCGGCGATCTTGTAGCCGTTCAGATGCAGGATGGGCAGCACCGCGCCGTCGCTGGCGGGGTTGAGGAACTTGTTCGAATGCCAGCTGGCCGCCAGCGCACCGGTCTCGGCCTCGCCGTCGCCGATGACGCAGCACGCCAGGAGGGTGGGGTTGTCGAACACCGCGCCGTGCGCGTGCAGCAGCGAGTAGCCGAGCTCGCCGCCTTCATGAATGGAGCCCGGCGTTTCCGGCGACACGTGGCTGGGAATGCCACCCGGAAACGAGAACTGCGTGAACAGCCGCTTCAGGCCTTGTGCGTCGCGCGAGATGTGCGGATACACCTCGCTGTAGGTGCCTTCCAGGTAGGTGCTGGCCACCACGCCCGGGCCGCCATGGCCCGGCCCGGCGATGAAGATCGCGTCCAGGTCGCGCGCCTTGATGGCGCGGTTCATGTGCGCGTAGATGAAGTTCAGGCCCGGCGTGGTGCCCCAGTGGCCCAGCAGGCGCGGCTTGATGTGCTCGAGCTGCAGCGGCTCGCGCAGCAGCGGGTTGCCCATGAGGTAGATCTGCCCCACCGCCAGGTAGTTGGCGGCGCGCCACCAGGCGTCGAGCAGGGTGAAGTCTTCGGGAACCTGCGCGTGCGAGGGTGTGGCCATGTCGAGGTACCTGGTGCGTGGAAGAACCGGGCCAGTATGGAAGGCCGGCCATGCGCGCGCATTGATGTGCATCAATGCGCAATGGCACTGCACGGGGCGCAATTTGCGCTGCTTGGTGTGTTTGATCTGGCGCAAGGGCGCTTGGCCATCCGCTCCAGAAAATTGCCGCTTCGTTCAAGAGGCACGCATGCATTCACTGCTTTTTTCCGGCGTTTCAGATCTTCCCTGGTGGGGCCTTGTGTTGGTGGCGCTGGCGCTCACGCACATCACCATTGCGTCGGTCACCATCTTTCTGCACCGCCACCAGGCGCACCGCGCGCTCGACCTGCACCCGGCGGTGAGCCACTTCTTTCGCTTCTGGCTTTGGCTGACCACCGGCATGGTCACGAAGCAATGGGCCGCGGTGCACCGCAAGCACCACGCCAAATGCGAGACGCCCGAAGACCCGCACAGCCCCCAGGTGCACGGCCTGAACCGCGTGCTGTGGGGCGGCGTGGCGCTGTATGCGCGCGAGGCGGCCAACAAGGAAACGCTGGCGCGCTACGGCCACGGCACGCCCGACGACTGGATCGAGCGCCGGCTGTACACCCGCCACCAGGTGCTGGGCATCGTGCTGATGGGGCTGATCGACATGGCGCTGTTCGGCGTGCTGCCGGGCGCGCTGATTCTGTTCACGCAGATCGCGTGGATTCCGTTCTGGGCCGCCGGCGTGGTCAACGGCATCGGCCACTACTGGGGCTACCGCAACTGGCCGGCGGCCGACGCCAGCACCAACATCTTTCCCATCGGCATCGTGATCGGCGGGGAGGAGCTGCACAACAACCACCACGCGTTTCCGACATCGGCCAAGCTGTCGAGCAAGTGGTACGAGTTCGACATCGGCTGGCTCTACATTCGCACGCTGCAGGCGCTGGGCCTGGCCAGGGTGAAGCACCTGGCGCCCACGCCGCGGCTGGTGGCACCGCGCGCCACCATCGACCTGGACACGGTGCAGGCCGTGATACGCCACAACTACGACGTGCTGTTGAGCTACACGCGCTCGCTGAAGAAGGCCTATGCCCGCGAGTTCGGCCGGCTGCGCGAACAGTCTCCGCAGCAGGCGCGCGCGCTGCGTGGCGTGAAGGCCTGGCTGGGCAAGGACGAGGGCGCGCTCGGCGCGTCCCGACAAGCCCAGTTGGCGGCGGCGTTGCGCGCATCGCAGGCGCTGCAGACCATGTACGCCATGCGCCGCGAGCTGACGGCGCTGTGGGCCCGCTCGGGCGCCACAGGCGAGCAACTGGTGCACCGCCTGCAGGACTGGTGCGAGCGCGCGGAAGACAGCGGCATTGCGCCGCTGGCCGACTTCTCGGTGCGGCTGCGCTCCTACGCCTGAGCCGACAGCGAACTGGCGCGCCGGCGCCGTTCGACCCACTCGAACACCGCCATGCCGACGAGCATGGCCGCGACAAAGGCCACAGCCTTGCCTTGCCCCATGCCCAGCGCCACCAGGCCCGGGCCGGGGCAGAAGCCCGCCAGCCCCCAACCCGCGCCGAACACCAGGCTGCCCACGAGCAGCCGCCGATCGATGCGCCGCGCAGTGGGCAACTGCATGGGCGCGCCGAGCAGCGAGCGTGCGCGCCGCCCGGCGATGAAGAACGCGACCATGCCGACAGCCACCGCGCCGCCCATCACCAGCGCGAGCGACGGGTCCCAGTGGCCGAGCAGGTCCAGAAAGCCCAGCACCTTGGCCGGGTCTGCCATGCCGGAGACGAGCAGGCCGATGCCGAACAGCAGGCCCGACAGAAAAGACGTGACAACGAGCATGCGAGCTTCCTTCAAGCGCCGAACAGGTGGCGCACCACAAACACCGTGACAAAGCCCATGGCCATGAAAGCCACCGTGGCCGCGAGCGAGCGCGGCGACAAACGCGACAGCCCGCACACGCCATGCCCGCTGGTGCAGCCACCGCCGTAGCGCGTGCCCACGCCCACCAGCAGGCCCGCGGCCACCACCGTGCCCCAGCCGGCATCGATGCGCAGCGCAGGCCATGCGCCGAATGCCAGAAAGACCAGCGGCGCTGCGACCAGGCCAGCCACGAAAGCCGCCCGCCATGCCACGTCGCCGCGCACCGGTTTCAGGAGCCCGCCGAGCACACCGCTGATGCCCGCGATGCGCCCGTTCAGCAGCACGAACATCGCCGCCGCCAGCCCGATCAGCACGCCGCCCGCAAGCGAAGACCAAGGTGTAAAAGCCTGCCAGTCGACAGAGATCATGCCGTCGCCTCCTTCGGGCAGTACAGGCGGTAGAGCACCGCCAGGATGTCGAGCAGCGCGGGGTCGGCCACGCTGTAGTAGATGTTCTTGCCCTCGCGCCGCGTGTTCACCACGCCCTCGTTGCGCAGCACGGCCAGCTGCTGCGACAGCGTGGGCTGGCGAATGCCGAGCTGCGCTTCCAGCTCGCTCACGCACAGCTCCTGCTGGGCCAGCTGGCACATCAGCAGCATGCGTTCTTCATTGGCGAGCAGCTTGAGCGCGGCCACGGCGCGGGTGGCGCCTTCGCGCAGGCGTTCGGGGTCGATGGTGGTTTTCTTGCGGGGCATGAGCGGATGTGGCGGGTGAAACGATGGGCTTCGGGATTGACATCAATATATCAACAGATATATTGTCTGGCAATAGATCGATGGCCCGCAAGGAGGCACCCCATGTCTGAACCCACGCCAACGAAAACCACCACACAGGCCTTCTTCGACCCCGCCACCGGCACCGTGTCTTACGTGGTCTGGGACCACGCGACGCGCCATGCCGCCGTGATCGATCCGGTGCTCGACTTCGACTTCAAGTCCGGCCGCACCAGCACGCTATCGGCCGACCGCGTGGCCGCCTTTCTGCAGGCCGAACAGCTGCAGCTCGAATGGATTCTGGAGACGCATGCGCATGCCGATCACCTCTCGGGCGCGCGCCATCTGCAGGCGCAGTTCGGCGGTCGCATTGCAATAGGCGCGCGCATTCGCGAGGTGCAGGCGACCTTCAAGACGCTGTTCAATCTGGAACCGGCTTTCCTGCCCGACGGCAGCCAGTTCGACCACCTGTTCGAAGACGGCGAAACCTTCCACATCGGCCACACGCAGGCCACCGCATGGGGCGTGCCGGGCCACACGCCGGCGGACATGGCGTACCGGTTCGAATGCACGGTGTTCGTCGGCGACACGCTCTTCATGCCCGACCTGGGCAGCGCCCGCGCCGACTTTCCGGGTGGCGACGCGCGGGCGCTCTACCGGTCGATGCGCCGGCTGCTGTCGTTGCCGGCGGAGACCGTCGTTTGCGTGTGCCACGACTATCCGCCGGCGTCGCGCGCGCCGGCCTGGCAGAGCACGGTGGCGCAGCAGCGCGCGCTCAACATCCATGTGCGCGACGGCATCGGGGAAGACGCCTTCGTCGCCATGCGCACCGCGCGCGACGCCACGCTCGATGTGCCCACGCTCATCCTGCCGTCGATTCAGGTCAACGTGCGCGCGGGCCGGCTGCCGCCGCCGGAGAGCAACGGTGTGTCTTACCTGCGCATTCCGCTGAACGCGCTGGGGCGTTAGCGTCGGTTTTTTACTGGCTAGCGACTTCGCCGACCGGCAGCCTGAAGCCTTCCGACTCGGCCTTGGCCTGCACCTCTGGCGCGCGAATCAGCAGCACCGGCACCGGCGACATGCGCAGGATGTGTTCCGCGCTGCTGCCCATCACCCAGCGCCCGAGCCCGCGGCGGCCGTGCGTGCCGATGACGATCAGGTCGGCCTGCGAAGCCACCGCCTGCGCAATGACTTGGTCGTGCACGGCGCCCTTGACGTTGTCGCACAGCAGCACGTCGGCGCTGACGCCTTGGGCGGCGGCCTGTGCGCGGCCTTCCTGCAGCAGGGCCTTGGCCTTGGCGCGCAGCTCGTCTAGCCAGTTGCCGGCATAGCCCGCATAGGCGTCCATGCCGAGCGCGAACGACAGCTCGTCGATCACATGCACAAGCTGCAATCGGCCGCCGGTGAGCTTGGCCAGGCGGATGGCTTCGGCCAGGCCGCGGCCGGAGGTCGAACTGCCGTCGACGGGAACAAGAATTCGCTGGTACATGGCATGCCTTCGAGAGAGGAGTGGCAACCAGTATCGGCAGCGACGCGGCATGCGGCCTTGACATCGATCAAGTGCGCGCGGCCCGCGCCCCGCGATGCTTGCGGCATGCAAGCCAAACCCCTCACGACCCACGCCGCCGTGCGCATCATTCGGCAGGAGCATGCCGCGCTGGCCGCGATGCTGCGCTCCATCGTCATGCTGCTGGAACAGCACCGCCACAAGGCCACGATGCCCGACTTCGCGGTGCTGCGGGCCATGCTGTTCTACGTCGACGAGTTCCCGGAGCAGCGGCACCACCGCAAGGAAACCGAGTTGCTTTTTCCCAAGCTGCGCGCCAGGACGCCCCTGTCGCGCGAGCTGATCGACAAGCTCGACGGCGACCACGCCTGGGGCGAACGCCGCATCCGCCACGTGGAGCACGCGCTGCTGGCTTTCGAGATGCTCGGCGAGCCACGCCGCGAGGCCTTCGAGACGGCCATGGGGCAGTACGTCGATTTCTACCTGGCGCACATGACCCTGGAAGAGCGCGAGATTCTTCCGCTGGCCGAGCGCGTGCTGACCGAGGCCGACTGGCGCGAGCTGGACGAGGCCTTTGCGCAGAACCGCGACCCGATGACGGGGCATGTGCCCGACCTGGCCTACAGCGCGCTGTTCACGCGCATCGTCAACAGCGTGCCGGCGCCCATCGGGTTGGGGCCGGCGGTTGGGCGATGAAGACGTGATCTTGAAAAAGTCATTTCGACATTTAAATGTCAATAAGACTGGTAATTGTGCAATGTCGTTGTGACGGTGATCGCCGCCAAGTCATTGATTCGAATGGAATTGCCAAACGGCACGCCAGTTGCAAAGGAATGGTTCCACCAACGACCCAGAGGTTCCATGATCACCGCAGCCCAACGCGCCATCGTCTCGTCCACCGTGCCCTTGCTCGAACAGGGCGGTGAAGCCCTGACGACGCATTTCTACAAGATGCTGCTGGCCGAGCACCCCGAGGTGCGCCCCTTCTTCAACGAGGCGCACCAGGCCAAGGGCGACCAGCCGCGCGCGCTGGCCAATGGCGTGCTCATGTACGCGAAGAACATCGACCGCCTGGAGGCCATGGGCCCGCTGGCCACGCAAATCGTCAACAAGCACGTGGCGCTGCAGGTGATGCCCGAGCACTACCCCATCGTCGGCGGTTGCCTGCTGCGCGCCATTCGCGACGTGCTGGGCGCCGACGTGGCGACCGACGAGGTCATCGACGCCTGGGCCGCCGCTTACGGGCAGCTGGCCGACATCCTCATCGGCGCCGAGCGCCAGCTGTACGACACACAGGCCGCGGCGCCGGGCGGCTGGCGCGGCACGCGCGACTTCACCGTGGCGCGCAAGGTGGCGGAGAGCGCGGAAATTGCCTCGTTCCATTTCGCGCCGGCCGATGGCGGCGCGCTGATGCATTTCGCGCCCGGCCAGTACATCGGCCTGCTGCTGCAGGTGGGCGGCAAGGACATTCGGCGCAACTACTCGCTGTCGGCCGCGCCCAACGGCGCCACCTACCGCATCAGCGTGAAGCGCGAGCCGGGCGGGGCGGCGTCCAACCACCTGCATGACGATGTGCAGGTGGGCGACACGCTGCGGCTGCTGCCGCCTTCGGGCGAATTCGTGCTGGCAGACAGCGACCGGCCAGTGGTGCTCATCAGCGGCGGCGTCGGCATCACGCCCACGCTGGCGATGCTCGAGCAGGCGCTGGCCACCGAGCGCGAGGTGGTGTTCATTCACTGCGCGCGCAATGGCGACGTGCACGCGTTTCGCGAGCAGATCGAAGCGGCTGCCGCGCGCCACCCCACGTTGCAGCGCTTCTATTGCTACGACGAGGTGAGCGATGCCACTGCGCCCGCGCCGCACGCGGTCGGCCGGCTCGACCTCGACCGCCTGACCGCGTGGCTGCCGGCGCACACGCGCGACGTCGATGCCTACTTTCTCGGGCCCAAGCCATTCATGCAGCAGGTGCGCCGTGGGTTGCGTGCGTGGGGCGTGCCGGAGGCGCAGTCGCGCTTCGAGTTTTTCGGGCCGGCGTCGGCGCTGGAGTGAGTTCGGCGGCAGGCAACAGACCCCCGGGTTTCAGGCCCGCGTCGCTCAGCCCCGCGTGATGCCCAGCCGCTTGGCCATGCGCGCGAGGTTGGCCGGGTCGATCTGCAGGGCGCGCGCGGCGGCGGCCCATTGGTTGTGCTGCTGCGCGAGCGCCTGCAGCACCATGCGGCGCTCCAGGTCTGCCACGGCGTCGCGCAGGCCGAGGCCCTGGGGGACCTGGGTGTTGACCTGGGCGTTGACCTGGGAAGTGTCGGTGGCCGTATCGGCGGAGTTTGCCGTGGCGCCCGCCGCGGCGACACCCAACCCCAGATCGTCCGCACCCAGCGTCAGAATGCGCGGCCGTTGCGCATGCCGCCCCAGTGCCTTCACCATGCTGCGGCCCAGCAGGTGCTCCAGCTCGCGCACATTGCCGGGCCAGTCGTAGGCCAGCAGCGCGGCCTGCGCAGAGGCATCGAGCCGCACCGCGCCCAGCCCCATGCGCGAACGCGCTTCTTCCAGAAAGAAACCGCCGATGGGCAGCACATCGCGCCCCCGCTCGCGCAGCGGCGGCACCAGCACCGGGTACACGCTCAGGCGGTGGTAGAAGTCGGCGCGCAGCCGGCCCGCACGCACCTCTTCGGCCAGGTTGCGGTTGCTGGCCGCGATGACGCGCACATCGACGCGGTGCTCCCGGTCGGAGCCCAGCCGCTGCAGATGGCCGCCCTGCAGCACGCGCAGCAGCTTGGCCTGCACCTGCAGCGGCAGCTCGGCCACTTCGTCCAGAAACAGCGTGCCGCCGTCGGCCAGCTCGAACTTGCCGCGCCGGTCGCCCACCGCGCCGGTGAAGGCGCCGCGCACATGGCCGAAAAGCTCGCTCTCGACCAGGTTGTCGGGCAGCGCCGCGCAGTTGATGCTGATCAGCGCGCGCTTCGAGCGCGCGGAGGCCGCGTGCAGCGCCTGCGCCACCAGCTCCTTGCCGGTGCCGGTCTCGCCCTGAATGAGCACGCACAGGTCGGTGGGACCGGCCAGCGCAATCTCTTTCATCAGCCGCTTGTGCGCGGCACTGTGGCCGACCAACTGGCGCGGGCCACGGTTGCTGTGACCCGCAGCCTGCGCGTAGCTGTCGGCGCGCAGGCGTTCGTCTTCCGCGCGCGCCGCCAGCCCGTGCATGCGCGTGGCCAGCGCGACCGTGGCGGCGGCCAGGCTGGCAAAGGCCTGCAGCACGTCGAGCGCCACGCGGGAGAAGCGGCCCACGTCCAGTGCATCGAGCGTCAGCAGGCCCCAGGGCCGGCCGTCGACCTGCAGCGCGCAGCCCATGCAGTCGTGCACCGGCAGGTGGCCCTGCACGCCGTCCACCAGGCCGTCGAAGGGGTCGGGCAGGCCGCAGTCGGCCGCAAAACGCACGGGGCCCGGCGCGGCCAGCAGTTGCATGAAGCGCGGATGCTCCGCCACGCGAAAACGCCGCCCCAGCGTGTCGCCGCTCAGGCCGTTGACGGCCAGCGGCACCAGCCAGTCGCCGTCGAGCCGCAGCATGGCGGTGGCGTCGCAAGGCAGCAGCACGCGCAGCGTTTCAAGCAGGCGCCGATGGCGCTCGGCCTCGGGCAGGTCTTGCGCCAAGTCGGCCATCAGGGGGAGCAGGGCGGTAAGCAGGCTGGGAGGTGTCATGGGGACGGTCATTTTGACTGCATCCCTTGTGCATCACCAGGCTGGCGGCCGCTGGACGCGGAACGCCGCGGACTGGAAATTTCCACACAATTTGTCTAGAATTGGATATATTATCCATTCTCCGACGAAGAGTGCAGGTCGACGAGTTTCACCATCCATCGAGAAGGACCACCATGATCACAAGATCGATATTCGGCGCAGGGGCGTTGGCATTTGCATTGCTGACTGCCTCTGCCGCGCATGCCGACACGCTGCAAAAAATTGCGGACACCCGAACGATCGTCATGGGCGTGCGCGATTCCGGCGCGCCACTTTCATATTCGCTGGGCGACGGGCGTTACAGCGGTTATCACGTCGAGCTGTGCGAACGCATCGTCGCCGGGCTGCAGCGCGAATTGAAATTGCCGCAGCTCGCAATCAAATACCAGGTCGTGAGTTCTTCCAACCGTATTCCGCTTGTGCAGAACGGAGGGGTCGATATGGAATGCGGCACGACCTCGAACAATACGGCGCGGCTTGGCGAAGTCGCTTTTGCGCTGACCACATTCGTGACTGAAGTGCGCATGGCGGTGAATGCCAAGTCCGGCATTACATCGGTTGCGCAACTCGACGGAAAAAACGTGACGGTCACTACAGGGTCTACCGCGGTCAAGACATTGCGGCTTCATAAAAAAGCCGCCTCAATCAATTTTCAGGAGGTTTACGGCAAGGACACGGGCGACAGCTTTCTGCTGCTGGAAACAGGCCGCGCCGACGCCATGGTGGACGACGACAACATTCTTGCCGGCAATATCGCAGCCGCAAAGAACCCTGCTGATTTCAGAATTGTTGGCGAAACATTGGCCGTGGAACCCATTGCCATCATGATCCGCAAGAACGACGCCGCTTTCAAGAAAGTTGTAGACCAGCAAATAGAAGCGCTGATGAAAAGCGGGGAACTTGGAAAGATCTATGAAAAATGGTTTATTTCGCCAATTCCTCCGCGCAACGTTTCTCTGAACCTGCCCATGAGCGCCACCTTGCGCAAACTCGTGGCCGCACCCAATGATTTACCGGCAGAGGCTTATCTGCCCAAGCAATAAAGAAGATTTGCCATGAACACGACCGTCCCGCGCTATATCGACCCGACCACGGAATCCACTTACGACTTGTCAGAACGCCGCTGGCGCTCCGACGATGGCAATCCCATGCTGATCACGGATTTGCCCGGCATTGGCAGGGACGATATTGTTTCGTCTGCTCGCTCCATCTGGCGATACCAAGCGGCATTGCCGGTGCGAATTGAAAACCCGATTTCCCTGGGCGAAGGATGCACGCCGCTCGTTCAACGGCGCTGGGGCAGCGTGGAGCCGTATTTCAAATTGGAGTGGTTCAACCCTACCAGCAGTTTCAAGGACCGGGGCGCATCGGTGATGGTCTCGTTCCTGAAGCAGAGCGGCATTCAGTCACTGCTGGAAGACAGCTCCGGAAACGGCGGCGCAGCCATTGCCGCCTACGGCGCCGCGGCCGAATTGGCTGTGAAAATTCTCGCGCCAAGCTATACGCCCGCACCCAAGGTCGCGCAGATCAGGGCTTTTGGCGCGAACGTGCAATTGGTGGACGGCCCGCGTGAAGAATCTGAAAACGAGGCAATTCGGCAATCGTCGTCCATCTTTTACGCGAGCCACAATTGGCATCCATTCTTTTTGCAAGGCACCAAATCGCTCGCCTATGAATTGTGGGAAGACCTTGGTTTTGTGGCGCCGGACAATATCGTGATACCGGCCGGTGCCGGCAGCAATGTGCTTGGTTGCTATATCGGCTTCAAGGAATTGCTCGCTGCGCAGCAAATCAAGAAAATGCCGCGCCTGCTCATCGCCCAGCCTTTGAATTGCTCCCCCATCGATGCCAGCTTCTGCGCAGGCATTGACGGGCCGGTTGCGCGGGCTGTCAGCGCCACCATTGCGGAAGGCACGGCCATCAAACGCCCCATCCGTCTGCGTGAAATATTGAAGGCGCTGCGGGAAACCAATGGACTGACGGTCGCAATCACGGAAGAACAGATTGCGGCTGCGGTTCGGCGTTTGGCTTCGAACGGGCTTTATGCCGAGCCCACCGCCGCAACCGCGGCGGCGGCCATCGATCTGCTTTCGGAACGCGGTGTGATAAAGCCCACGGAGGCCACCGTGGTGCTGCTGACAGGAACCGGGCTGAAGTCGACGCAATTCATGACAGATCTTTTTGCCGCTTAGCCAAGGGCGCCGTATTCAGGCGCCTGGCAATGTTTTGATGCCGAGCTGCAAAAACAGATGAAGAATGTCTTCGACATAAGTGGCCTCGGCAATTTGCGCGCCTTCAAAGCGAAAAAGCACGGTGCCGCTCCATAGCGCATGTTTGCCGGTGGCGGGCATGCCCATGAATTCCCCGGTGTGGATGCCACTGTTGGTGAAGAGCACAAAAACTTCATCGCCTTGGGGAATTATTCGGCTGATTGCCAAATGTATTCCGGTGAAGGCGCCCGGGCCATTGGCGGCTAAAAATGCCTTGTACGCATCGAGCCCGATGTAGTCCCCCAGGGATCCACCGTGGAACACGTAGCCGGGTGTCAATAGCTCGTCGATGAGGGCTGAATTTCCGCCATTGACGACTTCATCAAAAAAGCGTCGAGCGATTGCGGTATGGGTTTCGGAATTATTCATGATTTGGTTTTATTTCGGGTTTATAGGGAATTTTTTATTCCCGGACTAAACCGGGAATTGATTCAAAGCGCTTTCAAATCGCAATGGATTTGTGCTGCACGTATTCGCCCAACCCTTCCGCGCCAAACTCGCGGCCCATGCCGCTTTGCTTGTAGCCACCGAAGGGCGCCCGAAAATCCGGCGCGGCGGCGTTCACCTCGAAGGTGCCGGTGCGAATGCGGCGGGCCACCGCCAGGCCACGTGCCGGGTCGCGGGTCCAGACCTGGCCGCCCAGCCCGTAGTCGGAGTCGTTGGCGATGCGAATGGCGTCTTCCACGCCGTCATAGGGAATGACGCACAGCACGGGCCCGAAGATTTCTTCGCGCGCAATGCGCATCGCGTTGTTCACGTTGCTGAAGATCGTGGGCCGCACGTAGTTGCCTCGGTTCAGGGCTTCCTGGCCATCCAGGCCTTCAGGGACGCCAGGGCCGCCCATCGCCAGGGTCGCGCCTTCGGCGATGCCCAGCTCGATGTAGCCGGCCACGCGCGCCTGCTGCGCCTTGGAGACCAGCGGGCCGATGACGGTTTGCGGGCTCGACGGGTCGCCCACCTTCAGTTGCGAAGCCACGGCCACCAGCGCGGCCACGATCTCGTCGTGGCGCTCGAAGGGCACCAGCAGCCGCGTCTTGGCCACGCACGATTCCCCGTTGTTGGCAAAGGCGGCCAGCACCATGTTCATGGCGAAGGCCGGCACGTCGGCGTCGTCCAGCACGATGCCGGCAGACTTGCCGCCCAGCTCCAGGCTGAAGCGCTTGAGCTGGCCGCCGGCAATGGCGGCAATGCGCCGGCCCGCGGCGGTGGAGCCGGTGAAGGCCACCTTGTCCACGCCGGGGTGGCTGACCAGGTATTCGCTGACGGTCTTGTCGGCGGCCACGATGCTCAGCACGCCGGGCGGCAGGCCGGCCTGGGTGAACAGTTCGCCCAGAAACTGGCCGTCCAGCGCGGTTTCTTCCGCCAGCTTCAGGATCACCGTGCAGCCGGCCAGCAGCGCCGGAAACAGCTTGGCCAGCGCGGACTGGTGCGGCGCATTCCACGGAATGACGGCCGCGACCACGCCCACGGGTTCGCGACGCCACACGGTCTGCCCGAAACCCTGGCCGGGCATGCGGGCCTCCCACGGGTAGTTGTCGGCCGCCTGCAGGTAGGCCTCGCTCTGCGCTTCGATGCCGCCGTGCAGCAGGCGGGTGAACCACAGCGGCGAGCCGTTTTCGCGCGAGACCAGCTGCGCAAACGCCTCGGCCTGCTCGGCATGCAGTCGGCTGAAACGCGCGAGCACCGCGCGGCGCTCGGCCGGCGCCATGGTGGGCCAGGCACCGTCGCCGCCGTTGAAGGCGGTGCGCGCCGCGGCCACGGCCGCGTCGATGTCGGCGGTGCTGGCGGCGCGCGTGCGCCCGACGAGGCTGCCGTCATGCGGGGAGTGCAGCGCGAGCATTGGGCCGCCAAGCGAATCGGTGCGCCGGCCGCCGATGAAGAGTTGTTCGAAGACGTTCATTTGTCAGTTCCTTTGCCCGTGAAACAGGCGTTGTGTGGGGGTGGAACGGACTCTAGGATTCGGCGATTGATTCGACTAGCCAGATAATTTCGCACGGCTTGGTTAGCCATGCAAAACAATTGGAGCCCGCATGAAGCGCAACGGTCTGTCTGAACTCGATGGCGTGGTGGCCGTGGCCGCGCACCGCAGCTTTCGCAAGGCGGCGGCGGAACTGGGTGTGTCGCCCTCGGCGCTGAGCCAGTCGGTGGCGGGGCTCGAAGAGCAGATGGGCGTGCGCCTGTTCCACCGCACCACGCGCAGCGTGGCCCTCACCCAGGCCGGCGAAGACTTTCTGGAGCGGGTGCGGCCCGCGCTGCGGCAACTGGCCGCGGCCATGGACGCGACCAATGCCTTTCGCGAAAAACCCGTCGGCACGCTGCGCATCAACACCTCGGAGGGGGCGGCGCGCCTGGTGCTGGTGCCCATCGTCGGGGAGTTTCTGCGGCGCTGCCCGGACATGGCGGTGGAACTGGTGACCGACGGGCGCCTGGTCGACATCGTCAAGGCCGGCTTCGACGCCGGCATTCGCTTCACCGAGAACGTGCCGCAAGACATGATTGCCGTGCCCTGCAGCCCGCCGTTGCGCCATGCCGTGGTGGCGTCGCCGGCGTACTTCGAGGGCCGGGAGCGGCCCACCCACCCGGACGGGCTGGCCGCGCACAACTGCATTCGCGCGCGGCTTGCCGCCGGTGCCATCTACCGCTGGGAGTTCGAAAGAAACGGTGAGGTCTTCGAGGTGGACGTGCCCGGCACGCTCACGCTGGACAACCAGACGCTGATCGTGCGTGCCGCCGTCAACGGCATGGGCATCGGCTACGTGGCCGACTGGGCAGTGGCCGACCACCTGGCCTCAGGCCAGCTGGTGCGCGTGCTGGAAGACTGGACGCCGCCATCGCCCGGCCTGAGCCTGTACTACTCGGGCCACCGGCATGTGCCGGCCGGGCTTCGGGTGTTCGTCGATCTGGTGCGGGAGCTGACGGCGGTTGTGCGTTGAGGTTTGGCGAAGGGGGTTCGGCGCAGGGGCCCGGCGCAAACTTCTAGCCGTTCAGCACGAGCGACCCCTGCGGATACCGCTCGCACATGAAATCGACAAACGCCCGAACCTTGGGCGCGGGAAGCCGCCGCGACGTGTGCAGCACCCAGAGCGCGACCTCCACGCCCGAGACCATGCCCCACTGAACCAGCTCTCCGCGCGTCAGTTGGGCCCACGCAATGGACTGCGGCATCAGCGCGGTGCCGGCGCCTGCGACCGCGGCGTCGCGAATCATCAGGAATGAGGAAAGTCGCAGCCTCGGCATCGGCTCCAGCACCAGGCGGCCGTTGTCGAGCGTCCAGTTCGTGGGCTCGAAACTCGTGGACACGATGGCTGGAACGGGGCTGACCTTGCCCGCGCTCGGCATGGGCACGGAGGGCGCAGCCACCACCACCATGCGGTCCTTGGCAAAGCACCGGCCCACCAGGCTGCTGTCGGGGCTTGGATTGATGCGGATCGCGGCGTCGAACTGTTCCTCGACCAGATCGACCAGCCGATCGTCGGCCACCACCTCGCAAGACACGTCGGGGTAAGCCGCGCAGAACTCGGCGCCGATGCGGCCCATCGCCAACTGGGAGAACAGCACCGGCGAAGCCACCCGCAAGCGCCCGCGCGGCACGGACAAGCCCTCGCGCGCGGAAGTCATGGCGTCGGCCACCTCGTGCATGGGCGCTTCGGTGCGGTCCATCAGCATCTGGCCGGCCTCGGTGAGCTTGAGCCCGCGCGCGCTGCGCTCGATGAGCCGCACGCCGAGTTGCTCTTCCAGCTCCGCGATGCGCCGGGACAGGGTCGCTTTCGATCGCCCGCTCGCGCGGCTTGCCTTGCCAAGGCCTCCGTTCGCCGCGACCAGCGCGAAGTCGGTCAATGCATTCAGGTCCATGTGTTGAGGTCCATGTGTTCAGGTCCATCCGTTGCGCTGCAGTGTTCCAATTTTGAAACGAGGTGTCTTCATTTTTGCATCTTCGTTTTACCGATGCAACGGCCTAACCTTCTCTTCATCGCAACTTGAACATGAGGAAATTTGAAATGACCACCACCCAACGTGCAGTCCTGATCCGGGCTTATGGCGGTGCCGCCGCCGCCGAGGTCGCCGAGATCGCCCGGCCCGCAGCCGGACAGGGCCAGGTTCTGGTAAGGGTTCGGGCCGCCGGCGTGAACGGCATCGACTGGAAGGTTCGTGACGGCCTTGTTCAGCAGGCTTTTCCGCTTCAACTGCCCGCCGTGCTGGGCATCGAACTCGCGGGCGTCGTCGATGCGGTCGGGCCGGGCAGCTCGCGCTTTCAGGTGGGCGACCGTGTCATGGGGCCGCTCGGCGGGCTGGGCGCCTATGCCGAGTTCGTGGCGGTCGACGAGGCAAACCTGGTACGCACGCCGCACGGCCTGAGCGACACGCAGGCGGCCAGCGTGCCCGTGGCCGCCGTGGCGGGCTGGCACAGCTTGCACCTTGCCGGACCTGTCTTTGCAGGCCAGCGAATCCTGATTCACGGCGCAGCGGGAGGCCTGGGCGGCTATGCCGTGCAGTACGCCAAGAGGGCAGGCGCCGAGGTATTTGCAACCGCAGCCACCGCGCACGTCGACCACGTTCGCAGCCTGGGCGCGGACCACGTCATCGACTACCGCACCCAGCGCTTCGAATCGGTCGTGCAGGGCATCGACCTGGTGCTCGACTACGTCGGCGGTGAAGTGCTCGATCGCTCATGGCAGGTGCTGGCGAAAGACGGCGCAATCGTCGGCACGTCGTCGCCCGACATTCTTGCGCGCACGCCGAGCGGCCGTCGCGGCCTGTGGTTCGTGAACCAGCTGGACACCCTCCTTCTGGAGCGGCTGGCGGCGGAAATCGCCCAAGGCACGCTGATCTCGACGCTCGGTGAAGTGGTGGGCTTCAGCGACATCCCCGCAGCCATCGAACGCAACCGCACAGGCCCTCGCATGGGCAAGGCCGTTGCGGACTTTTCGCGCTGATCGCTTCTTGTCTCTCTGAGCCTTCCGACCCCTCAAACCCCGCCAATCCGTTCCCCCTCAACCCCTGGAGATTTTCATGAGCATTCTTGTCACCGGTGCCACCGGCACCATCGGTTCCCTCGTCGTTCAAGGCCTGGCCTCTGCCGGCGCGCAAGTCAGCGCGTTGGTTCGCACACCCGCAAAGCACAGCTTTCCGGCCGGCGTGAAGGAGGTCGTGGGCGACCTGACCGACGTGCCGTCTCTGCGCTCGGCGCTCGCGTCGGTGCGCACGCTGTTTCTGCTGAACGCCGTCACGCCCGACGAAGTGACGCAGGCCCTCGTCGCGCTGAACCTGGCGCGCGAGGCAGGCATCGAGCGCATCGTCTACCTGTCGGTCATCCATGCGGACAAGTTCACCGATGTGCCGCACTTCACCGGCAAGCACACAGTCGAGCGCATGATCGAGAGCCTCGACATGCCGGCGACCATGCTGCGGCCGGCCTACTTCATGCAGAACGAGCGCATGGTCCAACAGGTGATTCAGGGCCACGGCGTGTACCCGATGCCGATCGGCTCGGCGGGCGTCGCGATGATCGATGCGCGCGACATTGCGGACGCCGCCGTCGCGGAACTGCTGCGCCGCGACCGCGCGCCCACGCCTTCACCGCGCAAGACCCTGGAGCTGGTCGGGCCCGAGCTGTTGACCGGCGAATCGATTGCCGCAATCTGGAGCGCCGCGCTCGGCCGCGAAGTGACTTACGGCGGAGACGACGTGGCGGCCTTCGAAGCACAGATGGCCACATCGGCACCGTCCTGGCTCGCCTACGACATGCGCCTGATGATGGCCGGCATTCAGAAGCACGGCATGCACGGTGCGAAAGGCGCGGTGGAACACCTGCAGGCCATGCTGGGCCGGCCGCTGCGTACGTACGGCGGCTTTGTCAAAGAGGCGCTTGCCGACTCCCGCCTGCATCGTGAGCTGCAGGTCGGTCAAGTGAGTACCCTGACTCCCGCAGGCGTTTGAATCGTGGCGGTGTACCTGAACACCTCAGCTTGAACCACGGCAGGCGAGCCAACAATGTTCAGGGCCCGGTACAGGCCTTCTGTTTTCATGGCATCGGGGTGTTCGATGGCGAACGAGAGCAGCGAGCAGCCCCTTTGCGCTTCTGGCGGCAGAGACGGCCTTTGGCCTTGGCGGTCGATCAACGAAGGTGCCACGCCGTCCAGCGGCAGTGCCCCGTCCATGGGGACCGAGAAAAAGTAGCTCGACGTGCCGCCCTGGAACTGTCTTCGCTCGCCATAGCTCGATGCGTGCTCGGCCATGTGACGCTCAAAGTGATCCGTGCTCGCCACCCAGCCGCGCAGGCGCTTGCCTGCATCCCACGCTTTGCGAACACCCGCGCGATCGTCGAGACCGAACCACCTGGGGCCAGCGATGCGCGGTGCGTCTTCATCGATGGCAATCACCTCGAGGTATATGCCGTCACCCAAGCACAACAGATGATTGTGCGTACCCATGTGGGCGTGCTTGCGGCCGAACGCGATGTCCACGCCGAGGCAGGATCGAATGTGTGCAACACCCTCTTCCAAGGAAGGGGCGATGACCGTCAGATGGTCGAGTTTCGGCATGTTGTCCAGGAGATGAGGCCTTGACCAGCGTGCGAGGACATCGGCCGGTTGTTGTCGAACGGGGGCAGGGCGCTCGCGCCTCGCTTCGAGCTTGCCGCTGACTAAGCGGCCTTCAAAGCCCCAGCGAACTTGTAGGCGCTGACGACGACACCCGACCGCAAGGCCTTCGTGCTGACAAGCTCGAACGCGCGTGCCGGCGTGCCCTGTGCGAAGAGGCGCTTCCCGGTGCCCAACAGCACCGGATAGACCACCAAGGTCACTTCATCCGCAAGCCCGTGCTCGAACAACGCCGACGTCAGCGTGGAGCTGCCCCACAGCACCAGGTCCGGCCCGGCCTGCGACTTGATGCGGGTGACACCGTCGACCATGTCCGGCCCCATGCCTTGGAACGGACCCCACGCCAGACTTTCAGGGCGGTGGGTCACCACATGCTTGGTGGCCGCATTCAGTGCGTCCGCCATCGGGCTGCTCGGCGCCTTGGGCCAGAAGCCCGACCACATGTCGTAGGTGCGCCGCCCCAGCAGCAGATCGAAGCGCGCGCCCTGCGCCGCGAACACCTCGTTCCGGCCCTCGGGCGTGCGATAGGGCGCGGTCCAGTCGGCGTAGGGGAAGCCGTCTTCGCCGGAGGTTTGCACCACGCCGTCCAGCGAGACGTGCGCCATGACTTTGAGTTTTCTCATGCGGGTCTCCGGGTCGGGGGGTCGGGCGCTTGGCGGTTCTGTGGACGCGGCTCAGACGCCTTCGATGATCCGCAGATCGCGTTCGGCACCGTCGCCCAGGGCATCCAGCGCGGCCTGGTAGTCGGGGCTGTCGTGCACGGCCTTGGCTTGTTCGACGCTGTCGAACTCGATCAGCACCGTGCGTTGGGCCAGGCCGAACTCGTACGTCTGCGCCGGCAGCCCGCGCGCCAGAAAGCGACCGCCGCCCGCAGTGATGGCGGGGCCGGCCAGCTTGGCGTAGGCCGCGAGTTTGTCGGCGTCGTTGACGGCACGGTATGCACTGACCCAGTAGGCTTTTGCCATGGTGATTTCCTTCAGGTTGGGGAAACGAACAAAGACACGGATTGTGGAGCGGTCGGCGTGCGGTGTCTGCGGCCTACAGTTCGAGCCGCTCCCAGCGCCTGTAGGCCCACTCGTATTTGCCGCAGGCATAGGACAACAGCGTGTCTGCGGCCACCTGGGCGCTGACGGGCTCGGCGCTGCTGTAGTGCGTGCCGGTGTTGACCAACTGGTGCTCCAGATGAAAGCCCTTGTGGTCGACGAACACCTGCATGTAAGTGCCGCCGCGCAGTTCGATGATGGCGAATGCGGATGTGTTTTCTTGCAGAAACGGCATGCAGCGGCGAATGTTGGCTTCGTTCGCCGGCTCCGCGATGCCGAAATCGGGGCACTGCAGCATGGGCGTTTGGTACTCCGCGCCAATGTCGAACAAAAGGTATTCCTGCGCGTCGGGTTCGGCGCCTTTGTAGATGGCGATGAAGAAGCAATCGGCGATGCCGAGCGGCACATGCACCAGCAGCGCGTCGTGCGCCTTGGAGAAGCGGGCGAAGACCTGCGCCGGCTCGGGCGCAGCCCAGGCCTTCAATTTCAGAGGATCACGCAGGCTGTGCGCCAGCGCGATGGCACTGCGCTTGACGGCATCGCTCGCGGCGTGATCTTCGGTGCCTCCCTGTAGCAGGTCGAGGTACTCGTGAAGCTGAATGAGCCGCGCATTGGGCGGCTTCGGTTTGCGGGAAAAAAACATGCGGATGCAGTCCTCGTCAGTTCGGATTTTCTGTTTCAAGGCGCGCTCGCGCCGTTGGGTACTTCGTCTCCCTTCTCCGAAAGCCGCAGCGAGCGATGAATGGACGAATGGCATGTCGTATTTTTCTCTGAAGCCGTCTACGAGCTTCCCGCCTTGGGCGGCAGGCAGCGCGGCAAATTCTCTGGCCGGCCCGCGCCCAACGCCGCGGCACGCTCGGCGCGCAGGCAGGTCATGAGCGTGTCGGCCTTGCGCGACCACAGGCCCTTGTCCTGGCAGCGCATGGCGCGGGTGGCCAGCAGCGCGACCGCATCGCTGTCGTCGATCTCCAGCCAGTTGGACTCGTGCACAAATTCCTCGGCGCTCTCGCAGCTGTCGCGCGTCACGGCGCCGGTGAACTCATAGGCCAGCACCGGCTCGGGCGCGGCGGCAGGCGCCTCCACGCCGGGCTTGCCGGGCTTGCCGGTGGCCGCGGCCACTGCCGGCGGTGCATGGTTGGCGAGCATGCGGTTCATCACGCCCGACAGCACGGCAGTGACCAGCAGCAGCACGAAGAAGGCGCCGACCAGCGTGCTGACGGTCTTTTTGCGCGTGCCGAAGTAGCGCTCCTTTCGCTCGACCTGCCGCGCCCACTGCGGCGCGAGCTTTGCGTTGACCGCTTGCCAAGCCGGCAGATGGGCGTGGCCTTGCGTGCCGAGGTGCAGCGCGAACCAGTCGGGAAAGTCACCGGCCATGTCGGCAAGAACCTCTGCAAAGCGGCGCGTTTGTTCGGCGTCGGGCGAGGCCACCTTCGCGACCGTGTCGAGCGCCTTGAGCTGCAAATCGATGGTCGAAGACTTCTGCGCCTGCCACTGCAGGCTCTGGTTGATCACGCGCGAGATCCAGTGCGCGGCGTCGGTGCTCGCGAAGGGGCGGGCATTGCGATCGGTCCAGTGGAAGCGGGCGGCTGCGGTGTCGAACAGCACGGCGCGGCCGGTGGGGTCGGTGTGCAGCAGATCGGCAATGCGGGCCTCCAGCTGTGCGTGGCTGTCGAGGTGCAGCAGCCGCGCGTCGGCCAGGGCCGCTTCGAGCACGGCCGCGACGCTTGCGGGCGGTGCGTTGCGCAGCTGGTCGGTCCAATGGCGCAGCGCCTGGCGAGCTTCGTCGGGGGCTGGCGTGACGGGCGCGGGAACGACAGGCGGCGCTGCGGTGGGCTCGGTGGGTGGCGGGGGCGCATCCATGCGACGAGGATCGGGCTGCGGCGCAGCGGGCAGGGCGATGTCGGGCGCGCGTTGGTCGCCGTGATCGACCTCCTGCTCACTGTCCTCGTCTTCGTCCTCATCGTCCTTATCGCCCTCGTCACCTTCAGCGTCCGCATCTTCCGCATCGTCCACACGCGTGGCCCAGGCCAGCGCCTGCTCATAGGCCTGGCGCAGCCGCTCGAAAGTTTCGCGCTCCGTGGCCTGATCGATGGCCTTCAGCGCCACGGCGTAGGCGCGCTTGATGGTCTTGAGGTCGCGGGTCGGCGCGATGCCGAGCCGCTCGAAGGCAGCGCTCAACAACATGCCGGCGCTCAAAACACGAAGTCCGGGTCGAAGTGGCTGTCGCGCTCGAAGAAGCCCACGGCCTTGCGCAGCCGCTCGCGCGCCGGGCGAATCTGCCGTTCTTCCTGCGACTCGAGCATGAGTTCGAAGCGCGAAATTTCGTCGCCCAGCCGTTCGCGTGCGTCGCCGCGCAGCTGCTGGAACACGCGCTCGGCCTGCGCCACCAGCGCGCGGTTCTCGGCCTTGTCGCGCGGGTGGATCTTGAGCTCGGCCAGCTGCTGCAGGCGCGCGGCGATCTCCATGTCGCTCAGCACGCCGCTGTTGCCCTGTATCACCAGCCGGTGCACTTCATGCGTGGCCACCACGGTCGCCTCCACTTCCAGCAGGCCGTTGACGTCGTAGGTGAAGCGCACCTCCACGCTGGCCTGGTCGCGCGGGCCGCCGGGCAGCGGCACTTCGAGCGTGCCCAGCTTGATGTTGTCGCGCACCAGCCGTGCCTCGCCCTGAAAGATTTCCAGGCTCAGCATGCGCTGGCCGTCGCGCACCGGCACGTAGCTTTTCACGCGGCTGGCCGGCACGACGGTGTTGCGCTCGATGATGGGCGAGAAATAGCCGTCCACCTCGCCGCCGCCGGGCATGCGGTGCACGGTTTCCACGCCCAGCGTGTACGGGCACACGTCGGTCATCACCACTTCCTTGAGCGCCTGGTCGCGCGCCTTCAGGCCGGCCATGACGGCGGCGCCGAGCGCCACCACTTCGTCGGGGTTGATGTCCATCGCGGGAAAGCGACCGAACATGCGCGTGACCATCTGCCGCACGATGGGCGAGCGGGTGGCGCCGCCGGCCAGCACCACGTTGTCGATGTCGCCCGCGCGAATGCTCGCATCGCGCAGCGCGCGCTCCACCGGCGCACGCAGCCGCGCCAGCAGCGGCTCGCTGATGGCGCGAAAGCGCTCCTGCGTGAGCGCGAGCGTGTGTTCGCGGTCTTGCCAGTGCAGCGTGAGGGTGGCGCTTTCGCTGTCCGACAGTGCGCGCTTGGCCAGCTCTGCGCGTGCCACCAGTTGCTGCATGAAGCTGCCGTTTTCTCGGGCGGATTCGGGCAGGCCGGTCTCGGCGAAGAAGAGCTGCACGATCTCGTTGACGAAGTCTTCGCCGCCCAGAAAGTTGTCGCCCGCCGTGGCGCGCACTTCCATCACGCCCTCGAACATTTCGAGGATCGACACGTCGAAGGTGCCGCCGCCCAGGTCGAACACCAGAAACTGGGTGGCGTCTTCGTCCTGGTGCAGGCCGTAGGCCAATGCAGCGGCGGTGGGCTCGTTGACCAGCCGTTCGACCTGCAAGCCGGCGAGCTGGCCTGCGATGCGCGTGGCCTTGCGCTGGCTGTCGGAGAAGTAGGCGGGCACGGTGATGACGGCTTCGGTGACCGGCTCGCCGAGCATGGCTTCGGCGTCGGCCTTGAGAGAGCGCAGCACCAGCGACGACAGTTCTTCCGCGCGAAAGCTGCGCGTGCCCAGCGCAAAGGTTTTGTCGCTGCCCATGTAGCGTTTGAACAGCGAGGCGGTCAGCTGCGGGTGCGTTTGCAGCCGGTCGCGTGCGGCCTGGCCGACCAGCACGCTGCCGTCTGTGTCGAGGCTGACGCACGAGGGCGTGAGGTAGGCGCCCAGCGCGTTCACCACCAGGTGGGGGCGGCCGTCTTTCCAGATGGCGGCCAGGCTGTGCGTGGTGCCAAGGTCGATACCGATGATCGTCAAGGGAGCTCCTCCTTTGCGCTTCGTTTTGGCGCGAGGCCGTCATGATGCCGCATGCGCGTGGCTGTTCCTTTGTGCCGCGGTTGCTGTGTTGCTTCGAGCAGCGAACTGGGTCGTTCAGGGCGTCGCTCACGCCGACGGGGTGCCTTGCTCCGCGAATGTCCCCCGCTTCGCTCCTCCTTTATTTCGCTGCGCAAGGCACCCCATCGGCGTGAGCGTTGGACAGTGCAGTGGTTGATCGTGCGATCACTCAGAGCGCGCCCAGGTGCACAGGGCGTCGGGTGCTCCACGCAGCGAAATAAAGGAGGAGGCCGCAGGCCGGGGGACATTCGCGGAGGGGAGTACCCGGCGGCCTGTGCACGAGCCATGAATGACTTCAATCTCAATGCCTGCGCTGCGTCGCAGCCTGGTAAATGCTCATGAGCGGCGTGGCCGATATGCCGTGCACGACCACCGAGAGCGCCACGGTGACAAGCACCGTGCTGCCGATGGCGCCGATTTCGGAGGAAGGAGCGCCATGCGTCGAGGCGTAGGCCAGGTAGTAGATGGAGCCCACGCCGCGAATGCCGAACCACGCGCCAAGCCGACGCTGCGACGCCGTCCAGCGCCCGCCCAGCGTGGCGATATAGATCGCCACAGGTCTGGCAACCACGATGAGGAAGGCAGCGATCAAAACGTTCTTGAGCGTCAGCATCTCCGCGCGCAGCAGACACCCGATGAGCAGCATGGCCGCCAGCTCCACGAACTTCTCCAGCTCCTTCGCAAACGCCAGCACGTCGCGCGTCATGTCGTCGGCAGTCTTGGCCTGTGCAACGGCCACCACTTTAGCCCGGGGCGGCATCGGCGCGGTGCGCGCATGCGCAGCCTCGGCCTCCACCGCGCGCTCGACGTTGCGCATGCTCAGCCCGGCCACGAAGACCGCCAGAAAACCATAGACCGAAGCATGCAACGCGATGCCGTACGTCAACGCGATCAGCCCCAGCGCCAGAAAGCTCTCCATGCCAAGCGCCTGCTTCTTCTCGGCCTGCAGAAAGAGCACGAGCCGAGTGAATGCCGCGCCGCAGGTCCAGCCCAGCGCCAGGCCACCGCCAATGGCCCACACGACGTCCAGCCCGAGCCAGCGCAGCCCTGCGGTGCCGAGGCCCGCAGTGCTCATCCCATGTGCGCCTGCCAAACCGAGCGCCAGCATCACGAACGGAAAGGCGGCGCCGTCGTTCAGGCCGCCTTCTGCGGTAAGGCCGAAGCGAAGGTCGTCCTGGTCGTTCTCATGCTTCACCTGCACGTCGGACGCCAGCACCGGGTCGGTCGGCGCAAGGATGGCGGCCATCAGCAAAGCGGCCGCCAGCGTCAGGTGCAGCGCGAGGCCGGCGAGCGTCATCAGCGCGATGGTGATGACCATGCCCAGCGTGGCAAGCAGCACCGGCTGCACCCAGCTCGACACCTGCCTGCGAATGCGAAGCCGCAGGCCCACTGCAAAGAGCGAGACCAGCACCGCGACCTCGGTGATGGTCTCGATCAGCGCCGCGTCGGCCTTGATACCGAGCTTCACCAGGTTGAAGCCCCCCGGCCCCACCGCGAAGCCCAGGCCCATGTAGAGCGCCGCGGCGCTGATGGGCAGGGTCTTGAGCAGAGTGCCCGACAGCGCCATCAGGATCAGCAGCGCGCCGATCATCAAGTCCCAGGTCGCTGCGGTCATCGGACAGGGTTCAGTGCAAGAAGAGTGCGATCAGGATGATGACCGGAATCGGCACGCCGAGAAAAAGCAGCAGAAGCGAGCGCATGGGGTTCTCCTTGAAAGTGGAAGTCGTTCAAAGGTCGCGACGGCGGCCGCCATAGGTGGCCGCGAAGCTCGCAACGAAGGCGCCGATGAGCATGGAGATCACCAGCCACAGCGCGCCGTAGGCAGACGCCTTGCGTGCGGCGTCTGCGGCTTCCTTCGCCTTGGCCTGCGCCTCCTTCAACGTGGCTTGGGCCTTGGCATAGGTGTCGTTGACGCGCTTCTCGGCATCGGCCTGGCTGAGGCCGGTGCGTTGCGCGATCACCGATGCCACGTACTTCGCGTCGTCAGGTGGCAACGCGCCGGTGCGAATGCTGTTGAGGAAGATGCGGCTGACCTCCGCATTGGTGGCGCCGGGCGCGGCCGTGCCGTCAGGGGCGGTAGTGGTGGCTGGTGCAGCACCGTTCGGGTCACGACGAAACAGCGAATCGATGAAGTAGTTCATGCCGCCCGGGCCTGCGTCTGACTCGGCCCGCGAGCCTGCGGCACCGGCCGCTCCTGCACCGGCGGCCGTGACTGCGGTGGCGGCACCGCCGACCACGGTGGCACCGGCTTGCGCGCCGGCCCCCACGATCGAGCTGACCACGGACCCCAGCAGCGCGACCGTCAGCAGCGTGGCGACGGCCCAGGCCAGGAAGCCGTGGGCGGTGTCGCGAAAGTACACCTCGTCGGTGTGCACGCCATCCCATTTGGTGCGCAGCCGTCCGGCCAGATAGCCGCCCATGCCCGACGCGGCGATCTGCGTGAAGGTGAGCCACAGAATGGTCGCAATGCCGATGGCCGTGGCGCTGGCGCCTTGGTTGGTCCATGGGCTGATCGACGACATGCCCAGACCCGTTCCCAACAACAGCAGGATGAGCGACAGAGACGCTGCGCCGGTTGCCCCGGCAAAGATGGCGCCCCATGACACGCCGCTTCGGTTGGCGCTGGCCACGATCGGATCTGCGTCGGTGTCCAGTCCGTGTACTTCGTAGGGGGGCATGTTTGCTCCTGGTGGTGGAGCGCCGACTGTTCTGCGTGGGGCGGGGGGTGTTGGTCATCCCCGCACGCGAAGCCGGGTAGGCGATGGGCCCGAGGGGTTGCGTGTTTTTGACGGTCGTTGTTCAGGGCGACGCTCACGCCGACGGGGTGCCTTGCTCCGCGAATGTCCCCCGGGGCTTCGCCCCTCCTCCTTTATTTCGCTGCGCAAGGCACCCCATCGGCGTGAGCGTTGGACAGAGCCGTGGTTGATCGCGCGATCACCAGCAGCGTGCCCCAGTGCACAGGGCGTCGGGTGCTCCCCGCAGCGAAATAAAGGAGGAGGGCGAAGCCCGGGGGACATTCGCGGAGGGGAGTACCCGGCGGCCTGTGCACGCGCCCTGAACTGAACCCGAACCCGCCTAGAAAGTAAATAGTTTCAAGCTGCGAGAAACGAACACGAAAAGAGGCGCCCACGCAGCGAAAATGCGCCAATGCTTCTTCCACCTCCCAGCGGCTCCGAGCGCGCGCAGGCCCTGGCCGCCAAACTCGGGTGCGCCGTCGGCCACTGCCCCTCGCCTTCCGGTCACCTGCAACCCGCTCTCCTGGGCAGCCCCACCAGCTTCGCCGCCACATTGGCAGAGTTTGGCGCCCGCTTCGACGACCAGGAAAAGCTCTATCTCTTCGCCAACTGGCCCACCATGGAGGCCGCCCTGCAGCACGTGATCGACCAGCGGCGCGCCGCCGCACCGTAGGACACCCACCAAGCCCGCGAACGGGGCAGCGTCCGACAGAGCACGAACACAGACACGGGCACTGTGGCTGCCCACCACGTTATTGCGAACGGCCCCATGAAGCGAACACCGCCAATCAAGCCGCCGCGCGCGCAGCCGCCCATGGACGATCGGCACCCAGAGCCTGTGCTTGATCCCTCGCACCCCGCCAGCCGATTTGTGCGCGTGCGCGGCGCGCGCGAACACAACCTCAAGAACGTCGATGTGGACATCCCGCGCGACGCGCTCGTGGTGTTCACCGGCATCTCCGGCTCGGGCAAATCGTCCCTCGCGTTCGGCACGCTGTACGCCGAAGCCCAGCGGCGCTACCTTGAATCGGTCGCGCCGTATGCGCGGCGGCTGATCGACCAGGTCGGCGTGCCGGCCGTCGACAGCATCGAAGGCCTGCCGCCCGCCGTGGCGCTGCAGCAGCAACGCGGCACGCCCAGCGCGCGCTCGTCGGTGGGCAGCGTCACCACGCTGTCCAGCCTGCTGCGCATGCTGTATTCCAGGGCCGGCGACTACCCCGCGCGCCAACCCATGCTGTACGCGGAAGACTTTTCGCCCAACACCGTGCAGGGCGCCTGCCCGGAGTGCCACGGCCTGGGCCGTGTCTACGAAGTGACGGAAAAATCGATGGTGCCCGACGACTCGCTGAGCATCAGGGAGCGCGCCATCGCCGCCTGGCCTCCGGCCTGGCACGGCCAGAACCTGCGCGACATTCTGGTCACGCTGGGCTACGACGTCGACACACCCTGGCGCGACCTGCCGAAGAAAGCGCGCGACTGGATTCTGTTCACCGACGAGCAGCCCACCGCCCCCGTGTACGCCGGCTTCACCCCGGCCGAGACGCGCGCCGCCGTGCGCAGCAACATGGCGCCCAGCTACCAGGGCACCTTCATCGGCGCGCGCAAGTACGTGCTGCACACCTTCGCCACCACGCAAAGCGCGCTCATGAAAAACCGCGTGTCCCGCTTCATGGTGGGCGCGCTGTGCCCGTCTTGCAAAGGCAAGCGGCTGAAGAAGGCGTCGCTGTCGGTTCGCGTGGCGGGGCACGACATCGGCGACATCTCGCAGATGCCGCTGAACGAACTCGCCCGCGTGCTGGCGCCCATCGCGGCCGGCAAGCTGGCCGGGCATGCGGAAGAAAAACGCATCGCGGCGCAGCGCCTCTGCCATGACCTGCTGGAGCGCGTGCGCACCTTGCTCGACCTGGGCCTGGGCTACCTGTCGCTCGACCGGCGCACGCCGACCCTGTCGCCCGGCGAGTTGCAGCGGCTGCGGCTGGCCACGCAGATTCGCTCCAACCTGTTCGGCGTGGTGTACGTGTTGGACGAACCTTCCGCCGGCCTGCATCCGGCCGATGGCGAGGCACTGGTGGTGGCGCTGGACATGCTCAAGCGCGCGGGCAATTCGCTCTTTGTGGTGGAACACGACCTCTCGCTGATGCGCCGCGCCGACTGGCTGGTCGACGTCGGGCCCGATGCGGGCGAGCAGGGCGGCGTGGTGCTGTACAGCGGGCCGCCGGAGGGCCTGCGCAACGTGCAGGGCTCGCACACCGCGCGTTATCTCTTTGCCGAGCCCGATGCAGCGTCGCGCACGCGAGCGGTTCGCACGCCCACTGGCTGGCTCAAGCTGACCGGCATTCGTCGCAACAACTTGAGCGGCTTGTCCGCGGCGTTTCCGCTGGGGGTGCTGAGCGCGGTGACCGGTGTGTCTGGCTCGGGCAAGTCGAGCCTGGTGACGCAGGCGCTGGTCGAGCTGGTGTCGGCGCACCTGGGCCACGAGCCACCGGAGGCCGACGAAGAGGCCAGTGGCGCGCCGTCCGTGGTCGAGCGATCAGGCGGGCGCATCGTGCAGGGCATGGACGGCATCCGTCGGCTGGTGCAGGTCGACCAGAAGCCCATCGGCCGTACACCGCGCTCCAACCTGGCCACCTACACCGGGCTGTTCGACGCTGTGCGCAAGCTGTTCGCGGCCACGCCGGCCGCGCGCAAGCACCGCTACGACGCCGGGCGCTTCTCGTTCAACGTGGCCAAGGGCCGCTGCCCCGCGTGCGAGGGGGAAGGCTTTGTCAGCGTGGAGCTGCTCTTCATGCCCAGCGTGTACGCGCCGTGCCCCACCTGCCACGGCGCGCGCTTCAACCCGCAGACGCTGAAAGTGAAACTGCGCGGCAAATCGATTGCCGACGTGCTGGGCATGACGGTGGACGAAGCGCATGTGTTCTTCGAGGCTGACGCGGCCGTGGAGCGGGCCTTGCGCCTGCTGCGCGCCATCGGCCTGGGCTACCTGCGGCTTGGCCAGCCGGCCACCGAGCTGTCGGGCGGCGAGGCGCAACGCATCAAGCTGGCCACCGAGTTGCAGCGCGCGCAACGCGGCGACACGCTGTACGTGCTCGACGAGCCGACCACCGGGCTGCACCCTGCGGACATGGACAAGCTCATGGCGCAACTCAACGGGCTGGTGGACGCGGGCAACACCGTCATCGTGGTGGAGCACGACATGCGCTGGGTCGCGGCCTGCGACTGGGTGATCGACATGGGGCCGGGTGCGGGCGGGGAGGGCGGGCGCATCGTGGCCACCGGCACGCCGCGCGATGTGGCACAGGTGAAAGCGAGCCGCACCGCGCCCTATCTTCGCGAGTGTCTGCGTGAGTGTCTTCGCGAGTAACTGCGCGCGTGTCTGCCGGGGCTTCAGGACGCGCGCTTGGTGCCGTCGGAGCCATCCGCGCCGTAAGCGCGCATGAACGCGTCCAGCGCCCGGCTCACCGCTTGGCGCAGGGCCGTTTGCGAGAGCTTCTTCTCCAGGCCGAAAAGCACGGGTGTCACGGTTTCCGAATCCAGCAGCGCAGTGAGGTGGCGCGCGGCCACCAGCGGGTCGCACTGGCGCACCTTGCCGCGCGCCATCTGCTTGTCGAGAAAAGCCGCCAGCTCGTCCAGGCCCTTCTGCGGCCCGTTCTGAAAGAAGCGCAGGCCGATGTCGCTGCGGCCTGACTCCGCAATGATCGCGCGGCGCGCCCGAATGGCCTGCTCCCCGCACAGCACCGTCAAGGTTCGCTCCGACAGGCGCTGAAGGGCCTTGCGCACGTCGTCGTGCTCCTGTTCCAGCGCCGCGAAGATGGGCTCGAAATGGTGCCGTGCCGCCTCGTGCGTGACCTCGACGAAAAGCTCTTCCTTCGAGCTGAAGTAGCCGTACAGCGTGGCCTTGGAGCCGCCCACGCGGGCCGCGATGTCGGTCATTGACGCGCCCTCGAAACCCAGCTCCTGAAACGCCTGCGCGGCCGCTTCGATGATGGCTTCGCGCTTCGCCTCCGTTTTGACTCTCATACCTCGGGCCTCCTTTATTTCTGAACGATAGCGTTCAGTATTGCTTGACGGCCCGCTGGCGTCAAGGCACATTACTGAACGGTACGGTATTGTTAATTCTGATTTAGCGGTGCCGCTCGGTCCCTGTGCCTTCGTTTTTCTGGAGAGAACTCTCATGCGTCCTGTCATGACCTATAGCGCGACCCTTGCCGCAGCGGTGTGCGCTGCCTGCCTGCTCGCCGCCTGCGGCAAGCCTCCCGGAGGCGCGCCGCCCGCGCAGGGCATGCCGACCGTCGGTGTCGTCACCGTGCAGCCGCAGTCCGTGGCGCTCAGCACCGAGCTGCCCGGGCGCACCGTGCCTTATCTGATTGCCGATGTGCGCCCGCAAGTCAACGGCATCGTCAAGACGCGCAACTTCCGCGAAGGCAGCGACGTGAAGGCGGGCAGCGCGCTCTACCAGATCGACCCCGCCACCTACAAGGCCGCCTACGACAGCAACGTGGCGGCCTTGGCCAAGGCACAGGCCAGCCTGAAGACGACCCGGCTGAAGGCCGAGCGCTACAAGGAACTGGTGGCCATTCAGGCCGTCAGCCAGCAGGACTACGACGACGCGGCCGCCTCGCTGGGCCAAGGCGAGGCCGACGTGGCCTCGGCCAAGGCCAATGTGGAGACCAGCCGCATCAACCTGGCCTATGCACGTGTCGACGCACCCATTTCCGGGCGCATCGGCAAGTCGAGCGTGACGCCGGGCGCGCTGGTCACGGCCAGCCAGAGCACCGCGCTGGCGACCATTCAGCAGCTCGACCCCATCTACGTGGACGTCACGCAGCCCAGCGCCTCGCTGCTGCGCCTGCGCCAGGCCATGGCCAGCGGCGACCTGCAGAAGGTGGGCGCCAATGCGGCCAAGGTGCAGCTGATGCTGGAAGACGGCAGCGCCTACCCGCTGCCAGGCCGGCTCGAGTTCTCCGACGTTACCGTGGACCAGAACACCGGCGCCATCACGCTGCGCGCCGTGTTCCCCAACCCCGACGCCGTGCTGCTGCCCGGCATGTATGTGCGCGCGGTGCTGCAGGAAGGCGTGAAGGCGCAGGGCCTGCTGGTTCCGCAACAGGCCGTGACGCGCGACGGCACCGGCAAGCCGACCGCCTATGTGGTGGGCAGCGACAGCAAGCTGCAGCGACGCGTGCTGGAGGTCGACCGCACGGTGGGCGACCAGTGGCTGGTGCGCAGCGGCATCCAGGCCGGCGACCAGCTCGTGGTGGACGGCCAGCAGCGCGCCACGCCCGGTGCGCAGGTGAAGACCACACCGTGGGCACCCAAGCCCGCACCGGCACCGCAGGCACCCGGCGCGCCCGCCTCAGCGCCGAAGATCGCCGCGAACTGATCGGCCGGAAAGACTCCCATGGCACGCTTTTTCATCGACCGCCCCATCTTCGCGTGGGTCCTCGCCATCATCGTGATGCTGGCCGGGGTGATGTCCATCTTCACGCTGCCGATTGCGCAGTACCCCAGCATCGCGCCGCCCGCCGTCGCCATCACCGCCAGCTACCCGGGCGCTTCCGCCAAGACGCTGGAAGACACCGTCACCCAGGTCATCGAGCAGAAGATGAAGGGGCTGGACCGGCTCAGCTACATGGCCTCGACCAGCGAGGCCTCCGGCCAGGTCACCATCACGCTGACCTTCGAGAACGGCACCAACCCCGACACAGCCCAGGTGCAGGTGCAGAACAAGCTCTCGCTGGCCACGCCGCTGCTGCCGCAAGAAGTGCAGCAGCAGGGCGTGACGGTCACCAAGTCGGCCGCCAACTTTCTGAATGTGCTCGCGTTCACGTCGGAAGACGGCAGCATGAACGGCTCCGACCTGTCGGACTATGTGGCGGCCAATGTGCAGGACGCGCTCAGCCGCGTGGAGGGCGTGGGCGACACCACGCTGTTCGGCTCCCAGTACGCCATGCGCGTGTGGCTCGACCCGAACAAGCTCTCCAACTTCAAGCTGACACCGCTGGACGTGAGCACCGCCATCCAGGCGCAGAACGCACAGGTGTCCGCCGGCCAGTTGGGTGGCCTGCCCGCCGCGAGCAACCAGCAGCTGAACGCGACCATCACCTCGCAGACGCGGCTCAAGACCGCCGAGGAGTTCGAAGACATCCTGCTGCGCACGCAGACCGACGGCTCGCAGGTGCGCCTGCGCGACGTGGCCCGCATCGAGCTTGGCAGCGAGGCCTACAACACCGTGGGGCGCTACAACGGCAAGCCGGCCGCCGGCCTGGCCATCAAGCTGGCCACCGGCGCCAATGCGCTGAACACCGTGAAGGCCATCGACGCGCGCGTGGCGGAACTGGAAAAGTTCTTTCCGCAGGGCATGAAGGTGAACAAGCCCTACGACACCACGCCGTTCGTGCGCCTGTCGATCGAAGACGTGGTCAAGACGCTGGTCGAGGCCATCGTGCTGGTGTTTCTGGTGATGTATTTGTTCTTGCAGAATTTCCGCGCCACGCTGATCCCCACCATTGCGGTGCCGGTGGTGCTGCTGGGCACCTTCGGCGTGCTGGCGGCCTTTGGCTTCACCATCAACACGCTGACCATGTTCGCGATGGTGCTGGCCATCGGCCTGCTGGTGGACGACGCCATCGTGGTGGTGGAAAACGTCGAGCGGGTGATGACCGAAGAAGGCCTGTCGCCCAAGGAGGCCACGCGCAAGTCGATGGGGCAGATCACCGGCGCGCTGGTGGGTGTGGCCTTGGTGCTGGCCGCGGTGTTCGTGCCCATGGCGTTCTTCGCGGGTTCCACGGGTGTGATCTACCGGCAGTTTTCCATCACCATCGTGGCGGCGATGACGCTGTCGGTGCTGGTGGCGCTGGTGCTCACGCCGGCGCTGTGCGCCACGCTGCTCAAGCCGGTGAAAAAGGGCCACGCCATGGCAACCACCGGCTTCTTCGGCTGGTTCAACCGCGGCTTCGACCGCGGCAACCACCGCTACCAGGGCGTGGTGCGGCACATGCTGGGCAAGGGCTGGCGCTACATGGCGATCTATGCCGTGCTGCTGGCCGCGGTGGTGTTCGGCTTCATGAAGCTGCCGGTCGGCTTCTTGCCCGACGAAGACCAGGGCACACTGTTCACGCTCATTCAGCTGCCGCCGGGCGCCACCGATGCGCGCACGCAGGACGTGATTCGCCAGGTGGAGCACCACTTTCTGGTCGACCAGAAAGATGCGGTTGCCGGTGTGTTCACCGTGTCGGGCTTCAGCTTTGCGGGCAGCGGCCAGAACACCGGCATTGCGTTCGTCAAGCTCAAGCCGTGGGACGAGCGCAAGACCGAAGCGCTGAGCGTGACGGGCGTGGCGGCCAAGGCCAGCGCGGCGTTTGCGGCAATTCGCGACGCGCAGGTGTTCGCGTTCTCGCCGCCGGCCGTGTCGGAGCTGGGCAACGCCACCGGCTTCGACCTGATGCTGCAGGACCAGGGCAACCTGGGCCACGCGGCGTTGATGCAGGCGCGCAACCAGCTGCTGGGCATGCTCTCGAAAGAGAACGGCCTGGTGGCGGTGCGGCCCAACGGGCAGGAAGACACGCCTGAATTTCGCCTGGAGATCGACCCGCACAAGGTGGGTGCGCTCGGCCTGAGCATGAGCGACGTGAACCAGACCTTCTCCACCGCGTGGGGCAGCAACTACGTGAACGACTTCATCGACAAGGGCCGCGTGAAGAAGGTGCTGCTGCAGGCCGATGCGCCGTTCCGCATGCTGCCGGAGGACATCGACCTTTGGTACGTGCGCAACAGCGCCGGCACCATGGTGCCCTTCACCTCCTTCGCCAAGGCCAGCTGGCAGTCGGGCTCGCCGCGGCTGGAGCGCTACAACGGCGTGCCGTCGGTGGAAATTCTGGGCATGGCCAAGCCGGGCACTGCGTCGAGCGGTGAGGCGCTGGCCATCGTGGAGCGTGCCGTGGCCCAGTTGCCACCGGGCATCGGCTACGAATGGACCGGCCTGTCGCGCCAGGAGAAGGCGTCGAGCGGGCAGACGGGGCTGCTGTATGCGCTGTCGATCCTGATCGTGTTCCTGTGCCTGGCCGCGCTCTACGAGAGCTGGGCGATTCCGTTCTCGGTGATCATGGTCGTGCCGCTGGGCGTGTTCGGCGCGCTGCTGGGCGCCATCCTGACCTGGAAGATGAACGACGTGTACTTTCAGGTGGGCCTGCTCACCACCATCGGCCTGGCGTCGAAGAACGCGATTCTGATCGTCGAGTTCGCCAAGGACCTGCACGAGCAGGGCATGAGCCTGGTGGAGGCAGCGATGGAAGCGGTGCGCATGCGGCTGCGCCCTATTTTGATGACCTCGCTGGCTTTCATTCTTGGCGTGCTGCCGCTGGTGCTGGGCAGCGGCGCGGGCTCCGGCGCGCAGCACGCGCTGGGCACCGCGGTGATCGGCGGCATGCTGTCCGGCACCATCCTCGCGATCTTCTTCGTGCCGCTTTTCTTCGTTCTTGTGCGCGGCCTGTTCCAGCGCAAGCCCGCGCCGCCCGAAGAGGCGCCTGCGCACGAACCACCGGCCGCGGCCGTTTAAGAAGGTGCAAGACATGTCTCGCTTCATCCTTACCCCGTTTTTCCCTTTCGTTCCTTTCGCTCCTTTCGTTCCTGTGGCACTGGCCGCCTTGCTCGCGGGCTGCAGCCTGATGCCGGCCTACCAGCAGCCCGCCGCGCCGGTGCCGGCCACCTTCGCAGGTGACCCCGGTGGCAGCGGTGGCACGGCCACCGCGCCCGTGGCCGAGCTCGGCTGGCGCGATGTGTTCACCGACCCCGCGCTGCAGCGCGTGATCGACATGGCGCTGGCCAACAACCGCGACCTGCGCGTGGCGGTGCTCAACATCGAAAAGGCGCGCGCGCAGTACCGCGTGCAAGACGCCGCGTTGTTCCCCACGGTCAATGCGAGCGCCGGCGGCAACGGCAGCCGAACGCCGGGCGACCTGTCTGCATCGGGCGCTTCCACGGTGGCGCACAGCTACAGCGCCACGCTGGGCTTCAGCGCCTACGAGCTCGACCTGTTCGGCCGCGTGCGAAGCCTCAACGCGCAGGCGCTGGAGCAGTTCTTCTCCACCACCGAGGCGCGCCGCAGCACGCAGATCACCTTGGTGGCCGAAGTGGCGAACGCCTGGCTCACCATGGCCGCCGACCAGGACCAGCTCAAGCTGGCGCAAGACACGCTGGCCAGCCAGGGCAACACCTACAAGCTGAACCAGCGCAGCTTCGAGCTGGGCGTGGCCTCCGCGCTCACCTTGCGCCAGGCGCAGACCAGCGTGGAAACGGCGCGCGTCGACGTGGAAAAGTTCACCGCCCAAGTGGCGCAGGACCGCAATGCGCTGGTGCTGCTGGTGGGTGCAGACCTGCCGGGCGAACTGCTGCCGAACGCCTTGCCCGATGCCGCCACGGCCGCGGCCAGCCCGCTGGCCAGCATTCCGCCGGGGCTGCCGTCGGACCTGCTGCAACGCCGCCCGGACATCCTGCAGGCCGAGCGCGACCTGAAGGCGGCCAACGCCAACATCGGCGCCGCGCGCGCCGCGTTCTACCCGCGCATCAGCCTCACCGCCTCGGCGGGAAGCGCCAGCGCCAGCCTGTCGAACATGTTCCAGGGCGGCTCGCGCAGTTGGAGCTTTGCGCCGCAGGTGTCGCTGCCGATCTTCGACGGCGGCGCGAACCGTGCCAACCTGGCCATCGCCAGGACAGAGCGCGACATCTACGTGGCCCAGTACGAAAAGGCGATACAGACCGCGTTCCGCGAAGTGTCCGATGCGCTGGCCCAGCGCGGCACGCTGGGGCGACAGCTTGCCGCGCAACAGGCCCTGGTGGACGCCACCGCAGACAGCTACCGCCTGTCGGACGCGCGCTTCAAGCGCGGCGTGGACAGCTACCTGAGCGTGCTCGACTCGCAACGCTCGCTCTACACCGCGCAGCAGAACCTGATCAGCACGCGGCTCTCGCGCTTCACCAACCTCGTGACCTTCTACAAGACGCTGGGCGGCGGCTGGGTAGAGCACACGGGGTCGCCGGTGGCCGCGGCAAGTACTGACAAGCAGCCCTGAAAAAACCGTGGCGAGGCACACCAAGGCCGAGGCCGCGCTCACGCGCACCCGGCTGCTGGAGGCCGCGCTCGCGGCCTTTGCGCAAGACGGCGTGCGCGCCACCACGCTGGAGGCCGTGGCTGCCCGCGCGGGCGTGACGCGCGGTGCTGTGTACTGGCACTTTGCGGACAAGGCCGCGCTGGTGGCTGAAGCGGTGGACGCAGGCCGCTGGCCGCTGGACATCGGCGCCGATGTCTCGGCCTACCAGGCGCATGCCCACCCGCTGCGGCTGCTGCGCGAGCAGCTGTGCGCGCAGGTGGCGCGGTGCATGAACGACCCCATGCAATGGCGCTCGGTGCAACTGGCGCTTTGCCTTGGTGTGCGCCCGGAACTGCCGCCCGGTGCGCAAGCCCATGTCGAACACACCATGGCGCGCAGCGTGGTGCGGCTCGTGCGCGTGATGAAGATCGCGCAGGCGCGCGCTCAGTTGCGTGGCGGCCTGACGCCGTCGGAGGCCGGCCGGTGCCTGCACGCCATGGGTGTCGGCGTGCTGTCGGAATGGGCGCGGGGCGCTGCCTGCGACGAAGGCACTCTGGCGCTGTGCTTCGAGCTGTTTCTGACGGGCGCGAGTGCGCAGGGCCGGCCGGCGCGGGAATGAACCTGCGGCATTGACTGCATCCGTTCGCCGGCTATGCGCAGCTTGGCGCGGCGGCGGAGGAGGCGGCGGCGGTGGAGGAGGAGGGCCTTTCGAGCGCGTCTCTTGTCCAGCGGTCGAAGTCCGCAGGCGCCATGGGGCGCGCGATGAAGTAGCCCTGAATGGCGTCGCAATCGCAGCTGGCCGCCAGGTCGAACTGCGCCTGCGTCTCCACGCCTTCGGCGACCACCAGCAGCTTGAGCGCATGCGCGAGCTGAACGATGGAGCTGAACACGGCGGCGTCGCCCTCGCTCTCGCCGGCGTTCACGATGAAGCTGCGGTCCAGCTTCAGCGAGGTGAGGGGCATGCGAGGCAGTTGCGACAGCGTGGAGTAGCCCACGCCGAAGTCGTCCATCGCCACCTTGAAGCCGTGCCGGCGCGCACGCTCCAGCGCAGCCACCGCGTTGCCGTCGGCGAACACGCCCTCGGTCACTTCGATGCAGAAGCGTGCGGGCGGCAGGCCCTGCTGTGCCAGGAGCGCCAGAAGCTCCGCCACCACGTCGCCAGCGGCAAATTGCGCGGGCGACACGTTCAGGTTGATCACGGGCCATTGGCCCGGTGACGCCTGCTCCCATGCCGCGGCCTGGTCGACCGCCAGGCCGAGCAGCTTGCGCCCCAGCGCCGCAATCAGCCCCTTGCGTTCCGCCAGAAGAATGAACCGGTCGGGCGGAATGGCGCCCAGCCGCGGATGGCGCCACCGCGCCAGCGACTCCACGGCCACGATCTGGCGATCCGCCACGCGCACCACGGGCTGGAAGGCAAGCCAGAGCTCGCCGTCGTTGATCAACGCCTGATGCAGGTCTTGCTCCAGCTCCACCTCCTGCTTGCGCAGGTCGTGCATGGCGTTCTCGAAGGTCACGGCCTGGTTGCCGCCCCGGGCCTTGGCGACATACATGGCCTGGTCGGCGGCTTGCGCCAGGTTGGCGCCGTCGGTTTCCTTGGCGTGGGCGGTGCCTACGCTGGCCGCCAGCCGAAAGCTGCGCCCGCGCACCGCATACGGCCGCGCCAGCGCCTGCCTGACCGCATGGCCCAGCTCCTCGGCCTCGTCGGCCGTGAGGTCCGCGCAGTAGATGGCGAATTCGTCGCCCCCGATGCGGCCCACCGGGTGGCCGCTGGCAACACTGCGCAGCCGCGTTGCCACCTCGACCAGCACGCGGTCGCCTTCTTCGGTGCCGAAGGCTTCATTGACAGCCCTGAAGCCGTCCAGGTCGATGAGCAACTCGCTGGCGCACGACACCGCGGCGGGCGTCGCGCTTCGGCGCATGTGCATCATCTTGTTGCGCGTGAGCAGGCCGGTGAGGGCGTCACGGTCGGCCGCTCGCTGCGTGAGGCGTTCGGCAATGCCGCGCAGCCGGTCCACGCCGTCGGCGCGCACGGTGCCGATGGTGACCACCACCCAGATCAACCCGATGATGAATGCGCTTTGATAGATCAGCAGCACGCCGTCTGAAGGCAGCTGCATGCCGGGGTTGTGCAGGCGCTTGGCCACGAGCCACACGCCGACGGCCAGTATCAATGTCGTGCTGCCCAGCAGGCGGCGCGCCAGGCGGCCCGGCTCCGAGCGCGCGGTAAGGGCTCGCATGAAGGACCGGCGCGAGGTTGCCAGCAGAAGCGCCAGCGCCAGCGACGTGATGCCCGCCACGGTGAAGGGCGCCATCGCACCCTTGAAGATCAGCAGGCCGCCCAGGTAACCGGTGAAGGCCACGAAGAGCATTGCCAGCGCGGCGGTGGCCAGCAACTGCGACACCAGCCAGTACCGCATGCGCCTTGCGATGTCGCCGAGGCACAGCAGCAACAAGGTCAACGCCACGTTCAATGGCATCGCAATGCCCTTGCCGGTGGCCTGCCGCTGCGATTCGAGCGTGCCGGCGAACGGCGTCAACGCGCTGAAGAGCGTGTTACCGGTCAGGGGCACCAGCAGCCGGATTGCGACGAGGCACAGCGCAACCACCACTGCGACGCGCGCGACCGCGCGGGGGAGCCCGGTCGACTTGCCGGGCAGCAGCGCGACCGAGAGGATCAGCAGGCAGAGCGCGGTGTAGGGGTGCGTGGGTGGCAGGTCGGACACGGGGCGCCACATGCCCGGCGCGTTGATCGCGTAACCGAGCAACACCCACAGAGCGATGCCGCCGCTGAGGGCGGTGCCCGCCATGCGGGCTGCACGGGGCAGGTGCCAGGGCCGCTGCGATCGATGGGACCGACCTTGTGCCGCGCGGTGTGCGGTCATGTCGCCATGGCACGCCAACGCCCGGACGCGCACAAGTCGTTGATTTTCATCAGCGCATTGTGGGGGGCATTGCATTTTTGTAACGCCAAATATCGACAACAAACCCAAGGCGTGGGCGTGCGATCGCACATATCCCACAAACAAGGGATGGCACAGCGGCTGGTGCCGCGTAGGGAACGGCGCGTCAATCACACCGACAGACGAATTGAAAGCTGATTGCGAATACTGAAGGAGCGAGAACGATGCGCCAGTGCAGTTTTTTGGCGCTTATTCGGGCAGCGACGAGTCATTGGCCAAAGTGCGCGGGTCACCTGCGACAAGATAAGCCGTTAGAGGAACCAGGCACATCAAAGCTGCGACGATCCAGAAAGCAGCGTGCAGGCCGAGCGCATGCGCAACGAAGCCGATGCCCGCTGGGCCCACCAGGATGCCGGCGTACCCTGAAGTGGTGATGGCACCTACGGCCAACGCTGAGGGCATGACGGTTTGCGCGCCTGCTTTGCGAAAGAGAACAGGCACGATATTGGACGCGCCAAGCCCTGTCAGAAGAAAGCCCGACATCCTGACCAGGTGGACCGGAGCCGCAAGCAGCACGATGGCCAGGGCCCACGGCGTCGTTGCGACCGACAGCAACGGCAGCAAAACGGCCAGCCCGAACCCGCCTGCCAGGATGACGGGCTTGCTGCCGAAGCGCGCGCTCAGCAAGCCGGTCAGCAGCATGGCGGTTATGGAGCCGCTACCCATGCACAGAAGAAGCAGCCCCTCGGCGTCACCGCTGCGCCATGCCGTAGGTACGTGTGGCCGTGCGCATGAACAGGTCGGTGCGTTCGCTGGCGCTGCAACCGGCGGCCACGCGCTTGAAGGCGTTCCAAAGCACCGCGTAGCTGCAGCCGGTCTTGTCGACCGGAAAGTTGCTCTCGAACATGCACCGCTGCGTGCCGAAAGCCTCGATGCAGGTCTCGAAGTACGGCGCCCAGGCGGCGGCCAGCGCTGACGAATCGAGTGGCCGCTGCGCCAGTTCCAGGCCGAAGCCCATGCGCGGCATGGCCAGCCCGCCGAGCTTGATGTGCACTTGCGGATGGCTCGCCAGGCTGCGGATGCGCTGGCGCCAGTCGTCGAACACCTCGGCGCGCCGGTGGGTGAAAGGCCCGTTGCCCAACGGGCCACCGCAGTGGTTGAGCACCAGCGTGGTGTCGGGGCAGTGCGCCGCCAGGTGCGCCACGTCATCGAGTTGGGTGTGATAGATCCACAGGTCGAGCGACAGCCCCATGGCGCCGAGCGCGCGCGCGCCGCGTTGCAACGCGGGTTCGCGCAGCAAGCCGGCGCTTCCTTCGCGCGAAGGGTGCACCTCGGCATCGTCGTGCCAGGTAGGGCGGCTGCGAATGCCGCGAAAGCGGCCCTGCCCGGCCTGCATGTGCGCTTCGAGCACGGGGCTCACCTGCTCGCCCAGCATCAGGTCGGCCCAGCCGACGATGGCGGCGCAAAGCCCGCCCCGCGTGGCGTCGTCGGCCGGTGCCTGCGCCACGACGAACGCCGTTTCTCCCGTGGGCCGCAAAGCGGCCGGGCCGCTGCTCAGGTAGTGCGAGTGACAGTCCACGAACACGGTCGCCCGAATGTCGTGGCCGCTGTCCAGGTCTTCGAGCAGTTGCGGGCGCAGGTAGGTGGCGCCGGGCAGTGCCCACAGGTGGTGGTGGGCGTCCACGATGGGCTGGGCCGGGTCGAGGATGTCCTCGCTGTGCAGGGCCAGCCAGTCTGCGCGTGGCGAGGCGATCGTGCGGTGCGCGGCAGTGACGGTGGTGGTGGTGGTGGTGGTGGTGGTGCCGATGGGGGCACCGCCCGGCGCAATCGGCCCCTGGCGAATGGCGTCCGGCATGGCTGAGCCTCAGAGCAAGGCGTGGGTCACGCCGCCGTCGACCAGCATGGATTCACCGGTCATGAAGCTGCTCTCGTCCGACGCCAGGAAGGCCGCCGCCGCGGCAATGTCGTCCACATGGCCCAGCCGCCCGAGCGGCGTGCGCGCGAGGCGTTTGGCGGTCAAGGTGTCGTCGAGGTGCATGCGCACGCCCTCGGTCGGCACCGAGCCTGGCGCAATGGCGTTGACACGAATCTTGCGCGGGCCAAGCTCCACCGCCGCCGAGCGCGTGAGCCCCAGGGCTCCCGCCTTCACGCCGCAATAGACCAGCGCCCCCGGAATGCCCAGGAAGCCCGCGGCCGACGCAATGTTGATGATGGAGCCGCCGCCATTGCGCTCCATGGCGGGGGTGGCCGCCTGGATGCCCCAGACGATGGAATGAAAGCCCGTGGCCGTCATGCGTTCGAGCATCTCGGGGGTGATGGCATCGATGGGGCTGTAGCGCACCCAGATGGCGTTGTTCACCAGCACGTCGAAGCGGCCGTGCTGCTGCTCCAGGGCGGCCACGGCCGAGGTGAAGGTTTCGCGCAGCGCCACGTTGCCACCGAAGGCCTGCGCGTTGCCGCCGCTCTCGCGGATCTCCTGCGCGGCCTGTTCGGCGCGGTCCAGCTGAATGTCCAGCACACCCACGGTGGCGCCCATGTCCGCAAAGCGCTGCGCGATGGCGCGACCGATGCCCTGGGCACCGCCGGTGACCAGCGCCACCTTGTTCTTCAGACCTTGTTCCATGGCTTGTCTCCTCTAGGATTTTTTGGAAAAAATACCGGCTGGCCGGTAAGTAAATGGGCAAAAAAAAGCCGGCCGCTCTGGCCAGCCGACTCAGGTTTTGGCAGCGCTTTTCTTGCGTGCCGGCGCGGGTGCTTTGGGTGTGTCGGTTTTCACGGCCGCGCGCTTGGTGGACGGCGCTGCGGGTTGCGCGGCCGGTGTCGAACTGGTGGTGGCAGCGGACGTCGGAAGCCCACCCACAGCCCCGACTTCAGCTTCGCGCACCGTGATGCCCAGCAACGCCATGTCGACGAACTGCGCCATCACTTCCTTGACGTTGAGCTTGCCGGTGGGCGAATGCCAGCGTGTCACGTAATTGAGGGCGGACAGCAAGAAGCGCGTGGTCATGCCGGCATCCAGGTGGCGGAACTCGCCCGACTCGATGCCCTCGGTGATGCAGCGGCGCAGCAACTTCTCGTAGGTGTCGCGCAGATGCAGGGCCACGCCGCGGCGCTCGGTCTGGCCGGCCTCGCGAAAGGCGTTGGCACCCGCCAGCCAGTGCTCGCGGTGCTCGTCGAGAAAGTGGGCCGAAGAGCGCACGAATGCGCGCACGCGCTCGGTGGGGGAGTGGGCGCGTGCAACGTCCGCCCCGACCGACGCCACCAGCGCGTCGAGCGACTGAATCACCACGCGCTCGTAGAGCTCGTCCTTGTTGGGAAAGTGGTAGTACAGCGCGGCCTTGGTGATTTTTGCTTCCTCCGCAATGTCGCGCAGCGAGGTGGCGTGGAAGCCGCGGTTGGCGAACAGTCGGCGCGCGATGTCCAGCAACTGCTCTTCGCGGGTGCCGGGAGACTGCTTCGGATCGGCGCTGGCGCGTGTAGCCATGGAACGTACTTTCAGGAGGGAGGAGGGCGGAAAGCCCAGAGGTTACCTGTCCCGCAGATGCCAGCGCCACCGCCCGGTTCGGGTTAACCATGGGGCGTCTGGCTTGTGTGTGCGGGGTCGGCGCTGTAATATTAACCGGTCGGCAAGTAAAAACAAACAGCGCAATGCGCCTCCAGCAGCAGTGAAGAAATCAAACCGTAGACGATTTCACTTGCCGATCGACAGGTAAACACGCATGACACTAGACCAGACCGAAGAAGACCGCGCCTTTCGCTTGGAGGTGCGCCGCTTTTGTGAGCAGCAGGTGCCGCAGGCGCTGCGCCAGCGCGTGCGCGCCGGCTATCGGGCCACGCCCGCCGGCTTTCGTCAGTGGCAGGACATTCTGTTTCGCCAGGGCTGGGGCGCGCCCACATGGCCACGCGAACACGGGGGCGCGGGCTGGTCGCCGGTGCAGATCCACATCTTCGAGCAAGAGACCGCCGCCGCCGATGCGCCGCCCCAGTTTCACCAGGGCCTGGAGCTGATCGGCCCGATCATCTTCACCTACGGCACGCCCGAGCAGAAGGCGCGCTACCTGCCGCGCATTCTGTCGGGCGAGGACTGGTGGTGCCAGGGCTACTCGGAGCCGCAGGCCGGCTCGGACCTGGCCGCACTGCGTACCCGTGCCGTGCGCGACGGCGACCACTACGTGGTCACCGGCCAGAAGCTGTGGACCAGCTACGCACACGCCGCCAACCAGATGTTCTGCCTGGTGCGCACCAGCGAAGAGTCACGCAAGCAGGACGGCATTTCGCTGTTGCTGATCGACATGGCCACGCCCGGCATCACGGTGCGCCCGTTTCACACGCTGGACGAGCAGGCGCACGTGACCGAGGTGTTCCTCGATGCGGTGCGCGTGCCCGTGGGCCAGCTGGTGGGCGAGGAAGGGCGGGGCTGGAGCTACGGCAAGGTGCTGCTCGACCGCGAGCGCGCCCTCACGGCCACGCTGGGCGTGCGGCTCACACGCCAACTCGACCAGGTGCGCGAACACGCACGCCGGGTGCCCGACGGTGGCCGCAGCCTGTACGACAACCCGGTGTTCCGGGCCAAGCTCGCGCAGCTCGAAATCGAAGTGCAGGCCATCGAGCAGATGGGCCTGCGCATGCTCGCCGACAACGTGGCGGGCGCGGACACCGGGCCGCGCGGCTCCATGCTCAAGCTGCGCTGGTCGGAGCTGCTTCAGCGTGCGACCGAACTGTGGGTGGAAACCATGGGCTACGACGCCACGCGCTTCGCACCCGTGGGCGCCACCCCCGGCGACGTGCCGATCGAGCAGTCGGGGCCCATGACGGCCTACCTGCACAGCCGGGTCACCAGCATCTACGGTGGCTCGAACGAAATCCAGCGCAACATCATCGCGCGCCGCGCGCTAGGGCTCTAAGGCATGGACATTCACCACACACCCGAGCAGCAGATGCTCTCCGACGGCGTCGATCGCTTCGTTCGCGAACACGCGCGCTTCGAAGACTGGCGCAAGCTCACGGCCGCCGGCCGGCCCTATGACGAGGGCAACTGGCGCCGCATGGCCGACATGGGCTGGCTGGCACTGGCCATCCCCGAGGCGCACGGCGGCTTCGGCGCCTCCGCGGCCGAGATCATGATCGTGGCCGAGGGCATGGGGCGCGGCCTGCTGCGCGAGCCCTTCGTGAGCACCTGCGTGCTGGCCGTGCGGCTGCTGGCACGCGGCGGCACCGCACAGCAGTGCGAGCTGTTCGAAGGCATTGCCGACGGCAGCGTGCGCATTGCCACCGCGCTGGCGGAGGCCTCGGGCCGCTTTCACCTGAACCACGTGCACACGCGCGCCGCCGCCGAAGGCACCGGCTACCGCCTGAGCGGCCACAAGTCCTGGGTGCCCGACGCCAGCACGGCGCAGTGGCTCATCGTGCCCGCGCGCACGCAGGGCGCCGTCGACGAGCGCGCCGGCATCTCGCTGTTCTTGGTGCCGGCCGATGCCGCGGGCTTGCAGCGCACGGACTTTCGCGCCCCCGACCACCAGCAGATCAGCCAGTTGCAGCTGGAGGGCGTGCAGCTGCCTGCGTCGGCGCTGCTAGGGCCGCTGCACGGCGGGCTGGCATTGCTCGAAGAGGCGGTGGACCACGCCATTGCGGCGCGCCTGGCCGAAGCCTGCGGCGCCATGGACGCGGTCAGCGACATGACGCTGGACTACCTCAAGGTGCGCAAGCAGTTCGGCGTGACCATCGGCAGCTTTCAGGCGCTGCAGCACCGCATGGTGGACATGCGCATTGCGTGCGAGGAGTCGCGCGGCATGCTGCAGCTGGCGCGCGCCAGCCTGGACGCGGAGCCCGCGCAACGCCAGCGCGCCATGGCCGCCGCCAAGGCCCGTGTGGGGCAGTGCGGCCTGTACGTGGGGCATCAGGCCGTGCAGTTGCATGGCGGCGTGGGCACCAGCGACGAGCTGGCCGTCAGCCACTATCTCAAGCGCCTGGCCATGATCGACGTGGCCTACGGCAATGCAGATTTCCAGCGCGACCGTTTCATTGCGCTGTCGGACGCGGCGCCCGGGCCCGAGGCCATGCCCGCGCCCGCCACGCAACCCGCGTCGGCACACCAGGAGCAATTCGCATGAGCGCGACCACCACCATCGGCACTGCCGCCACCGCCACCACCACCACCACCAACACCGCGACCACGACCGCGACCGCCACCACCGGCTGGAACATGGCCGACATCCTGGACGGCGTGGCCCGTCGGGTGCCCGCCGATCGACCCGCCATCGTGCACGGCACGCACGTGGTGACATGGGGTGAACTCGATGCGCGCAGCAACCGCGTGGCGCGCGCCTTGCTCACGCTGGGGCACGGCCGTGGCGAGCGCGTGGCCATTCTGTCTCGCAACCATCCCGGCTACATCGAAGGCTTTGTCGCCTGCCTCAAGGCGCGCCTGGTTCCGTTGAACCTGAACTACCGCTACACGGTGGACGAGGTGGCCGGCGTGCTAGACGACGCCGGCGCCACCGCCTTGCTCTACCAACAGGAATTTGCACCGCTGGTGGCCGCGCTGGCCGCACGCGGCTCGGCGCTGCGCACGCGCATGTGCCTGGACGGCGAAGGCCTGGGCGAGGCCACGGCCAGCTTCCAGGCGCTGGCCGCGCAGGGCGACGGCAGCGCGCTGGACATCGTGCGTTCGGAAAGCGACCCGCTGCTGCTGTACACCGGCGGCACCACGGGCAAGCCCAAGGGCGTGATCTGGCCCGGCAACCGCTACCGCGAATGCCACCTGGAGTCGCCGCTGGCCAAGCACCGGCCGGCCAACCTGCAGGAGCACCTGGACACCGTGGCGGCCAACGACACGCCGGGCCGCGTGCTGCCGGCCTGCCCGCTCATGCACGGCGCGGGCATCAGCAGCACGCTGAGCGAGTTGCTGAGCGGCGGCACCGCGCTGCTGCTGGCGCAGCGCAGTTTCGATCCGCATGAACTCTGGCAACTGGCGCAGCACGAGCGCGCCACGCGCATCCTGATCGTGGGCGACGTGTTCGCGCGCCCCATGCTGCAGGCGCTGGACGAGCAGCCCGGCCGCTACGACCTGTCCGCACTGCGCGTGATCAGTTCGGCCGGCCTGATGTGGAGCGAAGAGGTCAAGGCCGGTTTGCTGCGGCACCTGCCGAAGGTGGTGCTGGCCGACATCTATGGCGCCTCCGAGGCCGCCGGCCTGGGCTATTCGATCACCACCACCGAACGCGCCACGCCCACGGGCCGCTTCGAGCCCGGCCCGCGCACGGTGATGGTGGGCGACGACGGCCGCATCGTGCCGGCAGGCCAGGTGGGCGAAGGCTGGCTGGCACGCGGCGAGCCGCTGCCCGAGGGCTACTTCGGTGACCCGGTGAAGACGGCCGAGGTGTTTCGCACCATCGACGGCGAGCGCTACTCGGTGCCCGGCGACCGCGTGCAGCGCCACGCCGACGGCTCCATGCAACTGCTGGGCCGCGGCAGCCTGGTCATCAATTCGGGCGGCGAGAAGATCTATGTGGAAGAGGTGGAAGAAGCCCTGAAGCGCGTGCCCGGCGTGCAGGACGTGCTGGTGGTGGGCGTGCCCGACGTGCGCTGGGGCAGCGCCATCGTGGCCCTGCTGCGCACCGGCCCCGGCGGCCTGCCCGACACGCAGGCCATGCGCGCGCACCTTGCCCCGCACCTGGCCGGCTACAAGATGCCCAGGCACTACCTGGCCGTGGACCAGCTGCCGCGCGCCGACAGCGGCAAGGGCGACTACCGGGCGGCGCGCGCGCTGGCCGACAGCTTGTTGCGCACGCCATGAGACGCCGCCTGCTTCAGGCCTTGCCCGGTGCGCTGCTGGGTTGCGTGGCCGGCACCAGCTGGCTGGCCGCGCCGCGCGTGCACGCCGCGGAGCGGGCCTGGCCGTACAAACCTCTCACGCTGATCGTGCCGGCCGCGCCGGGCGGGGGCTCCGACGCCGTGGCGCGCATCGTGGCGCAGGCCCTGGGCGAGCAACTGGGCCAGCCCGTGATCGTGGACAACCGGGCCGGTGCCGCGGGCACGCTGGGCGTGACGGTCGGCCTGCAGGCGCCGGCGGACGGCCACACCTTGATCTGGTGCACGCCCTCGGCGCAGATCATGGCGGCGGGCAGCGTGCGCTACGACCCGGTGAAAGACCTGGCGCCCGTCAGCATGCTGGTGTCCGCGTCCTACCTGCTGGTGGTGGGCAACCAGCAGCCTTGGCACAGCACGCGTGAGCTGGTGGAGGCCGCGCGCGCCCGCCCCCACGCCATCAACTACGGCACCGCGGGCACGGGCTCGTTCGGCCACTACATGGCGGCATCTTTCGGGCTCGCGGCCGGCGCCGACCTGGTTCAGATTCCCTACACCGGCGAAGGCCCCGCCATGCTGGCCCTGATGCGTGGTGACGTACAGATGGGCTTCATCAGCGCAGCGGGCGCCCTGGCGCAAGTAACGGCCGGGCGCGTGCGCGCGCTCGGCGTTTCCGCGGCAGCGCCCATGGAGGGCGTGCCCAAGAGCATTCCGTTCGTGGCGGACGCTTTGCCGGGCTTCGACCTGGTGGCCATCAACTACCTGGCCGTGCGCGCCGGCACGCCGCAGCCCGTGGTCGACCAGCTCAGCCAGGCCGTGCAGGCGGTGCTGGCCAAGCCGGCCGTGCGCGAGCGGGTGCTGGCGCTGGGCGTGACACCGGTGGCCAGCACGCCCGACGTGGTGAGCCGCCGCGTCGAAGCCGAACGCAAGCGCGTGCAGGAGACGGTGCGGCGCGCGGGCATCGTGCTGCAGTAGCCGCGCAAGCCGCCGCAATTGCTTCTCTCCGCACAACAGAAAAACAAAGCAACAGGACACCGAGACATGAGCCACCCCCTGATTCCGTGCACGGGCCTGCGCCGCCGCGACGCCCTGCTGGCCGGCGTCGCAGCGCTTGCCACGCCCGTGGCCGCGTTGGCCGCCAGCCCCGAGGCGACCTGGCCGAACCGGCCGGTGCGCATGATCGTGCCCTTTCCACCCGGTGGTGGCTCCGACTCCGTGGCGCGCATATTGTCGACCGTGCTGTCCCGGCAGCTGGGCCAGCCCGTGGTGGTGGACAACAAGCCCGGCGGCGCCGGAACCGTGGGCGTGCGCTACGGGCTTGCACAGCCGGCAGACGGCTACACCATCATCTGGTGCACCCCCGCGGCCCAGTACCTCGCGCCCAAGTCGGTGCGCTACGACCCAGTTGCCGACTTCGCTCCGGTCAGCCAGACGGTGGACGCCACCTACATCCTCGTCGTCGACCCCCAGCTGCAGATTCATTCGGTGGCCGACCTGGTGGCCGCCGCCAAGGCCAAGCCCGACACCATCAACTACGCCACGGCGGGCATCGGCGGGCAGGGCCACCTGATGGGGGCCTACTTCAACCTGCTGGCCGGCACCACCATGACCATGGTGCCCTTCACCGGAGAAGGCCCCGCGCTGGTGGGCACCATGGGTGGCCAGGTGCATGCGGCGTTCATCAGCAGCGCCGCCGCGCTGCCGCAGGTCGCCGCCGGCAAGGTGCGCGCCATCGGCATGTCGGCGGCCAGGCGCCTGCCCGGCATTCCCGCGGACATTCCGCCCATTGCCGCGACCCTGCCGGGCTACGACGTCACCGCCATCAACTACATCGCCATGCGCAGTGGCACGCCCAAGCCGATCGTGGAGCGCCTTAGCAAGCTCATCAATGAAGCGCTGGCGACACCGTCGGTGCGCGACAGCATTGCCGCCGTGGGCGTGGTGCCGGTGGGCAGCACGCCCGAGGCGCTGGGCCGGCGCGTGGAGGCCGAGCGTGTCAAGTGGGCCGACATTCTGCAGAAGACCCACATCGTGCTCGAGTGACCATGGCCGCAGCAGACCCAACTGCCCTGGCCGCGCGCTGCGCGGTCGTGACCGGCGCGGCGCGCGGCATTGGCCTGGCCATTGCCGAGCAACTGGCGCGCGACGGCCTGCAGGTGCTTGCCACCGACCGTGACGGCAACGTGGCGCAGGCCGAGGCCGAGCGCCTGCAGGCCCAGGGCCTGAACGTGCGCGCGGCCGTGCTCGACGTGCAGGACCGTGCCGCCGTGGCAGCCCTGTTCGCCACGCTGCCTGTCATCGACGTGGTGGTCAACAACGCAGGCATCGCCTCGTCCATGCTGCCGTTTCGCGAACTCGACGCCGCCCAGCTGCGCGCCATGCTGGGCGTGAACCTGATGGGCAGCTTCATCGTGGCGCAGGAGGCCGTGCGCCGCATGCCGCAGGGCGGGCGCGTGGTGCAGATCGCCTCGCGCGGCTACCTGGGCGGTGCCGGCGCCGCGCACTATGTGGCCAGCAAGGCCGCCGTGGTGGGCATGGTGCGCGCCATGGCCATCGAGTTGCGCTGGCGCGGCATCACGGTGAATGCCGTGGCGCCGGGCATGGTCGACACCCGCATGCTCGAAGGCTTCACGCCCGAGATGCGGCGCGCGCTCGAGCAGCGCGAACCCGCCGGCGCCGCCGCCAGCCCGCAGACCATTGCGCACGCCGTGTCCTTCCTGGCCTCGCCGCAGGCCGCGCAGTGCACCGGCCAGGTCTTGTTTGTGGACGGCGGCAAGAGCGTGGGCATGCCGCCGCTCTGAGCGCCGCACCGCACGCCCCCACACCCCAACCATGAACCCCACTCCCGCCCCCTTCGACGACACCCGCCCCGGCACGCTGCTGCTCGTGGGCAGCCAGCAGCCGCTGGCGGACAGCGTGCGCGAGCGCCTGCAGCGCGACGGCCACCACGTGATTGCGGTGCAGGGCGGCGACGATGCCGCGCTGCAGGCTGCGCTGTCGGCGGCACCGCTGATCGACGCGCTGGTCACGCTGACGCCCACCGCGCGCGCCAACCTCGCGTTCGACGAGATCGACGATGCCACCTTCGAGGCGGCCGTCGAGTCGCAGCTGCTGGCCGTGGTGCGCACGGCGCAGGCCGTGCTGCCGCGCCTGCGCGAAGGCGGGCGCATCGTGCACGTGGGCTCTCGTGGCCACCAGGGCGCCTGGGGCGGCGTGCACCAGATGGCCGCCAGCGCCGGCCTGGCCGCCATGACCCGATCCATGGCGCTGGAGCTGCAGCCCGAAGGCCACTGCGTGAACCTGGTGGCCAGCGAGTTCAGCCACGAGCGCCAGGACACGCCGCGCAACCGCGAGGCCGTGACGCATGCCGTGAGCATGCTGGCCGCGCCGCGGTGCGGCATCACCGGCCAGTGCATGGTGATCGACGGCCTGGCCTCGATGCGCATGAGCGAAGCGCGCCGACCCCCCATGGCGGCGTCACCAGTGCAACCAGTGCCACCAACGCTACCCATCAACTGAATCCCCCCTGACCCCATCCACCCGAGGAGAACCTATGGAATACCTGAAACTGAACGTCGAGAATTTTGTGGCCGTGATCACCATGGACGCACCCCCCGTCAACGCCGTGTCCGCCGGCCTGATGGACGAGATGATCGCCGCCTTCGACCAGATGAGCGACCGCGACGACGTGCGCGTCGTGGTGCTCACCGGCGCGGGCAAGATCTTCTGCGCCGGCGCCGACATCAAGAGCCGCGCCAACAAGGTCTTCGAGCCCGGCGAGCGCTGGGCCCACTCGCGCCGCGCGCGCGAGCTGAGCTACTCCATCATGGAGTGCAAGAAGCCCGTCATTGCCGCGGTCAACGGCCCTGCGCTGGGGGCCGGCATGGGCATTGCCGTGTCCTGCGACATCCTGATGTGCTCGGACAACGCATCGTTCGGCTTGCCCGAAGTGGACGTGGGCCTGATGGGCGGCGGCCGGCATGCCATGCGCGTGTGCGGCCATTCGCTGACGCGCCGCATGATGCTCACGGGCGACCGCATCAGCGGCGATGAGCTGTACCGCCGCGGCATCGTGGAGGCCTGCGTGCCCCGCGACAACCTCATGGCCACCGCAATGGAAATGGCCGCGCGCATTGCGGCCAAGAGCCCCATTGCCAGCCGCACGGCCAAGAACTCGGCCGCCACCATCGAGAACATGACGCTGCGCGACGGCTACCGCTTCGAGCAGAACATGACGGCCGAGCTGGGTCAGACCGAAGACTCGCGCGAGGCCATGCGCGCCTTCGCCGAGAAGCGCTCGCCGGTGTTCCACGGACGCTGAGAGCGCACGCCCTGTCGCCGGCGTTGCCAGCGGCAGGGCGGCCACCTCACCTTCTCAGGTCGCCAGCACCCCGCCGTCCACCGGCAGCGTCACGCCGTTGATGTAGCTCGCCATCGGCGAGGCCAGAAACACGGCGGGCGCGGCAATTTCGTCGGGCAGGCCCAGGCGGCCCGACGGCGTGCGGCGCAGGAAATACGCCAGCCGGCGCGGATCCGCGCGCGTGGCCACTGTCATGGCGGTTTCTATGACACCCGGCGCAATGGCGTTGACCCGGATGCCGTCGGGCGCCAGGTCCACCGCCATCGTCTGCGTGAGCATCTTCACCGCGCCCTTGGACGCCGAGTAACCGATGCAGCCGCCCTGCGCGATGAACGCCGCGCCAGAGGCAATGTTGACCACGCAGCCGCGCGTCTTGCGCAGCGCGGGCAAGAAGGCGTGCAGCACGTTGAAGCCGCCCATCACGTTCACGTCGAACACCTTGCGGATCTTGCGGTGCACGTCGGGCGTGTCGATGCCCTCGCGGATCAGGATGGCGGCGTTGTTGACCAGCGTGTCCACGCAGCCGATGTCGCGGCCCACGCTTTCGGCCAGCGCGGCGCAGCCCGGCACGTCGGTGATGTCCAGCGCAAAGGCCCAGGCCTGGCCGCCTGCCGCATGGATGGCCGCGACCGTGTCGGCGCAGTCTTGCGCGCGCAGGTCGACCACGACGACGCGCGCGCCGGCGCGTGCGTAGTGCTCGGCGATGGCGCGGCCGATGCCGGCGGCGGCGCCGGTGACAAGGGCCAGGCGGCCTTCCAGCAAGCGGGCTTCCGGCAAGCTGCCCTCCAGCAGGTGCGCAGGCGATGTTTCAGCAGTCATGGGTTCACTCCGGTCTTCAGGGTTGGGGGTTGCGTGCCGCACGGCGCGCGAGCCAGGCGTTCAGCTCGCCGACGATGCCGCGCCGGAACAGCATCACGGCCAGCACGAACACAATGCCCTGCACGATCAGCACGGCTTCGGCCACCGCCGACAGCGAATTGGCCATGGTCACCACCACGATGGCGCCCGCCACCGGGCCCAGCAGGGTCTGCAGCCCACCGACGATGCCCATCAGCAGCGCCTCGCCCGAGGTCACCCAGCTCACGTCGTTGAGCGTGGCAATCTGGAACACGATGCTTTTCATGCTGCCCGCCAGGCCCGCCAGCGCCGCCGACAGCGTGAAGGCCAGCAGCTTGTAGCGGTTGACCCGGTAGCCCAGCGAGATGGCGCGCGCCTCGTTGTCGCGAATGGCCGTGAGCACCTGTCCGAACGGGGAGTGCACGATGCGCCAGATCAGCCAGAAGGCGGCGACCACCGTCAGCATGACCACGTAGTACAGCGTGAGGTTGTTCGACAGGTCCAACAAACCCAGCAGCTTGCCGCGCGGCACGTTCTGAATGCCGTCCTCCCCGCCCGTGAAAGGCGCGCGCAGCGCGATGAAGTACACGAGCTGCGCGCTGGCCAGCGTGATCATGGAGAACGCGATGCCCGCGCGGCGAATCGCCAGCAAGCCGGTAACGGCACCCAGCGCCGCCGCCGCCGCCACGCCGAATGCCACGCCCAGCGCGGGCTCCAGGCCCCAGACCTTGACCGCATGCGCGGTGGCGTACCCGGCCGATCCGAAGAACATCGCGTGGCCGAAAGACAGCAGCCCCACGTAGCCCACCAGCAGGTTCAGCGAGGCCGCCAGCAGAGCGAAGCACAGCAGCTTCATGAGGAAGATGGGGTAGGCGGCGAGCGGCGCAATCAGCAGCACGACGGCGCCGGCCATCAGCAGCGCGGGCCGGTAGCGGGCGATGGGGGAGGAAGCGGGGGTCATCTGGGAGTCCTTGTGTTTACTTGGTGCTGCCGAACAGTCCGTTGGGGCGAACCGCGAGCGTGATGAGCATCACCACGAACACCACGATGCCGGCCCCGTCGGGGTACACCAGCTTGGTGATGCCTTCGATCACGCCCAGCCCGAAGCCCGCCACGATGGCGCCCACGATGGAGCCCATGCCGCCGATCACCACCACGGCGAACACCACGATGATCAGTTGCGAGCCCATCAGCGGGTTCACCTGGTAGATGGGCGCGGCCATCACGCCGCTGAAGCCGGCCAGCGCCACGCCCAGGCCGTAGGTGAGCATCAGCATGCGCGGCACGCGCACGCCAAAGGTGCGCACGAGGTTCGGGTTCTCGGTGGCCGCGCGCAGGTAAGAGCCGAGCTTGGTGCGCTCGATCACGAACCAGGTCATCAGGCACATGCACAGCGACGCCGCAATAACCCAGAGCCGGTACCAGGGGAAGAAGGCCATCGGCGTTTCCAGGCCACCGGCAATGGGGTTGGGATAAGGCTGGCCGGTGGCGCCGAACTTGTAGCGCAGGCTGCCCTCCAGAATCAACGCGAAGCCGAAGGTGAGCAGCAGCGCGTATACATGGTCCAGGTGGTAGAGCCTGCGCAGCAGAAAGCGCTCCAGCGCCACCCCCGACAGGCCCACCAGCAGCGGCGCCAGCAGCAGCGCCCACCAGTAGTTGAGCCCCGCGTATTCGAGCAGGCCCCAGGCCACGAAGGCGCCCAGCATGTACTGCGCGCCGTGCGCGAAGTTCACCACGCGCAGCAGTCCGAAGATGATGGCCAGGCCCAGGCTCATCAGCGCGTAAAGCGAGCCGTTGATCATGCCCACCAGCAACTGGCCCGAGATGGCGGCCAGCGGGTATCCGAACAAAGTGTCGGGCATTGTGAAAGTCTCCAGGGTGGTTGTTCTTGTGCGAAGCGGATGGGTGCGGTGCGGCGCGTGCGCGTGGCTACACGCCCAGCAGCGCTTCGATGCGCGCACGGTCGTTCGCAATGGCCTGGCGGTCGAACTGCTCCACCACGCAGCCTTCTTCGACCACATAGAAGCGGTCTCCCACGCCCGAGGCGAAGCGAAAGTTCTGCTCCACCATCAGCACCGTGAAGCCGCGCGCGCGCAGCAAGGCGATGGCCTCGCCGATCTTGTCGATGATCACGGGCGCCAGGCCCTCGGTGCATTCGTCCAGCAGCAGCAGCTTGGCGCCGGTGCGCAGGATGCGCCCGATGGCCAGCATCTGCTGCTCGCCGCCCGACAGCCGCGTGCCCGGGCTCTTGCGGCGCAGCTTGAGGTTGGGGAACAGCGCGTAGATTTCTTCCACCGTCATGCCGCCGGGCATCAGCACTGGGGGCAGCAGCAGGTTTTCTTCCACGTTCAGGCTGGCGAAGATGCCGCGCTCTTCGGGGCAGTAGGCCACGCCCAGGTGCGCAATGGCTTCGGGCGACATGCCTTGCGTGGAGCGGCCGTTGACCGCAATGTGGCCCTGTCGCCTGGCCAGCAGGCCCACGATGGCGCGCAGCGTGGTGGTCTTGCCGGCGCCGTTGCGGCCCAGCAGGCAGACCACTTCGCCGGGCTGCACCACAAAGTCGATGCCGTGCAGCGCCTGGGTTTCGCCGTAGTGGCCGGTGAGGCCGCGCACCTCCAGGCAAGGCGTTGGGTTGTGCTCAGCCATGGGCGCCACCTCCTACATAGGCTTCGCGCACACGCGCGTCGTTCGATACCTCTTCGTAGCTGCCCTCGGCCAGCACCTCGCCGGCCTGCAGCACGGTGATGCGGTCGCACAGCTCGGCCACGACTTTCATGTTGTGTTCCACCATCAGCACGGTGCGTTGCCTGGCAACCTCGGCGATGAGCCGCGTCACGGGGCCGATGTCTTCGTGGCCCAGGCCCGCCATGGGTTCGTCCAGCAGGATCAGCTCGGGCTCCAGCGCCAGCGTGGTGGCCAGCTCCAGCGCGCGCTTGCGGCCGTACGACAGGTCGGCCGCGCTGTGCAGTTCGTAGCGCTCCAGGTGCACGCTGGCCAGCAGTTCGCGCGCACGCGGCGTGTGGCGGTCCAGCACCTTGTCGCTGCGCCAGAAGGCGAAGGTGCCGCCTGCCCGGCGCTGCAGCGCCACGCGCACGTTGTCGAGCACGCTCATGTGGCCGAACACGGCCGAGATCTGGAACGAGCGCACCATGCCGCTGGCCGCCACGCTGGCGGGGTCGCTGCGCGTGATGTCGCGCCCGTTGTAGTGGATGCGGCCCGCGCTGGCCGGGATGGAGGTGGTCAGCAGGTTGAAGCAGGTGGTCTTGCCCGCGCCGTTGGGGCCGATCAGCGCATGCACGCTGTGGCGCCGGATGGCCAGCGACACGTTGCGCACCGCATGGAAGCCCATGAACTGCTTGCTCAGCCCTTCGGTGCGCAGGATGACGTCGGCGCCCGCTGGGTTGTTGGCCGGGAGCGTCGTCATGCGATGCCCTCGTCGTCGAACAGCACCTCGGGCAGGCCGCGCACGCCCAGGCCGTGAATTGCGAACACGGCGCCCGCGTCCGGGTGGTCGCTGTTCAACATGTTGCCGCTGTTGCGGATGCTGGTGACGTAGAGCACGTCCAGTGCCGGCCCGCCGAAGCAGGGGCAGGTGGGGTAGGGCGTCGGCACATCGACAAGGCGCAGCAGCTGGCCATCGGGCGTGAAGCAGCCGATTTTGCCGGCCTGCACCAGCGCCACCCACAGGTTGCCGTCGGCGTCCACCGTGGTGCCGTCGGGCGCCGAGCCGTGGGCGCGGGTGTTGAACAGCATGCGGCGGGGGCCGGTGGTGCCGCTGGCGGGGTCGTAGTCGACCGCGCTCACCTCGTCGCTGAAGCTGTCCGCGTGGTACAGCGTGCGGCCGTCCGGGCTGAAGCAGGTGGCGTTGGCCAGCGCGATGCCGTCGAAGAGCTGCGTGGCGCTGCCGTCGCGCTCCAGGCGGTAGTAGGCGCCATCTCGGTCGTGGCGCCCCATGACCATGGAGCCCGCGACGAAGCGGCCCTGCCGATCGGTGCGGCCGTCGTTCATGCGCATCGACGGGCCGGGGTGCCGCACTTCGGCCAGGCGGCGCGTGGCGCCGCTGGCCAGCTCCAGCAGGTGGAAGCCGTCTTCGAGCGAAAGCACTAGGCACCCGCGTCGCGTGAGGGCAATGGAACCGATGTCGCTTGGCGTCGCCCATTCGGTGTAGCTGTCGCCCTGCAGCCGGCGCACCCGGCGCCCCTTGGTGTCGATCCAGTACAGCGATTGGTCTCGCGTGTCCCAGAGCGGGCATTCGCCCAGGCGGTCGCGGCGGCTGCCGAGAACTTCAATGTGTGGCGTGACGGCCGACGCGTGGTGCGGTGTGTTGGTCATGCAGTGCTCCTGGCGGCGTGTGTCTTGCGCAGTGCATCGGCGGCATCGGCGCGGCGGCTCAGGTACGTGCGGTACTGGCGGGGCCAGGTGGCGTAGTCCTGGTTGGCGCCCAGCGCGGCTTCTGCATGCACGGCCCAGTTGGGGTTGTAGAGGGCCTCGCGGCCGACGGCGATCAGGTCGGCCTGCTGCGCCTGAAGATAGTCTTCGGCGGTCTGCGGGTCGACGACCAGCCCCACGCCCATCACCTGCAGGCCGCTGGCCTCGCGCAGCTGCGCCGCCAGCTCGGCGCGAAACAGCAGGCTGTTGGACACCGAGCGCCCCTGCGTCGGGTAGCCCGCGATGCCGCCGCCCGAAGAGCAGTCGACCACGTCCACGCCGCGGTCCTTCAAGGCCCGCAGCAGGCCGGCCATTTCGTCGAATTCCAGCCCGCCGTCCACCACGTCGGCCAGCGACACGCGCCAGAACAGCGGCAGCGTGTCGGGCCATTCGCGGCGCACGGCCTCGGCCACGTCGAGCGCAAAGCGCCACCGGTTCTGACCGAAGCGGTCGCTGCGCTGGTTGGTCACCGGCGAGAGGAACTGGTGAATCAGGTAGCCGTGCGCGCCGTGCACCTCCAGTGCCTCGAAGCCTGCCTCGCGTGCGCGGCGCGCGGCGTCGGCCCAGGTCTGCACCAGGGCTTCCACCTGCGCGGTGTCCAGCGCCTGCGGCGTGGGCCAGCCCGGCCCCAGCGGCAGCGGGCTCGGCGCAATCACCGGCCAGGGCGCTTCGCCGCGCGCGCGGTCGGCGTCGTTCAGCGGGCCGTGGCCTTGCCACGACTTCTGCATGCCGGCCTTGCGGCCCGTGTGGCCGAGCTGAATTGCGGGCACCGCGCCGTTGATGCGCAGCACCTCGGCAATGCGTGCCAGCGGCGCCGTTTGTGCGTCGTTCCACAGGCCGGTGTCGCCATGGGTGTTGCGCCCGCGCTCTTCCACCGCGGTGGATTCGACGAACACGATGCCGGCCCCGCCCATCGCGAAGCGCGCGAAATGGCCCACGTGCCAGTCCGTGGCCATGCCGTGCACGCCGGTGAACTGTTGCATGGGCGAGATCACCACGCGGTTGCGCGCGTGCATGCCGCGCAGCGTGTAGGGCGTGAAGAGTTTTGTCATGGTGCTTGCCTTGCGGGGGTCTACTTTTTCAGGAAGTCGCAGCCGCCTTCGGACAGCGGGCGAACGATCTGCTCGGCGGGAATGGCCGCGCCGAGCTTGTAGAAGTCGTACTTGTATCTGGACTCGGCCGGCGACTTCACCTCCACCGGGTAGACCACGCGCATCACCTGGCCGTCTTCGCGGATGGGCGTGTTCTGGCTCATGAAGTCGTTGACCGGCGTGGCCTTCATGCTGGCCATGACCGCAGGCCCGGCGTCGGTGCCGGTGGCCTTCACGGCCTTCAGGTAGTGCGTGACCGCGCTGTACGTGCTGGCCTGGGTGTAGGTGGGCACGACGCCGTCGCGGCGGGCCATGAAGCGCTTGCTGAAAGCGCGCGTGGCCTCGTTCTGGTCCCAGTAGAAGGGCACGGTGATGTTCAGGCCCTGCGCAACGTTCAGGCCCATGGCCGTCACGCTGTCGATGGTCATGCCGAACACGCTCAGTGTTTGCCCGCCGCGCGTGATGCGGAACTCCGTCGCCTGCTTGAGCGCGTTGGCCAGGTCGTTGACCGCGCTCACGACCACGATGGCCTTGGCCCCGCTGGACTGCGCCTGCAGCAGGTACGAAGAGAAGTCGGTCGCGCCCAGCGGGTGCTTCACCGAACCCACCACGCGGCCGCCGCGCTCCTGGATGAAGCGCGTGGCCTCGGCCTGCATGGCGGCGCCGAAGGCGTAGTCGACCGAGATGAAATAGAAGTCCTTGATGCCCTTGTCCATCAGCAGCCGCACGCCGGCCTTGGGCAGCGCATAGCTGTCGTTAAGGAACTGAACACTCATCGGCGAACACGCCTTGCCGGTGAAGTCGGACGACAGCGAGCCCGACAGCAGAAAGGGCTTCTGCTTTTCCTTCATCAGCGTCTGCACGCCCAGCGAAATCGAAGACGCCGAGCTGGTGACGATGGTGTCGACCTTGTCGATGTCCAGCCACTTGCGTGCCGCGTTCAGGCCCACGTCGGGCTTGTTCTGGTCGTCCACCAGCAGCAGCTCGATGGGTTTGCCGCCCACCGTGCCACCGAAGTCCTCGATGGCCATGCGCGCGGCCATCACCGCGCCCATGCCAGCCGCGCTGGAGTAGGGGCCGCTCATGTCGTTCATGACGCCGATGCGCACCACGTTGTCGGAGATTTGTGCGTGGGCCGCGCCACTTGCCAAGGCGAGTGCCATTGCTGCCGCCAGGCAGGTGCCGAGTGGGCTGAAGCTGAAATTCTGTTGTTGTGCCATGGGAGTCTTGCCGTGGGTTACTTCTTCAGAAAATCGCAGCCGCCTTCGGCCAGCGGGCGAAAGACCTGCTCCGCGGGAATGGCCGCGCCAACCTTGTAGTAGTCGTACTTGTATTTGGACTCCGCCGGCGTCTTGACCTCCACCGGATACACCGCGCGCATCACTTGGCCGTCTTCGCGCACCGGCGCGTTCTGGGTCATGAAGTCGTTGACGCGGATGGCCTTCATGCGGGCCACCACGGCGGGCCCGGCGTCGGTGCCGGCTTCCTTCACCGCCTTCAGGTAGTGCGTGACCGCGCTGTACACGCTGGCCTGGATGTAGGTGGGCACCGCGCCGCCGCTGTTGCGTTCCATGAAGCGCTTGCTCCAGGCGCGCGTGGCGTCGTTCTGGTCCCAGTAGAAGGGCACGGTCATGGTCAGGCCCTGGGCAATGTCCAGGCCCATGGCCGTCACGCTGTTGATGGTCATGCCGAACACGCTGAGCGTCTGGCCACCGCGCGTGATGCGGAACTCCGCCGCCTGCTTGAGCGCGTTGGACTGGTCCTGCCCCGCGTTCAGGATCACGATGGCCTTGGCGCCGCTGGCCTGCGCCTGCAGCAGGTACGACGAGTAGTCGGTGGCGCCCAGCGGGTGCCTCACCGAGCCCACCACACGCCCGCCCGCGGCCTGAATGAAGCGCGTGGCCTCGGCCTGCATCGCGGTGCCGAAGGCGTAGTCCACGGTAATGAAGAAGAAGTCCTTGAAGCCCTTGTTGACCAGCACCTGCACGCCGGCCTTGGGCAGCGCGTAGCTGTCGTTCAGGAACTGCACGCTCATCGGCGAGCAGGCCTTGCCCGTGAGATCGGACGACAAGGCGCCTGCGATCAGAAAGGGCTTCTGCTTTTCCTTCATGAGCGTTTGCACGCCCAGGGCGATGGACGTGGTCGAGCCGGTCAGGATGGTGTCGACCTTGTCGGTCTCGAGCCATTTGCGCGCGGCGTTCAGGCCCACGTCGGGCTTGTTCTGGTCGTCCACCGAAAGCAGCTCGATCGGCTTGCCGTCGATTTTTCCGCCGAAGTCTTCGATGGCCATGCGCGCGGCCAGCACGGCGCCGGGGCCGCCGATGCCCGAGTAAGGCCCGCTGGCGTCGTTCATGACGGCGATGCGCACCACGTTGTCCGATATCTGGGCACAGGCGCTGCCAGCGGCCCCTGCGAGCGCGAGCGCCGTGAGGGCTGCGCGCACTGCGGTGTTGAGTTTTGTCGAGCTTGTCATGTATGTCTCCTGGTTTTTCTGGAAATGGGGGGAGCGCAGCGCCGCGGCGGCAGGCCTGGCTCAGGGCCTCGGGTTGCCCGAAGGCAAACCCAGAATCTGCTTGGCGAGAATGTTTCGCTGGATCTCGTTGGACCCACCGAAGATGGGGGACATGCGCGAGTCCAGGTACTGGCCCATCACGTCGGTGGCAATGCCGTTGACGACCACGTCGTCCATCTGGCCGCCGTGGTCGCCTGCAAGCTGCACCAGCTCGTCGGCGATGCGCTGGTAGGTTTCGGTGCCCCACACCTTGAGGTACGACACGTCGGGCCCCAGTTCTTCGCCGCTGCGCAGCAGGCCCATGAAGCGCTCGAAGGCCGCCTTCAGGTCGCGCACGTCCAGCACCAGCTGGGCATAGCGGTCGCGAAAATCCGCCTGCGCCATGGCGCCCGATGCATCGGCCAGCCGGTCCAGCTGCGTCAGCGCGGATTCGCATTGGCGCGGCGTGCCGAAGAAGATGCGCTCTTCGCGCAGGAACGAGTTGGCAACGTTCCAGCCGTCGTCGATGCGGCCCACCACGTTGGCCACGGGCACGCGCACGTTGTCGAAAAAGACTTCGCTGAACTCGCCTTCGCCCTTCAGGTTGACGATGGGGCGCACCTTCACGCCAGGCGTCTTCAGGTCGATCAGCAAGAAGGTGATGCCGCGCTGCTTGGCGCCTTCGATCTTGCTGGTGCGTACCAGCGCGAACATCCAGTCCGCGCCTGAGCCCAGCGTGGTCCAGATCTTCTGGCCGTTGACGATCAGCTCGTCGCCCTCGCGCTCCGCGCGGGTGCGCAGGTTCGCCAGGTCGGAGCCGGCGTCCGGCTCGGAGTAGCCCTGGCACCACATGATCTCGCCGTTGAGCACGCGCGGCAGATGGTGGTTCAACTGCTCGGGCGTTCCGTGCATGAGCAGCAATTTGCCCAGCGCCAGGCCGTGGTCTGGAATGCGTGCGCAGCCGTGGCGCGCCATCTCTTCGGCATAGATGACCTGCTTGGCCGGCGACAGCCCCATGCCGCCGTGCGACTTTGGCCAGGACGGCGCGAGCCAGCCCTTCTTCGACAACGCCTGGTACCAGTCGGAAATGTCGTTGTAGAAGGCGCGCTTTTTCATGAAGCGTTTTTCGGTCGGGTAGTGGGCCGCGATCCACTCGGCCAGCACCCGACGGAACTGCGCGTCGGGCAGTTCGCCAACGGTTGCGTCGTCGTGCGGCGCAATCGCCTCGCCGCCCTCGGCCTGGCGCACGCGCCCGGTCTGGTGCAGTGCGTCGAGGAACTGGCCGCGCTGCCACAGCGGGTTGCCCAGCCAGGCCGACAGTGCCAGCGCCCGCTTGAGGCACAGCCCGATGTCGGTCTCGTCCGCAATGCCCATGCCGCCATGCAGATGGATGGCCGCCTTGCCCACCATCAGCGCGGTGCTGCCGGTGCGCGCGCGCGCTGCGCGCAGCGATTGCAGGCGGGTGGCCTCGTCGGCTGGCGCGGTCCAGTCCAGCAGCGCGTTTTCAGCCGACGCGCGGGCCAGCTGGCAGTGCATCCACATGTCCACCATCCGGTGCTGCAACACCTGGAACGAGGCGATGGGCTTGCCGAACTGCACGCGTTGCGTGGTGTAGGCCACGGTGGTCTGCAGTGCGTGCTCCGCCACGCCCACCAGCTCGAAGGCCGACGCCAGGCGGGCCAGCTCGATGGCCTGCGCCACGGCATGGCGCACGGCCGGGCCGCGCGCGAGCATGGCGTCTGCCGGCAGCGTCAGGCCGTCGAACGCGAGTTCGCCAAAGTCCAGGCCGTCGACCGTGCGCGTGCTGCGCACGCGCGGGCCATCCGTACCCGTGGCCACCCAGAAGAGCGCTGGCGTGGTGTCGGCCAGCGCGTACACCAGAAAGCCGTCGGCAGCGCTGGCCAGCGGCACGAAGCGCTTCACCGCGCCCTGCAGTTGCCAGCCGTCGCCATGGCGCAGCGCCTGCAGCCGGGTGGTGGCCAGGTCCAGCGCGCCGGCTTCTTCTTGCCAGGCGAGCGCGGCCAGCGTGGTGCCCGCGGTCACGGTGTCCAGCAGCGGGCGCACCTTCGCGGCATGGTCGGCGTCCGCCGCCAGGTGCACCAGGGCCTGCACCACCAGCACGCCGCTGGCCACATAGGGCTCGGGCGCAAGGCCGCGGCCGAGCTCGCTGGCGATCAATGCGGTCTCTGCCGCGCCCAGGCCAAGGCCGCCCAGCGCCTCGGGCACCAGCACGCCGAGCCAGCCTGCCTCGGCAATGGCGAGCCACACCGCGCGGTCGAAGGGAACCGGCCGGTCGCGCAGGCGGCGCACGCGTGCAGGCGCGGGGTGCCGTGTGTGAAAGTGCTGCACGCTGTCGCGCAGCATGGTCTGGGTGTCGTCGAGAAGGGTCATGAGGGAATGCGGTGCGGTGCGGTGCGGAAGGGGCGAAGCGATGTGATGTGGGGCAGAGCAGGGCCGGGCGAGGCGAAGCGCTTTCAGGCCTTGTCGGTAGGCAGCGTGTGGCCCCGAAACTGCTCGCGCAGCTTGAGCTTCTGCAGCTTGCCGGTGGCGGTGTGCGGGAGCGATTCGACGAACACCACGTCGTCGGGCATCCACCACTTGGCGACCTTGCCCTCCATGAACTGCAGGATCTCCTCGCGCGTGCCGCGCTGGCCGTCCTTGCGCACGATCAGCAGCAGCGGGCGCTCCTGCCAGCGCGAGTGCGCCACGCCAATCACGGCGGCTTCGTGCACGGCGGGGTGTTCCATGGCGGCGTTCTCCAGGTCGATCGACGAGATCCACTCGCCACCCGACTTGATGACGTCCTTGGAGCGGTCGGTGATCTGCACGAAGCCGTCGGCGTCGAGCGTGGCCACGTCACCGGTGGCGAACCAGCCGTCGGCATCGAGCACGCTGCCACCCTCGGCGCGGTAGTACCCGCTGGCCACCCAGGGGCCGCGCGTCTTCAGGTCGCCGAAGGCCTTGCCGTCGTGCGGCAGCGGCTGGCCGTCTTCGCCGAAGATTTCCAGGTCCACGCCGTAGATGGCGCGGCCCTGCTTGGCCTGCAGGTCGAAGCGCTGCTGCAGGTCGATGCCGCGGTGCTTGTCCAGCAGCGTGCCGATGCTGGCCAGCGGGCTGGTTTCGGACATGCCCCAGGCCTGGATCACATAGGCACCGAACAGCGTCTCGAACTTTTCGATCATGGCGCGCGGGCAGGCCGAGCCGCCGATGACCAGGCGCTTGAGCGCAATCTCCGACAGATCGAGCGACGCGCGGTGGCGCTCGATGTAGTCGAACAGGCCCAGCCACACCGTGGGCACGCCCAGCGAGAAGTTGCAGCGCTCTTCGCGCAGCAGCCGGTAGATGTTCTCGCCCGAGAGGTTGGGCCCGGGCAGCACCAGCTTGGCCCCGCACATGGCGCCCGCATACGGAATGCCCCAGGCGTTGACGTGAAACAGCGGCACCACCAGCAGCACGCTGTCGCGCGCCGACAGGCCCAGGCCGTCGCTGGTGCAGGCCGTGAACGAGTGCAGCACCGTGGAGCGATGGCTGTACAGCACGCCCTTGGGGTTGCCCGTGGTGCCCGAGGTGTAGCAGAGCGAAGAAGCGGTGTTCTCGTCGAAGCGCGGCCAGCTGTAGTCTGGCGAGGCAGCGTCCAGCAGGTCTTCGTAGCACATCAGGTTGGGCAGATCCAGCGCCGGCATCTGGTCGCGCCTGCACAGGGCGACGAAGCCCTTGGCATGCTGCAACTGCGGTGCCAGCGCCGCGAGCACGTCGCCGAAGCTGGTGTCGAAGAAAACGTAGCCCGCCTGCGCGTGGTTCAGGATGTAGCTGATCTGCTCCGGAAACAGCCGCGGATTCACCGTATGCAGAATGGCCTGCATGCCGGAGACGCCGAAGTACAGCTCCACATGGCGGTGCGTGTTCCACGCCAGCGTGGCGACCCTTTCACCGGGTTGCACGCCCAGCGTGGTGAGCGCGTTGGCCAGGCGCTTGGCGCGTTGCCGCACCTCGCGCCAGTTGCTGCGGTGGATGCTGCCGTCCACCATGTGCGACACGATTTCGCGCTCGCCGTGGAACGCCGCAGCGTGGTCCAGGAGTCCGGAGAGCAGCAGCTGGTGTTGCTGCATCAGGCCTTGCATGTGAGTGTTCCTTCAGAAATGGGTTGTGGGGATGGCGGTGCGCATCAGTGGTAGCTGCGCCCGCCGTCCACGGCCAGCACGATGCCGGTCACGAAAGAAGACTCGGCGCTGCTGAGGTAGAGCGCGGCCATGGCAATCTCCTGCGGCTCGCCGATGCGCTCCAGCGCATAGCGGGGCCCCACGCGCGCATGCAGTTCTTCGGCGCTGTAGCCGCCGCGCACCATGGGGGTGTCGATGGCGCCGGGGCAGATGGTGTTCACGCGCACCTGCGGCGCCCATTCCATGGCAATGGACTTGGAGAACGAAATCACGCCGGCCTTGGAGGCCGCATAGGCACTGCGTTGCTTGAAGGGCTGCAGGCCCTGGCCCGACGAGACGTTCACGATGGTGCCCGCGCCGGCCGCGCGCAGTTGCGCAATGGCGGCGCTGCAGACATTGAAGGTGCCGGTGAGGTTGACGTCGATCACGCGCTGCCAGTCTTCGTGCGACACCGCGTCGGCCCAGTCGGTGTTGGCGATGCCGGCCGCGTTGACCACACCGTCGAGCCCGCCGAAGCGCTCGACCGCCTGCTGCACGGCGTTTGCCACGGCGGATGTGTCGGTGATGTCGGCCTCGACGGCCAGCCATTGCGATGCAGGGCCTGCCAGGTCGACGGGCCGGCGGCGGTCGAGCGCCACCACGCAGGCACCGGCACGCACGAACAACTCGGCAACGGAACGGCCAATGCCGGAGGCCGCGCCCGTCACCAGAATGCGCCGCCCCGCCAGGCGGCCGGCAACCTGCGCGGTGGCGGCATTGAAGGGCGGATGGGGGTGTGGGTTGTTCATGGTGGAGCGATGCGGAAATGGGGAGGGCGCACGCGGGTGTGCGTCGGCGAATGTGTGCGGCTCATGGATTGACTGGCCGGCCGGTAAATGAACGGGCCAAAAAAATGGCGGCCGGTTCTGCTACGGCAGGCTCGGCGGGCTCGGCGAGCACGGCGGACTTGGATTCGCGCAGCAGCCCGTACAGCAGCATGTCGACAAACTGCTGCATCACCTCGACGCCGCTGAGCGTGCCGCCGGGCTTGTGCCAGCGCGGCATGTGGTTCAACGCGGACAGCAGCAGGCGGCCCACCATGGCGGGGTCCGCCGCGCGCAGCTCGCCGGCGGCCATGGCGTCGTTGATGCACTGGCGCAGCAGGTTCTCGTAGCTGTCGCGCAGTTCGAGCGCGGCCATGCGGCGGCCGCCGGTGGCCGCTTGCCAGAAGGCGTTGGAGCCCGCGATCCAGCCGTCGCGCCCCTGGTCCTGCACCTGCGCCGACGCGGCCATGAACGCCCGCACGCGCGCAACGCCCCCCACCTCTTGCGCCACGGCGCGCGCCACACGGTCGTGCAGCAACTGCACCGATTCGAGAACGATGCGCTCATACAGCGCGTCCTTGTTCGGAAAGTAGTAGTACAGCGCGGACTTGGTGATGCAGGCAGCTTGCGCAATGTCGCGCAGCGACGTTCGGTCGTACCCGTGCTGCGCGAACAACCGACGCGCGATGGCCAGCAACTGGTGCTCGCGCGAATCCAGTGGATCGACTGCGTCCCCCGATGAGGCGGTTGCCATGGCGTTGCGGTGTTCTCAGGCTCAGCGTGTGGAGATCAGGGCGTCCAGGCAGACGCCGCCCTGTGTCTGCACCACGAAGGGGTTGATGTCGATGCCGGCCAGCTGGTCGGCATGGCGCATGGCGAACATGGAGAGGTGGCTCAGTGTCTGCGCCAGTGCCTGCGTGTCGTAGACCGGGCCGCCGCGCCAGCCCTTCAGCAGGGCCGATGCGCGCACCGAGTCCACCAGCGCCAGGCCCTGTGCCGGCGACAGCGGGGCCGAGGCGAAGGCCACGTCCTTGTAGAGCTCCACGGCCGTGCCGCCCAGGCCGAACATGACCATGGGGCCGAACACCGGGTCCATGTGGATGCCGATGATGGTCTCCACACCCCCGCGCACCATGGGCGCGATCAGCACGCCGTCGATGCGCGCGTGCGGCGCGCGCTCGGCGGCACGCGACATGAGCGTGTCGTGCGCCGCGGCAACCGCGTCTGCGTTCTGCAGACCGACGATGACGCCGCCAACTTCGGTCTTGTGCGCAATGTCGGGCGAGACGATCTTGGCCACCACCGGGTAGCCCATGGCATTGGCGGCGGCCACCGCCGCGCTGGCGCTGGTGCAGGTGGCCTCGGCCAGCACCGGAATGCCGGCCGCGCTGAGCAGGCTCTTGGCCTGGGTCTCGGTGGCGGCCAGCGGCAGCTTCTGCACGGCGGCCTCGATGGGTGCATCCACGGTGCGCAGGTTGCGGCGCAGCCGGGCCATGCGCGCCGCGCCCGCCACCGCGCGAACGGCGCGCGTGGGGTCGGCAAAAACGGCCACGCCCGCGGCCTCCAGGCGGCGTGTGACACCTTCATCGGCGAGCATCACCACCACCAGCGCGCACGCGGGCCGGTCGCGGTGAATGGCAATCAAACGGTCTTCGGTCGCCTGAAAGCGTTGGGGCGACAGCCCCACGTGCGCGAGGTAGGCGAACAGGCTGCCGTAGGCCGCGTCTGCCTGCACCATGATCTCGACCGTGCGCGCCACGCCGTCGGGCACCGCAGTCACCTGGGCCGTGGTGTCGAAAGGGTTGGCCGGCACGGCATAGGGCAGCAGTTCGCGCAGTGCGCTGCTGGCCTGCTCGCGCAGGGCCGGAAGCCCCATGCCCGACTCCGTGGCGTTGTCGGCCATCAGGATGCCGATGCCGCCCGAGCCCGTCATGATGCCGATGTCCTCGTTGGCGGGCAGCGTCTTGAGCACCGCGCACAGGTGGGCGATGTCGAGCATTTCTTCCACCGACCGCGCGCGGTGCGCGCCGCATTCGGCAAACACGGCGTCGTACACCGCGTCGTTGCCGGCCAGCGAACCGGTGTGGGTGGCCGCGGCGGCCGCGCCCACGTCGGTGCTGCCGATTTTCATGATGACCACCGGCTTGCCTGCCGACGCGGCCTTGCGCAACGCGGCGCGCAGGCGCGCACCGTCCTTGCAGGCTTCGATGGCCGCGCAGATGACGTGCGTGTCGGCGTCGTCGGCCAAGTAGTCGATGCACTCGGCCACGTCCACGTCTGCCTCGTTGCCGGTGGCAATCACGCGCGACAGGCCGATGCCGCGCAGCGTGGCCATGCCGTAGGTGGCCGAGCCGAAGGCGCCGCTCTGCGTTGCAAGGCCGATCACGCCGTGCTTGGGGCGCAGGCCGTTGAGCGCGGTGGAAAAGGTCGCGTAGAAATTGTGGGAGGGGTTCAGCAGGCCCAGTGCATTGGGGCCGACCATGCGCATGCCGGCCTCGCGGCAGATGGCGACCAGGCGCGCCTGCAGTTCGGCGCCGGCGGCATCCACCTCCGCGAAGCCGGAGGTGAACACCTGCACGGCCTTCACACCCTTGGCCGCGCATTCCAGCAGCGCGGCCTCCACGCCCTGCACGGGCACCGCAATGATGGCGTGGTCCACGGGGCCGGGCACGTCGAGCAGGCTCTCGTACGCCGGCAGGCCCTGGACTTGCGCCGCGCCACTGCGGTTGACGGGGTGCAGCTTGCCCTGGAAGCCGGCTTCCAGCAGGAAGCGCAGCGGCCGGCCGCCAATGCGCTCGGGGTCGGAAGAGGCGCCGATCAATGCCACGGACTGTGGAAAGAACAGAGGGTGCAGGGAGTGCATGGCGGGCTGGGTAGCGTCGGATTCGGTTGACATGTTCAAAGCAGGGCGTGGGTCACGCCGCCGTCGACCAACAGGGATTCACCGGTGACGAAACTGCTCTCGTCACTGGCCAGGAAGCACACGGCCGAGGCAATGTCCCCCACCGCGCCGATGCGGCCCAGCGGCGCGCGAGCCACGCGCTTGGCCTCCATGTCGGGGGTCACGTTGATGCTCACGCCTTCGGTGGCCACCGAGCCTGGGCAAACGGCGTTCACGCGGATGTTTTTCGGCCCCAGGTCCACGGCGGAGGAGCGCGTGAGGCCCAGCACGCCGGCCTTCACGCCGCAGTACACCATGCCCGAGGGAATGCCAAGAAAGCCCGCCGCGGAGGCGATGTTGACAATGGCGCCCCCACCGCTGCGCGCCATGGCGGCCGCGCCAACCTGAATGCCCCACACCACCGAGTGAAAGCCCGTGCCCGTCATGCGCGCCAGAACTTCCGGGGTAATGGCGTCGATGGGGCCGTAGCGCACCCAGGCGGCGTTGTTGACCATGATGTCGAAGCGGCCGAAGCGGCGCTCCAGGTCGCCCACCGCGGCCTCGAAGGTGGCGCGCTGGGCCACGTCGCCCGCGTAGGCGAAGGCTTGTGCGCCCTGCTCGCGCAGCGCCTGCGCGGCGCGCTCGGCGTTGTCGGCCTTGATGTCGAGCACGCCGACCACGGCGCCTTCAGCAGCAAAGCGTTCGCAAATGCCGCGCCCGATGCCTTGTGCGCCACCAGTGACAAGCGCAACCTTGCCGTTCAGTCGTGTTCCCATGAAATCGTTCCCATCAGTTGCAGAAATTCTACCGGCCGGATAGTAAAAAATTGGTCGGCAATAACCCTTGGACAGCCCCTTGCCGAGGGGCAGGGGATTCGGGTGCGGTGCGGGCCGGGGCGCCTTTGGGTCGCGCCCGGCCGGGGGTGGTCAGGCCGCGACGGCCTGGCGCACGGGTTCGAGCGTGTAGTGCTGATAGCCGTTGGCTGCGGCCGCCGCGCAATGCTCGCGGTACTTCGTGAAGCCGCCGATGAACTGCGTCAGCCCTTGCGGCTTGCCCTGCACGTTGGAGCCCGTCCACCAGGTCTTGGCCTTGTTGATGAGCGAGTGCTGGGCCAGCGTGCGCACCACTTCCATCCAGTCGTCTTCGCTCTTGCGCGTCGGCTCGATGCTGCCCAGGCCGTTCTTGCGCAGGTGGGTGATGGCATCGGCGATCCAGTCGACGTCGTGCTCGCTCATGCGGATGATGTTGGCCAGTGCCGCCGGGCCGTTGGGGCCGGTCGTCATGAACAGGTTCGGAAAGCCTTCCAGCATGATGCCCAGGTGCGAACGCGCGCCGTCCTTCCACTTCTGCTGCACCGTGCGGCCGTCGCGGCCCACCACGTCGAAGGCCATCAGCGCGCCGGTGAGGCCGTCGTAGCCGGTGGCCAGAATCAGGATGTCCAGCTCCGTCACGCCGGCCTGCGTGCGCACGCCTGTTTCGGTGACCTCGACGATCGGGTCTGCGATGCAGTCCTTCAGGTGCACGTTGGGCAGGTTGTAGGTTTCGTAGTAGCCCGTGTCCAGGCACGGACGGCGCGCAAAGATGGGGTAGCCGCGGGGCTTGAGCTGCTCCGCCGTCAGTGGGTTCTGCACCACCTCGCCGATCTTGCCGCGCACGAATTCGGCCACATGCTCGTTGGCCTCGGCGTTGATCATCAGGTCGCCGAAGGTGCCCAGCATCGCCAGGCCGCCCTGCTTCCAGGAGTCTTCGAGCAGTGCCGCGCGCTGGGCCGGCGCCAGTGTGTAGAAGGCGCGCGTGGACGTCGGGCGCACACCGCCGATGTGGGTGTTGCGCGCCACCTCGCGGATGCCGGCGTAGTGGCGCCTGATTTCGGCCATGTACTCGGCCTCGATCGGCACGTTGCGCATGGGCATCGTGAAACTGGGCGTGCGCTGGAACACGAAAAGTTCGCCAGCCTGGCGGCCCACTTCCTGCACGATCTGGATGCCGGTCGAGCCAGTGCCGATGACACCCACGCGCTTGCCCGCAAAGTCCACCGGTTCATGCGGCCAGCGCGCTGCATGCAGCAGGCGGCCCTTGAAGCGGTCGAGCCCTTCGAACTCCGGCTTCTTGGGCACCGAGAGCGGGCCGGTGGCCATGATGCAGCAGGGCGCCTCGAAGGTGGCGCCGCGGTTGGTCTTCACCGTCCAGAGCTGGCGCTCTTCGTCCCACACGGCGCTTTCGACGCGGGTGTTGAACTGAAAGTGGCGGCGCAGGTCGAGCCGCGTGGCAACAAAGTCGATGTAGCGCAGCAGCTCGGGCTGCGCGGCAAACTGCTCGGACCAGGTCCACTCCTGCTCGATCTCGCTGGAGAACGAATAGCTGTAGTCGATGCTGGGCAGGTCCACGCGCGCGCCTGGGTAGCGGTTCCAGTACCACACGCCACCCACGTCGCCGCCGGACTCGAAGGCCTGCAGCTTGAGCCCCAGCTTGTTGAACTTGTGCACGGCGTACATGCCGCCGAAGCCGCCGCCGACGATGATCACGTCGAGGCGCTGGGCCTGCGGGTCTGCTTGAGCTTGAGAGGAAGAGGGCTTGAGTTCCGGCACGTTTGTCTCCTGGGATTGGTGGAATAGTGCAATGGGCCCGGAGCGTCTTCGGCGGCAAGGCCAAAGCGCAGGGCGGCTTGTTTGTTGTGGCGGATCATGCCAATTTACTTGCCGACCGGCAAGTAAACATGGGGAAAACCAGGAGTTGCCGGCGCGAATCAGCCGTGATGCGGGGCAAACAGGGTGCTTGTGGGGTCGTCCGGGTAGAACGAGCCAATCGGCAGCCGCGCGCCGAATCGCTCAGCCTCGGTGCCTGCCGGTGCGCCCAGTGGCTGAAACCAGTCGAACAGCACCGTGCGCTCGGCAACGCGCCATTCGGACTGGCGCTTTTTGAACACGTCCATGTAGCGCCCGGCCAGGAGCACGTCTTGCTGCACGTTGTGCGCGTCGGGCTCGCGAATCAGCACCAGAAAGTAGCTTTCAACGTCTGCTGCCGCGCCGCGGAACGCGAACGTGCTGTTGCTGACGAAATGGATGTAGCGCTCGCCCACCTGCATGCGCGCCATGGCCACCTTGATGAAGCCTTCCGCGTTGCCCACGTAGGCGCCATGGCGCTCTTTGGCCCCGGGCCAGTAGGAGCTGAGCAGCGCGGCCTCGTCTCGGCGGTCGATGCCGCGGCAGTAGCGATGAATGCAATCGCGAATGCGCTCTCGGTCCAACAGTTCGGTCAGTTCAGCTTCACGGGTCGTGTCCATACGATTTTCCTGAGGTGGGTGGAGACGGAGGGTCGGTCTGACCCTTGGCGCTGGCTTAGAACGCGTGACGGATGCCAACGTCGTAGCCAGTCGCCTTTTGCGCAAGATAGCCCTGTCCAGCGCCAGAAAAAGATGCTGCGCCTCCGGCAGTGATGGCGGCGCTTGGCAACCGACCGGCGTACGCCCCATCGTTCTTGTTGTTGACGCGCGCGGCCGTGACATAGATGGCCGTGCGTTTGGAAAGATTGTGGGTGTACCCGATTGCGAACTTGTTGACGCGTGGTGCGCTGGAACCCGTGAAGCCTTCGTCCGATTTGAAACGGACCGCCGAATACGAGACACGGATCAGACCCACACCGACCGGCACGCTTGCGCCCACAAGATAGCCATCGAAATGAATTTCGGTTGCAGTCAACGGCGTTCGACGCTGGTCGCGCGTGCGGGACAACTCCCCAAAGGCCTTGACCAGACCGAAGTCATACGACGCGCCGATGTTGGTGGTCCGGAAATCGCGCTGCAGCACCGCTGTGTCACTGGCCTTGCTCTCGCCGTGGGCGATAGCAATGTCCAGTGGGCCCGCCAGGTAGCCGAGACGGCCGCCGACGTACGTGCCCGACCTGTCGTTCTCGGCTGCAACGCTGGAGCCCGAACTCTTCGTGTTTTCCGGGAGTCCGTACATCACAGAGCCGTAGACGCCGCCCAGGTCGGCGGGCAAGAAGTAGCTCACCGAATTGTTGGCGCGAACATAGTTCGCGTTACCCACGGCAGCCGAGTTTCCGAGCGTGAACAAAACGCTGGAGCCGACGCCGCAGTTTCCGAAAGGATCGAAAATCGCGTCGTTGTAGAAGGTCGGGTTGTAGTCGCGTCCCAACCTCAGTTCACCTAGACCCCCTGCCAGCGACAGCGTTGAGCGGCGATTGAAGAAGGCCGTTGCCGAGGGTGCGCCAGCAGTGGCCGGCCCGCCGATCGAACCGGTGTCCAGGGCGATTGCGCTCTCGAACCAAAAACCGGCAGACAGGCCCCCGCCCAGGTCCTCCGTGCCTCGCATTCCCAGTCGGCTCGTCGCATTCCCGCCCGATGACAACGCCCATTGCCGTTGAGTGATTGCCCCACCGGTCACCGGATTGCGCGCCGTGGCCTCATAGCGGCTGATGCCTGCATCTGCGATGCCAAAGAGCGTGATGGACGATTGAGCGGAAGCGATGCTCGCAGCTTGGAGCGCTGCGATCCCGACGATTGCAAGTTTCATTTTTGTTTTCAGTGATGAACTGTGATGTGTTGGCGGGTCTTGCGACAACGGAAACAGGTTTGGTGATGCCTTCCGGGCGTCCACGATGACATTGAGCCTTGCGCTTCGAACTACTTTTACTAACCGTGCGACAGGTAGAGTGTATTGAAGAATCGCTGCACTGAAAGGCCAGGCGCAGGGCTGTTTTCAGAAGGAAAACCACTAGATGAAGTGGTCGATTCTGGTTTATGCAACAACATGGACGAGGAAAGCCGGCCGGCAGGTAGTTATTGAAGAAATGACGTCGTCAGAGTGAGGCGGCAGCTGCGTAGATGACGAAGACGACGAGAGCGCGTTACACGCTGGAGTTCAAGCACGAGGCGGTGCGGCTGTTCGAAGGCGGACAGAGCATCGCGGCGGCGGCGCGCACATTGGGTGTGGTTGAGCAAACGCTGTTCAACTGGGTCAAGGCGCATCGCGAGGGCAAGCTCACAGGCGCTGAGAGCAAGCCCGTGAACGTCGAGCAGATGGAGATCAGCCGGCTGCGTGCCAAGCTGGCCCGGGTGAAGATGGAACGCGACATTCTGGCGGGCAACTCGCCGATGACAGCCGCGGTGAGCCTTGCCGCAAGGCGGAACTGTGACGCGGGTGTCGCGGCGTAGCCAAGCTCGAAAGAAGGCAAGGCAACTTATTTAACATAAGCTTTATTGTGTGATTTTTAACTGTAGTGGCTGATTAGTAATGTCGTGTTTTGACTAAATAGAAATGTCGCATCGTTGGCCCGGTCCAGCTTCTGGATCCGAGGTACAGCGATGGCCACATCCACGGCAACTATCACCATGTCGATGCG
>NZ_JAYLVN010000024.1:0-84448 GCF_046156345.1 Variovorax sp. H27-G14
GGAATCGTCTCGCGTCGCCGGGGTGAGGCACAGTATGCGCCAAGGTCAAAGGGTCTCGACTCCTTGCCGATCGAGCGGCACGCAGGGCGTGCTAACGAAATTCAAGATGCCTTTGTCGGACGCTTACCGATGAACAGCACGCGCTTGGGATCATTGGATGAGGTCATGACAATCTCCTGGTTCGTTGAAGGAATGAAGTGCCGGGGACGGACAGCCGATCACGCCTGCGAATCAAGCTTGACTCTAAGGCGTAGCTCCGCCTCTGCTACTTGCTGTTCCGTCGCCCCTGGCATTGGACGAGGGAATGGTTCCCTCCCAGGAACGGTCACATCGCGCAGTTGCTGAGCGAGAGGAAGGTACGCGTCAACGAAGTCTATGGGATTCATCGTTTTAGAAAGGGATGGCAACGTCGGCTCTTGGCCGATTGTCGTCAGCCAACCTCATCGGGTTTTGGCATCTGTGCCAAGCACAGCACGGTGTGTCGCAGGCGACACCAAGACCCGGCTGCCGATAGGAACGACTGCCCTTTCGACGTTGAGCAAGGATACGACCACGCGCCACGTCCGGGTTCGCTGCTCGTCGGTGGGAGCATTTCTAAAGTTGAAGTGCATCATGTGAAGTTGAGCCTGCGCCATGATTTCCTTGCCGTCCGGCGCGACCACAACGACCTGTTCTACGACATTCTTCCACCCGTCCCGCACTGGGAAATCTGGCACCAAGGTCAGGCCAATGCCTGAGAGCTGAAATCGCTCTGCCACGGTCAGCAATTCGACTGACTTCACTGAATTGGACTCCTGCAACGAATGACTGGTCTTGGCCGTCAACAGTCAAAGGCCACGCATCGTCCCGTTGCATTTCCCGCAGGGGCACGCGTGCCGCCACGAAGTCGGCCGACTCTCTCCGTTGAGAGTTAGCGGCTCCACTGCAATGGCACCGTCGCAGAAGACACAGCGCTGGTCGACCTCTTCCCCGTATTGCGATTGCTCTAGCGCGATGAGAACTTCCTTCGCGCCCATTGGCAGCGCAGCGACGTCTAATCCCGAGAGGTACTTGTCATTGGTTTTCATCTTGACCGTCCGTTGAACGTCAGCTTCTAGGCGAATCTTGCTGTGACCGCCACCGTCCGCTCTTGGCCGACTTTTGCGCGACGTGGTGATTGACCGGTCTTGCCCGATTTCGGTTCTTTTTCGCATTCTGCCGTGCCCCTGGCCAATTTTCGTGGCTCACCGCCTTGTGTCGTTAGGGCTGCGAGATGGCGTGGCGCCGGCCGCCGACGCTGACCCACGAAAGTTCAGTGGCGGGCGTTCCGCAGCACTGCTTAAAACGAACGCTCGTGCAGTTCCGAGTCAGCTGAGAAAAGTTCAGACCTAGCTGAGAACCGACATCAGAGCCGGGGTTGATCGGCAGAACACCAGCAGCGTGCCCCAGTGCACAGGGCGTCGGGTGCTCCCCGCAGCGAAATAAAGGAGGAGCCGAAGGCGGGGGACATTCGCGGAGGGGAGTACCCGGCGGCCTGTGCACACTCCCTGAAAGCAAGTGCCGACGCAACCCGGCGCTGCCGGTACTGCGCTAGCTCTCGGGCGTGTCGAACCAACCGCGCGCCGAGCGCCCCTGATCCGGCCCGAGCATCGAATAACCGCCGTCCACCGGAATGTCCGCACCGGTGACGAAGCGCGCCGCATCCGAACACAAGAAGAGCACCACCTGCGCCACATCGTCCCCATCGCCCACTCGCCCCAATGGATGCATCGGCGTGCCGACACGGTCGGCCAGCGCGCGGTCTCCACCGGCCATGCGCGACAGCGCGTCCGACCACGTCCAGCCCGGCGACACCGAATTAACGCGCACCCGCCGCGGCGCCAAGGTCGCGGCCTGGTTTCGTGTGAGCTGAAGAATCGCCGCCTTCGCCGCCGGGTACAACGCACGCCCCGCCGCGCCGAACTTGCCGCCCACGCTGCCCATGTTCACGATCGCACCGCCCTGCGCAGCCAAAGCGTCGGCCGTCTTCTGCACCAGCATCGCGCCGGAGACCAGGTTGACGTTCAGCGCGCTCAGCCAATCGGCACGCGCAGCGTCCAGCCCGGCGTCGGTGTAGACCACCGCGTTGTTGACCAGAAAGTCGATGCGCCCCTCGGTGCGCAACACGTCGGCCACCAGCACGTCGAGCGCCTCGTCGGACGCGATGTCGCACGCCACGAAACGGCAACGCGGCCCCAGCTCCGCCGCCAGCGCCTGGCCGCGTGCCACGTCGATGTCCACCGCCAGCACGCGCGCGCCGGCCTGCACGAACGCACGCACGATGGCGCTGCCCAGCATGGCGGCCGCGCCGGTGACGATCGCAACCTTGTCCTGCAACTTCATGGGGTGCCTTTCATTTGGGTGACGGCATCATCCACCTGAACCACGTCGGCGAGCATCGCCAGGGTCTCCAGGCTGGCGGCATGCAGATGTGCCTGGGCGGTGCTGCAGGCATCGGCCACCACCGCTACGCTGTAACCCAGGTCGCTTGCATGGCGCGCGCCGTGCTCCACCACATGGTTGGTTGCGATACCCGCCACGTAGAGCCGGGTGGCACCGGTGGCGCGCACCGCCTCTTCGAGTCCGCTGGCCCAGAACGGGTTGTTGCGCTTGTGGGTGACCACGGCCTCGCCAGGCAGCGGTGCCACTTCGCTGTAGAACTGCGCGCCCCATGTGCCGTCTTGCACCGCGCCGCTCTCGGCAACGCGGCGGAACAGCGTGCAGTTGTTCAGGCAGTCCGCATAGCCCGGCGCGAACGCGATGCGCACGAAGATCACCGGCACGCCGCTCGCACGCGCGCCGGCAATCAGCCGTGCGGCGGACGCGATCAGCCGCGGGCGTGCGGGGTCGTCCGCGGCCACGCCCACGCGCACCTTGCCTTCCGCATGCAGCACGTCGTTCTGGTAGTGCATGGCCAGCAGCGCGGCCTTCACATGAACACCTGCAAAGCTTCGTGCGGCGCGTCGCAGTTGATGAGGTCGATGCGTTTCATCTGAATGCGAAACCCGTCGCCCTCCCGCTTCAGCGTGTGCAGCACGCTGCCGCCGAAGCTGCGCTGCTCCGTCTTGCGCCACTCCAGCAGCATGAAGGTGGAGCGCACAACACACCCCCCACTTTCGTCTCGCGTCTCGAGCCCGATGTTGCCCAGCACATGCACCGTTCGCGTGGGTGGCTGCTGCGAATAGGCACGGGCCTGCTCTAGCCGCCGCGCGCGCATGGAGCGCAGCAGCGCGTCTTCGCAGAACAGCGAGGCATGGTTGAGGTGGTCGGCCTGCCCGTGCACCAGCGGCACCCAGTACAAACCGTTGGGCGTGAAGAGCTTCTGCCATTCGTCCCAGCGGTGCTCGTCGAGCAGGCGGGCCTCGTGGTGCAGAAACTGCGTGATCTCCTGCTGTTCGTTCCAGTCGCGGAAGTTCATTCGGTGCTCCCGGTCTGCGCGCCAGGGCCCGCGCCCGCGCCATCACCCGCTCCCCCACCCATGTACCCGGCCCAGGCCGCGAACATGTTGCGCGAGGGCATCTCGCTGTTGCCATTGGAGGCGCGCCCGCCGGCCAGGGGCTGGTCGCGCCCGGCCGCACGGTGCATGCTGACCCACTCTCCGCCGTCGGAGCCCAAGCCTTCCTGCACGCGGTTGTAGGCCTCCAGGTCGTCGGCCATGACGTTGGACGAGGGCGAGTTGACGATGTTGGTGTACTTCAGCGTGCGCTGAAAGCTGGCCTCCGGCGCGCCCTTCAGCCTGAAGCTGAAGATTTCGACCAGCGTGCGGTCGACCGACAGCGGCCGTATCACGCGAATCTGCTGAAACGAGGTGTGCGGCGAGCAGCTCGGGTAGACGATGGTGTTGTGCCGGTTCACCCGAAGTATTTCGTCGGCGCGCTCGGCCCCCTTGGCGGCCTCCAGTGAAGCCACATAGGCCAGGCTCACCGGATCGGTCGGCGGCACGAAGATGCCTTCCATGAAGCCGTGGCCGTTGTCGTAGCCCTTCAGCTCCAGCTTCTCCCAGAAGTCGAGCGGCTCGCCGTTGCCGTCGACGATCACCACCTCGAAGGGCTTGGGCGTGCCGGCGGGCATGGCCTCGAACTCTTCCTTGGCCGCGCGCCATGAAGACTCGTGCGTGGCCACCGCATGAATGGTGTCGTGCAGGTTCTCGAAGAAAATTTTCCAGTTGTTGCGCTGGACCACGCGCTGCACGCCGCCAGCCACTTCGACCTCACCATCGGGTGCGCGGTCGCAGAAGTTGTCGAGCGAGGTGGCCACGCCACCCAGAAACTCGGTGAGTTCGGGGCCTTCTTTCGACAAGCTCGCGAACACGAAGCCACGGTGCGTGGCCACGCGCGCCACGTTGCGCACGCCGTACTGCGGGTCTTTCAGGTCGAGCGCGGTGTCTTCGTAGCCGCTGCGCAGCGGCACCGACAGCAGCGAGCCATCGCACTTGAAAGTCCAGCCGTGATACAGGCACCGCAGGAACTTGCCGGCGCTGCCGCTGCCCTCGGGCACGATCTTGGCGCCCTTGTGCGGGCAGCGGTTGAACATCACGTGCACCTGGCCGTCGGTGTGGCGCAGCATGACCACGGGCTCGCGGCCCAGGCGGGTGGTGAAGTAGTCGCCGGGCTTGGGCACCTGGCTCTCATGGCCGACATAGAGCCAGGCCTGGCCGAAGACGCGGTCCATCTCCAGCTCGAAGATGGCGGGGTCGGTGTACACGCTTTTGTGCACGCGGTCGGGCTGCACAAGGTTTTGCGGGTCGAGGGTCATGGGGTGGGTCTCCTGAATCGGGTGGGTCGTCAGATGTCGAGCACCAGGTGCGGCGTCTTCGCGCGCGACACGCAGGTGCACAGGGTCTTGCCGCTCGCCTTCTCGCGCGGGCTCAGGTTGTGGTCGCGGTGGTCGGGCACGCCTTCGACCACGTCGACGGCGCACACGCCGCAATCGCCCTGGCGGCAGTCGTACAGCGGGTCGAGCCCGGCGGCGATGAGCACGTCGAGCAGGCTCTGGTCGGGCCGCACGGTCAACGTCTTGCCGGAGCGCAGCGTGCGCACCTCGAAGGCCTTGTCGCCGGCTTGCTCCAGCGCGCCGGCAAACAGTTCGAAGTGCACATGGTCGTCGGCCCAGCCGAGCGCGCGAGCGGTGTCCACCACGGCTTGCACCATGCCGCGCGGGCCGCACACGTGCAGGTGGCGCCCGGTGGCTGGCGATGCGAGCAAGGCGCGCAAGTCGAGGCCGCGCGACGCGTCGCCGCCGTCGTGCACCAGCATGCCGCCCAGCGCGCGCACCTCGTGCAGATACGCCGTCGCCTCTTCGCTGCGCGTGGCGTAGACGAACTCGAAAGCCTGCCCTTCTTGCGCCAAGGCTCGCGCCATGCACAGCAAGGGCGTGATGCCGATGCCGCCCGCAATGAGCAGCGGCGCGACGCTGCCCTTGTGCAGTGCGAAGTCGTTGCGCGGCGCATGCGCGCTCAGCACCGCGCCTTCCGCCAGGCCGTGCATCCACGCCGAGCCGCCCGCGCCTTGCGGCTCGTGCAGCACTGCGATCTCGTAGCAGCCAGACCCATCGTGCGGCTTGGCCAGCGAATAAGCACGCTGCCCGGCATGCCCGTTGGGCTGCATCACCTGCACACCCAAATGCGCGCCCGGCGTGAACGGCGGCAAGGGTGCGCCGTTCGCGCTGCGCAGCACGAAGGCCTTGATGGCCGGCGTGAGCGAGGTGACCGACGCCACCACCAGTTCCAGCGTGTCCGTCATGTCAGGCTTGCTGCTCATCCCAGCGGCAGCGCCGGGTCTGCAATCGTGAGCCCGGTCGACTTCGCCCAGCGCGGCATCAGCGTGTTCGACGCCAGCGTTTCATCGACCAGCTTGCGCGCGGTCTCCACGCCAGCCACGGGCAGGCCCTGCGGGTCGAGCAGGCCAATCTGCACCAGCACGCTGGCCTGGTCCCAGTAAATGTGCTCATGGTAGAGCTTGTCGCCACGGAACTTGACGATGGCGATCAACGGAATTTCCACCGGCTTGCCCGTGGGTGCGATGCCCGGCAGCATCCAGTCGACCTCCACCGTGTGGGTGAAGCAGAACAGCATTTCGTCGACGATCTGCGTGGCGCCCACGGTGCGCGAAATGGGTATGAGCCGCGTGTCCGGCGGCGTGGTCGGAATGAAGTGGTGCTTGTAGAAGCGCGACAGCTCCTTCGCGCCCACGCCGCCCGTCATCGTGGGGATGTGGTTGACGTAAGGCTCGCTCACCATCGTGGCCATGGTGGCGACCACGTCGCGGGTGGCGAACTCGTATTCGCAGTGCTTGTCCCACAGCGCCGAGAGGTCGTACACGGGGCCGATCGCTTCCTTGAACAACGCCATGGAACGCTGGTGCGCCATGAGGGTGGAAGGCTTGTCGAAGTGCTCGCCGCCGGTGCGTGCGAAGGCATGGTCCACGCCGGGGTACACGTACATCTGCGCACCGGGCTTGCCGGCAAAGGCATCGAGCACCTGCGCGCGTGCCTCGGGCGGGCAGAACTGGTCCAGCTCCGCAAAGTGCAGCGCAATGGGGCATTCGATTTTCGGTACCAGGTCGAGCGCGCCTTCGATGCCCACGCCGTAGTAGCCCACGGCCGCGTCCACGCCCGAGTGTGCAGCGGCCATGTAGGCGAGCTTGCCGCCCAGGCAGAAGCCCAGCGCGCCGACCTTGCCGGTGCAGGCCGGGTGCGCGCGCAGCGCCTTCACGCTGGCCGTGACGTCCGCAATGCCGGCCTCCAGGTCGAACTTCTGAAAATAGCCGAAGGCGCGCTGCCACTCTTCGGGCGAATAGCCCAGGTCGACATTGGGTTCCATGCGCCAGAACAGGTCGGGTGCGAGCACCACGTAGCCCTCTTCGGCGTAGAGGTCGGCCACCTCGCGCACGTAGTCGTTGATGCCGAAGATTTCCTGGCACAGCACGATGCCGGGGCCACGCCCCGAGGCCGGCAGGGCCAGGTAGCCGCGGAAAGTCTGCGCGCCGTTTGCGGCCGGAATGTCGATGTAGCTGCTCATCGTAGGTTCTCGTCTCTGGAGTGGATTGAATGAGGTGGCGGGGTTCGGCCGCAATTCTGCGAACCACCTTGCTCGCCTGTCTGTCCGTTTCGTGCAGCGCATTCGGCTGCACGAAACGGATAGCGGCGCGCCGCCGCGGCCCACAGACTGCGCCCTGCGTTCACCTCCACCCGTTCACCGAACCCCCTCCACAGGAGAGCTCTTTCATGTCGCAGGCAAGCATTCCCACCGCCTTGTGGGCCGTAGCCATCGCCGTCGGCGCACTGGCCATTCCCGCGCAGGCGCAGACAGTCAAGGTCGGTCTGGCCATGGACCTTTCGGGCCCGTTCGCCGTGGGCGGCGCCGAGGCCAAGGCCGGCTTTGCCGTGGCCATGAAGCAGCTGGGCGGCAAGCTCGGCGGCGTGCCGGTGGAGTACGTCGAGGCCGACACCGCCGGCAACCCGGAAACCGCGCGCCAAACGGTCGACCGCATGCTGCTGCGCGACAAGATCGACCTGTTCACCGGACCGGTCGGCTCCTCCGTTGCGCTGGCCGTGGGGCCGCCGCTGTTCGCGGCCAAGGTGCCCTACCTGTCGAGCAACACGGGGCCGAGCGACTACTCAGGCGCGCGCTGCAACCCTTACTTTTTCGGCGCGTCTTACCCCAACGATGCCTACCACGAGGCGGCCGGCAAGTTCGCCTCCGACAAGGCGTTCAAGAAGGTGGCGCTCATCGCGCCCAGCTACCCGGGCGGCAAGGACGCCATCACCGGGTTCAAGCGCACCTACAAGGGCGCGGTGGGCGACGAGCTGTACACCAAGCTCGGCCAGCTCGACTACTCCGCAGAGCTTGCGCAGATTCGCGCTTCCAAGCCAGACGCGCTGTACTTCTTCTTGCCCGGCGCCATGGGCGTGAGCTTCATCAAGCAGTTCGTCGGTGCGGGGCTGTCGAAAGACGTGGCGTTGATCTCCACCGCGTTCTCGGCCGACGAAGACATGATTCCGGCGGTCGGCGAGCCCATGCTCGGGCTGTTCAACACCGCGCACTGGTCCTTCGACCTCGACAACCCGGCCAACAAACGCTTTGTGGCGGCCTTTCGCGAGCAGAACAACGGGCGCAACCCTTCTTTCTACGCAGGCCAGGCCTACGACGTGCTGATGGCAATGGACGCGGCCGTGCGCGACGTCGGCGGCAAGGTGGCCGACAGGCCGGCGCTGCTGAAGGCGATCAAGGCGGCCAATTACAAGTCGGTGCGGGGCGACTTTCGCTATGGCGCGAACAACTTCCCGATTCAGAACTACTACCTGCGCGTGATCGGCAAGGACGCGAACGGGCGCATTGCGAACAAGGTGATAGGCACGGTGCTGCAGAACTACCAGGACACCAGCGCGGCGATGTGTGCGATGAAGTCTTGAAAGGCGAGGATGTCAGCGCGCAGAGGGCGGTGCGCTAAGCCGAACTGCGGCTTGGCCCGCGCCGCCCTGCCTCGATATGTCGGCCTTCATCCCCAGCCCTTCGCTCAATGCCTTGCAACCGCAACGTGCGAGGTGTCCCGCGCTGTATCGCGCGACGTGTCCCTCGGCAGCTGCCCGAACCGCTCCCGGTAACAAGCCGCAAACCGGCTCAGGTGCGAGAACCCGCAGTTCAGCGCCACCTCCGTCACGCTCGCACCGTCGTTGCGCGCCAGTTGCGCATGCGCCGCGTCCAGCCGCATGTTGCGCAGCACCTCGCCGGGCGACAGCTCGCGGTAGCGCCTGAAGAGCAGGGCCAGCGCGCGGCGCGTCACGCCCGCGGCCTGCGCCACGTCTTCGAGCGACAGCGGCGCGTCGAGCCGCTCTCGCATGAATTCTTCCGCGCGCCGCAGCTGTTGCAGCGTGGTCTGCTCGGAGCCGCGTTGCGCCTGCGCATGCCGCTGCAGCACCGAGTTGGGCCGGTGGCACAGCAGGTAGAGCATGAGGTTGTCTTCGCAGTGGGCAAGCCAGCGCGCGTCGAAGGCCTCGTTTCCACTCACCGCCGGCAGCAGCGACGCCAGACCGGCCACCATGCGGCACCACTGCGTGCCGGCCACATCGTCCAGGCGAAAGGGCATCTCGAAATCGATTTCGCCCACGGTGTCGGTGCCGCGCAGGGCGAAGGCCTGGCGTGCCACCTCCTGCAGCCGGCTGAGCTCGATCTTCAGCATCAGCTGTTCGCAGTCCGCATGCCAGCGCAGTCGCACCGGCTTGTGGGCTGAAACGACCGCGCCCTGCCCGGGGTGGATCTGCAGCGTCTGGCCGCCGGTGTGAATTTCGGCGTGGCCGCGCAACGGCATCTGCACAAGCACGAAGTTGCCGAGCGCGTCGGGCTCGATGTCTACGTCGCAGCCGTAGCGCAGGATGCACAACGACAGTGCGCTCAGTTCGGCGCGGCAGAACACGGCGTCGACGTCGCCATGGCCCCAGGCGCTGCGATGCGGCTTCAGTTCATGGGCGACACGCGCATGGGTTTCGTCGGCCTCGCGCGAGCGAAAGACCTCGCGTCCGTACAACGGAGAAAGCTGCTGGCTCGACCATGCGTCCACGGACACTCCTGCGGGGGTCAAAAGTGGGGAAGCGAACAGAAACGGATGCCTGTCGCACGCCGGAACTCTACGGCCGGCAACCGCTTGCCGCCATGGGAGTTGCCCGGGCAGCGCGGTATCCGACGCAAGAAGCTTGCCCAGCTCAGGCGGCTGAAAGAACCGGGGCATAGACTGGCGGGCCTGTGTGCGCGCCGCAGCGCCCGAACGCATTCCTACCCGGAGCCAACCCATGCCCATTCGCCAGATCCTTTCCTCCACGCTTTCGGTCGCCCTTGCGGGCCTCACGGTGGCGCTTGCCGCCTGCTCCACGCCGGGGCCGCAAGCGCCGGTCCTGTCACAGGCGCGCATTGCGGAGATCGTTTCCAGCCCCGACCGCAGCGAGGCCGACCGCCGCAACGACGCGCGGCGCAAGCCGCAAGAGATGCTGGCCTTCATCGGCGTGCGGCCCGGCATGGTCGCCCTGGACATCAGCGCGGCCGGCGGCTACACCACCGAGCTGATCGCGCGGGCCACCGGCCCGACCGGCCGCGTCTATGGCCAAAGCCCGCCGCGCCCACCAACGAGCCGCCCCGCGCAACCCGAGGGCATGGCCTCACCCATGCCCATGGGCGCCGCACCTGCAGCGCCTTCAGCGCCTTCAGCGGGCCCCCGCCCCTCCCCGGTCGCACTGGCCGAACGCGCCAAGAACCCGAACGCCAGCAACATCATTGCCGTTGTGCGCCCCTTCGAAGACCCGGCACCGCCCGAGCTTGCATCGAACGGCCTCGACCTGGTCACGCTGATATTCAATTACCACGACTTCGGCCACATGGGCGTGAACCGCGCCGCGGTCAACCGCTCGGTGTTCGCCGCGCTCAAGCCGGGTGGCATCTACGTCATTGCCGACCATGCGGGGCGCCCGGGCACCGGCATTTCCGAAGCGGGCACGCTGCACCGCATCGAAGAGGCCTTTCTGCGCGCGGAGGTAGAGCAGGCCGGGTTCAAGCAAGTGGCCGAGGGCAACTTTTTGCGCAACCCGTCGGACCCGCGCGACCGCAACACGCCGGAGCCGCCGCAGCCGAAGGACGAGTTCGTGCTTAAGTTCGTCAAGCCCTGAACCCCTGTTCTTCAGTGCAGCGCAAAGCGCCGGCCAACCCGGCGCTTTTTTGCACATGATATTTAATGGTTGATCCAATGAAGTTCATCGGGCTATGATCCCTTCAGCCAACTACGGGCGCTCGCGCCCTGATTTAGATGAATCTGGATCTGACCGCCCGACAGGCCGAATTCCGCGACGAGGTGCGCCGCTTCGTGCACGAGCGCCTGCCCGCCGACATCCAGGCACGCCTGCGCCTGGGCCATCCGCCGCGCAAGCAGGACACCGTGACCTGGCAGCGCATCCTCAACGAGAAGGGCTGGGCCGCGCCGCACTGGCCGCGTGAATACGGCGGGGCCGAACTGGGCCAGGCCGAGCGGCTGATATTGCTGGACGAGTTGTTCCGTGCCAGCGCGCCGCTGCCGCAGGTGTTCAACGTGGGCATGCTCGGCCCGGTGCTGCTGAAATTTGGCACCGACGCGCAAAAGCGCCACTTTCTGCCCAAGCTCGCCAACCTCGACCTGTGGTTCTGCCAAGGCTTCTCGGAGCCGGGCTCGGGCTCCGATCTGGCCTCGCTGCGCACATCGGCACGGCGGGAGGCAGCGCACTACATCGTCAACGGCCAGAAGATCTGGACCACCACTGCGCACCTGGCCGACTGGGTGTTCGCGCTCGTGCGCACCGACGCGGCGGCCAAAAAGCAGCAAGGCATTTCGTTTCTGCTGATCGACCTGCGCACGCCGGGCATCACCATTCGCCCGATCACCTCCATCGACGGGCAGCATCACCTGAACGAGGTGTTTTTCGACGAGGTGCGCGTGCCGGTGGAGAACCTGGTGGGCGAGGAAGGCCGCGGCTGGGACTGCGCCAAGTACCTGCTGATGAACGAGCGCACCGGCATTGCCAACGTGGGCCTGTGCCGCGAGCGGCTCGGCTATGCGCGCGAGCTGGCCGGCCGGCTCACGGAGGCCGGCAGGCCGCTGCTCGACAGCCCCAAGCTGCGCGGCGAAATGGCCATGCTCGACGCCGAGATTCGCGCGCTGGAAATCACCAACTGGCGCTTTCTGCTGTCGAGCGACACGGCGCAGAAGACGCCCGGCTTTGCCTCGGTGCTCAAGCTGAAGGGCACCGAGCTGCAGCAGGACATTGCGCAACTGCTGCAGCGCATCGCCGGCCCCTCGGCCATGGAGCGCCGGCCGCATGACGGCGACAGCGACGGTGCCGCGCACTGGGCCGGTCCGCTGGCCATGCGCTACTTCTACAGCCGCGCGGCCAGCATCTACGGCGGCACCAGCGAAGTCCAGAAAGACATTCTGGCCAAGACCATCCTCGGGTAGCCACGCATGAACTTCGAACTCAATGACGAACAGCAGGCGCTGCAGCACAGCCTGTGCCGCCTGCTCGGCGATGTGTACGGCTTCGAGCAGCGCCGCGCCATTGCGGCATCGGCCACGGGTTGGAGCCCCGCGGTCTGGCAGCAACTGGCCGAGCTTGGCATCACCGCCCTGCCCTTGCCGCAGGCGCATGGCGGCTTCGGCGGCAACGCGGTCGACCTGCTGCCGGTGATGCAGGCGCTGGGTGGCGCGCTATCGCTGGAGCCCTTTCTGTCATCGGTGGTGCTGGCGGCAACCGCCGTGCGCTTGCTGGCCGACAATGTGCTGCAGGCCCAGTTGCTGCCCGGCGTGGCCAGCGGCGAAGTGCGGCTGGCCTGGGCGCACGACGAAGCCGGCGCGCGCCATGCGCCGCTGTGGGTCGAGACCCGCGCGCGGCTGGAAGGCGGCCAGTGGCTGCTGCATGGCGGCAAGTGCAACGTGCTGCATGCGCCGGGGGCGCACCGCTTCGTGGTGAGCGCGCGCGTGGAAGGCAGCCCGGGCGATGTGCAAGGCGTGGCGCTGTTCCATGTCGATGCGCATGCCCCGGGCCTGGTGTGCCGCGCGCACCGGCTGGTGGACGACACCCCCGCCGGCGAGCTGCACTTCGACGGCCTGAAGGCGCAGGTGCTGGGCGACCCGCACGATGGCGCCGCTGCCCTGCGCGCCATCGAGCACACGCTGGCGCTGGGCACCGCCGCGGTCTGCGCCGATGCGCTCGGCGCCATGGCGTCGGCTTACGCATTGGCCATCGACTACCTGCGCACGCGCCAGCAGTTCGGCCGCTTCATCGGCGAGAACCAGGCCTTGCGCCACCGCGCGGCTGAAATGCTGGTGAGCCTGGAGATGTGCCGCAGCATGGCCATGGCCGCCGCGCTGGCGGCGGACGACATCGCGGCGCCCGGCGCGCGTGCCGACCTGGCCCGCGCCAAGCTGATGATCGGGCGCCACGGCCGTGCGGTGTGCCACGCGGCCATTCAGCTGCATGGCGGCATCGGCATGACGGAGGAGTACGCGGTCGGCCATTGCCTGCGCCGCGTGACGCTCATCGACCAGCTGTTCGGCGACACCGAGGCGCAGGCCATGCGGCTGGCCGCGATGGCCTGAGCGGCCGTGCCTAGCGCTTTATCGCGCCGGCCAAAAAGGTTTCCACAGCGCGTTCGACCATGCCGCGGATCTGCTTGACCGACAAGGGCTGCGGGTCGACCTGGTAGAGCCGCGCGCCGGTCTCGGCCGTGACCAGCGCCAGAAACTGCAGCGCGGTCACCTGGGCATCTGCGCGCCGCAGCTCGCCGCGCGCCATGGCCGCTGCCATCAGCTGCGCCAGCGCGCGGATGTACTCGGCAGGCCCTGAGTCGTAGAACTGCTGCCCCACGCTGGACTGCCCGGCTTCGGCAATGACCATGCGGTAGACGGCCAGCGCATCGGTGTCGTTGGTGAGCACGCGCAGCATCCGCTCGCCGAAGCGGGTTAGCACGCTGGCCAGCGTGGTGCCCTCCTTCACCTCCAGCAATTCGCCCGCGGCCTGCGCCAGGTGCGAGGTGGCCACGGCCTGCACCACCGCCACGAAGAGGTCTTCCTTCGAGGCGAAGTAGCCGTACAGCGTGGCCTTGGAGCCGCCCAGGCGCGTGGCCAGTTCGTTCATGGAGGCGCGCTCGAAGCCCACCTCCCTGAACAACGCCAACGCCGATTCAAGGATGGCATTGCGCCGCGCCTCAGTCCTGACCTTCATCGCACTCCCTTCGAAAGAAGACCCGACTGTACAGTTTTCTTGACTTTGGAAAACCACGCTTCAATAATGAACCCGGTTGTACGCTTTTCAGCAATCCACTTTTCAACCCTTCATCTCCAAGGAATCCGATGCGTGCTTTTTTCAACGTGCCCAAAGTGGCGGCCGTGGCTGTTCTGGTGGCTCTGGCTGGCTGTGCCGGCACCCAGCCCGTTCCGTATGCGGGCATTGCGTCGTCCACGCAACTGCGCCCCAGCCGCAACGACGACGCCGGCCGCGTTCCCTTCGAGTACCGCACCGCCATCGACTGGCGGCGCTACACGGGGTTCGTGCTCGAGCCAGTGGCCATCTACCGCGGCGGCGACGCGCAGTTCGACGGTGTGTCCGAAGACGACAAGGCATTTCTCGCGCGCTACATGCAGGGCGAGTTCGCCGAGAAGCTGAATGCGCGCTTCGGCAACGCGCCGCGCCAGGGCGCGCGTGCGGTGCGCATCCGCCTCACGCTCACCGGCGCCAGCACCAACACGGCGGTGCTCAGCACCGTCTCGCGCTTCGACCTGCTGGGCGGGCCTTACAACGCGGTGCAGGCCATTCGCGGCAGGGAGGGCGCCATGACGGGATCGGTGAGCTTTGCCGTCGAGCTGTACGACGCGGCAAGCAACGAACTGCTGGGCGCCTATGTCGCCAAGCAGTACCCGAATGCATGGAACCTCAAGGCCGGCATCGGTGCGCGCAGCGCGTCTGTTGCAGGCATCGAGAACGGTGCCGACCAGCTGGTCGCTTACCTCCAATGACGCGCGACACCACTGCATGGAAGCGCGCGTTGCCCAGGCGTTTGCGCAGGGCCTGCATCTGGCTGCGCCGCAACTGGACGGTGGCGAGCCGCTCGCGCATCGGCATCTTCCACGCGAAATGAACCCTTGCCCAACTCACTCCCAGGAGCCTTCAATGACCTTCGTCCCTTCCTTTCGCGTCGCCTGCCTGGGCGCACTGCTCTCGGTGGCCTTGCATGCCCAGGCCGACAGCTTCACCTCGTCCGTGGCCTCCAGTGCGGGCTCGGCGTCCAGCGGGAGCGTGTCCGATTCGCTGCGCGGCTCCAGCAGGAGCTCGTTCGACGGCAACAAGGTGGCCGAGGGCGACTACCGCATCACCGAGGTGGCGCAGGCCACAGAGCGCGCCGGCTTCACCCGCGTGGCCATGCAGAGCGACGACGCGCAGCGCAGCATCGTGCTGCTGCTGCCGCAAGCCACCTTCGAGAAAGAAGGCCTGGGCCCCGGCGACCTGGTGCATGCGCAACAGCGCGACTACGGCACCGCATTCATGCGCACAGAGATGAGAGCAGGCACGCGCGATGGCAAGCGCGAAGCCTTCTTCCTGGTGCTGGCCGACGACTGGTACGGGGGCCTTGCCGCGCGCCTCGTGCGCCTTTGAGCATCTGGAGCGTGGCCCGTCGGCTGGCGCACTGCGTTGCGGCGGCGCTGGTCTTCACGGCCAGCATGGCGCACGCGGCATCCTCACAGTTCTGCGACCGTGCGCAGCCGCTCAGCGCAAGCCAGCAAGACCGCGTGCTGCGCTTCACCGCCGTGGTGCAAGACGCACTCTCCGCCACCGGCAGCGACGCGGTGCTCATCAGCCGCTCGGGCCTGGACCTTTCGCGCTTCCACATCCGCTATTCGCACACCGCCATTGCATGGAAGGACGCCAGCGGCGCATGGTCCGCACGGCAGCTCTACTACGCCTGCGACGAAGGGCGACCGCGCCTCTACGACCAGGGCCTGGCCGGCTTTGTGATGGGCATCGACGACACCGCGCTGGGCTATGTTTCCATCGTGCGGCTGCCCGACGCCGCGGCGCGCGCGTTGCGCAACGCGGCACTCGACACGCCCCGCGCGCTGCGCCTGCTGGGCGCGCGCTACAGCGCCAATGCCTATCCGTTCAGCCTGCGCTACCAGAACTGCAACCAGTGGGTCATGGAGCTGCTCGCGGCGGCATGGGGCGACCTGGCCGATGGCGATGACCTGCGTGGCAGGGCTCAGCAATGGTTGCGCGCGGCGCCCTACCGGCCCGAGCCGGTCGACGTCGGCTCGCACGCGCTCATCTTCGCGTCCAGCTTCGTGCCGCTGCTGCACCTGGACGACCACCCCGAAGAAGACCGCTACGGCCTGAAGCTGCGCGTGAGCCTGCCATCGACCGTGGAGACCTTCGTGCACCAACAGCAGCCCGCCAGCGAACGCGTGGAGCTGTGCCACGACACGCACCAGGTGGTGGTGCACAGCGGCTGGACCGCCGTGGCGGACGGTTGCCGTGCGGGTGCAGGCGACCGCACCGTGCCGCTCGACTAGCGCTTTGCCAAGGACCGCGCCATGCGCCCGACGATGCCTCTGCTGAGCCTGATGCACTGCGCCGCCGCGTTGGCCCTGGCAGGCTGCGCGAGCAGCCAGAACTTGCCCTGCCCCGCTTGTGCCGCGCACACCGACTGGCAGGCCTACCCGAAAGTGATGCTCGACCCGATCGCGGTGCAGCCCGGCGACGGCAATACCTTCGAAGGCCTGACCGCCAGCGAGCAGGAAGCCTTGGCCCTCTACATGGACGCGCGCTTCGGCGATGCGCTCAACGAAACGCGCGCCCTGGTCAACTGGGTGAGCCCCGGCACGCTGCGGCTGAAGCTCACGCTGACCGGCGCAACAGCTGCCGCGCGCAACGGCGACGGCATGGCGCCTTGCGTCAGCTATGCGGTGGAAATGCGCGACGCTTCGTCGCAGCGGCTGTTGATGGCCTACGCCGCCAAGCAATGCCCCAACCCGCTGCAATTGCCGGCCGGCGCGGGCACCATGGCGGCGGCCGAGGCGGGCCTGCGCACGGGCGCAAAAGAACTTGCGCAGCGGCTGCAATGAATACGTTTACGCACTGGGCCGGGCATTGCCCGCCTCACAGCGTGGCCACCACCTTCCGCACCGCATCGATCAACGCTTGCGCCGCCGGAGAAGGCAGCGCGTTCCTGCGCTGCGTGATGCCGATGCTGCGCCGCGTGCCTTCCAGCGGATGGTTCAGCACCACCAGCGCGCCGGTCTCTATTTCGTAATGCAGCTGGTGCGCCGAAATGGCGGTAACCATGTCGCTGCGCAGCAGCAGCCCGCGCAGCAGCGCCAGGTCACCCGTTTCCACGGTGGGCACGGGCGGCGGGTGGCCGGCTTCGCGGAAGGCGCGCTCCAGCAGCTCGCGCGACGGTGAGCCGGTGCGCGACAGCACCCACTGCGCACGCTGCAGCGCCGCCCGCCCGATGCGCGACAGCTTCGCCAGCGGATGCCCGGCGCGCACGATGAGGGAGATGCGGTCTTCGAACAGCGCGCTCTGCACCAGGTCTTTCGCGTCTTCCGGCGGGCGCAGCGCGCCGATGATGAAGTCGATGTCGCCGCTGCGCAGCGCCGCGGCCAGCGCCTCGTAAGGGCTCTCTACCGTGCTGGCATGCAGCCGCGGGTGCCTGGCCACCAGCGCCGCGATGGCCGAAGGCAGGATCAGCGTGCGCGACAGCGGCAGCGCGCCCACCACCACGCGGCCTTCCACCGCGCCGCGCAAGGCCGCCAGGTCCGACTCGATGCTGCGCAGCTCGGCCAGCGCGCGCTTGCAGCGAAACGCCAGCAGGCTGCCCGCACGCGTGGGCGTGACGCCGCGCGCGGAGCGGGTGAACAGCGCGCGGCCGGTGCGGGCCTCCAGCTCGCGCACCAGTGCGCTGAGCGCGGGTTGCGTCACGCCGAAGGCGGCGGCCACCGCGGGCATGTTGTGCAGCTCCGAGAGGCTTGCGAACAGCGCCAGCCGGCGCCCGCTGAACATCGATGCCAGCAGGCTGCGTGCCTCGATGGCCTTGATCGTTTCGGTCACCTGCATCGCGTGACGCAGCGCCGCGACGTCGCTGCCCGCCAGCTCCTGACAGGCCGCGGCAAACTCCTGCTCCACCCGATTCGCGCGCACGCGCACCGCCTCGCCGTAGGCGTTCAGCAGCATGCCGCGCGCCTTGCGCTCGAACAGCGCCACGCCCAGGCCGGCCTCCAGCTCCGCCACCGAGCGCGTCACCGCCGATGCCACGCGAAACAACGCCTCCGCCGCCTGCGTCACGCTGCCCGTGGCCGCCACGGCCGAGAAGGCCTGCAGGTGCCGCAGGTTGATGCGCGGCGCGCCGCCCGGCTCCGGCGGCCTGGGGTTGTCGATAAGTTTCTTTGCGGACATGTGCTCATTCTGCCGATGGCCGACGCCTGCAAGCACTCGAACTTCACTCAGGGTTAACCCCTTGTCGATAAACAAATGAGAACGCAGTGCTAGCCGAACTCAACCCGCACCGGGCGTGCCGCGCCCACACTGGCGGCATGACTTTCGACCCTGCCCCGGACCTGCTCTCGCTGCCCTGCGTGCTGATGCGCGGCGGCACGTCCAAGGCGGCGTTCTTCCACGCCAAAGACCTGCCTAGCAACCCGGCTGCGCGCGACGCCACCATCCTGGCCACCATGGGCCATGGCGAGCCCCGGCAGATCGACGGCATCGGCGGCGGCACGCCGCTGACCACCAAGGTCGCGATCGTCTCGCCATCGGCAGACCCGCGTGCCGACGTCGACTACCTCTTCGGCCAGGTGGTGGCCACCGAGTCGCGCATCGACTACGCGCCGACCTGCGGCAACATCCTCTCGGCCGTAGGGCCCTTCGCGCTCGACGAAGGGCTGGTGCCCGCGCAAGACGGCGAGTCGACCGTGCGCATCCGCATGGTCAACACCGCCTCGTACTGCGATGCGGTGGTGCAAACGCCCGGAGGCCGCGTGCGTTACAGCGGCGACACGGCCATCAGCGGCGTGCCCGGGCATGCAGCGCCGGTGGAGCTGCGGTTCTCCGACATTCTGGGTTCCAGCTGCGGTGCGCTGCTGCCCACGGGCTTGCCGATGGAGCGCATCGACGGCGTCGACGTGACCTGCATCGACAACGGCATGCCCGTGGTGCTGATGCGCGCGGCGGACCTGGGCGTGAGCGGCAGCGAAACGCCGGCCGAGCTCGATGCCAACGCCGAGCTGAAAGCGCGCATCGAATCCATTCGCCTGCAGGCCGGCCAGCGCATGGGCCTGGGTGATGTGAGCGCCAAGGTCGTGCCCAAGATGACGCTGCTGTCCCCCGCGCTGGCGGGCGGCGCGCTGAACACGCGCACCTTCATTCCCCGCAAGTGCCACGACGCCATCGGCGTGCTGGGCGCGGTGTCGGTGGCGTCGGCCTGCGTGGTGCCGGGCACGGTGATGCACGGGCTGTGCGCCATCGCAACCCACGCGGAGCAGCGCCTGCACGACCTGTCGGTGGAACACCCCACCGGCGAATTCACCGTGCGCCTGCTGATGGACGCCACCGGCCACGCCATTGCCGGCGCCGCGCTGCTGCGCACCGCGCGGCCGCTGTTTCGCGGCCAGGTGCTGGTGCCCATGGCGCCTCTTACTTTTTGAACTGATCGGAGCCCCCGTGATCATCGATTGCCACGGCCACTACACCACCGCCCCCGCCGCGCTGGAAACCTGGCGCAAGCGCCAGATTGCCAGCCTGGGCAACCCGGCGGAGGCGCCCAGCGCGGCGTCTTTGCGCATCAGCGACGACGAGCTGCGCGAGTCCATCGAGCACAACCAGCTGCTCAAGATGCGCGAGCGCGGCAGCGACCTGACCATCTTTTCGCCGCGCGCCAGCTTCATGGCGCACCACATCGGCAACTTCGAGACCAGCGCGACCTGGGCCGCCATCTGCAACGAGCTGTGCCACCGCGTGGCGCAGATGTTTCCCGCGCACTTTGCGGGCGCGGCCATGCTGCCGCAGTCGCCGGGGGTGGACCCGCGCAGCTGCATTCCAGAGCTGGAGCGCTGCGTGAAGGACTACGGCTTTGTCGGCATCAACCTGAACCCCGACCCCTCCGGCGGGCACTGGACATCGCCGCCGCTGTCAGACCGCCAGTGGTATCCGCTGTACGAAAAGGTGGTGGAGCACGACATTCCGGCCATGGTGCACGTGAGCACCAGTTGCAACGACTGCTTTCACACCACCGGCGCGCACTACCTCAATGCCGACACCACCGCCTTCATGCAGTGCCTCACGTCCGACCTGTTCACCGACTTTCCGTCGCTGCGCTTCGTCATTCCGCACGGCGGCGGCGCGGTGCCCTACCACTGGGGGCGCTTCAGGGGGCTGGCGCAGGAGATGAAGAAGCCGCTGCTCAAAGACCACCTGCTGAACAACATCTACTTCGACACCTGCGTGTACCACCAGCCGGGCATCGACCTGCTCACGCGGGTGATTCCGGTGGACAACATCCTGTTTGCGAGCGAAATGATTGGCGCGGTGCGCGGCATCGACCCGGAGACCGGTTTCCCCTATGACGACACGCGCCGCTACATCGATGCGGCCACCACGCTCAGCGCCGAGGCGCGCCACCAGATCTACGAAGGCAATGCCCGGCGCGTGTACCCGCGGCTGGACCGCGCACTCACCGCGAAGGGACTCTGACCATGACCACACCACAAGCTCACTTTCAGGCGCTGGGCGTCGTGCACCGCACCATCCACCGCGCCGACCCGGCCGCGGTGGAGCTGCTGTCGCGCCACGGCGTGTCCACGGTGCACGAGGCCCTGGGCCGCCTGGGGCTGATGCACCCGCGCATTCGGCCGATCTACCCGCAGGCGCGCTTCTGCGGCACGGCCATTACCGTGCTGCTGCAGCCGGGCGACAACTGGATGCTGCATGTGGCCGCCGAGCAGATTCAGCCCGGCGACGTGGTGGTGGCGGCCTGCACCGCCGACAGCACCGACGGCTTCTTCGGCGACCTGCTGGCCACCTCGTTCGTTTCGCGTGGTTGCCGCGGCCTGGTGATCGACGGCGGCGTGCGCGACGTGCGCGACCTCACGGAGATGGGCTTTCCGGTGTTCAGCCGCGCCATTCATGCCAAGGGCACCATCAAGGCCACGCTGGGCTCGGTGAACGTGCCGGTGGTGTGCGCCGGCGCGCTGGTGCACCCCGGCGACGTGGTGCTGGCCGACATCGACGGTGTGGTGGTGGTGCCCGCGCACCTGGCGCTGCAGGTGGCCGAGGCCGCGCAGGCCCGCGAGGACAACGAGCACGCCAAGCGCCAGAAGCTGGCCAGCGGCACGCTGGGCCTGGACATGTACGCAATGCGCGAGCCGCTGGCCAAGGCCGGGCTGCGCTACATCGACTGAGGGCCGCGCACCATGGCCCGCATCATTGGCGCCGTCGCGTGCTCGCACACGCCCACCATCGGCTTTGCGTACGACAAAAACAAGCAGCAAGACCCCGTGTGGGCGCCCATCTTCGAAGCCTTTGCGCCGGCCCGGCGCTGGCTGGAAGACAACCAGCCCGACGCGCTTTTCTTCATCTACAACGACCACGTCAGCTCGTTCTTTTTCGACCATTACTCGGCCTTCACGCTGGGCGTGGGCGAGCAGCATGCGGTGGCCGACGAAGGCGGCGGTGCGCGCGACCTGCCCGCGCTGGCCGGCCACCCCGCGCTGGCGCAGCACATCGGCCGCTCGCTGGTGGCGGACGAGTTCGACATGTCTTTCTTTCAGGACCGCGCGCTCGACCACGGCGTGTTCTCGCCGCTGTCGCTGCTGTGCGCGCACGAGCCCGCGTGGCCGGTGCCGGTGATTCCGCTGCAGGTGGGCGTGCTGCAGTCGCCGGTGCCGTCGGCGCGCCGCTGCTGGCGGCTGGGGCAGGCCCTGCGCCGCGCCATCGAAAGCTACCCTGAAGACCTGAAGGTGGCCATCGTGGCCACCGGCGGGCTGTCGCATCAGGTGCACGGCGAGCGCGCGGGCTTCAACAACACCGGCTGGGACGCGCGCTTTCTGGAGCTGATAGAGAACGACCCGGTGCGCCTTACCGAAATGACGCAGGCCGAGCTGGCCACGCTGGGCGGGGCCGAAGGCGCGGAAGTGATCATGTGGCTGGTGATGCGCGGCGCGCTGTCGGCCAACGTGCGCAAGACGCACCAGAGCTATTACCTGCCCTCCATGACCGGCATTGCCACGGCCATCTACGAGAACCAGGCCATCGCGCCCATCGCCGGCGAGGCCGAGCGGCACCGCCGCCATATGAACGAACAGCTCGCCGGCATCGAGGCGCTGCCAGGCACCTACCCCTTCACGCTGGCAACCAGCGTGCGCGCTTACCGGCTCAACAAATTTCTGCACGGCATGACGCGCCCGGCGCACCGCGCGGCCTTTCTGGCCGACGAAGACGCCGCCTTTGCCGCCGCTGCGCTCACCGAGCAAGAGCGCGACCTGCTGCGCCGGCGCGACTGGCGCGGCCTCATTCATTACGGCGTGATCTTCTTCATGCTGGAAAAGCTGGGCGCGGTGGTGGGGGTGTCGAACCTGCACATCTACGCCGCCATGCGCGGCCAGACGCTCGAAGACTTTCAGCAGACGCGCAACGCACCCGGCGCGCTGTATTCGGTGGCCGGCAAGGACGCCGCGCCGCAGGCCTGGGACACGGCGGCCACGCCGCCCGCCCGCTGAAGCCGCACACAAACACAGACACACACACAAGGACCCTGACCATGAGACATCTCTTTCGCACCGTCGCGTGCACCCTTGCCGCGCTGCTGACCATGGGCCACGCCGCAGCGGCCGACCCGTACCCGTCGAAGCCCGTGAAGATTCTGGTCGGCTACAGCGCCGGCGGCGCGGTCGATGCTATCGCGCGCTCCGTGGGGCAGCGCATGGCGGCCACGCTGGGCCAGTCGGTCATCGTGGAGAACAAGCCCGGCGCGGGCACCAACATTGCCGTGAAGGCGCTGACCACCGCCGCGCCAGACGGCTACACGCTGTTGCTGGCCGCCAATGCGCTGGCGGTGAACCCGTCGCTGTTCGAGCCCGCGCCCTACGACCTGGACCGCGAGCTCACGCCGGTGGCGCTGGTCGGCCGCGTACCGGTGGTGTTCACGGTGCGCGAGGAATCGGCCATCAAGACGGTGGCGCAGTTGGTGGCCACCGCCAAGGCCAAGCCGGGCGGCCTGACGGTCGCCACGCCGGGCAACGGCTCCACGCCGCACCTGGCGATGGAGCTGTTCCAGCACACCGCCGGGCTGCAACTGCGCCACGTGCCCTACAAGGGCGGCGCCCAGGCCATTACCGACGTGCTGGGCGGGCATGTGGACGTGGTGGCGGTCAATGCGCTGGAAGTGCTGCCGCTGGTCAAGGCCGGCAAGCTGCGCGTGCTGGCGGTGATGAGCGCCGAGCGCTCCGCCGTGCTGCCCGGTGTGCCCACCGTGGCGGAGTCGGGCTACCCCGGCTTCGAGGCCAGCGTGTGGTACGGCTTTGTGGCCCCCGCAGGCACGCCCAAGCCGGTGCTGACCGCAGTGCACGACGCGGTGGAGAAGGCGCTCGACTCGAAGGAAGTGCGCGAGCAGCTGGCCGCCGCGGGCGGCGTGGTGCTGCCGGGAACCTCGGAACAATTTGCCAAGCTGCTGAAGAGCGATGCGGCGCGCTACGGCAAGCTGATTCGCGAGGCGGGCATCAAGCCGGACTGAGCCACCACCCATGGCCTATCCAGGACCCGGCAAGGCCAGCCACGCTCGCTCACAAGAACACCAGGAGACACACGCATGACACCAGGCATCACACGCCGGCAGGCTTGCCTAGGCGCCACATTCGCCAGGCTGGGTGCGACCGGCGCATTCGGCCTCACGACCGCAGGCCTTGCTTTCGCCCAGACCTACCCCACGCGGCCCGTGCACATCATTGCGCCCTTCACGCCCGGCGGCTCGACCGACCTGTTGGCGCGCGCCATCGGCCAGGAGCTGGGCCGTGCGTTCAGCCAGGCCGTGGTGGTCGACAACGTGCCCGGCGCGGGCGGCTCGGTGGGCGCGGAAAAAGCCGCCAAGTCGCCGGCCGACGGCTACACGCTGCTCATGGGACACATCGGCACGCTGGCCATCAACCCGTCGCTGTACCCCAAGCTCGACTACCACCCGCTGCGCAGCTTCACGCCGGTGGCGTGGGTGGCGCGCGTGCCCAATGTGCTGGTGGTGCATGCGTCGGTGCCGGCGCGCACGCTGGGCGAGCTCATTGCGCTGGCCAAGGCCAAGCCGGGGCAGATGGCCTTCGGCTCCGGCGGCAACGGCAGCGCGGCGCACATCACCATGGAATACCTCAAGCTGCAGACCGGCACGTCGTTTCTGCATGTGCCTTACCGGGGCACCGCACCGGCCATCAACGACATTCTTGCGGGCCAGTTGCAGGTGCTGTTCACCGGCGCGCCCGCGCTCATGCCGCACATCAAGGCGGGCAAGCTGCGCGCGATTGCGGTGTCCAGCCCGCACCGCATTGCGCTGCTGCCCGATGTGCCGACCGTGGCCGAAAGCGGCGTGGCCGGCACCAAGGGCTTCGAGGCCGACCAGTGGTACGGCCTGGTGGCGCCTGCAGGCACGCCCGCGGCCATCGTGGCGTCGCTGAACCAGTTGGTGAACCGCTCGCTGGATTCGCCCGACGTCAAGGTGCGCCTGGCCGCCGAAGGCGCGGAGCCCACGCCCACCAGCCCCAAGGCCTTTGGCGACCTGATCGCCAGCGAGATGGTGCGCTGGGACCGGGTCATCAAGACCGCGCACGTCACCGTCGATTGAACTCAACCCGCAGGAGACAAGAACAATGAAGACACTGCTTCGCGCACTGGCGCTGGGCGCCGCGCTGCTGGCCTGCGCTGCCTGCACCACGACTGCGACAACTGCGGTAACTGCGACCACGGGAACCACGGCTGCCGCAGCCAAGCCCATGGGCAAGACCGAAGTGCTCTGGCTCGGCCAGTCGGCCTTTCGCATCACCACGCCGGGCGGCAAGGTGATCGTGACCGACCCGTGGCTCAAGCAGAACCCGCTCACGCCGCCGCAGTACAAGAACCTGGAGGCGCTGGGCAAGGTCGATGTGCTGCTGGTCACGCACGGCCACCTCGACCACTTTGCCGATGCGCCCGCGCTGGCGCTGCTCAACCAGGTGCCCATGTACGCCCCCGGCGACATGAACCAGACGGTGGGCCTGCTCGGCATGCTGCCGCCTGCGCTGGTGCCGCGCTTCAACAAGGGCGGCACCGTCACGCCGGCGCCGGGCATCAAGGTGACGGCGGTGCATGCGGAGCACTCGTCGGTCATCGTGTGGAAGAACCCCGCCACCGGCAAGGACGAGGCGCACCCCGGCGGCGAGCCGGTGGGCTTCATCATCGAGCTGGAGAACGGCTTTCGCATCTACCACATGGGCGACACGGGCCTGTTTGCAGACATGGCCTTCATTGCCAGCTACTACAAGCCCGACCTGGTGCTGATGCCCATTGGCGGCCACTTCACCATGGGCCCGGAGGACGCGGCCTACGCCACGCGCGAATGGCTCAAGCCGCGCACGGTGATCCCCATGCACTACGGCGCCAACCCGCTGGGCAAGGGCACGCCCGAGCAGTTCCAGCGCGCGCTGGGCAACAACACCACCACCCGCGTGCTGGCGCTCAAGCCCGGCGAGAGCGCTTCTTTCTGAACCGGAGCACGAACATGGGCATCACCCTGGGACTCATCGGCTATGGCGAGGTGGGCGCCATCTTCGGGCGCGGGCTGCTGGGCCAGCAGGGCATCGACAGCATCGCGGCGTGGGACCTGCGCTTTGCCGACCCCGTGACCGGCAGCGCAGCGCGCGCGGCCACCGAGGCGCATGGCGTGCGCGCCGCACACAGCATGGCCGCGCTTTGCGCGGATGCCGACCTGCTGATCTGCGCGGTGACCGCCTCGCAGACCCTACCCGTGGCGCAGGAAGCCGCGCGCCATGCCCGCGCGGGTGCGCGCTTTCTGGACCTGAATTCCGCCTCGCCCGGCACCAAGCAACGCGCAGCGCAGGCGCTGCAAGCGGCAGGCGTCGACTACGTGGAAGCCGGCGTCATGACCTCGGTGCCGCCCTACGGCATTCGCGTGCCCATGCTGCTGGGCGGCGCGCAGGCCGCTGCGTTGGCCGCCACATTGAACGCCTGGGGCATGCAAGCCCAGGTGGCCAGCGACGCGCTGGGCGTGGCGTCGGCCATCAAGATGAGCCGCAGCATCATGATCAAAGGGCTGGAGGCGCTGGTGATCGAAAGCTTCACCACCGCGCGGCACTACGGCGTGGAAGCGCAGGTGCTCGCCACGCTGCAGGAGACTTTTCCGCAGATCGATTGGCCGCGGCAAGGCGCCTACTTTTTCAGCCGCGTGGTGCAGCACGGCAAGCGGCGCGCGGAGGAAATGCGAGAGTCGGCGCAGACGGTGCGCGAGGCGGGCTTCGAGCCTCTCATGACGGCGGGCATCGCAAGCAAGCAGGACTGGGTGGCGCAGCAGGCGCAAGCCGGGCTGTTCGAGGGCCTGGACGGGCAGAGCCCTTGGGAAGCGTATGCGGACCGGCTGATCGGCCAGGTCGAAAAGGCGGTGGTGTCTTGATGCGCGACGCCACCGCCAGCGTGGCCGCCTAGCGCTTTTGCTGCGCGCAGCGCTGAATCAGCTCCATCACTTCTCTGGCGAGCTCGGAGGCCAGCCAGAACACGTTGTCGCGGTGCACGGGGCCCGCGTCTTCCTGGCCCGGGGCACCGTTGCCGTGGCAGTAGCACAGCAGCGAGTGGAGCTGGGTGCTCTTTTCTTCCAGCACGGTCCAGGGGTCTGTCGGCTCGCCGGCGGGGTCTGCAGCAGGGTCTGCAGCGGCGCCTCCAGCGGAATTTTTGGAGGTGGAGGGGCGGGATATATTTGGGGTAGCCATTTTGGGGTGTGTCCTTAGACGTTTGGCACTTCACTTGGTTAGACGGCCGGGGTGTTGCTAGCACCCCGGCCGTCGCCTTTTGATACCTCGCATTTGCACCGGCACAGCCATGCTGCCGATGACCCGCTGCGAAGCAGGCGGTTCGTTTTTCAGGTGCTTGAGAAGTGATGCGCTCCTTGCCCGCGTAGTGAGGCTTTGGGTGGTGAGGGCGTCCACTTTAGGCACTAAGCACCGGGCGCGAAAAACGCAAATGCCCACTAATGCGCGAAACCTTCGCGCAAGTGCTCCGCGATGAGGCCAGGTCACAAAGGACTTGCTTTGTTGACGGAATGAGTCCCGGGCGGAGCCACCCGCCGCAAGAAAAAAAGACCGCCAGGCGCACACGCTTGCAATGGCCGTGCTTCGAGACTTATCATATGTTGAACCATTGACATTTGCTTAACGCCTGATCGACATCTGAGCGGCACTGCATGCCGCCGAGCCCGGAGACACGCCCCCAATGAGCCAACTGATCCTCGACCAGCGCCCCATGGCGCGCGACGCGCTGTTGCGGCGCGCGCTGTGCGCGGCCCGCGGCTTCGACGCCCTGGGCGTGCGGGAGGGCGACGCCGTCGCGCTGCTGCTGCGCAACGACTTCGCCTTCTTCGAGGCGCAGCAGGCGGCCGCCGCGTTGGGCGCGTATGCCGTGCCCATCAACTGGCACGGCATGCCGGACGAAGTGCGCTACATCGTCGACGACGTGCGGCCCAAGGTGCTGGTCGGACATGCCGACCTGCTGGCGCCGGTGCGCCACTTGATATCCGCCGACACCGTGGTCATCACCGTGCCCACGCCACCGGAGGTGCGCCAGAGCTTCTTGCTGGACGATGCCGCCGTCGCCCTGCCGCCCGGCGCCACCGAATGGAACGCCTGGCTCGAAGCCTTCACGCCTTGGGACGGCCCGGGCAAACGCAGCCGCGCGACCATGATCTACACGTCGGGCACCACCGGCCATGCTAAAGGCGTGAAGCGCGACGCGGCCACGCCCGAGCAGGCCGCCGCCTATGCGGCGCTGCTGGGCAGCGTGTACGGCTTGCGCCCGGGCGTGCGCGCGTTGATCGGCGGGCCGCTGTACCACGCCTCGCCCAATGCCTTTGCGCGGCAGGCGCTGCACATGGCAGAGCTGCTGGTCATGCAGACCCGGTTCGACGCGGAGGCCGCGCTGGCCGCCATCGAGCGCCACCGCATCACCCACATGGTGGCCGTGCCAACGATGTTCGTGCGCATGCTCAAGCTGCCCGAGGCCGTGCGCCGGCGCTACGACCTGCGCTCGCTGCAATGGGTAACGCACACCGGCGCACCCTGCGCGCCCGACACCAAGCGCGCGCTCATGGACTGGTGGGGCCCGGTGGTGTACGAGACCTATGGTGGCACCGAGGTGGGCACCGCCACGCTCAGCACGCCGCAAGACTGGCTCGCGTTCCCGGGCAGCGTGGGCCGACTCACGCCCGGCGCGCGCATGGCGCTGTACGGCAACGACGGGCAGCAGGTGGCGCCGGGCGAGGTGGGCGAGGTCTTTGTGCGCGTGCCGGCCTATGCAGACTTCACGTACCACAACCACCCGGAGAAGCGCGCCGCGGTGGAGCGCGACGGCCTCATCAGCTGCGGCGACGTGGGCTACGTGAAAGACGACCACCTCTACCTGTGCGACCGTCGCGCGGACATGGTGATTTCGGCGGGCGTGAACATCTACCCGGCCGAGATAGAGGCGGTACTGGTGCAGCACCCGGGCGTGCGCGACTGCGCGGTGTTCGGCATACCCGATGACGAAATGGGCGAGTCGCTGGCCGCGGCCATCGAGCCGATGCCCGGTGCCGACATCGACGCCGCGCAGGTGCAGGCGTTTCTGTCGGCGCGCATTGCGCGCTACAAGGTGCCGCGCCGCATCGACTTTCATGCGGCGCTGCCGCGCGAGGACAGCGGCAAGATCTTCAAGCGCCGCCTGCGCGACCCGTTCTGGCAGGCCGCGGGCCGCAGCATCTGACGCGGCCCGGCGTGAGCGAACCACACGACACGGCCGCCCGGCTGGCCGCGGCACTGCGGCGCCATGCGGGCCTGCACGGGCACGTCGACGGGCTGCGCCGCCTCACGGGCGGGGCCACCAAGACGACGTGGTCCTTCGACCTGGTCGCGCCCGAGGGCAGGCACGCGCTGATCCTGCAGCAGGCGCCCGCCCTGCCCGCCTTGCCGGCATCGCCGGACCCTGTGCAGTCAGGGCCCAGGCGACTGGCCACGCCCAGACTGGCGGCCGCCGACGATGCGCGCCTGATGACGGTGGCGCGCGCCCACGGCGTGCCGGCGCCGCGCGTGCTGGCCATGCTCGACGTGCAAGACGGTCTGGCGAGCGGCTACATCACCGAGCGCGTAGAGGGCGAAACGCTGGGCCGCAAGCTGGTGAACGACCCGGCGCTTGCAGCGGCGCGCGGCGCCATGGCGGCGCAGGCCGGCACCATCCTCGCGGCCATTCATGCCACGCCCACGCAGGCGCTGCCCTTTCTGCAGCGCCTGTCGCCCGCGCAAGAGCTGGCGGTGTACGGCGACCTGCTGGAGCGCACGGGTTTCAGGCATGCGGCGCTGGCGTTCGCGCTGCAATGGACGCGGCAGCACCTGCCCACGGGCGGGCGCCAGACGCTGGTGCATTCGGACTTTCGCACCGGCAACCTCATCGTCGGGCCCGAGGGCATCCGCTGCGTGCTCGACTGGGAAATTGCGCGCATCGGCGACCCGATGCAAGACCTGGGCGTGCTGTGCATGCGGACCTGGCGCTTTGGCGGCACGCCCGAGGTGGGCGGCTTCGGTGCACGCGCAGACCTGTACGCCGCCTACGAGCGCGCCAGCGGCATGCCGGTCGATGCGGCGCGCGTGCGCTTCTGGGAGGCTTTCTCCAACCTGAAGTGGGCCATTGGCTGCGTGCGGCGCGGGCTGTCGGTGCGCGCCGACGGCAGCGCCGCCAGCCTGGAGCTGTGCGCCGTGGGCCGGCGCATGGAAGAGCCGCTGTGGGACTTCTTTCAACTCATCGAAGGCTGAGCCATGCCCCCCATGCGCCACTCCGTGCCACCCGCGAGCACCCTGCTGCAGGCCGCTGCCCGCTACCTGGAAGAAGAGCTGCTGCCCACACTCGATGGCTATCACCGCTTTCAGGTGCGCGTGACGGTGAACGTGCTGCGCATCGCCGAACGCGAGCTGCAGCACACGGCCACGCCAAGCGATGCTGCGGCCCTGAACCTGGCCCTGGCCGATGCCATTCGCACCGGCCAGACGCCCATCGACACGCCCGGTCTGGCCGCGCAGTTGCGCGCCGGGCTGCACGAGGCGCTGGCCATCAACAACCCGCTGTGGACCGACCCGCACGGCACCCACCAGCAACGCACCAACCCGCAACGCGCCCACCCCGAAAGCCCCCCATGAATTTCACCGAAGAACAGATCGCCTTTCGCGACGGCGTGCGCCGCATGGTCGAGCGCCATGTCGCACCCATTGCGGCAGAAATCGACGAGAACGATCGCTTTCCGGAAGAGCTGATCGACATCTATGGCGACATGGGCCTGCTGCAGCTGTGGGTGCCCGAGGCCTATGGCGGGCCGGGTGCCAACCTCACCATGGTGTGCATTGCGCGCGAAGAAATTTCGCGCGTGTCGGAGTCGTGCGCGTTGATGGCCGGCATGAACACCATGTTCGCGCTGCCGATCATGCATTTTGGTACCGACGAGCAAAAGAACCGGTTCCTGCCGCTGCTGGCCGAAGGCCGCACCGTCACGGCCATCGCCATCTCCGAGCCCGACTGCGGCAGCGACGTGGGCGGCATGCGCACGCGCGCGGTGCGCGACGGCAATAGCTATGTGCTCAATGGCCAGAAGCAGTGGTGCACCTTCGGCAGCCGGGCCGACTACATCCTGGTGTTTGCCAAGACCGGCGAGCGCGGCGGGGCCGACGACATCAGCCCCTTCATCGTCGATGTGAAGCACAGCCAGGGCCTGAGCTTTGGGCGCAACGAACGCAAGATGGGCATGAAGGGCACCATCAACGTGCCCGTTTACCTGGACAACGTGCGCGTGCCCGCCGAGAACCGGCTCGGCGAGGAAGGCAAGGGCTTTCGCTCGGCCATGCGCGCGCTGGACCTCAACCGCCCGGCCATTGCCGCGGCGTCGGTCGGGCTGGCGCAGGGCGCGCTCGACGCGGCGCTGGCCTATGCCAAGCAGCGCAAGCAGTTCAAGCGCGCGATCATCGAGTTTCAGGGCATTCAGTTCATGCTGGCCGACATGGCCATGCAGATAGAGGCGGCGCGCTGCCTGGTGTATGAAACCGCGCGGCTGGCCGACATCGGCGACTGGCAGCAGCTGCCCAAGTTCGCCAGCATGGCCAAGTGCTTTGCGAGCGACGTGGCCATGAAGGTGACGACCGATGCGGTGCAGGTGTTTGGCGGCTACGGCTATGTGCGCGACTACCCGGTGGAGAAGATGATGCGCGACGCCAAGCTCAACCAGATCTTCGAAGGCACGAACCAGATCCAGCGCGTGGTCATTGCGCGCGAGCTGATGCGCCAGGGGTAGCGGACTGGTGGGGGCAGGGGTGCACGGGCGCAGGCCGCGCATGGATTCACGGGCTCATGGGCTCATTGCGCGCGGTTGTGATCTGCAACACATCTGCGGCGTGAAAGCGGATGCGCTGGGCGGTGCCAATGCCTACAGTTCAATCCAGCTCCCATCGATTCACCCGCGAGCGCAGTCGTCCGGCTCAAGGCCGAGGCTGTCTTGCCACACCATGACGCCGCCCATGCCCAACTTCGAAGAAGCCGCAGCGCCGATGCGTTACGCACTCTGCCCGCCGCCGCGCCCCGTCCACACCAGCCACACCAGCCCCACGAGTCACACGCCCCACACCAGCCATTCGACCAACGTCGACGCCGTGGCCTGCGCGCTGTCCCACCTGTTCACCCAGGCCACCGAGGCGGAGCTGGAGTTCATGCTCGCGTCCATCGAGCAGGGCGACGCGCCCACCGCGGCGCGGGTTGCGCACGGCATTCTGGGCGCCATGGCGTTCGCAGTGCAGCCGCAGTCGGCGCAGCCGCTGCGCCTGACCACCCACATCGAAGCGCCGCCGCGCCCCGCTTCTGCACCCATGCACCCGCTGCTGACCTCGCGCGAGCTGAAGGTGCTGTGGATGATTGCGCGCGGCGCCAGCAACCAGCAGATTGCCGACGACACGCACCGCTCCATTCACACCATCGAGGCGCAGGTGAAAAGCATCTACCGCAAGCTGAGCGTGAAGTCGCGCACCCAGGCAATCCGCGAGGCGATGCACCAGGGCCTGCTGACCTGGCAGTCGGGCAGCGACGACGGCGTGTCGATCGTCATGGTCGATGCGCCCGCCGACATGCCACGGGCCTGCTGAGCGCCGGGCGCACCGCGGGTGCGCTGCCAGCCATTCAGAAACTTCAGCCGAAGAACTTCAGCAAGCGCGCGTTGACCTCGTCGGCGCGCTCGTACTGCGCCCAGTGCCCGGCGCCGTCGATCACCGTGCCTTCGCGCAGCGGCCCCTCGCTCACCAGTTGCGCCACCAGCGGGCGCGGGTCGGCCGTCACGTCGAACTCGCCCCACAGCAGCAGCGTGGGCACGCCCAATGTGTTCAGCGCCTGCTGCAGGCCGCCCGAGAGCGACACCTCCTTGCTGCGAAACCGCGTGCCGTGGCACGAGATGTCGTGAATCTCGAACGCCAGCGCGTCGATGGCGGCCTTGTCGTGCAGCATCAGCGCGGCCAGGTTGTGCAGCAGCGCGGCGCGCTCGGCCTCGCGGTTGGGGGCGGCGCGCCAGTTGATCATTTGCACCGTCATGCGCCGCAGCGTGCCGTGGCCGCCGCTGCCCACCAGCGCAAAGCGGCGGATGGCGCCGCGCTGCACCGCGAAGCGCGCGGCGGTCAGCCCGCCGAAAGAGAAACCGCCCAGGTCGATGGGCGTGCCCGCGCCAATGAGCTGGTCGAGCGTGCCACCCAGCGCGGCCAGCAGGGGCAGCAGCGAGTCTTGCCCGGGGGCGGTGCGCGGGGGCGCGTCTGATTCGTTGAAGCCCGGCATGTCGGGCAGCCACAGCGTGCGGCCGGCCGACAAAGCTTGTGCGTTGCGCAGCCAGTGCATCCAGCTGCCGTGGCCGCCGTGCAGCAGAACGAGCGGGGGACGTGTGGTGTCTGTGTGGGTGTCTGTGTTGTTGTCCGTGCCGAAGCGGCGCCAGCGCACGCGCACGCCGTCGTGCACCACGTCGTGGTGGGTGGAGAGAGCGTCGACGCGGGCGATGGCCTCGCGGGCTTCATCGCTGTCATGGGCCATGCTGGCCTCGGTGCCTTGCACCGTCATGACCACATCCTTTGCAGCTCGCGCTCGCCGTCCAGAAACTGGTGCTTCAACGCACCCAGCACGTGCAGCCCGAAGATCACGTAGAGCACGTAACCCGCCCAGGTGTGCACGCCGCCCAGCACCGTGTGCCAGGTCTCCTTGACGGCCGGCTCGATGGCCATGATCCAGCCGATGCGCGGCCACTCGAACAGGCCGAACAAGAACATCGGGTGGGTGCCGGCGTCTTTCCAGGCCGAGTCGTGCATCCAGCCCGACAGCGGCAGCAGCACCATCAGGATGTAAAGCGCGCCGTGGGCCGCGTGGGCGGCAAAGCGCTCCAGCGCGCCCAACGAGCCCGGCATGGCCGGCGGCTTGTGCGTGAGGCGCCACAGAATGCGCAACAGCACCAGCCCCAGCACCGTGATGCCGATCGACTTGTGGGTGTCCACGGCCGGGCGCACCCAGTCGTCGGGGTAGTGGTCGACCAGCAGGATCAGGGCAATGTTGACGGCCATGAGCAAGGCGATGAGCCAGTGCAAGGCCATGGCGGTGCGGGTGTAGCGGGCGTTAAGGGTTTGTGCGAGCATGCGGGGAATTTTCGGGCGTGGAGCGAGTCAGTCTGCAACGCGGGCGATTGTCCAGGGTTTGGCCCGGGGCTTTTGAAACCGCAGGCCGAGTTTTTGCGTATCCATGACCAGTCGCCCGGACACCCTTCCCTTGAACGATCCACTCCAAAGCGCCTTTCTGGCCGCGTCGCCGCGCCTGTCCCCACCCCGCACGCCGCTGCGCAGCTGGCTCATTCATGGCGGCGTGCTCGTGCTGTGGGTGCTGCTGTTTGCCATGGCGTTCAAGGTCGGCAATGTGCGGGCCTGGTCGGTGGGCGTGGCCTATGTGCTGTACGACACCGTGCTGCTGCTGTTCGTCGGCTGGATGACGCTGCCGATCTTGCGGATGCGCCCTTCGGCCTCCCCCACCGCTTCAGTCTCCACGCCGCGCAACACGCTGGGCGTGATCGTCGCCTCCCATAACGAGGCCACCGTGCTGCCCGTCACGCTGGCCGCCCTGCTCGGCCAGACCGACCTGCCCGACCGTATCGTGATCGCGGACGACGGCTCCAGCGACGGCACAGCCGAGCTGCTGGCCGCGCGCTACGGCCTGGTGACCCCGGCCCTGGGCATGCTGAGCGCCGCCAGCACCTCGCACCCCACCCTGTACTGGCTGCGCCTGCCGCACGGCGGCAAGGCGGTGGCGCTGAACGCGGCCATTCTGTGCATCGACACCGACACCGTGCTCACGGTCGACGGCGACACGCTGCTCGACAGCAAGGCCATCGGCGCGGTGCGCCGGGCCTTCTCCGAAGAGCCCAACCTGGTGGCCGCCACCGGCGTCATCACCCCCGTGTGCAGCCGCACGCTGGCCGGGCGCTGCTTTCAGTGGTTCCAGACGTACGAGTACATCCGCAACTTTCTCTCGCGCTATGCGTGGATGCAGGTGAACGGGCTGCTGCTCATTTCAGGCGCGTTCGCGGGCTTCAGGACCGACGCGGTGCGCGCCGTGGGCGGCTTCGACACCGACTGCCTGGTGGAAGACTACGAACTCATCCACCGCCTGCACCGCCATGCGCAGGCCCACGGCCTGCCCTGGACCGTGCGCGTGCTGGGCGACGCCCAGGCGCACACCGACGCGCCCAGCAGCACCGGCGCCTTCTTGCGCCAGCGCCGCCGCTGGTTCGGTGGCTTCCTTCAGACCCAGTACTGGTACCGCGCGATGGTGGGCGATCGGCGCTACGGCTGGCTTGGCGTGGCCATGCTGCCGGTAAAGGCCATCGACACGCTGCAGCCGCTGTACGGCCTGGCGGCTTTCGGGCTGCTGCTGGTGTACCTGGTGCGCGGCAACCTGGGTGTGCTGGCGCCGGTGGCGGGTGTGATCGGCGCGAAGATCGTGCTCGACCTGCTGTTTCATTTGTGGTCGGTGTACCTGTACCGCCGCTGGATCGGCCAGGGCAGCGAGGCGAACATGCTGCAGGCCTTTTTGGCCGCGCTGGTGGAGCCCTTCACCTTCCAAATCCTGCGCCACACGGGCGCGGCCTGGGGGTGGTGGACGTTCCTTACCGGGCGCGGCACCTGGGGGCGGCAAACGCGCGTCGGGTTGGTGGACGCGGACGGGGTGCGGCGCAGTTAGGTCTTCAGCTTCCGAAGCGGAAGCTGGAGACGACAAGGCCTCCCATGAAGGCCTCCTCGTGATACACGCGCTCGCCCGCATCCGCCTCGGCCGCGCCCACCGCCACCATCAGCGGAATCAGGTGCTCTTCGCGCGGATGCGCCATGCGCGCCGCGGGTGCTGACGCCCAGTCGAGCAACTGCGCACTGCGCTCGGCGGTCGAGCCCTGGACCACCGCGGCGTCGAGCCAGTCGTCGAAGGCCTTGGAGACGCCATGCGCCTGCGGGCCGAAGTTGCGCAGGTTGTGATAGCTCAGGCCGCTACCCACGATCAGCACGTTTTCGTCGCGCAGTGGCGCCAGGGCACGGCCCAGCGCCAGGTGCTCCGCCGGGTCGAGCCCGCGCCGCAGCGACAACTGCACCACCGGCACGTCGGCCTTGGGGTAGATGGCGGCCATGGGCGCGAACATGCCGTGGTCGTAACCGCGCTCCGGGTCGATCTGCACCGGCAGGCCGGCCGCGGCAATCAGCGACTGCACGCGCTGCGCGAGCTGGGGCGAGCCCGGCGAGTCGTAGCGCACCTCGTAGGTGTGGGCGGGGAAGCCGCCGTAGTCGTACACCATCGGCGGCTTGGGGTTGCCCTGCACCGCGAACACCGGCGCCTCCCAGTGCGCCGACACCATCAAAATGGCGCTGGGCGTGCGGCCGATCTGGCGCGGCATGTCGGCCAGCGAGGCGGCGAGCTGGTCGTAAGTCGGGCCCATTTCCTTCTTCATCCAGGGCCAGGGGCCGCCGCCGTGCGAGATGAAGTACGTAGGCAAACGTGAAAGCGCTGATGAGGTCGTGTTGTCGTGGGTCAAGTCGATGCTCCTTGAAAGCGTTGCACCGACTGTAGACATTTCCTGCAAGGAAATCGACAGGCTACGATGCATCGAATCAGTTCCTCCCAGGAATGTTTGAAAGAGCCCCTCATGGACCGAATGACCAGCCTGCGGGTGTTCCGCGAAGTGGTGGAGGCCGGCAGCTTCGTGGGCGCGGCCGAGCGGCTGGGCCTGTCGCCGCCAATGGCCAGCAAGCATGTGGCGCAGCTGGAGAAGTCGCTGGGCGCGCGCCTGCTGCACCGCTCCAGCCGCCACCTGAGCCTGACCGAGGCCGGCACCGCCTGGTACGAGCAGAGCCGCCGCGCGCTCGACCTGCTCGACGCGGCCGAGGCCGCCATCGGCCAGACCCACGACACGCCGCGCGGCCAGCTCAAGGTGAGCGCGCCCGTGTGGTGCGCCACGCCGCGCTTTGCCCGCGTGCTGGCCGACTACCGCAACAAGTACCCCGAGGTGCTGGTCGACATGCACCTGGAAAACCGCAAGGTCGACCTGGCCGCCGACGGCTACGACCTGGCCCTGCGCGCCACGCAGGAGCCTTCGCCCGCACTCATCGCCCGCCCGCTGTGCCGCGTGCCCTTCTACCTGGCAGGCACGCCGGCCTACATCGCGCGCATGGGCGGCCTGCCCGCGGTGCCGGCCGACCTGGCCCGGCTGGGCGCCATCGTGCCCAGCTATGTGAACCTGGAGAACCTGTCGCTCAAAGGCCCGGGCGGGCGCAAGTTTGCGCTGCGGCTGGCGCCGGCCATGCGCTCGGACGACACCACGCTCACGCTGCATGCAGTGCACGCGGACATGGGCATCGCCTTCATGCCGCTGTGGCTGATCGACGAGGACATTGCGCAGGGCCGGCTGCTTCGGCTGCTGCCGGAGTTCGAGTCGACGCCTGTCACGCTTTTTGCGGTGTACACGAGCCGGCAGTACATGTCGCCCAAGCTGCGCACGTTCATCGACTTTCTGAGCGAGCGGCTGGGGAGCGTGTCGGCGCTCCCGCCGCAGCGAGGCTCGGCGAAACGGGCGACGGCCGATTCGAAGGACATCGTCAAGTGAGAAATGAATCCGCAAACGGTTGAAGAAAACCTGGCCCGGCAGAATGCGGGCCCACAGGCCCCACAGGCCCCACAGGCCCCTTAGGCTGCGGAAGACTCGGACCAATGAAGCGTGGATTTGATTTTCTTGCGTTCACCCTGGACGACGTTCCAGCCGGTGAACTGGCCAATTCACTGCACCGGCAGATGCGCGAAGCCGTGGTGGCGGGCCGCTTCACGCCGGGCTCGCGCATGCCCGCCACGCGCATGCTCGCGGGCGAATTGGGCATCTCGCGCAACACGGTCGTCGAGGTGTATCAGCGCTTGGTGGACGAGGGATATTTCGCTGCACGGCACGGTTCCGGCACCTTTGTCAGCGAGGCGCTTGCGCAGGACGCCGCGCATCGCGCCAGGCAGCAGGTGCACGCCTCCGCCGGTATCACCGCTACCGCCATCGCGAAGCGCGGCAACGTCGGCGTGCTGCCCTTCACGCTGGCATCCGAGCGATGCCCCGCCAACTTCAGACCCGGCGTGCCCGATCTGCGTGAGTTCCCCGCGACCGAATGGCGCCGCTCCGCCACGCGGCGGCTTCGCACCGCGCTGCCGCGCTTTTTCGAAGGCGACCAGACGCAGGGCGATCCGCTGCTGCGCCAGCACCTCGCCAACTACCTGCGCAGTTCGCGCGGTGTGCGTTGCGTTGCCGAATCCATTCTGGTCACCGCCGGTGCGCAGCAAGCCTTCGACATGCTGGCGCGGGTGCTCGTGACCAAAGGAACGGTTGTTGCGGTCGAAGAGCCCGGTTACCCCGCGGCCGTTGCCGTCTTCGAAGCGGCGGGCGCGCGCATCGTCACGGTGCCGGTGGACAGAGAAGGCCTGGTCGTCTCCGCCCTGCCGCCTTCGGCCAGCTTGATCTACGTGACGCCTTCACACCAGTTTCCGCTGGGCGTGACGATGTCGCTGCAACGCCGCAAGGCGCTGTTGCAGTGGGCAGCGGCCGCCAACGCATGGATCGTCGAGGACGACTACGACAGCGAGTACCGCTTCAGCGGCCGTCGCGTGCAGGCGCTTCAGGCCCTCGACACGCGCGACCGGGTGATCTACGTGGGCACCTTCTCGAAAGTGCTGCTGCCGGCGCTTCGCATGGGCTACATCGCCATGCCGCAGTCGCTGATCGAGGAGCTGCTGGCAATCAAGTGGCTGACCGACAGGCACACGCCTTCGCTGGCCCAGGCGGTGATGGCGGAGTTCATGGACACGGGCGCGTTCGCCCGCCACCTGCGTCGCATGCAGGGCATCTATCGGGAGCGCTTCGAACTGCTGCGGGCCGCGCTGGGAACGTTGCCAAAGACTGTGGCGTACCTTGTGCCAGCGCAGGCAGGCTTGCACATGACGCTGCTGCTGCATGGGTCCATCGATGTGCCTCGTTTGATCAGTGATGCGAATGCCAAGGGAATCGGTCTGCACGCCCTGGCGCCGTTCTGCCGCGAGCCTTTCGCCCAGGGCCTGGTGCTGGGCTACGGAAACATCGCCGCGCATGAAGCCGAGCGGGGCGCGCGATGGCTGCGCCAGCGCTTGATGGCCGCACCGACAAGTGGTGCGCCGCATGAAAAGTGGTCCAGGACATAGTTGAAATGTGGCTCTGCCACAAGACGGCCCGCGTCCCTAGCATCGCGCTGAACCAACCCAGCGATTTGCACCATGACCACGAGCGCCATCCGTTCCTGCCTCGGCCCTTCGAGGCTGTCTCCCGTCTTGATGATGGGCGCGCCTCTGGCGGCCGTCGCCTACCCGTTTCTGCTGAGGGGATTCAACATTGGCGTGACCAGCGCAAGCAGTGCCTGGCTGGCCCTTGCGGCCGTTCAGTTGCTGCTGGCCATCGCCGTCCCTTTGGTGGGGTTCGTCGTCGCGCTCAGGTTGGGTGAGCAAGGCTCGCCCACCCCGAACGAGGTGCTTGCCAAATGGGTCGCCTTGCTGTCGATGGCCTCCGCGCCGCTCTACACCTTTCTGGGCGTGGTGCTGTACATGGCGGGCGACCCGGTCAGCGACTTCACCGTGTGGCTCGGCCTGTGGGCCATCGGGCTGGCACTCATGGCCAAGGCCGCGTTCGCCCCGCAGTTCACGCCGCAAAAGCCCAGGCTGGCGATGCCCTCGAACACGGCGGTGGTTTCTCCCCGGATGCGGGTTGCCCATGGCATCAGCGCAGCGGCCATCCTGCTGCTCTTTCTGGGCATGCACCTGTCGAATCACCTTGGGGGCTTATTGAGCGAAAGCGTGCACCGCTCCCTGATGGACATCTTCCGCACGGTTTACCGCGCGAGGTTGATCGAGCCGATCGTCGTCGGGCTGTTTCTTTTCATGGTGGGCTCGGGCCTGGCGCTGGTGGCGGGTTACGTCAGGCAGAAGGCCGATGTGTTCCGCACGCTGCAAGTTGCCAGCGGCGTGTACCTGGTGTTCTTCGTTCTGGGCCACATGAACTCGGTTTTCTTCTACGCGCGCATGCTGCTGCAGATTCCGACGGACTGGAACTTTGCGACGGGCGCCCCCACCGGCCTGATCAAGGATGCGTGGAACATCCGCCTGCTGCCGCACTACATGCTCGGTGTGTTCTTCGTGCTGTCGCACCTAGTGCTGGGCGCTCGCATCGTCGCTGTGGCGCACCGGGTCGAGGAGGCCAAGGCGAACACCTGGACCTGGGCTGGCATCGTCCTGAGTGCGGCCGTGGCAGTTGCCATCATCCTGGGGATGTCGGGGCTGCACATCTCGAACTGAGCGCAAGCAACCGCAGAACGCACCTTTTCGGGGCAAGGTCATGCCAGCGCGGCTAAAGTCCTGGGCTGCCTGGGAGACCGTCTACTTGTTCCGCTTCTTCGAAAAACTTCTACACCCCTACCCCGCCGCCGAGCCCGCGCTGCCGCCGCAGGGCTTCTTCGCCTTCTTGTGGGCCTGCACGCACGGCGTGCGCGGCAAGATTGCGGCCATGGCGGTGCTCACCGCCGTGATGTCGAGCTTCGAGGCGGCGCTGTTCGCCATCCTCGGGCGCATCGTCGACTGGCTGGGCGGGCAGGTGCCCTCGCGGCTGTGGGCCGAGCGGGGCGACACGCTGCTGTGGCTGGCCGGGTTTCTGGTGATCAGCATCGGCGTGGTGGCGCTGCAGACCATCGTGAAGCACCAGACGCTGGCGGTGAACCTGCCGATGCGCCTGCGCTGGAACTTTCACCGGCTGATGCTGGGCCAGAGCATGGCCTTCTACCAGGACGAATTTGCCGGCCGCATCACGGCCAAGGTGATGCAGACCGCGCTGGCCGTGCGCGAAACCGTGTTCGTACTGGCCGACGTGCTGGTGGCCATGGGCGTGTACGTGGCGACCATGATCATTCTGGTGGGCGTGCTCGACGCGCAACTGGTGTGGCCCTTCGTGATCTGGCTGGTGCTGTACATCGCGGCGCTGGTGTACTTCGTGCCGCGCCTGGGCAAGGTCGGCAAGGCGCAGGCCGACGCCCGCTCCCTGATGACCGGGCGCGTGACCGACGCCTACACCAACATCGCCACCGTCAAGCTGTTCTCGCACACGCAGCGCGAGGCCGGTTTTGCGCGCGACGCCATGCGCGAGTTCATGCACACCGGCTACGGCCAGATGCGGCTGGTGAGCGCCTTCGAAATCGTCAACCACGCGCTGAGCATGGGCCTGACGGCCGGCATGGCGGGCATGGCGCTGTGGCTGTGGTCGAACGGCGCGGTCGGCGTGGGCACGGTGGCCGCGGCCACGGCCATGGCGCTGCGGCTGCAGGGCATGTCGCACTGGATCATGTGGGAGATGACCAGCCTGTTCGAGAACATCGGCACGGTGCAGGACGGCATGAAGACCCTGTCGCGCCCGCGCACCGTGCTGGACGCGGCCGACGCCACGGTGCTGCAGGTGCCGCACGGCGAAGTGCGCTTCGAGCATGCGAGCTTCAGCTACGGCCTGAGCAACGCGCAAGGCGGGCGCCGCGTGATCGACGACCTGAACCTCACGGTGAAGCCGGGCGAAAAGATCGGCCTGGTGGGCCGCTCGGGCGCGGGCAAGTCGACGCTGGTGAACCTGCTGCTGCGCTTTCATGACCTGGAGAGCGGCCGCATTTTGATAGACGGCCAGGACATCGCGCAGGTGACGCAGGATTCGCTGCGCACCCACATCGGCATGGTCACGCAGGACACCTCGCTGATGCACCGTTCGGTGTCCGACAACGTGGCCTACGGCCGGCCCGACGCCACGCCGGCGCAGATAGAAGCGGCGGCGCGGCGTGCCGAGGCGCACGACTTCATTCAGACACTGGGTGACGCGAGCGGGCGGCGCGGCTACGAGGCGCATGTGGGCGAGCGCGGGGTGAAGCTGTCGGGCGGGCAGCGTCAGCGCGTGGCCATTGCGCGCGTGATGCTGAAGGACGCGCCGATCCTGCTGCTGGACGAGGCCACCAGCGCGCTCGACTCCGAGGTGGAGGCCGCAATTCAGCAGAGCCTGTACACGCTGATGGAGGGCAAGACGGTGATCGCCATTGCGCACCGGCTGTCGACCATCGCGGCGATGGACCGGCTGATCGTGCTGGACGAAGGCCGCGTGGTGGAAGAAGGCGATCACCGCACGTTGATGGCGCAAGGCGGGCTGTATGCGCGGCTGTGGGCGCATCAGAGTGGCGGGTTTTTGGGGGAAGACGGCGTGGATGACGAGGGTATGCGGGCCTGAAGACCTGCGGGGTTGCTGATCGCCGGTTGCGGGTTGCGGTTCGGGGGCGTGCGAGTGGCACCGGGTGTCCCCCTCCGCGAATGTCCCCCGGGCTTCGCCCTCCTCCTTTATTTCGCTGCGGGGGACACCCGATGCCACTCGCACCTGGGCACGCCGCGCCTGTAGCTCAGGAGGCCGGGGGCCATGGAAGGGCTCGCTGAAAGCAGAGTGAAAGGGGAAGAGCCGGCAGCGCGCCGAAACCAGCCAAGGGCGCGGGCCTTGCGCTTCACGAGTCCTACACCACACGCCGCCCCTTGCCGACATTCAACGCGCCTTGGCGAGACGACAGTGAATACATATTCAACACAAGGAGTCCTCGCATGAATTCCATCATCTACATCGTCGGTCTGGTCGTGGTTGTGGTCGCTGTGCTGTCGTTCTTCGGCCTGCGCTGAGAACGGCATACGCCACCTGCCAATTGAGAACCTGAAAAACGGGGCCGCTTGCGGCCCCGTTTTTCGTCGGCGTGGCCAAGGTGGCACCAGGGGTTGTGCCAAAGGTGCCGGGCATAATTTGCGCGCCCCGGCACTGTGCGGGCACTCTCCAGCAAAGGGACCCTGTTGACCAACACCGCGTGGCGCGACGCTGACTTTCCGGACGCGGTGATCACCGAAGCGATCCGATGGACCGAACAGACCGGTTCGCTCGACGACGCGCAGGCCCTGCGCACCGCCGCCTCGCGCAGCACCGACGCGCATCGCCAGGTGATCGATCGCGCGCGACAGCTCGGTGAACGCATCGGCCTGCAACCCGAACTGGCCCGTGCCCGGCAATGGGCGCCCTGGGTACTGCTGGCGATGGTCGCGTTGATCGTGATGGCAGGCCTGGGGCTCGCGGGCAATGTGGTGGGTGGCGGCGAGCGGCACATCAACGTCATCGTTGCGCTGGTCAGCCTGCTGGGGCTGCATGCGCTCACGCTGCTGATGTGGCTCCTTGGCCTGTGGCTGCCGCTGGGGTCGTTCAGCCCTGCCTCGCTCGGCTGGATCTGGCTGTCGCTTACCGCGCGCGTCGCGGGCGGGCGACGCGGGCAGGCACCGGTGCTGGTGCGCGCGGCCACCGGGTTGCTGTCGCGCGCCAAATTGCTGCCCTGGGCCTTCGGGCTGGTGAGCCACGGCATCTGGTCGCTTTCTTTCGCGGTGGTGCTGGCCGCGATGCTGTTCGCGCTGGCGTTTCGCAGCTACACGCTGAGCTGGGAAACGACGATTCTCGACCCGGCCTTCTTCGTGCAGGCGGTGCAGGTGCTGGGCTGGTTGCCGGCCAAGCTCGGCTTTCCGGTGCCCGACGCGGCGACCGTGATGGCAGCCGTACCCGCCATGCCCGGTGCCGCACCCGCTGCCGCTGCCGCAGCGGGCCAGCGCACCTGGGCGCTTTGGCTCACCGGCTGCATCGTGGTCTATGGCCTGCTGCCGCGCGTGGTGCTGGTGGCGTGGAGCGCGGCCATGTGGCGCAGCCGCCGCAAGGCGCTGCAGCCCGACTGGAGCGACCCGTACTACCGCAAGCTGCTCGCCCGCTTCGCCGCGCTGGCCCCCGCTGCCATCGTCGACGCCGACCCCGGTCACGTTGCTGGTGCTTTGCGTGGCACCACGCCCGCGAGTCTGTCTGACTCGCAACTGCGCGATGTGCGCTTCGTCGTCGGCTTCGAGCTGCCGCCCGAAATGCCCTGGCCCCCTGCAGAGCTGTCCATTGCGTTGTCCAGCAATCCCGCCACGCAAGTGCACCGCATCGACGGCAGCGCGCCGTCGCGCCGCGCGCTGCTCGACCAGTTGGCGCGCATCCATCCGCGCACCGTGCTGATGGTCTGCCACGCGGCATCGAGCCCCGACCGGGGCACCGAGCGCTTCCTGCGCGAGGTGCTGGCGCATTGCGGTGAATGCCGCCTGTGGCTTGCCGATGCACCCGATGTCAATGCCAACACCGCTGCCACGCAGCGCTGGCTCGACTGGCTGCGCGACACCGGCCTGCAGCGCATCACTGCCAGCGACCGCCTGAACGTGGCCTGGCCACCCGAGCACCAAGCAAGCGAAGGAGCGCCCGCGCCATGACGCAGCCCATCCGCATCGCCGTGGTCGGCCACACCAACGCGGGCAAGACCTCGCTGCTGCGCACGCTCACGCGGCGCGTCGACTTCGGCGAGGTGTCGCAGCGCCCCGGCACCACGCGGCATGTGGAGTCGGTGGACCTGGAGGTGAACGGCGCCGTTGCCGTGCGCTTCTTCGACACCCCCGGCCTGGAAGACGCCGTGGCGCTGCGCGAGCACCTGGCCGGCTTCGACGCGCAGGCCACGCCGCCCGAACGCATCCAACAGTTTCTGCAGGGCCCCGAAGCCCACGGCGTGTTCGAGCAGGAGGCCAAGGTGCTGCGCACCCTGCGCGACATCGACGCGGCCTTTCTGGTGATCGATGTGCGCGAGCCGGTGCTGCCCAAGTTCCGCGACGAAATAGAGCTGCTCAACTCGTGCGCGCGCCCGGTGCTGCCGGTGCTCAACTTCGTGCGCGACGCGGCCAGCCGCGAGCCGGCTTGGAAAGAGCTGCTCTCGGCTTACGGCCTGCACGTGCAAGTGCGCTTCGACGCCGCCGCGCCCTTCGTCGGCGCGGAGCAGGACCTGTACAACGACCTGGGCACGCTGCTGCGCGACCGGCGCGATGTGCTGCGCGGCGTGGTCGACACGCTGGCCGTCGAAGCCGCCCAGCGCCGCCAGTCGGCCTGCGCGCGCATCGCGGACTTGCTGGTCGATGCCGCCGCGGTGCGCCGCACCGTGTCGGCCACCGAGTTCGCCGACGCCGCCCGCCGCCAGACCCTGGTGACGGCCTTGCAGAAGGCGGTGTTCGACAAGGCGCAGCGCTGCACAGATGACCTGCTCGCGCTCTATGGCTTTCGCCAGGGCGACGCCGACGAAGCGCCGCTGCCGCTGATCGAGGGCCGCTGGACGCTCGACTTCTTCAGCCCCGAGGCCATGAAGGACGCGGGCCTTCGCCTGGGCAAGGGCGCCGTCATCGGTGCCGCCGTGGGCGTGGTGGCCGACCTGGCCGTGGCCGGCATCTCGCTGGGCGCGGGCGCGGCGCTGGGCGGCGCCATCGGTGGCGCTGTGTCGCAGGGCTGGGGGCCGCTCGGACGCAAGATTGCGAACAAGCTGCGCGACATGCATGAACTCACGGTGGAAGACGGCGTGCTGTTCGCGCTGGTCGCCTGGCAGCTGCAGTTGGCGCACGCGCTGGAGCAGCGTGGGCATGCGGCCACGCAGCGCATCGGCACTGGGGCAGACGGCGCCAGCACTGCAATGCGAGAGAACACATCCGCCAACGGAGACGCGCCGACAAAGGCCGCAGCCGCCGCGGTGCGAGCCGTGCAGCCGGCGCGCAACCACCCCGACTGGGAAAGCACCGCCGGCTCGGTCGCGGGCCGCATCTTCTGGCGCCCTTCGCCGCAACGCGAAGCGCTGGTCGCCGACCTGGCTCACGCACTGCGGCGCGCGTTCGAAGCGGGCTGAGGTCGCCTGCGCGCTGCGGTTCCGAGCGGGTGCCCGGCGCGTGTCAGTGCGCGTGTCAGTGCGACGAAGTCGCCAGTGCCTGCAGCCGCGCAAAGTCACCCGGCCGCGCGCCCAGCTGTTCGGGTGTCGAGCGCTTGGCGATGCGCTCCAGAAACAACTGCCTGTTGACCGCCGACACCGTCATGCCCTTGCCGCGCAGGAACTGCTCGTCTTCCAGTTCGCCAGCGATCACGCCCACGTTGGTCCACTTGGCGGTGTCCGCGAGCACCTTCTCGACCATGGCCTGCTGCGCCGGCGCCATGCGCGCCCACGCAGACTTGCCGATCACGATGCCCAGCGTGTCGTACACGTGCGCGGTGAGCAGCACGTGCTTCTGCACCTCGTAGAGCTTTTTCGACTTGACGGTGCCCAACGGGTTTTCCTGCGCCTCGACCTCGCCCTTTTTCAGCGCGTTGTAGAGGTTCATGAAGGGCAGCGTGACCGGCTTGGCGTCCAGCGCGGTGGCAAAGAGCTGGTAGGCCGCGGCGTCGGGCACGTACAGGCGCAGGTCGCGAAAGTCGTCCGGCTTGGCCAGCGGCCGGGCCGACGTGACCTGCCGCGCGCCGTAGTAAACGGCCGCCACCATGCGGTTGCCGCTCTTCTCGTTGTAGCCCTTCATCAGGTCCGCGAGCAGGGGGCTGGCCAGGTACTTGCGCACATGGTCGAGGTCCTTGAAAGCGAAGGGATAGCTCGCCAGGTTGAGCGGCGCATAGCCCTCGGCCAGCGTGGCCTGCCCCACATAGGCGATCTGCATGGAATCGTTCGCGAGCATCAAAGGAAAGTCGCCCTCTTGCCCGAGCTTGGAAGACGACACCACCTCGATCTTGATCTTGCCGTCGGACTGCTCGGCAATCTTGCGTGCCGCCAGCTCGGCCTGCTGATGAAAGATGCTCGCGGGCTCGTACACATGGCCCCACTTCAGTTGCAGCACCTGGGCCTGCACCGCCACGGCGCTTCCCAGCGCCAGACACACCAGGCCGGCGCGGCGCCACGGCAAGAAGCTTTTCATCGACTCTCCCTCGGGTTGAGAACAACCCGGGCTTACGCAAGATCAGCGCCATGAAGGCGGCAGGGCAGCGGGCGGGTGCCGGCGCAAGCGCCTGGCGAGCGGATCGTAGGGATTCGACACCGCCGCAGGAAGCGGGTTTGCCCGACTGGGGTTTGCGCGCTCAGGCGCCGCGCGAGGCGCTGGCTCGTCGCCTTCTGGCCTGCCGCAAGCCACGGGCCAAGCGCCATGCGGCCAGCAGCAGGAAGCCCAGCGCGGGCAGCGCCCAGACCATGCCGCTGGTGGTGTAGACGGTCTGCGTGTCCGCGTCGTAATGGCGCCCGAGTTCGTTGAAGTCCCAACGCAGGTAGCGCTCGTACCAGGCCCAGAAGCAAAAGGCGGATGCGGCTAGCGAAGAGAGCGAAACCGCGAGGGTGAAAGCAAGAGATCTGGACATGGTGAGCGGGCGATTGTCGGGGTGTGGCGTCTCGACAGGCGTCATCCGAACGCGCGGCCTGCCAGGGCCCACCGGTTTCCGTAGAACCGGCCCCGGCACGCTGACAGCCACCCCCCACGGCGATAGACTGATTCGAACCAAGCCATGCCCCGCAGACCTCTCTTCATGCTGATCCTTGCCGTTTTGCTGTGCTGCCACGGCTGGGCGGCCGCTATGCAGGACGTGATGTGTGCGCAGGCAGGCCTGGTCGACGAGGTTGTTCAGGCGGAGACGCGAACAGGCGCATGCAGCAGCCACGCGAGCCCGGGTGGCTGCATGCAGCCCGGCGGCTCGACTGGCGCGTTGAACCTGGACGACACCGGCATCTTCGGCCTGCCGGAGCTCACGCCGGTTGAAGTCGTGCTACCGCCCTGCGCCCCCACCCGCATTGCCGGGACCCTGCCCTTCCGCTGGCTGGAGCGCCCGATGCGCCCGCCCTGCCCGGCGGCGCTGCTCACGTAGACCTTGTTCGACGGCACGGGCCAGCGCCCGGCCGCCACTTGCAACGGTCTTGCGTTGCCGCAGCGGGCGCCCAGCGCGGCGCTCATGCCTTACCACCGCGCGGGTTCAGCGCTTCGGCTGAATCGCGAGGTCTGCATCCAGACCTCGGCGCCTTGGCCATCGACTGGCCGTGATCCCCACAATTTGCAGCGGAACGTCCGGCCTTGCGTGCTTGCCGGGCGCGCTCTGTGCGCAGGCACGGCCGCTGGCAGGAGGCCCCATGAATGAATCGAGAGATGTCATGTTCGCGCGCCTGAAGAACTTCAGGACCAACCCCGACGCGCTGCGCGCGCATTTTTTTTCGCACGTGCAGACGATGCCGTCGACGCCCTACAGGGACAACCGGGTCGACTACGTCGGCTGGGCCGTCACCAGCCGCGACGGCACGCTGGACGACGGCGTGCGGCGCATCCTGGCCGGCAGCCCCAACGTGCGCGGCGTGAACCCCACCGGCGCGTGCAGCGGCAGCCTGGCGCAGGCCATGGACGCGCTGAACGACAGCGGCCTCAGGCCGTATCGCGCGCGCATCATGCAACTGGAGAGCGAGGGCGCAGAGATGCCGCTGCACACGGACGCCAACAAGGAAACATGGCGCCTGCACATACCCATCGTCACCAACCCGCACTGCTTCTTCGAATGGCAGCGTGCCGATGGCAGCATAGAGAGCGTTCATCTGCCGGCGGACGGCTCCGCCTGGCTGGTGCGGGTCGACGTGCGCCACCGCGCGGTGAACCGCAGCAACCAGGCCTCGCACCGGGTGCATCTGCTGATGGGCCTGAGCGTCAACCCGGCGTTCGACATGCTGGAGCCGCCGTGGCTGCCCGTCGCAAGCGAGAGCGATCCGCGCCGCGAGCCACGGCCGGCAGAAGGCCTGAGCCTGTTCACGCATTCGATGGCGAACTGAGCGTGCACCCAGGGCCTGCATCTCAATGCGCTCTAGCGACCGGTGCCGCGCGGCGCGGGCCGGGCCGCCTCCTGCGATGCGCGGTCTTGCTCTGGCTGGCCTGCGCAAGCTGCGCGGCCAGTGCGCAGCCGGCTGCTTCAGGGCCTTGCCGCCCCGGGCGCAACGCGGCCTTCCCCACGCTGGAGCGGATGCACGTGCGTGATGAATTTCGCATCCTCTATTCAGTGGCGGGCCCCCATGCGCTGCCGGACGCACGCGACCTGAACGCCAACGGCATCCCCGACAAGGTGGAAGACGTCGCCACCCAGCTGGTGGCGGGCAGGCGCCTGTTCAGCGAGGTGATGGGCCTCGCCGCGCCCCTGCGGCAACCGCGCTACGCGCAGGCCACGGCCATCGATGTGTTCATGCTGAAGATGGACACGGGCAACGGCCGTGCGTACGACGAGGTCGTGAACTACCGGCTCGGCATCGACGGCGCGGCGGGCCGCTGCGCGCTGCGCATCGACCTGCTGAACAGCCACCCCAACCAGAACCCCACGCCGGTCCACGAGCTCTTTCACCTGTACCAGTACGGCTACACGCCGTTCAAGGCGCGCTGGTTCCTGGAAGGAACGGCGCGATGGGCCGAGTACGCACTGCGCCCCGGCAGCGGCCCGCGGCGCGCGCTGCCGCAGTCACCGGCCTCGCTGCAGGCGCAGGTGTTCGACATGACCTATGCGGCAAGCAACGCGTGGAACCGGCTGGCCTTTCTGCTGGACCCTGTGGGCCGCATGCCGCTGCCACCGGCGCTGGCGCAGCTCGCCTATGTCGACGGCAGCCCGGTGGTGCACGACGACCGGCTGCACGGCATGGCCTTCATGAAGGCGCTGCTGGAATCGCTGGCGGCCCTCGGCCGCGAGGTCGGCGCGCGGCAAGGATGGCCCGACTTCCAGTGGAAGGAGGCCGACCAACGCGCCGCGCAAAACGACCTCGACATTTTCAATACGGTGCAGGACGTGGTTCGCCGCCAGGCGCGTGCCGCCGGCTTGGCCGACAACGCCGTGCTCGACGCATTCCTCGCATTGACACCGACGATCCAGAACGAGAAACAGAAAGGCAAGCTCGATGAGCCTGAGTGAACTACTGGCCAAGGCGCGGCCCATGGGGGCCGATGTGTGGAACGCGTGCCGCGCGGCATCCGCGGGCGCCGACGACAAGCCCGGCGTGGTTTTCATGTCCGCCTGCACCGGCAATGAACGCGCGCAAGTCGTCGTCGCGCGGAGCAAGGAGTTCAGCGCCGCCTGGCAGCGCGGTGCCCAGTTGCTGGGCGCATGGCAACGCAAGCGCGCCGCGCTGCCGGTGCTGTGGCTGCGCGTCGACGTGGTGCACACGGTGCATCCGATGAACTGGCAAACCCTGACGCAGGGCCTGGCCGCCACCAAGCGCAACTACTTTCGCTTCGGCATCGCCTTCGACGAGCACTTCGACGTAGCGATGCTCGAGCCGGAAATCGGCGCCAACGCCGTGCTCTACGACGGCGCACGCGAAGAAGCAACGCCCAACGCGGCCAACCTCCAGCTGTACGGCCAGCGCCGCTTCGGGCGTGCGCTGGCATGGCCGACGCAGCCGAATGAGCCCGTGTGGCTGTTCGAGACCCAGGCCGTCTTTGCCGATGCGAAGTCGCTGCTGCGTGTGGAGCACCAGGGTCGCAACCGCGGCCACCGCGTGTTGCCGAAGTGGGGCCAAGCCCCGGTGCGCGACGCCATCGAAGCCAGCACCGCCTACCTGGCACGGCAGGTCATGCCCTCGGGCAAGTACCACTACGGCTGGTTCCCCTGCTTCGACCGGCCCATTCCCACCTACAACACCTTGCGGCACGCCAGCGCGACCTACGCCTTGCTCGAAGGCTGGGAGCTCACGCGCGACCCCCGGCACAAGGCGGCCATCGACAAGGCGCTGGCCCACCTGAGCGAAAACTTCATTCATCACCTGAGGCTGCCTTCGGGCGCGCATGCCGCGTTTCTGGTGGACCTGGGCGACGAGATCAAGCTCGGCGGCAACGCGGTGTGCTTGCTGGCGCTGTCGAAGTACACCGAGCTCACCGGGGACACCAAGTACCTGCCGCTGCTCGAAGCGCTGGCGCTGGGCATCGTCCACATGCAGGACCCGCTGACGGGGCGCTTCGTGCACGTGCTCGAGTTTCCAGGCCTGGGCGTGAAGGAAGAAAGCCGCATCATTTACTACGACGGCGAGGCCGCCTTCGGCCTGATGCGGCTGTACGGCCTGACGCGCGACGCGCGGTGGCTGCGCAGCGCCGAACTGGCGTTCGAGCACTTCATACAGGCCGAGCACTGGCGCGCGCACGACCACTGGCTGAGCTACTGCGTCAACGAACTCACGCTCTACAAGCCCGAGTCGCGCTACTTCCGCTTCGGCCTGGACAACGTGCGCGACCACCTCGACTTTGTGCTCGAGCGAATCACCACCTTTCCCACCTTGCTGGAACTGATGATGGCCGCCGAACGGATGATCGTGCGCCTGCAGTCCACACCGGCGCTGTCGCACCTGCTGGACGGCTTCGACATCGACAAGTTCTACCTGGCCCTGGAGCAGCGCGCCAGATACCTGATGACCGGTCACTTCTTTCCCGAGCTGGCCATGTTCTTCAAGAACCCCGCCCGGGTGGTGGGCAGCTTCTTCATACGGCACCACAGTTTCAGGGTGCGCATCGACGACGTGGAGCACTACCTCTCGGGCTATGTGGCGTACGCCAAATACCTGGGCCGGCCGTTGCCTGCGGCATCCCAGCCGGCGGGCGTGCACGAACAACAGGTCGGAGAGGCTGCCTAGCCGCCGCTGCTACGATCCGCTCCCCCGAGAACGGAGCGCCGCGTGGACACCCCCTTGCCAGACAGCCCTGACACCTTTGCCACCACCGCACCCACCCCACCGCCATCCGTGTCCTCCGCCGAAGCCTTCCGCTTCTGGCTCAAGCTCGGCTTCATCAGCTTCGGCGGCCCGGCGGGGCAGATCGCGATCATGCACACCGAGCTGGTGGAGCGGCGGCGCTGGATCTCGGAGAAGCGCTTTCTGCATGCGCTCAACTACTGCATGCTGTTGCCCGGCCCCGAGGCGCAGCAGCTCGCCACCTACATCGGCTGGCTCATGCACCGCACATGGGGCGGGTTGGTGGCCGGCGCGCTGTTCGTGCTGCCGTCGCTGTTCATCCTGATTGCGCTGTCGTGGGTCTACATGGCCTATGGCAACGTGCCGGTGGTGGCGGGCATCTTCTACGGCATCAAGCCGGCAGTGACTGCGCTGGTGCTGCACGCGGCGCACCGCATCGGCACGCGGGCGCTGAAGAACCGGTGGATGTGGGGCATCGCGGCGGCGGCGTTCGTAGCGATCTTCGCGTTCGACACGCCCTTTCCGGCCATCGTGATCGGCGCCGGGCTCATCGGCCACTTCGGCGCGCGCTGGGCACCCGGTGTGTTCGCGTTGGGCGGTGGCCACGGCAACGCCAGCACGGCCTATGGCGCGGCACTCATCGACGACGCCACGCCCACGCCGCCGCACGCGCGCTTCTCGCGGGGCCGGCTCGCCAAGGTGCTCTCGGTCGGCCTGCTGCTGTGGGTGCTGGGCATGGGCAGCCTTGTCGCCATGCAGGGCCTGCACGGCACGCTGGCGCAGATGGGTGCGTTCTTCACCAAAGCCGCGCTGCTGACCTTCGGCGGTGCCTATGCCGTGCTGCCCTACGTGTACCAGGGCGCGGTGGAGCAGCACCACTGGCTCAGCGGCACGCAGATGATCGACGGCCTGGCGCTGGGCGAAACCACGCCCGGCCCGTTGATCATGGTGGTGGCGTTCGTGGGATTCGTCGGCGGCTGGCTGCAGCAGGTGGCGGGTGCGGGGGCACCTTTTCTGGGCGGGGCACTCGCCGCCACGGTGGTGACCTTCTTCACCTTTCTGCCGTCCTTCGTGTTCATCCTGGCGGGCGGTCCGCTCATCGAGGCCACGCACGGCAAGTTGGGGTTCACCGCGCCGCTCTCGGCCATCACGGCGGCGGTGGTCGGGGTGATCCTGAATCTGGCGCTGTTCTTCGCTTATCACGTGCTGTGGCCGAAGGGCTTTGGCGGGCACTTCGATGCGGTGTCGGCGGCCACTGCGGTGGCGGCCGCGGTGGCGCTCTTTCGGTTCAAGGTCGGCGTGCTGCCGCTGCTGGGCGGCTGCGCTGCCATCGGCCTGCTGGTGACGCTGGTGCCTGCGGTGCACTGAGCGCGGGGGCGGAGCAGCGCCTTCGGTGCGTGCGGGCCGCACAGCGCGGTCACGGTCCCGTCATGGCGCAAACCTAGCATCCGGCGGCTTTCGATCTCCTTTCCGAAACCAGCCGAAGACCGCACATGACAACAAACAAAAGCGTTCCCGCATCTGCATCTGCAACTACCCCCGCGCCCGCACCCCGCCCTGCGCGCACCATGGTGTCGGCCCTGGCCGCCATCGGCGGCTGCCTGGTGATCGCCGCCTGTGGCGGCGGCAGCGACAACGGCATCGCCTTTCCGGTGCTCCCGCCGGCCCCGGCGCCAGCACCTGCCCCCGCACCGCCTGCGCCGGCCCCGCTGGGCACGCTCGACGGCTCGGTGCCCCTGGTCATCGGTCACCGTGGTCTGCCGGGCCTGTACCCGGAAGAAACGAAGACCTCCTACGAAGCCGCGGCCGACGCCGGCGCCGATTCGCTGGAGACCGACCTGCATCTCACCAAGGACTGCGTGCTGGTGGCGCGCCACAACCCCTGGCTCAGCGACAACACCAACGTGGCCGACGTCGCCAAGACCAACGCCACCGTCGCCGCGCGCAAGCGCACGGTGAAGGGCGTGCTGGTCGACGTGAAGTACCCGGCCATTGCGGCCAACGGCCCTGCGCAGTACCTGAGCGACCTGACCGACCCGAGCGATCCGAAGTCGGTGCTCAAGTCGCTCATCGTCGACGGCGAGGACCACACCAACGACTGGTCCATCACCGACTTCACCATGGACGAGCTGCGCCAGTGGATCCGCGGCACCACCTACGACGCGCGCGACCAGCGCCCGACCGACCTCAACGGCAAGCTGCCGGTGCTGAGCTTTCAGGAGGTGATCGACATCGCCAAGGCCAAGAGCGCCTCCACCGGCCGCGCGCTCACCGTGTACCCGGAAACCAAGAACCCGATCTGGAACAACGCGCAGGCCATTGCCAACGGCTGCGGCCCGGTGGGCAGCCACCCGCTGGAAGACGCGCTGCTGAAGATCATGAATTTCAACGACCTCAACCGCAAGGACGCACCCATCTTCGTGCAGAGCTTCGAGCCCGAGAGCCTGAAGTACCTGCGCTCGGCCGGCCTGAAGGCGCGCGCGGTGCAGCTGGTGGACGGCAACGACGTCAACTACCAGACGGGCGAGATGATCTACGTGACCAACGACGTCTACACCTTCGTCGACGGCCGCCCGTACAGCTGGACGCTGGCCGGCAACCCGAAGTGGTTCGGCGAAATGCTCACGCCCGCCGGCCTGGCCGAGGTGAAGACCTATGCCGACGGCATCGGCCCGTGGAAGCCGCAGGTGATGGCGCACACCATCGTGCCGTTCGTCACGCCCAACAAGGGCCTGGCCGACGTGAACACCGTGAAGCCCACCACGCTGATTGCCGACGCGCACAAGGCCGGCCTGATCGTGCACAGCTACACCTTCCGCAACGAGGCCAAGTACCTGGCCGGCGTGTACAAGGGCGACCCGGTGGCCGAGTACCTGGCGTACTTCCGCGCGGGCATCGACGGTGTGTTCTCCGACTTTGCGAACACGGCCTTTGCGGCGCGCGCGGCCTACCTGAAGGAAACCGGGCGCTGAGCCAGCGCGCAGGCCGCCCCTACCCATGTACCCCGGCGAACGACTCAACAGCTACAGCCACCTGCTCGGCCTGCTGCTCGCGTTGCCCGCGACTGCGCTGCTGCTGCTGAAGACCGTGCCCACCGGCGACCCCGCGCGCATTGCGGGGGCGCTGGTGTTCTCGCTCTCCGCCGTGGCGCTGTATGCGGCCTCCACCCTCTTCCACAGCACGCGCGGGCGCCTCAAGCGCATGTGGGAGCGTGCGGACCACTGCGCCATCTACCTGCTGATTGCCGGCACCTACACGCCCTTTGCGCTGGTCACGCTGCAGGGTGTGTGGGGCGGGCTGCTGCTGGCCGTCATCTGGAGCGCAGCGCTGTTCGGCATCTGGCGCGAGCTCAGGCCCGCGACGGGCGGCGCACCGAAGACACCCTCGCTGTGGCTGTACATCGGCATGGGCTGGCTCGGCGTGCTGGCCGCCGTGCCGCTGGCCGCCCGGCTCGACGCCGCCGGGCTGGTGTGGCTGCTGATCGGCGGGGTGCTCTACACCGCGGGCACAGTGTTCTATCGCAACCGCCAGGGCTTCAGGCATGCGCACGGCGCGTGGCACCTGTTCGTGCTGGCGGGCACCGCGAGCCACTATGTGGCGGTCGGCTGGTTCGTGCTGTAGCCGGTGCAGCCCGCAGGGCCGCCACCGCATCAGCCGAGCTTGACGAGGTTCTTCAGCACCAGCGGGCCACCCAGCGCGAGCAAGGCGCCGCCTTCGGCGATCTTGCCGAGCGCGATGGGTGCAAAGCCCAGCGCGTCCACCAGCTGCGCCACCGACGCGCTGGCCGCTTCGTCGTTGCCCGCCACGAACATCACGCGGCGGCCGCCGTTGTCCGCGGGGTTGGCCGCCAGCAACTTGGCGGGCAACTGGTTGAAGGTCTTGACCACGTTGGCGCCCGGGAACGCTGCCGCCACCAGGTTGCTGGAGGCCAGGCCCTTCAGCTCTTCCGGCGCAATGCCGTAGGTGTTCATCGCGTCGACGACGATCTTGCCGGCCCAGCCCTGGGTGGCGGCGCGCGCCACATCGGTGTGCGCGCGAAACGGCACGGCCAGGATGACGACGTCGGCCGCCAGCGCGTCGGGCAGGGCCACGGCGGTGACATGGCTGCCGAGTTCGTCCGCGAGTGCGGCGACCGAATCGGGCCCGCGGGTGTTGGCAATGGCCACGTCGATTCCGACGCGGGCGAAATGGCGGGCAAGGGCGGAACCGACGTTGCCGGTGCCGATGATGGCGTAGGTCATGGGGAGCTTTCCGTAAGGGGTTTGTGAATCGATGGACGAATGGTCGGCGCTTTGAACCAATCTGAATAGACGGTATATTGAGATGCGATCCATCTATTTTTGGGATGCATCGCCACTCCCATGCTCGACGGCGTTTCACTCGACCAGCTCCGCACCTTCATTGCCGCCGTGGACGAAGGCAGCTTTTCTGCCGCGGCCCGCAAGCTCAACCGCGTGCAGTCGGCGGTGAGCGGCTGGGTGGGCAGCCTGGAGGCGCAGATCGGCGTGGTGCTGTTCGACCGCTCCGGGCGCTACCCCAAGCTCACGCCCGAAGGCGTGCTGCTGCTGGCGGACGCACGCAACATCGTGGCGGGCGTGGACACGCTGAAGGCACGCGCCCGGCTGATGTCGTCGGGCCTGGAGGCCGAGCTGTCGGTGGTGGTCGACGTGTTCTTTCCCACCGCCGCCATCACCGAGGCGGCGAAGGAGTTCGCAACCCGCTTCCCGCTCACCCCGCTGCGGCTCTTCGTCGAAGGGCTGGGCGCGGCTTACCAGCCGGTGATGGACGGGCGCTGCAGCCTGGGATTTCTCAGCGCGTTGCCGGTGGCGTTTCCTTCGCTGACGAGCGAGCGGCTGGGCCAGGTGCTGCTGGTGATGGTCGCGGCGCCGGGCCATCCACTGGCGGCATGGGATGGGCAGATTCCCAAAGACGCCTTGGCGCGGCATGTGCAGCTGGTGCTGACCGACCGCTCGGCGCTGCTGGGCGGGCAAGACTTTGGCGTGCTCTCTCCATCGACGTGGCGCCTGGCCGACCTGTCGACCAAGCACGCGTTTCTGAAGGACGGCGTGGGCTGGGGCAGCATGCCGCTGCACATGGTTGCGCAAGACCTTGCGGCTGGCGCGCTGGTGCAGCTCGATGTCGAAGACATGCCCCGCGAAGGCACGCCCTTGACCATGTCCGCGGTGCACCCCGCGTCGGCACCGCCCGGACCGGCGGGCCGGTGGCTCATTGCGCGCATGAAGGCGGGCGCGACGCAACTGCCGCGCGGTTAGCTGCCAGTTGCCGACGCAGGGCCGTTGCGACCCTGCCCTAGCGGGTCAGCCCTCGCCCGGCGGAAAGTCGGCGCCCAGCGTGGTGGATTCCCACGCATCGAAGTCTCCGCGCATGAACTCCAGCTTCTTGCGCGCCAGGTCGAGCGCCGCCTTGCCCAGCACCAGCCGCAGCGGCGGCTTGTCGGACAGCGCGGCATCGATGATGGCCTGCGCCGCGCGCACCGGGTCGCCGGCCTGGTTGCCGCTGCGCGCGGCGGTCTGCTTGCGGCGCTCGCCGGCCGTGGCCTCGTAGGCCTCGATGCGCGTGGCCGACTGCTGAATCGACGGACCCGCCCAGTTGGTGCGAAACGGCCCCGGCTCCACGATGAGCACGCCAATGCCCAGCGGCTTGAGCTCGATGGCCAGCGACTCCGAAATGCCCTCCACCGCGTACTTGGTGCCGTGGTAGTAGCCCGTGGCCGCAAAGCTGGAGAGCCCGCCGATGGACGACACGTTCACCACCAGCCCGTTGCCCTGCGCGCGCATCACCGGCAGCACCGCCTTGGTCATGTCGACCAGGCCGAAGACGTTGGTCTCGAACATGTCGCGCACGGCCTTGTCTTCGCCCTCTTCGATGGCGGCCAGGTAGCCGTAGCCCGCGTTGTTCACCAGCGCATCGATGCGCCCGAACTGCTGGCGGGCCTGCGCCACCACATGGTCGATCTGCTCGCGGCGCGTCACGTCCAGCGGCAGCACCAGGGCACGGTCGCCGTGGCCCTCGGCAATGTCGGCCACCTGCGCCGGGTTGCGCGCGGTGACCACGGCGCGCCAGCCGCGCGCGAGCACCAGCTTGGCGAGTTCGCGGCCAAAGCCGGTGGAGCATCCCGTGATCAGCCAGACGGGGTCGGTGCGGTTCATCATGTTTGAAACTCCATGCAACATCAGAGATCGAGGCGAAGGGCCTTCGCGGGCGCACAGGCTACGCCGGATCGATGACCCTGTCCTGCATGCGAGAACAACCGCACGCGCGGTTGTGCGTGCATCGGTGCGTTCACGGCGGCGTGGAGGCCGGCGTTGCCAGCGCGGGGGCGTCAAAGGATTTCTTCGGCCGCACCTTGTCGATCAGCGCCTGCTCCACCAACGACGTGCTCGCCGGCGACAACTGCGCCAGCACGCCGGTGTCCAACCCCAACGCGATGGCGGCCACGCCGAACAGCAGCGCCACGCCGATGCCGCGCCGCAGCCACTCGCCCGCGCCCAGCGACCTCTTCATTGCCTTGAACAGCCGACCGCCGATAAGCAAGGCCCCCGCGAGCGAAGTGGCGGCGCCGGCCGCGTAGGCCAGCAGCAGCAGCGAGGTCTTGACGCTCGCGCCGCCCAGCGCCGCGCCGGTCAGCACCAGCCCCAGGATCGGGCCTGCGCAAGGCGCCCACAGCAGGCCGGTGGCCACGCCCAGCAGCACCGAGGTCATGAAGGACGATGACTTTTTCGACCCGTTGCTGTTGGCGTTGCTCTTGGCGTTGCGGTTGCCTTCCGACGCAGCCGACAGCCGCTCGCCCCAACCTACCAGCGGCCGCATGAGCCGCTCGGCCATCTGCGGAAACAGCAGCGTGACGCCGAACAGCGCCATCAGCACGATGGCCGCGAGGCGCCCGTACTCGTTGGCCTGCACCGCCCAGCCGCCACCCACCGCGGCCAGAGAGGCTACGCCGGCAAAGGTCAGCGCCATGCCCAACAACAGCGGCAGACCGCTGTTCAAAAACGGCCGGTCGCCGCGCGCGAACACGAAGGGCAGCACCGGAAGAATGCAGGGGCTGAGGATGGTCAGCACCCCACCCAGGTAGGCGACGACAAAGAGAAGCATGGCGATGTGCGAGCCCGTTGCCCGAAGAGTTGCCCCCTGTAGTTCGGGCGTTCCGCCATCCGGGTTACGCGCCAGGTCCGGCCGAGCGAAAAAAAGCGGCACAAGCCGCCGTATCGGTCGCCCGCAGGCGCCTTCAGCGCGTCAGCGAAACGCCGTGCCGCGGTACGGGCTGCGCGCGTCGCTCAGCAGCAGCCGGTTGGTGCGCAGCAGGTGTCCTTCGCGCTCGAGCGAATACCGCCAGATGAGCCCACCCGCAATATAGGCAGCGCTCACCTGCGCCCAGTCGGTGTAGGCCTGCTGCACCTGCGGCTTCAGGGCACCGGCAAAACGCGCGAACTCCGTGCGATCGATGAAGCCCAGTTGCACCGCCCAGCGCGTGAGGCTCACAAGCCGCACGGCGTCCCACGCCACCAGGTTGGCAATTTGCGACGGCTGCACCTTGAAGTGCTTGCGCAGTTCGTCCAGCCACGAACGGCTGTTCGCCACCATTTGCGCCACATCGCTGAGCGAGTGACCGCTTTGCGCCGCAAGTGCCTTGTAGTCGAGGCTCTTGCGCGCCTTGATCTGGAAGAACGCCGGAAACAGGGTGTCGGCCAGCCCGCGCACCACCGGGTGCGTGGTGTGCACCGCGTCGTCGACCGCCGCAATGGCTTGCCACAGCGGGGCGTACAGCGTGCGGTGGCCCTCTTGCGCGAGCCAGGCGGCCCTGTCCTCGAAGCTGGCGCGGTCGTTCACGTCCCACATCTGCGCGACGCCCTCGCGCAGCTGGTCGTTGGCCTTGCCGGTGGCCACCGCGTTGACACGGTCGCCGTTGAAAGCCGAGAGCGGTGCGCTCAAAGCAACCAGCCACGCCTCCTGCGCCGTGGTGTCGGGCACGCCTCGACGTGCAGCTTGTCGTTGTCCAGCAGCGCGTGGCCGACAAAGTCCTTGAATCCCATGCGTGTTCCCCCCTTGAAAAATGAAATGCGCCAGCCTCGATGGAACAGCGTTCTATTTGTTTGAAGAAGTGGGCATGCCGCTTCGGCAAAGGCCGAAGAAGCAATACACGAGCGGACTGCCGGCCCATGCGTTGCCGCCACTTCTTTTTATGCAAGCCCATCGGCAAAGATCACCGGCCTGCATGGCGCGAGGCGGATGTTAAGTGAGTTGCCGCGCATTGAATCACCAGGAACGGCATCGCACGCGATTCGATGGAATCGATGAATACCAAAGATCGCACGCGCGGCAATCGGCGTAGCGCGACCGATACCATCGGCGCCATGCAGCAGTTGCAAATTCCGATTCAGCGAGGCGCGCCCGCCCCGCTCACCACGCAAATCAGCGACGGGCTACGCGCGGCCATCCACGACGGCAGGCTCGCCCCGGGCGCACGCCTGCCCTCATGGCGCGACTTTGCCGCGCAGCTGGGTGTGGCGCGCGGCACGGTGCGTCTGGCGTACGAGCGGCTGATCGACGAGGGACTGATCGTGGCCGCCGGCGCGGCCGGCACGCGCGTCGCGCAGCGCCTGCCCCTTGTGCCGCAAGCGGCGCAGATTGCCGAGCAAAACGCCGAGCAGAACCCAGAGCAAAAAGCCGCGGCCATGCCCGACGACTTCGCCGCCTTTCCGCGCCCTGCATCAGTGTTTCAGCTGGGCGTGCCCGCGCACGACGCCTTTCCGGCGCAGGTGTGGGCGCGCACCTTGGCACGCGCGCTGGGCACCTCGGCGAAGCAGCCGCTGGCCTACCCCGACCCGCGTGGCCTGGCGGCGCTGCGCGCACAGATTGCAGCCAACCTTGCCATCGCGCGCGGGCTTGCGTGCCAGCCGGCCCAGGTCTTCGTCACGACCGGCTACGCCAGTGCGCTGGCTTTGGCGGTGCGCACGCTCGGACTCGTGGGCCGCAGCGGGTGGATGGAAGACCCGGGCTACCCGGTTGCGCGACGCGCGCTCGGCCTGCTGGGCGTTCAGGTGGTGCCGGTGCCGGTCGATGCCGAAGGGCTCGACTTGGCGGCAGGCATCGCACGCGCGCCGCACGCGGCGCTGGCCCACGTGACGCCGGGGCAGCAGGCACCGCTGGGCGTGGCGCTGTCGCCGCAGCGGCGCCTGGCGCTGCTCGACTGGGCCGAGCGCTCCGGCGGCTGGATCGTGGAGGACGACTACCTCAGCGAACTTCAACTCCAGGGCCGCGCTGCGCTGGCGCTGGGCGCTGCACGACCCGATGCGCGCGTGCTGCATATCGGCACCTTCAGCAAGACGCTGAACCCTTCGCTGCGCATCGGCTTTCTGGTGGTGCCGCCGGCCGAGGTCGCGCGCTTCACGCAGGCCACGTCGCTGCTGTCGCCCGCGCCGGCACCACTGGTGCAGCAAGCCCTGGCCGACTTCATGCGCGGCGGCCACTACCTGCGTCATTTAAGGCGCATGAAGCGGCTGTATGCGTCGCGCCGCGATGCGTTGATTCACGCACTGAATGCGCTCTCGGCCACGCACATCACCGCGGGGCTGGCGGTGCTGTTGCGCCTGCCGCCCGGCGTGGCCGACGTGCCGCTGGTGCAGGCCGCGCAGGCGCACGACCTGTCGCCCGGCGCGCTGTCGCCGTGGTACGCGCAGCCGGACCCGCAACGCATGGGCCTGTTGCTGTCGGTGACGAACCTGCACGAAGACCGCGCGCGGGAGACCTGCGAGCGGATGATGCGGTTCATCGCGCGGCACGGTTGAAGCGGCGAGGGTTGCGCCCAAGCGGCTCTGCATGCGTTGCCATGTGAGCCGACGCGCACTTGGACCAGTGCGCAACGCAGTTCTTGGGTCTACCCCCAGCGCACCGCGATGCCTAAAGTCATTGCATGCCCGACACCAACCCCCTCCCACCCTTCCCTTTCGGCTTCGCTCTGCGCCATGCCGAGACCGACACCGAACTGCGCGCCTGCTTTCCCGCCATGCGCGAGCTGCGCCCTCAGCTGGCGAGCGCCGACGCGCTGGTCGACCGCGTGACGCGCATGCGCGAACAAAGCTACCGGCTGCTCGCGGTCTGGCAAGGCGAAGAAGCCATCGCGCTCGCAGGCTATCGGCTGCAGGAGAACCTGGTCTATGGCCGCTTTCTGTACGTCGACGACCTGGTGACACTGCCCAGCGCGCGCGGCGGCCAATGGGGCGCGCGACTGATCGACGAAACCACGCGCATCGCCCAGGCGCAGGGCTGCGTGAAGTTGGTGCTCGACACAGGCCTGTCGAATGCGCTGGCGCAGCGCTTCTATTTCCGCCAGGGCTTGCTGACGAGTTCAATGCGTTTCGGCAAGACGCTGGAGGCCGCGGCGCGATGAAGAACATCCTGCACATCACGGCGAGCCCGCGGTGCGAGGCGTCGTTCAGCGCAAGGTTCTCGCAGCAGATCGTCGAACGTTTGCTTGCGCGCGCGCCGGGCGCGGTGGTGGTGCGGCGCGACTTCGGGCGCATCGGTCTCGCGCACATCGACGAGGCGTATGGCCACACGCTGGCGGGCTCGTGGCCGCAGGCCGCGGATGCGTACGAACAGCCGGGGTCGCTGGCGCAGTCGGAGCGTTTGATTTGCGAGCTGGAGGCAGCCGACGCGGTGGTGATCGGCACGCCGATGCACAACTACACGGTGCCCTCGGTGCTGAAGGCATGGATAGATCATGTGCTGCGCGCGCACCGTAGCTTTGCGTTGTCGGCTGCTGGAAAGACGGGGTTGCTTGCGGACCGGCCGGTGCACATCGCGGTGGCGTCTGGTGGGGGCTACACGGGTGACGGTGCGCGGCAGCCGGACTTTCTGACGCCGTACCTGAAGGCCGTGTTCGAGACCATCGGCATTCATGCGTTGCATTTCTATGCGCTGCAGCACACGGTGCGAGGGGGAGAGACTGTGTCGGCGGGGCTGCGAGAGGTGGAGTCGTTGCTGGACTGTCGGCTGCCTTTGGGGAGTGCGTGTTCTTGACGTTTTTTGGAGCTGCTGTTTAGGGCGCTGCTGTTCAGGGCTTGTGCACAGGCCGCCGTGTGCTCCCCTCCGCGAATGTCCCCCGCTTCGCTCCTCCTTTATTTCGCTGCGGGGAGCACCCGACGCCCTGTGCACTGGGGCACGCTCTGGGTGCTCGCTGATCAACAACTGCTCTGCGCAACGACCCGCTGACGGTGTGCGGCTGATCAACGACCGCTCTGAACTCGCTCACGTCGATGGGGTGCTCCCCGCAGCGAAATAAAGGAGGAGGGGCGAAGCCCCGGGGGACATTCGCGGAGGGGAGCACCCCATCGGCGTGAGCGTCGCCCTGAACAACAGCGCCCAAAAAACTACGAAGCCCGAGCAAACTCCATCGGCAATTGCTTGAACTGCTTCTTCACAGCAGCAGCAACCACCCCGCCCACCGCGATGCGAGCGAACGCATCCAGCGGACTGAAGAACGCGGGCCGCAAGGTGCCCAGCTTGCTCTCGTCGACGACCAGAAAGCTCTGCGAGGCACTGCGTATAGCCGCCTGCTTCACCGGCACCTCATGAAAGTTGGAACAGCTGGCGCCGCGCTCCGGGTCCAACCCGCCCGCTGAGATGAATGCCTTGTTCACTCCCAGCTTGTTGAGGTACTGCAAACCTTCGTCCGAAAAGAACGTGGCCGACGACGGGTGGAACAGACCGCCCATCAGCATCAACTGCGTGTTCGGCCTCCGGCTCAACACCGCGGCGATGTTCGTGGAGTAACACACCACGCTCAACGGCATGTCCGGCGGCAACGCTTCCGCGAAATGAACCATCGTCGTGCCGCAGTCGATGAACAGACTGTCGTGCGGCTGCACCCACTCCGCCGCGCGCTCGCACGCCAGACGCTTGTTGGCCGCGTGCTGGTCGCTGGCCTCGTCGAGCGAGTAACGCTCCGCCCCCGGCAACAAGGCGGCCAGCACATAACCGCCCAGGGCGGAAAGCGGCGACTCCGGCGCGGACAGGTCGCGCCGGATGGTCATCTCCGTCACGTCCAGGCGGTGGGCCGCCAGCTTGATCGGCAACGGCCCACCAGCCTCGACAAGCTCCTGCATCTTGGTCAGGCGCACGGCACGAGCCTCGGCTCCGGCAGTTTTTCGCATGTTCGGGTTCCTCTGATCCACGCATTCTCGTGGTGTTTGGATTGCTTAATAAATGTAAATACAAAAACATCTTGCCAGCGCAAATGTTATTGCAATAACATTCACACCCAGACGCCGACAGCCCTGCATGACGGCGCGCAAGACAACACCCACCGCGGCATCGCTCAGCGAGGCCGCCACGGAGACAAAAGAGACATGCCCTTTGCCTGCCTGCCCACCTTGCGGCTCCCTCGGCCCTTCGGGTCCCTGCGCGCCCCGGCGCTCCCCACTCCATGACATCCACTTCCCTCGTTCGCGCCAGCGGCACGGTGCGCTCGCGCCCGGCAGCGCCGGCCTCGGCCGTTGCCGCGCTGGCACCCAATGCGTCCGCGCCTGCCTCCGCAGCCGCCACGCCAGAAGCCCCTGGCCAATCGCACACCGCCGCGCGCAACACCGCGCAGCCCTTCGACAGCGGCTGGTTCGACAGCATCCGCGTCAACCTCTCGGCCGCTGAACGCCGCGTGGCCACGCTGCCCGGGCGCCGCTCGGTCAAGAAGGACGCGCAGGCCGGCTGGCTGCTGAAGGCCATCACCTGCATCGACCTGACCACGCTGAACGGCGACGACACGGCCGAGCGCGTGCGCCGGCTTTGCGCCAAGGCGGTGACGCCGGTGCGCCCCGACCTGCTGGCCGCGCTGGGCTTTGCCGATCGCACGCTGCACACCGGCGCGGTGTGCGTGTACCACCGCTTCGTGGCGACGGCGGTCGAGGCGCTGGCGGGCACGGGCATTCCGGTGGCGGCGGTGTCCACGGGGTTTCCGGCGGGGCTGATTCCGCACGAGCTCAAGCTGAAGGAAATAGAGGCCTCGGTGCGCGACGGCGCGGCGGAGATCGACATCGTCATCACGCGCGAACATGTGCTCACCGGGCAGTGGCAAAAGCTGTATGACGAAATGCGCGACTTTCGCCTGGCCGCGGGCGACGCGCACGTCAAAGCCATTCTTGCGACCGGCGAGCTGAAGACGCTGCGCAACGTGGCCAAGGCCTCGATGGTCTGCATGATGGCCGGCGCGGATTTCATCAAAACCTCCACCGGCAAGGAAGGCGTGAACGCCACGCCGCTGGTCACGCTGGTCATGCTGCGCATGATTCGCCAGTACGAGGCCCGCACCGGCCTGCGCGTGGGCTACAAGCCCGCCGGCGGTGTGTCCACCGCCAAGACCGCGCTCGACTACCAAGTGCTCATGAAAGAAGAGCTGGGCCGCCCCTGGCTGGAGCCCGAGCTGTTCCGCATCGGCGCATCCACGCTGCTGGCCGACATCGAGCGCCAGCTGGAGCACCACGTCACCGGCCGCTATTCGGCCTTCAACCGCCACCCGATGGCATGACCCGATGAGCAGCAAGAACACCACCCACAGCAGCGTTGCACGCTACTTCGACACCATGGACTACGGCCCCGCGCCAGAGAGCGACACCGACGCGCGCCACTGGCTCGCAAGCCATGCCGAAGGCTTCGGCCACTTCATCGACGGGCGTTTCACCACTGCATCGGCCGGCGCGCATTTCGAGACGGCCGAGCCCGCCACCGGACGGCGCCTGGCCCGCATCGCGCAAGGCTCGGCGCAAGACGTGGACGCAGCCGTAGCCGCCGCGCGCGCCGCGCAGCCCGGCTGGCTTGCGCTCGGCGGCCATGGCCGCGCACGCCATCTCTATGCACTGGCACGCATGGTGCAGCGCCATGCGCGGCTGCTCGCGGTGGTCGAGGCGCTGGACAACGGCAAGCCGATTCGCGAGACGCGCGACCTCGACGTGCCGCTGGTGGCGCGCCACTTCTATCACCACGCCGGTTGGGCGCAGTTGCAGGAGCGCGAGTTCGCGGACCAGGTGCCGCTGGGCGTGGTCGGCCAGATCATTCCCTGGAACTTTCCGCTGCTGATGCTCGCGTGGAAGATCGCGCCCGCGCTGGCACTGGGCAACACGGTGGTGCTGAAGCCGGCGGAACTCACGCCGCTGAGCGCCCTGCTCTTCGCCGAACTGGCCGCGCAGGCCGACCTGCCCGCGGGCGTGCTGAATGTGGTGACGGGCGACGGCGCCACCGGCGCGGCGCTGGTCGCGCACGAGGGCGTCGACAAGATCGCCTTCACCGGCTCCACCGACGTGGGCCGCCTGATTCGCGAAGCCACCGCAGGCTCGGGCAAGTCGCTCACGCTGGAGTTGGGCGGCAAGTCGCCCTTCATCGTGTTCGACGATGCGGACATCGATGCGGCGGTTGAGGGCGTGGTCGACGCCATCTGGTTCAACCAGGGCCAGGTGTGCTGCGCCGGCTCGCGGCTGCTGCTGCAGGAAGGCATTGCCACCGACTTCATCGCGCGCCTGCGGCGCCGCATGCAAAGCCTGCGCGTGGGCTCGCCGATGGACAAGGCGATAGACATGGGCAGCCTGATCGACCCCACGCAGCTCGAACGCGTGCGCGCCCTGGTGGCAACCGGCGTGCGCGAAGGCGCGACCTGCTACCAGGCACCGGGCACTTTGCCGCCAGGCGGCAGCTTCTTTCCGCCCACGCTGCTGACCAACGTGCACCCGGCCTCGACAGTCGCCACCGAAGAGATCTTCGGCCCGGTGCTGGTGACGATGACCTTCCGCACGCCCGACGAAGCCGTGGCGCTGGCCAACAACACGCGCTACGGCCTGGCCGCGAGCGTGTGGAGCGAAACCATCGGCCTGGCACTGGGCATCGCGCCGCAACTGCAGGCGGGCGTGGTGTGGGTCAACGCGACCAACCTGTTCGATGCGGGCGTGGGTTTCGGCGGCTACCGTGAATCGGGCTACGGCCGTGAAGGCGGGCGCGAGGGCTGCTACGAGTACCTGAAGCCGCGCGCCTGGGCCGAGCGCAAGCCGCGCACGGCTGCGGTGGTGGCTGTGGCGGTGCAAGCCGCGAACGAAACTTCGAAGATACAGGCCAAGCCGACGAGCACGCTGCCGGCCATCGACCGCACGGCCAAGCTCTTCATCGGCGGCAAGCAGGTGCGCCCCGACGGCGAACTGTCGCACCCGGTGTTCGCTGCCAGCGGGTGGCGCCTTGGCGAAGTCGGCACGGGCAACCGCAAGGACATTCGCAACGCAGTCGCTGCCGCGCGTGCGGCCACCGGCTGGTCGAGCGCCACGCCGCACCGCCGCGCGCAGGCGCTGTACTACCTCGCGGAAAACCTCTCGGCCCGCGCCGACGAATTCGCGGCGCGCATCGCCAGCCTGACCGGCGTGACCGCGCGCGCAGCGCAAGCCGAAGTCGATGCCTCGGTGAGCCGCCTGTTCGCTTACGGCGCCTGGGCCGACAAGTACGAAGGCACGGTACATGTGCCGCCGTTGCGCGGCGTGGCGCTGGCCACGGTGGAGCCGATGGGCGTGGTCGGCGTGGTGTGCCCCGACGAGGCACCGTTGCTTTCTTTCGTGAGCCTGTTCGCTCCGCTCATGGCCATGGGCAACCGCACGGTGATCGTGCCGAGCGAGAAGCACCCGCTGATTGCCACCGACTTCTACCAGGTGCTCGAAACCTCCGACCTGCCCGCGGGGGTGATCAACCTCGTGACCGGCCCTGTCGCGAGCCTGGCGCAGACGCTGGCCGAGCACGACGACGTCGATGCGCTGTGGGTCTTCGGTGCGAAGGAGTTGTCTCGCAACGCGGAGCGGCTGTCGGTCGGCAACCTGAAGCGCACGCTGGTCGACCACGGGCTTGCGACCGACTGGCACGACCCCGCGTCGGCCGAGGGAGCGCTCTTTTTGCGGCATGCCACGCAGGTCAAGAACATCTGGATTCCGTATGGGGAATGAGCGTCGCGCGCAAGCCAAAACCAAGGGAAATCCCCGTATAGCAAACGTTTGCGCAAACGTTTTCTTTATCTAAGATCGCTGTCACAAGAACTACTTCCTCTCATGGAGACAACATGCTGAAGTCCATTCATCCGCTGCTCAACGCAGACGTGCTGTACGCCTTGCGCGCCATGGGCCATGGCGACGAACTGGTGCTGTGCGACGCCAACTTTCCGGCCGATTCGGTCGCCCGCCAGACCACCCTGGGCCGGCTGTTGCGCATCGACGGTGTGGGCACCACGGAAGCGGCGCGCGCCATTCTGTCCGTGCTGCCGTTGGACAACGCGGTGGACGATCCGGCGCGGCGCATGGAAATCATGGGCGACCCGAACGAGGTACCGCCTGTGCAGCAGGAAATGCAGCGCGAGATCGACCTGGCCGAGGGGCGCTCGCGGCCTTTGGGCTCTATCGAACGCTTCGCCTTTTACGAAGCTGCACGCCGTGCTTACTGCGTGATCGCTACGGGCGAGCGGCGGTTCTACGGCTGTTTTGTGTTCAAGAAAGGCGTGCTGGCGCCTGTATGAAGCGCGCTCTTTTTTCTTGCGTGTTGGGTCGTTCGGGGCGCGCTCAGGAGGGCGGGGTACCTTGCTCCGCGAATGTCCCCCGGGCTTCGCCCTCCTCCTTTATTTCGCTGCGCAAGGCACCCCACCCTCCTGAGCGTTATGCGGAGCAGTCGTTGATCAGCGGAACACCAGCAGCGTGTCCAGGTGCACAGGGCGTCGGGTGCTCCCCGCAGCGAAATAAAGGAGGAGGCGAAGCCGGGGGACATTCGCGGAGGGGAGCACCCGGCGGCCTGTGCACGCGCCCTGAACAACAGCGCCCCAAACAACAGCACCCAAACACGCAAAGCGCCCTGGAAACCTGACATGCATTTCTCACAGAACCAACAAGGCGTAGCAGTCCTGGGCATCTTCGTAGCCGACCTTGCATTCAGAGCCGCCAGCCTCCCCGGCGTAGGCCAGACCATCGCCGGCTCCGGCTTTGCGATGGGCCCCGGTGGCAAGGGGTCCAACCAGGCGGTGGCCGCAGCACGCGCTGGTGCCGGGGTGACGTTCATCTCCAAGCTCGGACAGGACGCCTTCGGCGCCAACGCACTCGCACTGTGGGCCCAGGAAGGCATCACGCCGCGCGCCCCGCAAGTGACCACACAACCCACCGGCGCCGCCTTCATCTACGTGCATGAAGTCACCGGCGCCAACGCCATCATCGTCGTGCCCGGCGCCGCCGCGCTCATCGATGCCACCGACGTCGACGATGCCGCCGATGCCATCCGCGGCGCACGCGTGTTCGTCACCCAGCTCGAACAACCAGCCGATGCAGCGCGCCGCGGCCTTGAGATTGCGCGCGCCGCCGGCACCGTGACCGTGTTCAACCCCGCCCCGGCATTGCCCTTCGACGACGCGCTGTACCCGCTGTGCGACTACATCACGCCCAACGAACATGAAGCCGCGGCACTGAGCGGCATCGCCGTGGAAACCCTCGACGACGCACGCCGCGCCGGCGACTTCTTTCTGTCCAAGGGCGTCGGCTGTGCGCTCATCACGCTGGGCGACAAGGGCGCGCTGCTGCACAGCGCCAGCGCCTCGGTGCACCTGCCCGTGTTCAACGCCGGCGCGGTGAAGGAAACGGCCGGCGCGGGCGATGCCTTCAACGGCGGCTTTGCGGCGGCACTGGCCGAAGGCGCCTCGCCGCTGGAGGCCGCGCGCTTCGGCTCGGCGGTGGCGGCCATCTCGGTCACGCGGGCCGGCACCGCGCCCTCGATGCCCACGCGCGCCGAGGTCGATGCGCTGCTGAAGCGCCAGGTTCACTGAAAGACGCCGCCATGACCTCCAGGTTTTCAGACCGCGAACTCAACTTTCTGGTTGCCATCAACGTGGTGATCCTCGTGGTCGCAACCGTGCTTTCCAGGGGCGACTTTCTCGACGTCTACAACTTCCAGTCGATGGGCGGCCAGCTGCCCGAGCTTGGCCTGCTGGCCATGGGCGTGGCGCTGTCGATGATTTCGGGCAACGGCGGCATCGACCTGTCGGGCGTGGCGCTGGCCAACCTGGCCGGCGTGGTCGCCGCCACGGTGGCGCCGATGCTGGCCGCGCCCGATGCCTCGCCCTGGATCTACACGGCATGGTTCGTGGTCATTGCGCTGGCGGTGGGGCTGGTGGGTGGGCTGCTCAACGGCTTGCTGATAGCGCGCGCCGGGCTCACGCCCATTCTTTGCACGCTGGGCACGCAACTGCTCTACACCGGCTTTGCCGTGGTGCTCACCGGCGGCTCCAGCCTGCGCGTGGGCAATGCGGAGGCGCTCTCGGCCATCGGCAACGAGATGGTGCTGGGCGTGCCGATTCCGTTCGTCATCTTCGTGGTGATGCTGCTTGCCGTGGGCTGGCTGCTGAAGCAGAGCCCGTTCGGCATTCGCCTTTTCTTGCTGGGCACCAACGCCAAGGCGGCGCGCTACGCGGGCATTTCGCAGAGCCGCATGCTGATTGCCACCTACGCGCTGTGCGGCGTGCTGGCGGCGGTGGCGGGCGTGATCATCGCGAGCCGCACGGCCAGCGTGAAGTCGGACTACGGCAACTCCTACCTGCTGATTGCCATCCTCATCACCGTGATGGCCGGCGTGCGGCCGCAGGGCGGCTACGGGCGCATGGTGTGCCTGTTTTTCTCGGCCGTGGCGCTGCAGCTGCTTTCCAGCACGTTCAACCTGCTGGGCATTTCCAACTTCTTTCGCGACTGCGCCTGGGGCCTGCTGCTGCTGTTCTTTCTGGCATCGGCACGGTTCAGTTTGAGCGACCTGCGCAGCTTCATTTCCGTTTCGCGCACCAGCGCACCGCCGCACCAGCCCCCTCCTGGCGCAGCGCAACAAAGAACCACCGAGGGCTAGGAGACACAACATGCTGAAGAAAACAAAGATCGCCTGCACCGTACTGGCCCTGGGCACCGTGGCTTTTGCCTCGGCGCTGCATGCGCAAGGCAAGCCGCAAGACATCGTCACCGTGGTGAAGATCACCGGCATCAGCTGGTTCAACCGCATGGAAGTGGGCGTGAAGGAGTTCGGCGCCACCACGCCGGGCGTGGCCACGCGCCAGATCGGCCCGGCCCAGTCGGACGCCGCGCAGCAGCAGCGCCTGGTCGAAGACCTGGTGGCCAAGAAGGTCGACGCCATCGCCGTGGTGTCGATGGACCCGCCCACGCTGGAGCCGGTGCTCAAGCGCGCCATGGAGCGCGGCATCAAGGTGGTGACGCACGAGGCCGACAACCAGAAGAACACCATGGTCGACATCGAGGCCTTCGACAACACGGCCTACGGCGCGCGCATCAACGAGCGCCTGTCCGCCTGCATGGGCCAGCAGGGCAAGTGGACCTCGCTGGTGGGTTCGCTGGGCAGCCAGTCGCAGGTGCAGTGGGCCGACGGCGGCGCCGCCAACGCCAAGAAGTACCCCAAGATGCAGCTGGTCGACGCCAAGAACGAGTCGCTCAACGACGCCGAGAAGGCCTACGGCAAGGCCAAGGAAATGCTGCGCAAGCACCCCGACCTGAAGGGCTTTCAGGGTTCGTCGTCGCTGGACGTGCTGGGCATCGGCCGCGCGGTGGAAGAAGCCGGCCTGCAGGGCAAGATCTGCGTGTACGGCACCGGCCTGCCGAGCGAGGCGGCCAAGTTCCTGGAGTCGGGCGCGGTGGGCGGCATCGCCTTCTGGGACCCGAAGGACGCGGGCATCGTCATGAACAAGGCGGCCAAGATGCTGCTCGACGGCAAGACCATCACCGAAGGCACCGACATGGGCGTGCAGGGCTACAACAAGGTCTCGGTGAAGAAGGGCCCGGGCGTCGGCATCATCGTCACGGGCCAGGCCTGGGTCGAGGTCGACAAGCAGAACTACAAGAAGTACGCCTTCTGATCTTGCGGACACCTTGAGCGTATGACATCTTCCGCGCCTCTCGCGCCTCTCGCGCCTCTCGCGCCCTCCACGCAAGCGCCGGCTGCCCCGGCCGGGCGCCGTGTCTTCCTCGAAGTGCAGGACGTGCACAAGCGCTTTGCGGGCGTGCACGCGCTGCGCGGCATCGACCTGACGATCGAAGCCGGCGAGATCTATCACCTGCTGGGCGAGAACGGCTGCGGCAAGAGCACGCTCATCAAGATCATCTCGGGCGCGCAGCCCCCGAGCCAGGGGCGCATCGTGATCGACGGGCGCCCGCACGAATCGCTGTCACCGCTGCAGGCGCTCACGCTGGGCATCGAGACGGTCTATCAGGACCTGTCCTTGCTGCCCAACATGAGCGTGGCCGAGAACGTCGCGCTCAGCGAACAGCTGGTCGAAACCGGCGGCAAGCTGGCGCGGCGTTTCGACCGCAAGGCCGTGGCCGCCACGGCGATGCGCGCACTGCAAACGGTGAAGCTGCCGACCGACGCCGCGTTTCTTGCGCGGCGTGTCGACGAGCTGCCCATTGCCACGCGGCAACTGGTGGCCATTGCACGCGCAGTGGCCACGCGGGCGCGCATGGTCATCATGGACGAGCCCACCACCTCGCTCACGCAGAAGGAAGTCGACAACCTCGTGCACGTGGTGGAAGCGCTGCGCGCGCAAGGCGTGGCGGTGCTGTTCGTGAGCCACAAGCTGGACGAATGCATTGCCATGGGCGGCCAGGCCATCGTGTTCCGCGACGGCACCAAGGTGGCCCAGGGCCCGATCCGCGATTTCACCAAGGCCGAGCTGGCGCACTGGATGACCGGCAAGCAGCTCGACGGCGCGCGCTACCGCCACCAGACGCACGGCGGCGACGCGCTGCTGCAGGTCGAGACGCTGGGCCGCGGCGCCCAGTTCAGCGACGTGAGCTTCACGCTGCACAAGGGCGAGATTCTGGGCATCACCGGCCTGCTCGACTCCGGCCGCAACGAGCTAGCGCTGGCCCTGGCCGGCGTGCAGGCCGCAGACCGCGGGCGCCTGGTGCTCGACGGCAAGCAGATCACGCTGAAGACACCGACCGACGGCATTCGCCAGGGCATCGGCTATGTGCCGGAAGACCGCCTGAGCGAAGGCCTGTTCCTCGACAAACCGATTCGCGACAACATCGTGACGGCCGTGCTCGACCGCTTGCGCGGGCGCTTTGGCGCGCTGGACGCCAAGCAGTGCCAGGCTTTGGCCGAGCGCACCGTGCGCGACCTGCAGATCGCCACGCCGGACGTCGACCGCCCGGTGCAGTCGCTGTCGGGCGGCAACCAGCAGCGCGTGCTCATCGGCCGCTGGCTGGCCATCGACCCGCGCGTGCTGATACTGCACGGCCCCACGGTGGGCGTGGACGTGGGCTCGAAGGACACCATCTACCGCATCGTGCAGCGGCTGGCCGAGCAAGGGCTGGGCGTGATCCTGGTGAGCGACGATCTGCAGGAGCTGCTGCAGAACTGCGACCGCATCTTGCTGATGCGCAAGGGCCGCATTGCCAACGACTTCGATGCGCAGGGCCTGGCCGAGAGCGAGCTCTACCACGCGCTGGTTTCCGACACACCCTCCCCTGCATTCTCATGACGGCATCCACCATGCAAGCGCAATCCCCGACAGCGCCCTCTTCCGTGGCACCGGAGGCCCCCAGGGCACCGGCTCGCTGGCAAGCTTGGCGCCATTGGCTCGGGCAGCGTCCCTCGGTCTTCACGCTGGCGCTGATCGTGCTGGTGTGCCTGGTGGTCGGCGCGATCAACCCGAGCTTCTTTCAGCTGCCGGTGCTGTTCGACATCGTGCGTGCCTGCACGGTGGTGGGCCTGTTTGCGCTGGGCGTGCTGATCGTGCTGGCGGCGGGCGGCATCGACGTGTCGTTCGCGGCCATTGCGGCGTTGACGATGTACAGCATCACCAAGCTGGTGTTGAACTACTTTCCCGACACGCACATTGCGGTGTTGCTGGTGGCCGGCGCGGCCAGTGGTGCAGTGTTGGGCGTGCTCAACGGGTTGCTGGTGCACTGGCTGAAGGCGCCTTCGCTGATCGTGACCATCGGCACGCAGTACCTGTACCGCGGCATTCTGCTGACTTTTGTGGGCACGGTGTTCTTCATGAACGTGCCGGCGCCGATGGATGCCTTCGGCAAGCTCGCGCTGTGGCGCTTCGACACGCCGCAGGGTCTGCATGTGGTGTTGCCCGCCACGGTGCTGGTGCTGGCGGGTGCGGCGGTGCTGACGTGGTGGTTGCTGAACCGCACGCTCATCGGCCGTGCGGTGTACGCGATTGGCGGCAGCCTGACGATTGCGGAGCGGCTGGGCTACAACCTGCGAACGGTACACATCTTCGTGTTCGCGTATGCGGGGTTTCTGTCGGGGTTGGCGGGCATCGTGCATGTGTCGAGCACGCGGCTGGCGAACCCGTTCGACTTGGTGGGCAATGAGCTGGACGTGATTGCGGCTGTGATCCTGGGTGGTGCGCGCATCACCGGTGGCAGCGGGACCGTGGGCGGCACGCTGTTGGGCGTGGTGTTGGTCACGCTGATCAACAACGTGCTGATTCTGGCCGGTGTGCCCAGCACGTGGCAGAAGGTCATCATCGGGGCGTTCATTCTGGTGGCGGGTGCTTGTTTTGCGATGCGCAAGCAGGGCTGATTTTTTCCTTTGTCTGTTTGACGGGACTTGTTCGGGGCGGCGCTCACGCCGACGGGGTGCTCCCCTCCGCGAATGTCCCCCGGGGCTTCGCCCCTCCTCCTTTATTTCGCTGCGGGGAGCACCCCGTCGACGTGAGCGTTATCAGAGCTCTGGTTGATCAGCCGCACACCGACAGCGTGTTCAATGTTCAGAGCAGTCGTTGGGCGGCGAGCACTCAGAGCGTCCCTGGTGCACAGGGCGTCGGGTGCTCCCCGCAGCGAAATAAAGGAGGAGCGAAGCGGGGGACATTCGCGGAGGGGAGCACCCGGCGGCCTGTGCACACGCCCTGAACAGAAAATCCCGTTGCAGCCAGCGGCCTATCCCGCCAAAGCAGCAACGGCAATCCGCACAGCCGAAGCAACCACGTCGTTCCGCGTCTTCGCATCCTTCTGCGGAAAGGTCAGGTACACCGACAGCACCAGCGGCGCACCGGCAAGCGGCCAGAGCACACCGACGTCGTTGTTGCTGCCGTATGAACCCGCTCCCGTCTTGTCGGCGACCTTCCAACCCGCAGGCACGCCCGCCAGGAAACGCTCCGCGCTGGTCGTGTTGCCCAGCAGCCAGGTCTTCAACTGTTCTCGCTGCGCGGCACCCAATGCGTCGCCCAACACCAAACGCTGAACGCTGTCCGACATCGCCGCCGGCGTGGTCGTGTCGCGCAGGTCACCGGGAATGCTGGTGTTGAGCTCGGGTTCCATGCGGTCGAGCCGGAAGGCCGGGTCGCCGATGCGGCGCGAAAACGCCGTCACCTCGGGCGGGCCGCCCAGCAACTTCAGCAACACATTGGCCGCGGTGTTGTCGCTGTACTGCAGCGTGGCCGCGCACAGGTCGGCCACGCGCATGCCCGTGTCCACATGCTTCTCTGTGACCGGTGAATAGGCGACGAGGTCGGCCTTGCCGTAACGCACCTGCCGCGACAGCAGGCTCGCGTCCTTCGCGCTGTGTTCGAGCACCGTGGCGGCCAGCATCAGCTTGAAAGTGCTGCACAACGGAAAGCGCTCCTGCGCGCGATGCTGAATGCGCGCGCCGCTGACGGTGTGGAAACCCACCACGCCGAGCCGGCCGCCCGAGGCGCGCTCGAGTTCGGCCAACTGCGCTTCGCCCGACGACTGCGCGCCGTTGCGGGACCACGCGGAGCACGCGCTGGCAAGTGGCAACACGGAAGCGGCGAGCAGCAAGGTGCGGCGCTGAACAGGGGATGTCATGGGGTTCTTCTCTCTCTTCGGGTGAATGGCTGTGATGGGTGAATCGTAGGTTCGCGCAACGCGCCGGGCCAGCGACCCGGTCGTGCTTGGCGTCCCGGCTGTATCCGCTGTAACGCCCGCGCCAGCGCGCTGCCTTTCATGCCCGCCGAACTTCATGCGCCCTGTCAAACCGCTGTCACCTGAAGAACGCAACATCTGAGGCATTAAGAGTATTTGTGCGTTTTGTTGCAAATGCAATTCGATGCAAAAGCGCCAGCGAATACCAACTCAACTTCTTCGGGAAAAACCATGATCAGAGGAACGACCGCGCGCGGCGGTCTGGCGGGTGGGAGCTTGTGCGCCGTGCTGCTTCTTGCAGCTTGCGGTGGCGGTGGCGGCAACGGCACCCCGACCGGTTTCTTGCCCATCGGCACACCAGCGAGCGGTAACGTCGGCGGCGGGGGCAGCACGGCCCCCACCGTCAATCAAGGCAAGAGCGGCCCCAAGGCGCTGGTGGTGGAAGTCGACGGCCTCACGCACGCGGCGCTGAGCGATGCCATCGCACAGAAAAGGGCCCCGGCGCTGCAGTCGCTGCGGCTGGCACCGGCTTGGACCGGCGGCGCCAACGGCACGCTGTCAGAACAACGGCTCACCAACGCGCCGGGCTGGGCCACGCTCTTGACCGGCACCTGGGTGCAACGCCATGGCGTGCGATGGGACACGGCCGACCAGCGCATCGACGCCAAGCTCGCGCCATCGATCTTTGCCATGGCCAAGCAGAAGCCTGGCGCGGACTACAAGACCGCGAGCGTCACGGCCAACGCGCTTTACCCCTGGCTGCTGGGCAATGAGCCGGGCAGCGTCGACACCGCAGTCGACTGCACGGGCTCCGACAGTTGCGTGACCGAGCGCACCGCGCAACGCATCGACGCGGGCGACGACCTGGTCGTGGCGCAGTACGGCGCACCGGGTGCGGTCGCCACTACCGGCGTGTCAGGCGCGTCAGGCGCCGCTTATCAGCAGGCGGTGACCGACACCTCCGCCGCCATCGGCCAGCTGCTGGCCCACATTGCGCAGCGCACCGCGAACGACGCCAAGGAAGACTGGCTCGTGATCCTCACCACGGGCCACGGCCTGGATGCCTTCGGCGCCGCCACCGGGGTGCAGTCGATCGACAACAAGACCATCTTCATCGCAAGCAACAAGGCGCTGGCGAGCCTGCCCGGCACGGGCGCCGCCGCACCCGCCGACACCACGCTGCTGCAGCTTGCCGCCGCCACCGACATCGCACCCACCGTGCTGCGCCACCTGGGCGTGAGCCCTGCGGCCGCCGACTACCGCTTCAACGGCCAGGCCCTGCAGGCCGCCACATCGCTGCGCGGCCTGTCGGCCAAGACGGGCGCGGACAAGGGCAGCATCGAGCTCTCATGGACGCTCACGGGCGCCACGACCGCGCTGGTACAGGTGCTGCGCGACGGCAAGCCTGTGGCCACGCTGCCCGCTGCGTCCACCACGTACACCGACCCCATCGTCGCCGCGAGCAGCGGCATCTACACCTATCAGTACACCGTGGTGGCCGGCGAGGCCAGCGTGGCGCTCACCGCGCAGATCGCCTATGTAAAGCCGCTGCCGCCCGAGCCATCGGCAACGCTGGCACCCACGCTGTTGAACGGACTGGTCAATTACTACCCGCTGGACGCACTGCCCGGCATCGATGCGAAGAACGCCTCCACGCTCGGACCGTGGGCGGCGGACGCCAACGGCGGCACCGTGGTCGACGACGGCTTCAAGGCGCCCTACAAGGCCAAGGCGCTGCGCGTGGACAGCACCCTGAAAAACGCCAGCGGCAAGGCCGGCTACCGCCTGCTGCAGAGCACCGACGTTACGACCGCCCCTGCGGTCACGGCGTTCACCATCGGCTTCTGGCTGCGCACCGATAACACCTGCAGCCAGGGCGTGAGCAACGGCGGCACGGTGATCGGCAACAAGAACTACACCACCGGCAAGAACGCGGGCCTGGCCATCGGCCTGTTCGACAGCTGCGAGATCCGCTTCAACGTGGGCACCGGCGACGAGCGCGCCGACAGCAACGGCTACAGCCTGAGCGCTGGCCAGTGGGCCTACGTGGCGATGGTGATCGACAAGGCTGCGCTCACCATGAAGGGCTACGTGATGGACCCCGTCAGGGGCATCCAGGCCAACGGCAGCGCCATCACGAGCGCGCTGGTCGGCAAGCTCGGCGGCCTGGGCGCCGGCATGGGCCTGAACGAGGACGGCACCGGCCTGTATTACCAGCGCGAATCGACCTCGCCGCGCGGCGCGATGGACTTCAACGAATTCGCCATCTGGAACCGCGCGCTCACCAGCGACGAGCTCGCCAGCATCTTCAAGTCGGGCCAGCCGCTGTCGACGCTGAACCCACCCTGATCACCTCCCCTGCACTCCCCCCACAACCGCACAACAACCACTTCAGAGGTTTCGAACCATGCAGTTTCATCCCCTTCTTTGCGCGCGCCTCGCGAGCGCGCTCGTTCTGGCCTGCGCCCTGTCCGCCTGTGGCGGCGGCAGCGGTGGCGGTGGTGGCGTCGTCGGTGGCCTGCCCACCACGCCCAACACCCCGACGACCCCCACCACCCCCCAACAACCCGACGCCGGCACCGCGCCGGTGAAAAGCTGCGCACCCTGAGGCCCCACGACATGACCGACAAGACACTCCCCATGAACTCGCGCCGCAAGTTCCTCACCGGCACCGCCACCACGGGCGCCGCCGCGCTCGCCATCTCTGCCTTTCCGCCGAGCATTCGCCGCGCGTTGGCCATTCCGGCCAACAACAAGACGGGCACGATCATGGACGTGGAGCACGTCGTGATCCTGATGCAGGAGAACCGGTCGTTCGACCATTACTTCGGCATGCTCATGGGCGTGCGCGGCTTCGGCGACCGCTTCACCATTCCGCTGCCACGCGGCCTCAACGTGTGGCAGCAAAGCGATGCCAACGGCAAGCCGGTGCTGCCCTACCACCTCGACCAGAGCAAGGGCAACGCGCAGCGCGTGAGCGGCACGCCGCACAGCTGGGGCGATGCGCAGAACGCCTGGGACGGCGGACGCATGTACCAGTGGCCGCGCTACAAGACCACCGCGTCGATGGGCTACTTTCAGGAAGCGGAGCTCCCGTTCCAATACGCGCTGGCCAACGCCTTCACGGTGTGCGACAGCTACCACTGCGGCATGCACACCGGCACCAACTCCAACCGCCTGTTCCACTGGACCGGCACCAACGGCCCCTCGGGCCAGACCGGCACCGGCACGGCGGGCGTCGCGTCGATCGACAACACCTGGGAAAACCTGCGCGCGCCCTGGGATCCCATCAAAAACCCCAATGTCGATTCCACCCAGTACGGCTGCAACTGGAAGACCTACCCCGAGCGGCTGGAAGAAGCCAAGATCAGCTGGATCGTCTACCAGAACCTGCCGGACAACTACACCGACAACCCTCTGCACGGCTTCAAGCAGTACCGCGTGGCGAACAAGCTTTCGGGCAAGAACGACATGCGCTACGACGGCGACGCCAGCCCGCCTGCAGGCGTGACGGTGCCCGCCTACGACGCGGCCAGCGATGACGCAGGCAACCCGCTGTACAAGGGCGTCGCCAACACCATGCCCGACGGCGGCTTCCTCGGCACCTTCAAGCAGGACGTGCTCAACGGCAAGCTGCGCCAGGTGTCGTGGATCGTGGCGCCGGCCGAATACTCCGAGCACCCCGGCCCGTCGAGCCCGGTGCAGGGCGGCTGGTACATCCAGGAGGTGCTGAACGCGCTCACCGCCTCGCCCGAGGTGTGGAGCAAGACGGTGCTCATCGTGAACTTCGACGAGAACGACGGGTTCTTCGACCACGTGCCCTCGCCTTCGGCGCCCTCCCCCCTGAACCCCACCGACCCGAACAGCGCCATGGCGGGCAAGACCACGCTGTCGGACGCCGACGTGGCCTTCGAACGCCACAACTACCCGCTGGTGGGCAGCACCACGCCGCCGGTCGATGGGCGTGTTTACGGGCCCGGCCCGCGCGTGCCGATGTACGTCATCTCGCCGTGGAGCCGCGGCGGCTGGGTCAACTCGCAGGTGTTCGACCACACCTCGGTGCTGCGCTTTCTGGAGGCGCGCTTCGGTGTCAGGGAGCTGAACATCTCGCCGTTCCGCCGCGCGGTGAGCGGCGACCTGACCAGTGCCTTCAACTTTGCAACGCCCAACACCGAAGTGCTGCCCACGCTCGCCGGCACGCGAACCAAGACCGATGCCATCAACCTGCGCGCCGCACAGGAAGCGCTCCCGCAGATCGTGCCGCCGGCCAATGCCACGCTGCCCAAGCAGGCCACCGGCACGCGCCCTTCGCGCGCGCTGCCCTACGAGCTGCACGTGAGCGCACGCGCAGACGCGGTCAACGGCGCCATGCGGCTCATCTTCTCGAACACCGGCAAGGCCGCCGCAGTGTTCCATGTGTACGACAAGCTGCACCTGGACCAACTGCCGCGCCGCTACATGGTGGAGCCCGGCAAGATGCTCGACGACGTGTGGGGCGGCACGGCCGACACCGCGGGCAATTCGTACGACCTGTGGGTGCTCGGCCCCAACGGCTTTCACCGCCACTTCAAGGGCAACCTGGACACGCTGCGCGCCAGCAACGCGGCCAACCCCGAGGTGCGCGTGTGCTACGACATTGCCAACGGCAACGTCTACCTGGAGATGCTCAACGGCGGCACCAACGCGTGCAACTTCACGGTGCGCGCCAAGGCCTACCGCAACGACGGCCCATGGGGTGCCACCGTCAATGGCGGCGCCAAGGCAGAGCAGCTGTGGACGCTCGCGGGCAGCGGCCAGTGGTACGACTTTGCAGTGACGTGCGACGCCGACCCGACCTACTACCGCCGCTTTGCGGGCCGCGTGGAAACCGGCAAGCACTTGGTGAGCGATCCGGCGATGGGCCGCGCCGACCTTTAAACGCTCGGCAATCGGCGCTCGGCAATCGGCACAATGGCGCGGTCTCCGCGCCTGCTGTGTGCCTTTTCATCTGCAGACCCGGGGGCGGCCGTCGCACTGACGCCGCCCTCTTTTTCTTTTTCCCAAGCCAGCATCCTTCATGCTCCAAGAAGAACGATTCCTGCGCATCCGCAGCCTGCTCGCCACCTTCTCGCGCCTGAGCGTCGAGCGCATCGTGCAAGACCTCGAGGTGTCGCGCGAGACCGTGCGGCGCGACCTGCTCGAACTGGAAGGCCAGGGCGAACTGCGCCGCGTGCATGGCGGCGCCATTGCCACCAGCGCCGAGCCAGAGCCGCCGCTGGCTGTGCGGCTGGTGGCGCGACAGCGCGAGAAGCGCGCCATTGCCAAGGCCGCCGTGGCGCTGCTGCGGCCCGGGCAGACCATCTTCATGGACGCGGGCAGCACCATGTCGATCTGCGCGGAAGAAATTGCCACGCTCAGCGGCATGACGGTGATCACCAACTCGCTGAACATCGCGCTCAAGCTCGCCGGCGCGGGCGAGGGCCGGCTCACCGGGAACCAGACCATCCTGCTCGGCGGCCAGATCGACGTGAAGGCGCAGGCCACCATCGGCGACACCGCCATCGAGGCCATTCACCGCTACCGCGCCGACGTGGCGCTGCTGTCCCCCGTGGGGCTGCATGCGAAGCACGGCGCCATGAGCTTCGAGCACCACGAGGCCACCGTGGCACGCGCCATGGCCGAGCAGGCGCAGCAAGTGGTGCTGCTGGCCGACCACGCGAAGATCGGCCAGGCCAGCCGCGTGACCTATGCGCGCATGGCCGACATCGACGTGGTGGTCACCGACGCCAAGGCGCGCGACCTGCCGGGGCTGCCCGCGCTGCGCAAGGCGTGCGAGCGGCTGATACTGGCCTGAGACGGCGATTTTCAGGGCTGCCCTTGCGGCCCAGGCAGGTGTGTTGGCCCTGCTTGCCGTGGCGACGACAATCGACCGCGCCCCCATTCGAAAACCCACCACGACCATGCCCCGCCTCGACGACCCCCTCCACGACGCCGAAATCGGCTCCCGCGACAGCACGCTCGACACCACCCGCATCGACGACGTGCGCATCGGCGCGGTTCGCCCGCTCATGACGCCTGCGCTGCTGCAGGAACGCGTGCCCGTGCGCGACAACACGCTGGCGCTGGTCGAAGGCGCCCGCGCGGCCATTGCCGATGTGCTGCACGGCCGCGACGACCGGCTGGTGGTGGTGGTGGGCCCCTGCTCCATCCACGACCACGACCAGGCCATCGAATACGCGCAGCGCCTGAAGAAGGTGGCCGACTCGCTGCAGGACGACCTGGTCATCGTGATGCGCGCCTACTTCGAAAAGCCGCGCACCACCGTCGGCTGGAAGGGCTACATCAACGACCCGCACCTGGACGGCAGCTTCGCGATCAACGAAGGCCTGGAGCGCGCGCGCCGTCTGCTGCTGGAGCTGACCACGCTGGGCCTGCCGACCGGCACCGAGTTTCTCGACCTGTTGAGCCCGCAGTTCATTGCCGACCTGATCGCCTGGGGCGCCATTGGCGCGCGCACCACCGAGAGCCAGAGCCATCGGCAACTGGCGTCGGGCCTGAGCTGCCCGGTGGGCTTCAAGAACGGCACGGACGGCAGCGTGAAGGTGGCGGCCGACGCCATCCTCGCGGCGCGCGCGCCGCATGCCTTCATGGGCATGACCAAGATGGGCATGGCCGCGATCTTCGAGACGCGCGGCAACGACGACTGCCATGTGATCCTGCGCGGCGGCAAGGCGCCCAACTATTCGGCTGCGGACGTGGAGGCCAGCTGCCAGGCGCTGTTGGCGAACGGCCTGCGCCCGCAGGTGATGGTCGACGTGTCGCACGGCAACAGCAGCAAGCAGCACCAGCGCCAGATCGTGGTCGCGCAAGACGTGGCGGCGCAGATCGCGGCCGGCGAGCGGCGCATCACCGGCCTCATGATCGAGAGCCACCTCGAGGAAGGGCGGCAAGACCTGGCGCCTGGCGTGGCGCTGAAGCACGGGGTGTCGATCACCGATGCGTGCATCAGCTTTGCGCAGACGGTGCCGGTGCTGGAAGAGCTGGCTTCGGCGGTGAAGGCGCGCAGGCGCTTGACGAAGGGCTGACCCGCTAACTGACCCCGGCGGTTGGGCCCAACGGCTCAGCGCGCCAGCCCGTCGCGCTCGACGTCCGCGGCAAATTTCTGCATGAGGCGCACCAGGTCGTCGACATCGTTTTGCTCCCATGTGTCGAAGATGGCACGCCCGATTCGCTCGCGCGCGATGTCCACCGCATCGGTCATGGCCTTGCCCTTGGGCGTGACCACCGCCTCGCGCACGCGCCGGTCCCTGGCGCCTTCCTGGCGCGTCACCAGCTCCAGCGCTTCGAGCTTGGCCACCTGACGGCTCACGGTGGTGTAGTCGCGCCCCACGCGATCGGCCAGCTCCACCACGCCGATCGGCCCCACGCGCTCGATGCCCACCAGCAGCGGAAACAGCGCCCGGTCGAGCGAAATACCGGCTTCGCGGACCATCGCCTCGTCGCGCTGCGGCCGGTTCATGGCGCTCACGATGCTGAGCATTGCACCGTGCAAGGCGCGCAACTGCTCCGAGGTTTGCGATGACGCTTTTGGTGTCCCTTTTTGCGTCCCTTTCGACGTCCCTTTCGACTTCCCTTTTGGCGACTTTTTTGCCGAGATATGTGTATCTTGCACTTTTTTATTCGATGACATAGCATCCGCTCCTGTTATGTGCATATTACACACAAGGAGCACGCAATGTCACAGAGTTTCTCCACCGACGTTCTGATCTGCGGGGCTGGCGCGGCCGGTCTCACGCTTGCCATCGAGCTGGCGCGGCGTGGTGTTTCGTTTCGCCTGGTCGAGAAGATGACCGGCCCGTTCAGCGGCTCGCGCGGCAAGGGCATTCAGCCGCGCACGCAGGAAGTCTTCGAGGATCTGGGCGTGCTCGACCGCATGGTCGCGGCCGGCGGCATGTACCCGCCCTCGTGGGAGCACCGCGCCGATGGCACGCATGCCGTGTCCGAGGTGGTCGACCACCAGGCGCCGACGCCGGCCGAGCCCTACCACCTCGCGCTGATGGTGCCGCAGTTTCTGACCGAGGGCGTGCTGCGAGAGCGCCTGGTCGAACTGGGGCACGAGCCTGACTTCGGGTGCGAGCTGATCGGGTTCGAACAAGACGGTGACGGCGTGAGCGCGCGGCTGGTCGGCGCGACAGGTGAGCAAACCCTGCGCGTGCGCTACCTGATCGGCGCCGACGGTGGCCGCAGCTTCGTGCGGCATGCGCTGGACATCGGCTTTCCGGGCAAGACGCTGGGCGTGCGTGCCGTGGTGGCCGATGTGGTGCTGACGGGCCTGGGCCGCGAGGCATGGCACCGTTTCAACGAAGGCCAGATGGGCGCGCAAATTTCGCTGTGCCCGCTTGCCGGAACCGACATGTTCCAGCTGCAGGCACCTGTCCCGCCGGAGGGCGACATCGACCTGTCTGCCGAGGGGCTGAGCGCTATGGTGGCAGAGCGCACCGGGCGCACGGACATTCGCATTGCATCGGTGTCGTGGGCTTCGGCTTTTCACATGAATGCGAGGCTGGCGGACCGCTACAAGGTGGGTCGCGTCCTGCTGGTGGGCGACGCGGCGCATGTGCATCCGCCGACCGGTGGCCAGGGGCTGAACACGAGCGTGCAAGACGCCTACAACCTGGGCTGGAAGCTGGCGGCGGTGGCCCGTGGTGGCGCCCCCGAGGCATTGCTGGACAGTTACGAAGAAGAGCGTCGCCCCATCGCGGCGAACATGCTGGGCCTGGCCACGAAGTTGCTCGATGCGGCGAAGCGGGGCGACATGCGGCGGGGTCGCGAAGTGCATCAGCTGGACCTGGGTTACCCCGGGTCGTCGCTCGCGTTGATGCAGCCGCAACGTGCTGACGGCTTGCTGGCGGGAGACCGGGCGCCCGATGCGCCGGTGCGTGGCGCGTCGGGCCAGGGCACGCGGCTTTTCGAGCTTTTCAAGGGCACGCATTGGACGCTGCTGGGTTACGAAGCCGAGCGCCACGGTTTGCCGCCACGCGCGGGGCTGCACATCCACACGGTGGGTCCGCGCGGCGACCTGCAGGACGATGGCGGTCACTTCAAGGACGCCTATGCGCTGTCACCCGGCGACTGGGTGCTGGTGCGGCCGGATGGGTACGTTAGGGCGATCGTTGCGTCCTCCGAAGTCGAGGCGCTCTTGCACTACTTGCGGGAGGTTGGCCTGTAGTTGTGGGTTATTTCGGTTGCGGTTCGGGGCGCGTGCGGTTCGGGGCGCGTGCAAAGGCCGCCGGGTACTCCCCTCCGCGAATGTCCCCCGGGCTTCGCCCTCCTCCTTTATTTCGCTGCGGGGAGCACCCGACGCCCTGTGCCCGAGAGACGCGGCGTTTGATCCGTGCGATCAACCCCGGCTCTGAACTCGCTCACGTCGATGGGGTGCCTTGCGCAGCGAAATAAAGACACCGTTATGTTTGTCAAGCGTTGGCCATCAAGCGCGGGCCTTCTTGCCGTGATTTGGGTCGAAGGGCTTGCCCGACCTCAGGACGCCGAAGGCGA
>NZ_JAYLVN010000025.1:0-76237 GCF_046156345.1 Variovorax sp. H27-G14
CAATAAAGAAGTCAAGAAAGGAGGAAGACGCTAGAGTTATGCACAGCCGGCTTCCACGATGCCGGCTTCCATCCCCGGGTCAAAGTTCAACCGGCAGGGTGGGTCAAGATTCAACCGGCGCCGACAGATTCGACCCACTACCGCTTCTAGCAAGACGCGATGGACGCGCGCCGCGAGCACCGGCGAAAGGATCAACTGCTCGGCACGGCGCCCAGCGTCAAAGCCGTGGAGCGGTTCGTCGTAGTTCTGTCGCAGTGTCAGGCAATAGGGGTGGGTGTCGGCTTGAAGCAGCAGGTTCGTTAGCCAAGGTTCTGGATCCTCAAGCTCCTGGACCGGCAACCGATCTGTGTACCAGTTTGCCAACTTCGCAGCTTTGACGCGCTCGTCGTCCTTGATTCTCTGAGCAGGCTCCTGGTGTTGGGGCCCATCCACTTCTAGTATCAGACCGGATGGGGCTTCCCCCGCGGGATATGGCAGCGGAAGCGCGAAATCGACGCATTGCTGCGTCGCATCCTTGACGTTTTGCCGGTCGAGTTTTGAGCTGTCGGCCGTCTCCCTGAGGGCCATGCGCAACAGCCCGTCCAGTGGCGCTTGGGGCATCAGAGCCTGTGCCAGTCCAGTACCCAGACGTAAAGCTACGACATTGTTGAGAAAGTGATGCTCTGCGTGCGAGTCCAGAGGGTAGTGTGCCCGTGTCACCTCGCTGAAAGCACTCTTGCTTAAGCGAGACTCAGTAACGTGCAGCGCTCGCACGAGCAACGTCTGAAAGTCGGCTGGCACGCTTGCCAAGTCGAAACCAACGCCGCGCCGATCCTCCGCATAAAACGATGCGTAGCCAGGCCACGCCGCGCGTAAGACAGACTGGCTTAGGGCCAGCGGTGCACGCGTGGGCATTCCACGACTGGTCAGATTTATCGCGACCGCGATGAGAGCAGCCAACTCGGTACGGTCACCATCAAACCCCGGTAGTTCGCCGCCAGTATCGAGGTCGAAGGTCGCTAGCGTCCGCAACAGGGCAAGGGCGACGGAGTTGTCGGAAGATGTGAGGCCCCCCAAGACTTCCGGAACACAGTAAGCGGCGTGGAGTTGGGTCATTGGACAAGCATGGTGACGCTGGCAGCGCAGCGAACGGCAAAGACAACGAGTACATCTTCTCTGGCAAGCCGCATCCTGGAATGCGAACCTGCGCATGCGAATCAAGCACAGTCATTGGGGCGCAAAGGCGACGCCGGCAACATTTTCGTTGGGCTGATCGTTAGCGCGCGCACATTCCTTGCTGTCCGGGCTTTCTTTCGCAATGCAATAGTGATCAGACGGCTAGGGGCCGTCAGGTCAAGACCGGGAGTGATCGAGGTCTCCAGATCATGGCCTCCTCGCTCCCCGATCCAAGAGTGCACCAACTGATTGCTATCGCAGCTAGCCGATCCGCGATGTTTGCCGTAGGTTGCTACCCTTGGTTTGACTTTTCTGCGCTCATCCCAAATTGAACTTGGTTGAGTGGCTCGACACGCACGAACGGCACCGAGCCTGCCGAGGCGTCCAGAACTTGGACTTCAGGCCGCGGGCCGCGTGCGGCTCCTTGACCGAAGCCCGTACGCAACCACCCCTGCACTGCGTCGCGGTCCCCATTGGGCACGCTGACCAGCACGCGTGAAGGATCCGTGCGCGACGAGGCAAGTTTGCCGGCAAGTTCAACGCTGCGTTGCACGTCCGGACTTCGGCGTGCCAACAAATTGGACGGCAACCCCACAGTGGTTCCTTTCCACGCGTTCACAGCTTCCGGGCGACCCTGGTCGTTGGCACGCTGGATCGGAGCAACATCTGTAACGACCGCCATGTGGTTAGCGCGCATCGCGTCATCAAATGCTTGGGCTTCTGCCAAGTCCTTCTGTTTACCGTTGCGCCAGCCAATAAAACCTCCGACGGCGCCCACCGCCACCGCGGCGGTTGCGCACGAGGAACCCTTACCGCCGACAGCCCTACAGGCAGCGAAGCCAGCCAGTGCGCCGATGCCCGCGCCCAGAGCAGCCTGGTCTGTCGCGTTCGAGCCAGTGACAGTTCTGCCTTGGTTGTTTGCGCAGCCAGACGCCGCAAATAGGAGAGCAGTAAAAACTGCAACGGATGAAAGTCGGAAACGCGTGGTCATCATTTCTGGCTCAGTTCTCTGAGTTGTTGTTCAAGTTGCCGATTCATCTGCTTCGCGTAGGCCTCTTCAGCTTTGATCTGCGAAGTAGGTGCGTCCGCCCGGGCCGGCCGCGGCGACGTGGCACGCGCCGGAACGTCCGCCCGAGCCGTCGTTACGTTATCGCCCAGCGTCGGAATCTCATCTGCCGCGGAAAGGACGGCGCTGGCGACTGCGCGGGCTGCATCAGAGCGCCCGTTCTGCGCCTGTTCACCCAGGAACGTGAGCGTCTTCTGGCGACTCCCCGAATAGTGCAGCGCTAACGAAAGCGCGGCCGCCGATGCCGCAGCGTCGCCTGTTTCCGCAAGCGACGCGGACAAGTTCGCCCACGCGGCCACACGACGCGGCGCGAGGCGCAAAGTCTCGTTCAGGGCTCCGATCGCCTCAGCATGTGCTCCGCTCTCCTGGTAGGCGAAGGCCAGGTTATTCACGATCTCAGGATCAACAGCATCGGCTTCGACGCCACGCGTAAACGCCTCGATCGCGGCCTGGTTCTCTCCGCGCTGCAAAGCGCTTTTACCTTCGGTGTTCGCGGCGCGTCCGGCCGCGCGATCACGATTGACGTTGCGCAGCGCCAGCGGCGCAGCAGTCGCCGAATCGACGACGTCCCATTGGTGCTTGCTTGCGGCGATCAGCATTTGCTTCAGCTGCGGGTCAAATTGGATCTTTGGTGTCGCTGCCACCTGGACTGCTGGCACCTGTGCGACGACAGGGGCCGCCGCCACCGCTGCTGCCGCGACGGGTGCAACAGCTGCGGCAGAAACGGAGGTCTCGACGCTCTGCGCGCGCTGCTGCGGGGGGGCTTGAACCGGCGAGGGTGCCGCAGGTGCTTGGGGCCTTGAGGGCTTTGAGGCGCTCGCATAGCTCGGAGTCGGCGAATCCTTGAAACTCGCGGGTATCAGGGGTACCAGAAAGACTGCGGCGGCGATCAATGAGACCGCAGGGATGAGCATTGCATCTTTGGACGTCATCGAAAGAAATGGACGGCTCGGCCGGGTTCCGCGCTCGAGCAGCGCCTGGCGCTCGGCAGAACCAAGCTGCAGCGAATCCACGCTCTTTAGCTGTCGCTGGCTCAAAAGTGCCTGCCGTATGCCTTTTGAGTACGACAAGATCGAATGCTTGCGCCACGCGGCGAATACGAGTGCAGCGACCACGGCGCCGGCGGCCAGCCCTGGGCTGAAGGCGATTCGATGCGCATCCGCGTACGCATAGCCGCCGCCGGCCGCGAGGAGTGACACGACCAGCGGCGCGTAGCCCCAGCGGATCGCCTTCTTTCGCTCGTGGTCGACCGGCGCGGGATCAGCAACCAGCTTTTCGCCTGTCGTGCCATCTGTCCACACGTTGTAGGTACGGCCCTCGTAGTCATATACGACATGACAAATGGGCAGGAAGACACTGGTGTCGGTCTTGGAGGTAGTAGCCTTCCAGCGCCAGTCCCTCTGACGATCGCCCTGCGCATGCTGCTTCACTCCCGCGTCGATCTGTGCGTCGACAAGATCGGACCCGCGTACGGTGTATGCCTCCTGCGCATTGACGGTAAACGGTTCGGCTTCAAAGCCTGTCACGTATGACGTATCAAATGGCTTGAGCTCATCCACTGCCGGACGTTCTATGAAGATCCGCGGAAGGTCCAATCCGGCTGCTGAAAGCCGCTCTCCAGCGTAGGCGATGGCTGTGAAGTCACCCCGGTCGGCGCCGTTGACAGGCCGCCAGTCAGTGACGGTCTTCGTTTTGGTGACGGGGCGCGATCTTCCTTGTGAGTCCTTTTCGTAAACCGTGTACTGCTCCTGCCGGTCAAAACCGAAGCTTGCGGTCCAATCGGCTTCGTATGTCCCGCGGTAGATGAATGCGGGCACATAGAACTGCTCTACCTTGCTGAACACAGCGTGCTCTAGCAGGTTATCTGGGGTCAGGTTGCCCTGCGCGAGATGCGCATAGACGACGTCCTCTAGCGCAGCCCGTGTAACACCCAGCGGGACCACAAGCTCCGCATTGGATGGTCTTCCATCATCGTTCGGGGCTTGCTCGATCGCGGTGATCGCATCGCAATACATGCACTTGAGCGCGCGATTTCCAGCCGAGTATTCCAGCGAAGAGCCGCAGCCGCTGCAAATCAGTTTGAGCGTATTGTTGTCCATGAGGTGCTGTACCGGCTCACGCTTTGGAGCGTGATGCCACGAGTTGTTGTTGACGGCGCATGACGAGCGCTTCGATCTCGTCCATTGCTTGTGTGAAAGTGGCGTCGCTTTCCGAGGGGGAGAATCCGAGCAGCTGAACCAGCTTGGCTCGGAGCGCCGCGTCTTCGGCAACCGTCTGGTTCTTGATGCTTGATGCGGTATATCGAAGCGACTCGACCAGGCGTAGACACCGTTCCGTGTGCGGGCGGCCCGCATTGCGCGATACCGCCTCATTCAGGAGACCTTGCCACTCCATTCGGTCGCTGTTGTCGGGCTGGGAAGCCACTGCTTGGTCTATCACGCCAGACGAAGCATGGAGAACCAATGCGCTCACGATGAGGCCTGCCGACGTCAAGATTGTCAGCGACCAGGAAAGCGCGTTGTACCCCGTCAGACCCGCCAAAAACGCGGCAAGCGCGCCGAGCAAAGCCAGCGATATCACGGCGCCGCTCGGTCCAATCAGCGCTAGGCGCGATTCCTCCGACCTGGACGAGGGCGCCAGGGGCGCGGGCAGGTAGAAAAATCCACCTAGCAAAATTGCTACCAATGCGGTAGCTGCAACAACCGGGGCACTCCAGACGCCTGATGGCAGCAGTACGACCAAGATGGCAATCGCGGCGAGCGCAACTACGGACCCGGCCAAGCCCAGCTTCATTTTCATTGACATGGGGGATCCTTCAGCTCGCGAGGATTCGAGCTTTTTCGCTATCGAACTCCGCGTCCGTCAAAATGCCGGACTGCTTCAATTCCGCCAACTCCTTCAGGAGCCGTATGCGTTCCGACGGCCCCACGCTGGCTGGGGCGGCAACAGGCGGTGGCGGAGGGGTGTGAGGGGCAGCCTCCGGGGCAGATGCCGTGGGCGGCGGCGCCGCGTATGGCCGGATGTCGGCTGCGGCCTGGGCAAAGTTGCTGCCGATGCTCGGCCCCATGCCAATGCCCATCCCCAATCCCAAGCCCGCGCCCATCACACCGCCGGCAGTGCCTTCATTACCTGCGGCGGTCTCCATCACATTGAAGCTGCGTTCTTGCTGGTATGTGAAACCAATAATTCCCATCTCGGCGCGCTTGGCGAGCGCCTTGCGCAGCGTGATCACCGCCTCGTCGTTCTCCGGGACGTTGATAGAGTGGATATTGAACTGGGCAAGCGCAACGCCATACTCGGCAAGCTCCGGGATCAGTGCGGCCTTGAGAGACGCCGACAACGTATCAAGCTGCGTAGCGACCTCCAGAATCGAAATGCCTGCGCGAGCGATGCAAGTGGCGATTTCGGTCTTGATCCGCGTGATCAGGACGCCTTTGAGGTAGCTGGAGAGCGTATCGACATCAAACCCAGGCAGCGTGCCAACGAGTTTGAGAAGAAAGCGCTTCGAATCCACAATCCGGATGCCGTACTGCCCGAAAGCGCGCACCGGAATCATGATGCCGTACTTGGGATCCTGCAGCGGAATTGCATCGGCCGTGCCCCACTTCACGTCCAGGTTTGTAACGCGATTGACGTACCAAACCTCCGCGCTGAACGGTGACTTGCCCCCGAAAGGTATACCGATCAGCGAGCGCAGGAGGGGTAGGTTTTCAGTGCTGAGCGTGTGTCGGCCTGCACCGAACGGGCCGTCATAGACACCCCCACGCACAAGAAATGCTTCTTGAGACTCATTGACGATGAGCTGCGTCCAAGTGGAAAGCTCAGTACTCGGATATTTCCACGCGACGATGTTTGGGGTGCCGTCCCACTTGACCAGATCTATTACTGCCACGCGCTCCACCTTTGTAATTTTGTATTAATAGTAACATCGTGAAACGATAGCTGTCATGGCAATCTGACCAACTGGCAATTACGTGCGGTTTTTCACGCTTTTGAGGTTCTAGGGGCGGCCTGCAGGAACGGCACGGCCGAGCCCTCGCGCTCGTCGTCGCGCAATTTGCACCAAGCCCGCTCGCGAGTGGTTGTCGATGGCCACCTTAGCGAGCTCCCAGCCGGCGCCTCGTTAGGCACCGCCACGATCGACCGTCACACGGGGCTGGGCCGCATGAGGCGCCCGAGCTTCTTGGTGTCGATATCCAGCAACTCGCTCGGCGGGCTTCGTCGGAAGGCTTCTTGGTCGCGGCCAGCAGCTCCTGTCGTGCCCACGCAGCTTTGCCGCAGCAACAACTCGTTTCATCTATGATCCAGCGCTGCTAGGAATCGGAGGATCACTTGATCGAACGAAACCCAGTCGATGCTTAAGCACCGCTCTTGGCGATCATTGACGCGGAGATGAGAACGAATGGCCCCAGTGCGGCCAACCAACGGGAGATAGATCGATGGAGGGAACTTTAGACAAAACCGAGGCCTTGGAGCGCGCCAAGCGCCGCGCCGCATGGTTTCTGGTTGGCGCAGCCGGTTTCTTTGGACTGAGCTTGATTTGGAAGGCCCCCCCGGCTTGGACGATGAAACTGCTCCAATCAATGTCGGAAGCGGCGATGGTCGGCGGCCTCGCCGACTGGTTTGCAGTCGCGGCGCTCTTCCGGCCTGTCAACTTGTTAGGCTTGATACCGATCTTCCCGTCCCACACGGCGGTGATCCCTCGCAGCAAGGATCGCATCGCCAGTAGCCTCGGGGACTTTGTCCGCGATCACTTTCTAAAGACGGAGACGTTGGTCGCCATCGTAAAAAGAAACGATCCAGCGCAGTTCGTAGCGAAGTGGTTCCTCGAAAAGCGAAACGCTGAGCGTTTCGGACGCCACGGCGCAAAATTGGTCGCTTGGGCTCTCAATGGTCTGCATGAGGAGAGTGTGCAGGCGTTGATCTCGAGAACCATACGCGAGGCTTTTAAGAGTGTCGATCTTTCCAGGACCTCGGGTGAAGTGCTCGAGGCGATGCTCTCGCAGGGGCGGCACCACGAGCTATTAGACGAAGCCATAGCAAAACTGACGGAAGCGTTCCAAGATCCGGCGACCCGCGCGACGCTAGCCGCCAAGATCGCGGAAGGCATTCGCGATGAGTATCCAAAAGGGCAGCTTGTCCTTCCGACAGAAGCAGTCGGTCGGTTCGCCGCCGGGAAGATCGCGGAGTGGATCGAAAGCTATCTTGACAACGTGTCCAAGCAGCCCAGCCACGCGCTGCGCGAAGCTTTCGACAAAAAGGCCAACAGCCTCATCGTGCACCTCAAGGGCGATAGCAAATTCACCAAGAAAGGCGACGAGATTAAGGACTACATCCTCAATGATGAGAAGTTCACTGGCTACATCGCCTCGCTGTGGACGTCGCTGCGCGACATGGTGGAGAGGGATCTTCGCAACGAGGATTCCGAGATCCATCAAAAGCTTGTGGCGGCGGGAGACTGGATCGGTTCCACCTTAGAGAAGGACGAAGAACTGCGCTCGTCGCTCAATCGCCAAGTCGAGTCCCTTGTCGATCAGTTCGGACCCGCGTTGGGCAAGTTCGTATCCGATCACATTGAAGGCACCGTGAAGGGCTGGAACGCTAAGGCCATGAGCACGCTGATCGAGGAGAACATCGGAACCGACCTTCAGAAAATCCGCATCAATGGCACGATTATTGGCGGCCTGCTTGGCGGATTGCTCTTCGCCATCGCTTATCTCAGTTCGAATCACCTCTGACCGCTTCGGTCAGTTCCAAGATTCAATACCGTTGCTCATAAATCCTCCCTGGACGCCACCGCCCACGAACGAGCGCTCTCTCCCGAGCGAGGCAGGCAGCTGGACTCTTGCCACTGCCCGCGGTATCCGGATCGCACGGAATGCCGGCGACGGTTGCTTCCGGGTGCTGGAGCATGTCCCACTTGCCAGCATTTGGAAACTTCTCGTAGTCGGTCCACCGATGCGGATTTGGCAAGCCAGCAAAATCGGGGTTCAATAGATCGATGCCCGAGCCCTTGCATTTAATCCACGGTCCAGAGGGATGTGCTCTGCCGTCCTAACCAGCGAGTGCGGCCTGGGCATCGAATCGATGCTCGTAGCAATACCGGCGGTCGTATCCGACGGGGTCCAGTCCGACGACTACCGCGGCGGTGAAGTTGAACTGCTTCACCGCGCACACCTTCCCCTGAAGAACGCGGATGCCCGTGTAGCCGCTGGTCGCAAGCACCTCGGCCAGCGCGGAGAGCACCGTGGAGGAATTCGACTGACGATGGTGGCGGGGGCGAATAACGGGAACGGCCAGTGACATGCTCACATTGTCGCTGGCTTCAGGTGGGGCCTGCCCTTCGCGCGATGGCCAGTTCAGGGTTGCACTGATCAGTTCTAGGAAGGCTACGCACCTGAATTCCGAGCGTGAGAATGTTTGCTTGAACTTTCGGTCAGTGCGCAGCGCCGTGTCTCGCAAAAGATCACGGCCAGCCAGAGAAGTTAATCATTGACCCGCAAATCTGGAGTTGCGAGACCATGCTCATGCAGAGCATCTACGGCAAGAGAGACTGAATGTCTTTGATGATGACAATCCACTTTTCTAATGGGTTGACGTGGCGGATATTGAGCAATCACCTGACAAATTAATCGACGCCTGGAGATGCTGTCAATACGAAACAGTTATGCTGCGGCCATTATTCGTTGAACAGGACTCTCGATATGGCACAGACTCTCGCGCAAATTACTAAGCAGATCGAAAAGCTTCAAAAGGAAGCTGATGCACTGCGACGGACTGAACTGAAGGGCGTGATCGATCGCATCCGGGTGGCGATTTCTCATTACGGCTTGACGCCAGACCAACTCGGTTTTGGCAAGCCCGCGGCGAAGAGCGCCAAGCCTGTGATCAAGAGCGGTGACGAGTTTGCGATGCCGAAATTTACCAACGACGAAGGCCAAGTTTGGTCGGGCCGCGGTCCACGGCCTCTGTGGCTGCGTGAAGCGCTTGCCGATGGTCGTTCGCTGGACGAGTTCCGCACGGATGCGCTAAAGCGCGCATCGCCTATTGCAACCAAACCCGGCAAAACGGGCGCCGTTGCCTTGGTCAAGAAGTCTGCTGCGGGGAAAGGCGAAAAGCGCGTCAAAGCAAGCACCAAGAATGCCCGTCCTGCTGCCGCAGCCGTCCCCGCAGCGCCCGCTGACGCGGTTGTCGCGGAAGCAATCGCGCCAAAGACTTCTGCCTCGCAAGGCAATGGCCAAGTGAAGACGCGCGCCGCCAAGACGCCAGGTGCGAAGAAGGCCGCGAGCAAGCAGGCAGTCCCGACCGTCGCCAAGGTTGCACCGCGCGCCAAGGGCAAGCGCCTGAACACCGTTTCCGCCGACGTTGCGCCCGCAGCATTGCCCCTCAGCGCCTAATAGGCTGGCGCAGCGACTCCCGCGCCAAAGCAATTCGGGGTAGCGCGCCGTCTCTTAGACAGCTGTCGGACCGATCCCCATCACCCAACATTCATCGGGCTCAAGGGGGATCGCGCGAGTTGGAGTGCAAGTCGGAGCGGTCAAAACGCTTCGACCACATGCTCGTCACTTTCGCGAGACGACGGCCCTCTTTCGCCTGCACGAGCAAACCCACGCTCATCGAAAATCCCGGCTCGCCGTTGCCGACGCCAGCCTCCCCAACAACGGGGTCAGGTCTTCCAGCCTTGCGGCAATCAAGTTCTTCACAGCGCCTTCGCACTGCCAAGTTCCGTGGACGGCCATAAGCCGCGAGCCCAGCAGTTCCTGGCGCTGAACCTCTCGCAGGCTCTTCCACACGATCACTTGCACGACGCCTGTCTCGTCTTCCAGCGATAGGAAGATCGTCCCTTTCGCGGTCTCCGGCTGCTGGCGTAGAGTCACGATGCCGCAATGGCTCACATGGTCGCCGTTCTCGATCTCCTCCAAGTCCAGCGCAGTCATCAGGCCTCGAAGCGTCAAGCGCTCGCGCAGCAGCGCAAGAGGATGCCGGCGCAGGGTCAACCCAGTCGACGCATAGTCGAACACGATCTCCTCGCCTTCAGGGGCCTCGTCGAGCTCAAGGAAGTCTTCATCGACTGGCGCATCGCGCAGCAACCCGGGCGCGGCGCGCAGCCCCGCTGCCTCCCAGACTTGCTGGCGCCGATGGCCTGACAGGCTCACCAATGCATCGGCGGCGGCCAACAGCTTCATCTCATGCAATTCGAGACGGGCGCGCAGCGCCAGGTCTTCGGCACTGTCGAAGACAAGCTGCGCGCGTGCTTCGACGATGCGGTTCGCTGAAGCCGACTTGAGCCCGCCGATCATGCGCAACCCCAACCGCACCGCAGGTTCGTGTGACATGTCCTCCAGCGTGCAGTCCACGTCGCTGTACATCACGTCCACGGGACGAACGTCGACGCCATGGCGACGCGCATCCTGTACAAGCTGCGACGGCGAATAGAAACCCAGCGGCTGCGAGTTCAGCATGGCTGCCAAGAACTCCGCCGGGTGGTGGCACTTGATCCAGCAACTCGCGTAGACCAGCAATGCGAACGAGGCGGCATGGCTTTCCGGGAAACCGTATTCGCTGAAGCCTTTGATCTGCTCGAAGATTGCCTTGGCAAAGCTCTCTTCATAGCCGCGCGAGGTCATGCCGTTGACGATCTTGTCGTAGTAGTGCTCCAGACCGCCCTTGCGCTTCCAAGCCGCCATCGAGCGCCGCAGCCCATCGGCCTCTCCAGGTGTAAAGCCAGCCGCCAGGATCGAAATCTGCATCACCTGCTCTTGGAACACAGGCACGCCCAGCGTGCGCCCCAGCGCTTCCTTCAGCGCTTCACTCGGATAGACGACGGCCTCCCTGCCCCGTCGCCGGTTCAGGTACGGATGCACCATGCCGCCCTGGATTGGACCCGGCCGAACGATGGCGACCTCGATGACCAGGTCGTAGAAGCACCGTGGCTTCAGGCGCGGCAGCATGCTCATCTGCGCGCGGCTTTCGATCTGGAAGACGCCGACGGTGTCGGCCTTGCAGATCATGTCGTAGGTCGTACTGTCCTCCGCCGGGATGTCCTGCATGCCGAACACGCGGCCCTTGCGCAGGCCGATGAAGTCCAGCGCCTTGCGGATCGCAGTGAGCATGCCCAGCGCCAGGCAGTCCACCTTCAACAGGCCCAGCGCGTCGAGGTCGTCCTTGTCCCATTCGATGACCGTGCGATCCGGCATCGACGCGTTCTCGATGGGCACCATGCGGCACAGCGGGCCCTTGGTCAGCACGAAGCCACCCGTGTGCTGGCTCAGATGACGAGGAAATCCGATCAGTTGCCCAGTGAGGTGCATCAGCTGCTGCACCTGAAGCGACTCCATCGACAGACCAATCTCCTGCAGTCGCTCCGGCCGGACCTCGCGCCCGTCCCACCACTGGTGCCCCTTGGCAATGGCGTCGACCGTTTCGAGCGACATGCCCAGGGCTTTTCCCACATCCCGGATCGCGCTCTTGGGCCGATAACTGATCACGACCCCAGTGATGGCTGCGCGATCCCGCCCGTACTTGGCGTACAGGTACTGCAGCACCTCTTCTCGCCGCTCGTGTTCGAAATCAATGTCGATGTCCGGTGGCTCGTTGCGCTCCTTGGAGATGAAGCGCTCGAAAAGCACGCTCATGCGCGCCGGGTCGACCTCGGTCACGCCCGTGCAGTAGCAGACCACGCTGTTCGCGGCACTGCCGCGCCCCTGGCAAAGGATGTGTCGGGAGCGCGCGAACATCACGATGTCGGCCACGGTCAAGAAGTAGTGCTCGTACTTCAGCTCGGCGATGAGCACGAGTTCGTGTTCGATCTGCGTTTGTACTTTGGCGGGAATGCCATCGGGCCAGCGGCGCCCTGCACCTTCGTAGGTGATACGCCTCAAGTAGCCGGCCGGGGTCTCTCCTCGGGGTACGACCTCGTCGGGGTACTGGTAACGGAGCTCCTCGAGGCTGAAGCTGCAGCGCGCGGCCACTTTGAGCGTCTCTGCAAGGAGATCCGACGCGTAGGTCTGCGCGAGCCGCAGCCGGGTGCGCAGATGGCGCTCGGCGTTGGGCTGCAATTCAAGCCCGCAATCAGTCAGTGGCTTCCCCAGCCGCGTCGCAGTCATCACGTCCTGCAAGGGCTTGCGCGAACGCACATGGAAATGCACGTCACCCGCAGCCACCAGCGGAATTGCGGTGTCAGCGCTGATTTCGCTCAGTCTGTGCAACCACATCTCGTCGTCGAGCACACGGAGCTTTTCCACAGCGAACCAGCTGCGGCCCATGAAATGCCTCAGGAGCCAGTTGCCGAGCCAGCGCAGTTGCGCCGGCGTGCACATGCGCTTCGGCGAGGCCAACACTACGCAGTTCTCGAGCTCATGGCCATGGATGTCCGGAAGTGGCAGTCGGTATGTGCCCTTCTCCGACGCGCGGCGCAGCTTGGTGATGAACTCGGAGAGGTTGCCGTAGCCATCCAGATTGCAGGCAAGGACGGTGAGCGTGAACGGCGTCCCATCCTGTTCCAGTTGCTCGGGCTCGACGAGAAACTGGCTGCCGATGAGCAGCTTGAGGCCGTGGTCTTTCGCAGCCACGTGGGCGCGCACCACGCCCGCCAGGCTGCATTCGTCGGTGATGGCCAGGGCGGTATAGCCGAGCTGCTTCGCGCGTTCGACCAGCTCCTCCGGTTGGCTGGCGCCGCGCAGGAAGCTGAAGTTGCTCACGCAGCGGAGTTCGGCGTAGTCGGGCAGTTCCATACGCGATCACTCAGGCGAAGGTGCCGTGCAGGAACCACGCCGTCTCTTCCTTTGCCAAGCGCATCTGGAAGATCCACAGCACGCCTGCGTGTTCACTCACGGCCACCCAGTAGTCGCGGGCGCTGTGTCGAGTGGTCTCGGGTGACGCGGGTGCGGGTGCGCCCTCACCTTTTCCTTTTCCTTCGCCTAGCCGCTCTCCTTCTTCGCTTTGCGTGGTCCGGTCCCACCAGCCGCCTTCGACCCGGTGCGGCCCCGCAAGCAACTGCAGCACGCCCTGATAGAGCGGCCGGTTGTTCTGTGTCGCCAAGCGCAGCGGCTTCGCCAGGATGAAGGTGGGCTGCGGCACTTCGACCATGCAGCTCTTCGCGCGCGGTGCCGGCTCCGGTACAGGCCGCCAGCGGCACATCCATTCCATTCGGTGGTCTTCGAGGATCACGGGGCGCAGCACCCGATCTGGCCCCAAGCGCGCCGCGATGCGCTCGAGCACCAGCGCCAAACCTTCTCCCGACTGCCGTGCCTCAGGCAGCATCGAGAAGCTCTTCTCTTCCAGCGATTGCACCTCGGTGGCCAGCAGTTCCAGGTCGCCGACCGGCGCCAGCAGTTCGACCTTGTCGAGGTGCTCGGCCAGCAGCCGAATCAGGTGCTCCGTGTCACGGGTTGCTTGGGCAGTGCGCACGGTGAGTTCGCCGCCATCGCCCGCTGTCTTGGAGCGCATCGCGTCATGGCACCAGCGCAGCGTGAAGGCGGTGACGCCCGAACGCCGCGCCATGAGCCAGCCGGCCATCTGCAGCACCAGGCGGCGCGCACCGAACAGTATTGCGGGCGCGTGCTCGATCCGTGCCATGAGCTCCAGCTTCGCGTGGAAGGTCTCGGGCAGCTGCGCCCAGGGGTAGGTCTCGGGACGCAGACCATAGGCCTGGTCGAGCGTCGCCAGCAGTTGGGAGTCAAACCGCCGACTCAGGCCACCCCGCGGCAACGCGCGCACCTGGCCCAAGGTTCGGCAGCCCAATCGGGCCAGCGTCGCCTGGTGCGAGGCCACCTGCGTCAGCGTTTCGAGCGGCAGCGCGTCGAGGAGCTGAGCGAGCGGCTTGGCAAAGCCGTTGGACATGCCGGCCCGGCCCACCGCCAGCGCGGCCAGGCTCGTCGGCGCCCAGCTCAACTGCCGCACGCCGAGGTCCGTGGATTCCTCGCGCACGCGTTCGACCAGACGGCGCTTGCCGCCGAACAGGCGCAAGCTCTGCTCCATCTCCATGACGACCGCCGGGCACTGCAGAAGCGCTTCGAGGACAGCGACGCGGGGTGTGAACTGAAGACACCACGTCGCGAGCCCGTCGAGCGCCTCAGTGCGCCGCTGCGGGTCGTCCGGAAGGGTGTCGGGAAGAAGGGCTGCCCACAGCATGGGAGAGCTCCCTGGACTGGCGGGCCGCGATCAGGCGGCTCGGGTAGCGAAGGCGCGGCGTCAGGACCGCTTCCAGCCCGCCAGGGATAGAGGGCAAGCGCAGCTCGCCCTCATGCGGCGGTCCTTTGCGCTTGAGCAGGTGAACGTGCAGTTCCCAGTCGACGCCCAGGCGGGCCTGCAGACGCAGCGGCGCGGCCGACGCTTCATGCGCGGCCGACTCCGGTCGACACAGGATGACCGGGCCGTCGCAGCCCTGGGCACAGACTTGCAAGCGGCGGACCTGTTCCTGGCGGGCCTGAGGCAGCCAGCTGACCAGCATGCCTGCGGCGTTGGCCTTGATGAGCTGCTCGGTGGCCCACAGGCGCTCCACCGGCTTGTCTGCGTTGATCCAAACCAGTTGGCGTTCATCCAGGCCGAGATGGCGCAGGCCGGGCAAGTGCGGGGCCTTCGGCGGGCCGACGACGACGATCTGCTTGCCCTGGGCGACCACGACACGCATCGCGGGGGCAAGCAAGCGCCATTCAAGTACAGAGGGCTGGACCTGCAGGACCTCCGTCAACGACTGGCATGGCCAGCCATTGCCAGGCAACTCGGCGTCCAGCGTCTCGAAGCCTGTGCGGAGCGTGGTCGTGACCGGTGAGCCGAGCGCATCGCCCCGCCAGATCGCCGCTTCCACGGCGTGCGGGAGCCCGACGGGCCAGCGTTGCGCCACGCCGGAAGGCGTGAAAGACTGTGGGACTGGGGGCGTGTTTTCGCCATCAGCCCACAACAGGGAGATGGCCATCAAGGCTCCTATTACTGTATGGATGTACAGTATCTCTGCGCCGTGCAGCTTGAGCAAGAAGGTTTACAAATTTGGTTGGCCTCTTGCCGCTCGGTACGGGCCAGATGAACAAAACCCAGCAGTTCCGCTGGGTGGATTCGCCGGAGGTGACGCATGTGCTACTCAGCCCAGATTCGTGCCGACTACAAGCAGTTCTTCCGGATGTTCGGCGGCGTGCTGACGCTGGACGCTTTCGCAGAGCTGTACTACGAGCGCCAATCGAATCCGAAGATCAAGATTCCCAAGGCAATGGATGCCGCGTTCATGAGCCCCGAGAACGAGGATGAGCGGGGCATCAAAGACCTCATCGATGCTTTCAACACCCAGCAGGCGATCAAGCTCGAGCAAGACCTCTTCGCGCAGCGCAAGCGCCTGGCCGATGCCCAGCGCAAGCTGCTCGTCAAGACGACGAAGAAGGCCTCCGAGGATGTGCGCATCGCAACCACCAAGGTGGAATGGGGACTTGGCAAGCTGGCCGATTTGAGGCGAGCCGAGCCAGAACCACGCGATGCGCGGATATTTCCTGGCGTCTATGCGCCAGTGATGATCTGGGAAGACGGGCATCGGGTGATCAAGCCAATGCGCTACCAGTGCAGGCCAGCGGGCAAGTCTGAGAAATTCGATTTCCTCTACCCGGGCACCTATAACGCCCGGCGCGACAACCTGGAAGGGTTTTGGCGTGGCCAATTCGGCGTGTCGCACGGTGTCATGGTGATCAATGCCTTTTATGAGCATGTCGATCGTGAAGGCAAGGACACCGTCCTTGAGTTCAGGCCAAGGCCGGAGCAGGACATGTGGCTGGCGTGCCTGTGGTCCAAGTGGACTGCGCCGGGACAGCCAGACCTGCTGTCGTTCGCCGTCATCATGGATGAGCCACCGCCAGAGGTTGCAGCGGCCGGCCACGATCGTTGCCCCATACCGCTCAAGCTTGAGAACATCGACGCTTGGTTAAGGCCGGACAAAGGTAATCTGGACGCCCAATACGCAATCCTCGATGACCGCGCGCGCCCTTACTACGAGCACCGCCTCGCCGCTTGACCACTTTTCCTGCGCAGATGACGAGGAATCCATGACCAGAGAATGGCCGCCAAGCTGTGCATCGCTCGCCGTGGCTCGCGATCCGCCTAGGATAGGCGCATGCCGGTATCGCCCTGAGTCGCTCTTTGCGATGGGGTTCTCTTCAAAGCTCCGTCGAGGTGAGTTTTCTACACGAATGGCCTCACAGTTGCCAACATCGGCTGATCGCACGAACATTCGCCGGAGCTCAACGCTCTGGAAGGATCCCGACCATGAAACTGATGAACGTCGAGTTGACCAACGAAAACGGAGTCGATTTCGCGAGCTGGTTGGCGACTGGCGCGGTCCAACCCGCGGAGGCAGTCGACCGGCTCATCCGCGTCTTGGCGGAAACCAGAAGGACAATGGAGCCGGCGGTCGCACAAGTGCTTCCCCTGATCATCAAGGCACCGCCCCAGGTACATGCGCCCGCTTGGCAATGGTCCATCGAGGCCGACGGCAGCTTGGTCCTTAACCTGCGCCACCCCGGATTCGGCTGGCTCGGATTTCGTCTTCCGGACGTTGATGGCTTTCAGACCAACCTGGTCGACGTTCTCTTCCAGCGAAATGCGCTGCTTGACGAATTGAAGTCCCCTGCGGGCTGAGTACCAGCCCTTGGCGTCGCGCTGAAGCAACCTCGCCAGTCCGTGACGCCTTTTCGCTGAGTTGACCTCCCACGAAAGCTGTATTGCACGATGGACGAGCCTGGGATTCAATGGCTGCCCCAAATGCAGAGGAGACTACGATGGGCAAAGCCACTCTTCACAGGGCCACGGCGACCCTGAAGCTGCCATTCCACACCGACTCAGAGGCTGAACTGCGCGCCCTACGAGCGGCAGGCATTCCGGTGGACGATCGGGGCGCTGCATCGTCGGGCTTTTTGCATGTGAGAACGACGGCCGACTATCGCTCCCGAGTATTCCGATGGTTTGCTGTTGACGATCCAGAAGATTCCTCTTGGCCACCTCAAGGTGGGTGACAGCAGCCGACATAGAGGCGTTCCCTGAGCGGCATTCTTTCCCCTCCCTTGCCTCGACTGCAGGCTGCTCAGTTTGCGCGACTGAAATCCGACGAATGTGAAGTCTGAAAGCGGCTTCTGTGAAGCGGCGCGAAATCGAATTGTCCAACAGCGAGCACGAAACGGCGGTATCGGCGTGCTCACCAATGAGCGTGCAGTGCGGCTCGGGCTATTGCGTGAAGAGGGCGACGGCCTACGCGCCTGCTGCCGATGGATACGGCGGTACATAGCCATGCAACGCGTGGAAGCTTGTCACGTCCAGCATCAGTTCAATGTACAGCCGAAGTCTTGCCTGCGGCTTTCAGAACCACCGGTGCAAGCAGCGCCCAGCTTTCTTCAAAAAGATCCCCCGAAATTCGAGACCGTTGAACGTTCGAGAAACTCTGTCGGCGCCATCGCAGTTACTTGCCGGAAAGCCGTGGCAAAAGCGGCCGTGCTGGCGAAACCTGCGGCCATCGAGACCCTGGCGATAGCCTCGCCCCTGGCCAGTCGTTCCATGGCCCGCACGATTCGTGCGCATTGGCGCCATGCCTTGAACGTCAGGCCGGTTTCTGCTGGGAACACGCGGCTCGCACTGCGAATAGAGGTTGCGGAGCGCGAAGCGAGTTCGTCTAAGCTCAGCCGGTTCTGATGGTCTGCGAACGCGAGCTCGGCCACCAGACCCAGTCAGGCACAGAATTCACGCACAGACTTGAATGCATTGGCTTCTCCCATCGTGACGATGGCCGCCGTAGCCGAGAGCAGGCCGACTCCAGGTATCGCCGCCACGCGCTTCATGTCCACGTCAACACGCAGGACCTCAGCAAGCCGCACCTCGACGGCCTTAATGTCTATCGCCAGTTGTTTGATGCGCTGGGCCTGCTCACGCAGACTGTCGGCGACATACTGTGGAATGCTGCATCCGGGTTGCGGGCATCGCGTCTACACGCGGATTGCTCGAGAGAACGCAGGCTGACCACAACCTTTGAAGTCTTTGCGCAGGAACGCTGCTACGCGAGGTCTTACGTCTTCCGCCGGCGGCGCGTCTTGCTGGATGCGTCGACGGCGGGTCGGTGCAGATCCGGCGGCTCTGGCGCCCGCGCAGGCCGCTGGGCGAGCAACCGCTCCAGGCGCTCCATGCGGTGCCGGTGCAGAGTTGTGATCGCGTAGAAGTTTTCCTTCAGTTGGGAAGATCGCCCAACCGTCACCAACGCACCGACACGGAGCTCGTCCTGCACCACCACCTCGGGCAGCACCGTGAGCCAGCCGCTGTCGCGTGCCACTAGGCGCAGCATCGCCATGTCATCGACTTCTGCCCGTAAACGAGGTGTGACGCCCGCAGCCACGCATAGCGCGTCGAACTGCCCGCGCACAGCGTGGCGCGGACCTGGCAATGCGAGCTCCAGTCCGCCGAGATCTTCGGGAATGCGTAGCGTGCGCCCCTGCCACGTCTGCGCCGGGCCGACGAGCGAGATGTCCTGGCTGCCCAGGAAGCGGCAGTGCAGCGGCCGGTCCGGATCGGCCGGCACCGCCTCGTTGGCGAGCACGACGTCGAGCTGGTGCTGAAGCAGGCGACTGAGCAGCTCCTCGAGCATTCCTGACTCCAGCGTGAGCCTCACCGTCGGATCGGCCAGCAGCGGCTGGATCCAGTTCTCCTGGTAGTTGCGCGAAAGCGTTGCGACGCTTCCCATGCGCAACCGCACCATGCTCCCGTCGCTGCCTTGCAGCCGGCCTAGCAGTTCCTGACCGAGGCCGAAGATGTTCTCGGCATAGGACAGCACGGTCTGTCCCGTATCAGTCAGCAGAAGACGGCGTCCTTTGCGCTCGAACAAAGCTTCCCCAAAGCGGTCTTCAAGCTGGCGGATCTGGTTCGAAAGCGCCGACTGGGACACGTGCAACTCATTCGCCACCTGTGTGAGATGCCCGACCTTGGCGACACGCCAGAAATACAGAAGGTGGTGGAAATTGAGCTGTTCGATCTTCATTGTTCTCTTAAAAAGATTGAAACGTTCTTACCAATGAATTTTACAGAACGTAAACCCGCTCGCATCATCAACTGAACTCTCTCTTGGCGTAACCCTTATGACCTTTACAAATGCGTTCTTGCTCGCCTGCAGCCTCATGCCTGCAATCCTGATGTTGGCTGCCACGCCGCATCAGAGCAACTCGGACGTGCCGACAGTCTGGCAGCGGTTCCGGGTGCTGGCGATGGTCGCGCTCGCATGCACGGCAGCAAGCCTGGGCCTGCAAACTCTTGCAAAGTCGAACGCGCTGCTCTCTCCTGTCACCGGCATTGCCGTCGACATCACGGGCGCATGGATGGCGTTGCTGGTGCAGCTACTCGGAACCGTGATTGGCGTGTTCTCGTCGCGCTACCTTCAGGGTGAACCATGCCAACCGCGCTACGTGGCCGCGCTCGGTGGCGTGCTGGCCGCGGTACATCTACTCCTGCTGGCCAACCATTGGCTGGTGTTGATCGCAGCCTGGGCGACTGTCGGGCTGGCCTTGCAGCACCTACTGTGTTTCTATACCAATCGCTCCTTTGCCCTGCTGGCGGCACACAAGAAACGCGTTGCTGATCGCTTGGCTGACGTATTGCTGATCGCCGCCGCGGTCTTGGCCTGGCACGAGGTCGGGTCCGGCTCGTTCCCGGATTTGTGGCGCCATCTCGAGTCCGCTGCGCCGTCGATGGCGCTGCAGGCCAGCGCGATCTGCCTGGCCCTTGCGGTCGCGCTGCGCACTGCACTGCTCCCCGTTCACGGCTGGCTGCTCCAGGTGATGGAGGCGCCCACACCGGTGTCGGCGCTGCTGCATGCCGGGGTGATCAACCTCGGCGGCTTCGTGCTGATCCGCTTTGCGCCCTTGCTCGACGCAGCGCCGATCGCACGTTGGTTGCTGGTCAGCATCGGCCTGACCACCGCGGTACTCGCTGGACTGGCGATGCTGACGCGGATCAGCATCAAGGTGCGCCTGGCCTGGTCCACCGTTGCCCAGATGGGCTTCATGGTGATGGAGTGTGGCCTGGGTCTTTACACGCTGGCGATGCTGCACCTGATCGGTCATTCGCTCTACAAGGCGCATGCCTTCCTTGCCGCTTCCAGCGCCGTGGAATCGACGCGCCTGCGCACGATGCGCGGGGCCCTGGCGCCATCGGCCACCAGCCTATTGGTCGCGCCGCTGTTGTCTGCGACCCTGGTCACGGCCCTGCTCTTGCTGCATGCGGTGGTGTTTCGGGTCGCTGCTTGGCCCTGGTGGTGGAGTGGTGTGCTGGCGCTGGCCTGGGCACCCCTGTTCTGGACGCCGTTGAAGCAGCATCCCGACGCAACGGGTGCAGTGCGCGGCGCGCTCACCGCCGCCTGCATGGTGGCCGCGCTGGTGCTGGCCGCGCTGATCGGTCACGCGCTGCCGTTCGGCGTGCATGACAGGCCGCAGGGGCTGGCTGGTCTGGTGGCGCTGGCCGGCATGGCAGCGCTCTACGCTTGCCTGGCCCTGCTGCACGCCCGACCGGCGGCGCTGGCCACCTGGCGCCGCTGGATCTATGCCGGCTTCTACGTCGACGAGCCGGCTACGCGCGCCGCGCTGCGGCTGTGGCCGGCGCGCTGGACCGTACCGACCGCCGATTGACTCGAAACGAGGAACCTCCCGTGCAACCCTTGTCTAACCCGCCCGCCGAAGCTTGCTTCCGTCTGCAACCAATTCCGTCAACGAACGTCGACATCAACCGACGCATCGATGCCGCGTGCGCTCAGGCGTGCAGCGCCATCGCACCGGCCTGGCCACTGGATCGCGCGATTGCCGTCAACCCGCACTGGGAGCGCATCGGTCACAGCGTGCGCGCCATAGCCGCGCGCATGGCAGTGCTGGGGGACATCCGCGTTTTGCCACCACGTGCGATGCTGAGGCAGGCTTGGGCGTCGGGCCGCATCGTCGCCGCCGACATCGACGAAGCGCTCGCGCAACTTCCCGCCGCCCGGGCCGTTGGCCTGAAGGCAGACGAGGTGCTGGCCGCGCTCACTGAGTTGCCTGCGTTGACCCGGCTGCCCCTGCTCATCGACGTGCTCGACGACGATCCGCAGGGCCAGCGGCGGCTCTCTTGGCGGCAGGCCATCACCCACCAAGTTAGCCAAGTCTGCGCCGCCTACTTCGACGTTCATCAGGCCGATTGGCAGCCCGACCGGGAAGGTGGGCTCTACACCTTCTGGCGCACCACGCTGACGCACGACCATGGCATCGGCATGCTGATGGGCTTGCCCGACATCGCAAGCGGGCTGGCCGCGCTGCCCGCCACACGCGAGGACGCCGAACGCTGGGTATTGCGTCGGTTGGGATTGCCGGAAAAAGCCTGGGCCGACTACCTTGAAGCCGTCCTGCTCACAGTGACCGGTTGGGCGTCGTGGTGTGCCTACCTCGCCTGGGAGGCCCGCCTGGCGGGTGGCAGCGACATGCACCTGCGTGACTTGCTTGCGATCCGCCTGGCCTGGGGCGCAATACTGCTCGAGTGCCGCGACGACGAGGCCGCACAACGCGCCTTTGCCGCACTGCAGGTCGAGTGGGGCCGTGCACCCGCTCTGCTGCAGCAGGCCGAGAACGCCTTGTTGGTCGACGAGGTCTGGCAGCTCGCGTTCGAGCTGGGCTACCAGCGTGGCCTGGCACGCAAGCTTCGGGCTGTCGCGTCGCTGCCAGCGATGCCGGCCGAGAACTTGGGTGTGAACCCGGTGGTGGACTCGGGCGTCGAGGTTCAGGCCGCCTTCTGCATCGACGTGCGCAGCGAACCCTTGCGTCGGGCCGTCGAATCGACCTGGCCGGCAGTCCAGACCATCGGTTTCGCCGGGTTCTTCGGCCTGCCGGTGGCTTACACACCGCTGGCTACCGAAGCGCGGCGACCGCAGCTGCCCGGTCTGCTGGCACCGGCACTGGAGGTGACCGAGCGCGTGGCACACACCACGACGGACTTCGGCCCGGCGGGTGACGCGCTGCAAACGGCCGCGCGTGCGGCGCGGGTTGACAGCTTCGCCAACGCCGACCGTTGGAGCGCCGGCAGCCGCTGGCCGAACGCGGCCTTCTCGTCGGTCGAGGCGGTTGGGGCTGGGTATCTCGGCAAGCTGGCGCGGTGGCTACGTCCGTCGGCGGCCTCACGCCGCTCGGTCGACAACGCCGGGCTTGCGCGGCGCTACCTACCGGTGTGCCGGCCCGTGCTCACCAATCTGCCTCTCGGTGCCAAGGTCGACCTTGTCGCGCCCGTGCTGCACGCCATGGGCTTGGACCTTGGCCTCGCACCGCTGGTGCTGCTGATCGGCCATGGCAGCCAGAGCGCCAACAATGCGCAGGCGGCCGCACTGGACTGTGGGGCCTGTTGCGGCCAAACCGGCGAGGTCAATGCGCGTGTGCTGGCGCGACTGTTGAACGAGCCTGAGGTGCAGGCGGGCCTACGCGCTCGCGGCATTGCAGTGCCCGCCGACGTGTCATTCGTCGCTGCGCTGCACAACACGACCACCGACGAGATTGAGGGTTTCGACCTCGATCTGTTGGACGACGTCGCACGGGCGCGCTGGGCTCGTTTGCAGAGCGTCTTCCTGCACGCCGGTGACCAAGTGCGTCGCGAGCGTGCAGCCGGGCTCGGACTCGACCCCCGCTCGCCCCATGCCGCTTTGCTGCAACAGCTTCGCCGCCGCGCCAACGACGGCGCCCAGACGCGGCCGGAATGGGGCTTAGCCGGCAATGCGGCCTTGATCATCGCGCCACGCCGGCGCAGCCTGGGTGCTTTGCTCGATGGCCGCGCCTTCCTGCACGACTACGACGCTACCAATGACGCAGACGGGAGCGTCCTGGAGCTGCTGATGACCGCGCCAATGCTGGTGACGCACTGGATCAACTGGCAGTACCACGCATCCACTTGCGATCCGAGTCGCCTGGGCAGTGGCAACAAGCTACTGCACAACGTGGTCGGTGGGCGCATCGGTGTCTTCGAGGGCAACGGCGGCGACTTGCGGATCGGCCTGGCACATCAGTCGCTACACGATGGCACGCATTGGCGGCACGAGCCGTTGCGCATGACCGTCGTCATCGACGCACAGGCCGAGGCGATCGAGCGCGTGATCGCCATACACCCAGTCGTGCGCCAACTGCTCGACCACGATTGGCTGCACCTGTGGCGCTTTGTCGATGACGGCGGCTTCAAGCGTTATTCGCAAGGCAAGTGGCTTGCGGTCGTCGCATGAACTAGCCCTTGCAGGTTGGCTTGCTGTGCGCATACGCGCCGGCATCCTGGTGGCACTCTGCACCATCGTCGCCGCGCTCGTTCAGGCGTAACCTGTCTTTCCCTAGGCGTCCTGGCGTCCGACAGCCGACAGCACGCAATTCAATGGATGCTTGCCGGAGGAGCTCAAGCTTGCCGATGGCTGCGCCGATTCACGCTGTTCCAATGCTTACCTCATGGTCCATCTCGGCGTGCTGGTGCATCCCTATGGCGACATCGCGAAGCCGATGAACTCGCGTCGTTCCGCAAGAGCGTACTGAGCGTGCGCGATGAGATCCAGGGGGACCGCGGCGCGACGACCTCAACCAGGAACTCGCCGCCTCGTAAGCCAACGGTTGGCACTGCGGCGACAGACATAGACTCCCACCATGATCATCCTGCACAGCTTCTGGCTCTCCCTCGCCACCTATCGGGTGCGAATCGCATTGAATCTGAAACGCGTTGCGTTTGAGGAGCGAACTCACGATCTGACAAAAGGCCACCAAAACGCGGCGGCGTTTCGTGCGGTCAATCCGGCGGGTGCCGTGCCCGCGCTCGAAGGAGGCACACCGGAACCTTTGACCCAAAGCCTTGCCATTATTGAATGGCTCGATGAAACCCATCCCACACCGGCACTGCTGCCCACCGATGCGGCTGGTCGCGCCAAAGTTCGTGCCCTGTTCCTGCTGACAGCGGCAGACACGCACCCGCTGGTCGTACCGCGTGTGCGCGCCCAGCTGACGCAACGTTTTGGCGCCGACGATGCTGCGGGTGCTGACTGGGCAGCGCACTGGTTCCGGGAAGGCCTCGCCGCGTACGAGGTGTTGCTGCCGGAAGGCGCGACCCGCTGCTATGCAGAAACGCTGAGCATTGCCGACCTGGCACTTGCCAGTCACCTGATTGGCGCAGCGCGTTTCGGCGTGACCTTGGACGGTTTTCCGAGAGTGGCGCAGGTGGGGGCGTCGCTGATGGCAGTCCCAGAAGTCGCGGCAGCGCATCCAAATCTACAAATCGACGCGCCGTCTGTCCGCTGAGACCTTGCCAACGCCGCGCGCCTGCACCAAGCCGCTAGCCCCATCGCAAAGTGCAAGGCAAGTTCGGACGCTGACTAGAGGCCTGACCGTCGCGGTGGTTTCCTGAGTTACCTAACTAAGCCCCGCTTGACAATCCCGCGAAGTCGGCATGCCGTTCAATCGGTTGCGTGCGCTGGAAAGATCAGCGTGAAGACGGTTACTTGGATGTCGCTTTTCGCGCGCACCTGGCCGCCGTGCAGCGCCATGATCGATCTCACGATGGCAAGGCCCAGTCCGCTGGATTCCGCCGACGCAGTGCGCGCCGAATCGACTCGGTAAAAGCGGTCGAACAGATAAGGCATGTGCGCTGCCCCGATTTCGGGGCCCGTGTTCGCCACCTGGATCTCCACGCCTGCAGCGGTGACGTGGCTCGAGATGTGGATCGGGGAATCCGGTGCGCCGTACTTCATCGCATTCACGAGCAAGTTGGCGAGCGCCCTGCGCAACAGGGCCGAATCGGCCAGTACGGTGCCTGCCACCCTCGTGATGAAGCAATTCCTGCGTTCGGCGGCGAGCCCTTCGAAATACTCACAGAGTTGTCCGACCGCGTCTTCCAAAGGGACCGCTTCGAGGTGCACTGCGGCGCTGGGTTGACCGGCGCGGGAAAGAAATAGGATGTTGTCGACCATCCTCGACAGGCGCTCGTATTCTTCCTGATTGGACGTCAGCAGCTCCTGATAGCTGTCGACGGAGCGTGGCGTGGCCAAGGCCAGTTGCGTCTCGCCCATGAGGTTGGTTAACGGCGTTCGCATCTCGTGTGCCAGATCTTCCGAAAACCGCGAGATCCGGCCGAACCCGTCTTCGAGACGGGCCAGCATGGTGTTCAGCGATTCACACAACTGCTGTAGCTCGGCCACCTGATCGAAGCCATGAAGGCGTGCGGACAGATGCTGCGCGTCGACGATAGCAGCCTCTTTCGCAAGCGCTCTCACGGGCCGAAGGCCGCGCAGGCTGACCCCCCAGCCGGACAGAAAGGAAAGTGCGCCGCCCATCGTCATCGCCATCCAGAGGCGGTTGCGATAGACATGGAGCACCTGTTCGCGTCCTGCAAGGAGCTGGCCCGCCACCAAAGTGATCGAACCTCCGTCATGCGCAATGCGCTGCAAGGCGATGCGCGCGCGGCTCGGCTGTGCGACATTGCGCAGATGAACGCCGGCTTCGGCCGGCAGTTGCGGAATCGGCTGGTGCGTCGGGTTGATGGCGATCAGTGCATGCCCCTCTGTGTCCAGCACCCACAGCAGGCTGTCCCGGTTGCCCAGCATGTTCTCGTACAACTGCCGGCGCTTGCGCAGTTCATCGATGCTTTCGCTGTCGCCGATGAGCGCGCGCATCCGCTCCAGCCGTCCCTCGAGTGCCAAATCGTCTCGCCGCGCGATCTCGTGCTCCAGTGACGTGAGCAGATAAAAGCCGATTGCTCCTAGCAGTGCAACGCTCGTCAGCCCGAACATCGAAGCCAAGCGAAGACTCAGGCTGCGTGGCATCAGGTTCAATCGGGAACCTCCGCGCTGTAACCCATGCCGCGCACGGTCTTGATCAGCTTCACTGGGTACGGCTCGTCAATTTTCGCGCGCAAGCGCCGGACAGCGACATCCACCACGTTGGTGTCGCTGTCGAAGTTCATCTGCCAGACCTGAGAGGCGATCTGGGCACGCGACAGCACTTCGCCTTCGCGGCTCACGAGTAACTGGAGGAGCGCGAATTCCTTGTTGGTCAGGTCGATCCGCTGGCCCTGACGCGTGACCTTGCGGCGCAGGACGTCGATCTCCAGGTCGGCCAGCTTGAAGCTTTCGCCTTCTCGAGGCGGGCCGCGTCGCAGCAGCGTCCTCACGCGCGCTAGAAGCTCCGCATAGGAGAAGGGCTTGACCAGGTAGTCGTCGGCACCGAGTTCCAGGCCTTTGACGCGGTCTTCCACCGCATCGCGGGCGGTGAGGAAAAGCACGGGCACGGCGCTCTTGCGCCGGATGCTGCCCAGGAGCTGCCATCCATCGATCCCCGGAAGCATGACGTCGAGAATGACGAGGTCGAATTCGAACTCGCTCGCCATGAACTGACCTTCGATGCCAGTGTTCGCGACTTCGACCCGGTAGCCAGACTCGCCCAGCCCATTTCGGAGGTACTCCGCCGTCTTGATTTCGTCTTCTACAACCAATATCCGCATCGTCGTCTCCTGCGCTGAGCGTAGACGGTTTGGCAGCGCAAGAGGATGACATTTTTGTAATGCGTCGGCCATTGGTTTGACGGCGTCGGTTGAGCACTATCAAGGCTCGATTCACAGTCTCTTGAAGGAATTCAACAATGGCACTACGAGCCAACCTTTCTGTCGCGCTGGCCTTTGCGCTGTGCGCAGCAGGCGCCACTGCCACACCGTCGTCACGGCCGCTGTTGCAACAAAATGTCTCGCTGGCACTCGCCAACGAACTGGCTGAAGCGGCATTGGCCGCGTGTCACGCGGACGGTCGGTCCGCGGTGGTTGCCATCGTTGACCGCGGCGGCAATCTGGTCGCGGTCCAGCGAGACGACAGCGTCGGGCCGCACAACACCGATGCAGCGCGCCAGAAGGCCTTCACGGCGCTGTCGACGAAGAGTGCCACTCGAGAGCTGGCCACTAACGCACGCGCCACTCCCGATGCCCAGAACCTGAACACGGTGCCCTCACTCCTGCTCATCGGCGGCGGTGTGCCGCTGAAAGTGGGCAAAGACGTGATCGGTGCGATTGGCGTAGGTGGTTCCGGCGGCGCAGCCAACGACGAAGGTTGCGCGCTCAAGGCCATCGCCAAAGTACTTCCCAATTCCAACTGAAAGACCTCAACCCATGAAAACGCTTCCTAAATTCCTGTCTGCTGCATTGCTCGCTGGCGCCGCCACGATGAGCCTGGCCGCAACCAATCCACTTAGCGTCCACGTGCTGAATCTTCAGGATGGCCTGCCGTCGCCTGGCGTCGTGGTGGTGCTCGAAAAGCAATCCGGCAAAGGATGGACAGAACTCAACAAGGACGTGACGAACGAACAGGGACGCATCCCTGCGTTGTTGCCGGCCGGCGCCGCGCTGGAAAAGGGCAACTACCGCGTCACCTTCCAGACCGGCGACTGGTTCGCCAAGCAAGGCATGAAGACATTCTTCCCCGAGGTGCCGGTGATCTTCGCGGTGGATGGCGCAGTTGCGCACTATCACATCCCGCTGCTGGTGAGCCCTTACGGTTTTTCGACTTACCGCGGGAACTGAGTGCGCCGTGCTGCTTCGACTGATCAGGGAGCTGTAGAGCCCGGCGTACGCGTCGGGCGCCGCAAGCTCCCTCGTGACACGCCGGTCCAGGTTTTGAATGCGCGATGAACCGCTGCGCTGTCTGAAAATCCCAGTTCGGATGCCAATACGGCCAGCGGTATGCGGGTGCTGTTGAGCCGGGCGATGGCAATTTCGCGCCGCAAGCCGTCTCTGATGGCACGAAAGGACGTATTTTCGGATGCCAGACGCCGCTGCAGCGTTGACGTCGACATCCGCAAGGGCGGCATCGGCAATTCGGATGCGGCAACGGCCGTCGGCCTCAACCCCTACAAGTCTCCTCTCGCGCTCTGGATGGAGAAGACCGGCCGCGACGCTGGGCTTCACAAGGTCGACCCCAACGACGAGACCAGCCCGATGTACTTGGGCACCTTGCTCGAGCCCATCGTCGCAGCCCACGACACGCGGCATACCGGCCTGCGCGTGCGGCGCATCAACGCGGTGGTGCAGCACCCGAAGAAGTCGTGGATGCTGGCAAACGTGGACCGCGAGGTCGTCGGATCGCCCGACGTGCGACTGGAATGTAAGACCGCTGGATACCACGGTGCTCGCCTCTGGGGAGACGGCGTGCCCGAGCACGTTCAGCGTCAGGTCCTGCACCAGCTCGCCGTGACGGGTAAGCAGGCGACAGATGTGGCAGTGCTCATCTGTGGCTAGGAACTGCGCATCCATCGAATCGAGCGGGACGAATCCATGATCGCCCAGCTCATCGAGCACGAGCGCCGCTTCTGGCGCTGCGTTGAGACCGAGACCGCACCGCCGGCCGACGGGTCCGATTCCACCGACGTGGCATTGCGAGCGCTCTAGGAGCTGCTTACGCCGGTGGGTCGCGAACTTCTTCTTCAGACCGAGAGCCGCCAGTCAGCCATCTTTCGATGAAAGACAGCTGCAATCAATAGCAGACTAAGGTCGGTGCACGGAGGTGTCACAGCCAAGGTTCTTAACGTTGGACCCGGCAACCAGGATCCGCATGCTCTTGGTCGCTCTACGCCGCCGGAACGAACTTGAAAACGCTGTGTTTTCCTTCGTCTCTGCCCCTGATCTAAGGAAAGCTCGTTGGCCCTAAGGCGGAATTCAGTTCAACGCATTGGGGCACGACGCTCGCTTGCGAGTGGAAACATGTGTGCTGCCTTGGGGTGCGATCTGGGAGCCGACTGCAAGTTAAATGGATGCGAACTCGTAGCGCAGGAATTCGCATGGCGCTCCTGCCTCCTTCAGCAGCGTGTCGATCTGATCAGCACAAGCCGCCTACTTTTTTTTCGAAAAGGCCCAGAGTTCATTTTCGAACCCAGTAACCCATGGACTCGTCGACCGTCCGCGCGTCCAGCATGAAACGTCCGAAGAACGCGCCAAGATCCTGGTGGGCATCCAACGGAAGCACATTCGACACGTATTGATCTGGCCGCACCACGACAATGACCCCTTGATCGCGGTCGATGCCTCGCAGATCGAAAATGTCCGAACTTTGTTTCAGATCGGGGCAGTACGCCTTCTCGTAATCCATGAGGCCGAAGCTGCCCTTGCGTGGCAACAGGATCGCCGGCAAGTGATCTACCCCGATCTCGCGATGCGAAGCCTGAAAAATCGCGCGAACGTCGATGATGCTGTCGATGTCGGCGCTCGCGGGGGTGAAACGCCGGACCGGCGAATCGACCGCGTCATTCAGGAACGCCGCCAGCGCGCGCAACCGCTCCCCTTTCGCATCCGCGAACGCATAGATGCGCCATGCGCCGTCAGCGCGCGCAGCATGACCGAGCTGCATGGGTTTGGCATCTGCAAGCCGCACCACGGGTGCTGAATGAAATCGCATGCCAATCGTGAAACCTTTTGCCAGATGCTGATGCGTGTCCTCGGCCGTGAGGACCGTGGTCGGTGTGTAGTGGGTCGCGACGCCGGCCGTGTAGCGCCCCGATCGCACGAAGTACGCTTGCAACGCCTGCGGGTCAACGCCACCGAGTTCTGGATGCATTGGATCCTTGGGCGGCGACGCCATGATCTTTGACCACTCCTTGTCGAAATCGATCAGGCCCTGCGCGATGGCATGTCGCTCCACGGTGTAAGTGCGCAGCACTTGCGGTCGGGCGCGTCCCTCAAGGACCGAAGCGAGCTTCCACCCCAGGTTGAAGGTGTCTTGCATGGAGACATTCATGCCCTGGCCTGCCTTCGCGCTGTGCGTGTGGCACGCATCGCCGGCAATGAAAACGCGCGGCAGGCGTGATGCGACAAGTTCCGCCGGCACGTCGTCAAAGCGGTCGCTCACACGCTGACCGACCTGGTAAACCGCAAACCACACGACGCTCTTCACGTCCAGCGTGTAGGGATTCAGTACTCGCTGCGCGGTGGCGATGACCTGCTCTTGCGTGGTGTGACGGAACGACTCGCGGTTTGCCGGATCAATCTCGCCGAGATCGACATACAGCCGCACCATGTAGCCGCCTTCGCGCGGGATCAGGAGGATGTTGCCCTCGTCGGCCGACTGGATCGCGGCCTTGAGGCGGATGTCCGGAAAGTCGGTCGTGGCGAGCATGTCGACCACGCCCCACGCATGGTTGGCAAAGTCGCCCTGGGGCACTGCGCCGATCGCGTCGCGCACCTTGCTGCGCGCGCCGTCGCAACCCACCACGTACCTAGCGCGCACGACAGTCTCGGAGTGGCGCGCCACGTCGCGCAAGGTCACGACGACGGGGTAGTCGCCCTCTGCTTCGATCTTCAGGTCGACGAAGTCGAGCCCGTAGCTGGCCTCCAGGCGTGTGGGCGACTGGCGCATGTAATCGAGCAGGTACTGCTGCAGGCGCGCCTGGTTGACGATGAGATGCGGAAACTCCGAGAGACCGTCTTCAGTGTCCTGCACGCGGCCAGTGCGTTCGATGCGAATGCGGTCAGCCTTCGAAGGTCGCCAGAAGACAGTCTCGTTGACCCAGTACGCCTCGCGCATGAGCTTCTGCCCGAGGCCGAAGGCTTCAAACATCTCGACGGTGCGACATGCGATGCCGTCGGCCTGACCCACTTGCAGCGGCCCCTCTCGACGCTCGATCAGACGGGTGCTAATGCCTGGAAAATTCGAGAGCTGCGCGGCGAGCAGTACGCCTGCCGGTCCGCTTCCCACGATGAGCACGTCAACCGTCTCTGGCAACTTCTCCCCCCGTACGTCGGGGTCGCCGGGGGCGTAGCCATTCAAGTAAAACTGCATGATCTCAAGCCCAATTGATGGAAGACCGAGCGCTGCGACGCTTCAGCGCAGTGCGGAGATTCAAAGCGCTCAGGCGGTTTGTTCGACGAACATAGCTGGTACTTGCTCGGAAGCGGTTACAGGTGCAAATCCATCGCGGAGCACGCCGTACAAATTCTTCGGGTCGGCGGCATGAGGCACAAGTTCGATGATCTCCCCAAGGCCAAGTTGAGCAGCTGTCTCGCTCATGAACGCCAGTGCCGCAAAATCCTCAAGCGCGAAACCGACGGAGTCGAAAACAGTAACCTGAGAGGCGCTTGTACGCCCGACGCACTGGCCGTTTAAGACTTGCCAAAACTCGGTAACCGGGAAGTCTGCGGGCATTTGTTGGATCTCGCCCTCAATGCGAGATTGCGGTTCGAACTCGACGAAAACAGCGGACTTTTCCAGCACGCCTGCCTGCAATTCGGTCTTGCCCGGGCAGTCGCCACCGACAGCATTAATGTGCATGCCTGGCTCGATCATGTGTGCCATGAGAATCGTCGCGTTGGTCTTGTCCGCCGTTACCGTTGTCAAAATGTCAGCCCCACGAACCGCCTCTGCGATGTTCTGGCGGACACTGACGTCCAGTCCCTGTCCGACCAGATTGGCAGCCAGCTTTTCGCTGGCTGCGCGGTCGGTGTCGAAAAGTCGCAGTTCACGGACGCCTACCAGATCACGGAAAGCAAGCGCCTGAAACTCGCTTTGCGCACCATTCCCAATCAGCGCCATGATCCGGCTTTCTGGTCGGGCAAGCGTTCGAGCAGCCAACGCCGACATCGCTGCTGTTCGGATGGCAGTGGTGAGCGTCAGTTCCGACAACAACCGGGGCGCGCCGGTCTCAACATCCGACAATACGCCGAAGGCCATGACAGTCGGCAAACCATGCCGATGATTTGTCGGGTGCCCATTAACGTGCTTGAACGCGAATTGCGATTTGTCTGCGATTGGCATCAACTCGATGACCCCCACGTCGGAGTGGCAGGCAACGCGCGCACTCTTGTCGAACTCGTTCCAACGGAGGAACTCGCGCTCGATCCGAGCAGCAACTCCGGCAATGCACGCCGGCAAGCCCATGAGCTGCACCAATCGAATCATTTCAGGGGCACTCAGATAGACGGTGGTGGGGTAGCGATCTGTTTGCATAAACTTTCCTTTAGGTATGCAGAAAGTGTCGTTGGGATGCGTGCCAGCCGGAAGCCCGAAAGATGATGTGAAAAGCAAGGATTCCTGTCGAGATGACACAGTCGATTGTCACTTCGATAACACGCAAGAAATGAGCTAGTTCAATCTTCCAATGCCCTTCCGCGACTCTCGGGCAACGCAAGCATGGCGAGTACAGAGATTACGCTGGTAGCAACCATGTACCAGGCAGGCGCAGCAGGGTTGCCAGTTGTTGCAATAAGCCAAGTGACGAGCAGTTGAGTGCTTCCACCAAAAAGTGACACCCCTACCGCGTAAGCGATCGACATGCCAGTCGCACGAATTCCACGCGGTAGCAACTCTGGAATTGCGACGATCGATGCGCCGCCACTGATGACTGTCAAAGCTGCTAAGACGCCGGAGACCGTTAAAAGCATGACCGTCGTGGGATGCGCTACAAGCAGCATGAACGCAGGTACTGCGAGAACTGCGGTGAGAACACGAGGCCAAAGCATGGTCGACTTTCGGCCGAAGCGATCGCTGCACCAGCCTCCCAGCAATCCGCCAACCACAGTGGCGAAGCCGCCGATGACAGTGGCACCCAGCGCGATGCCGGAGGGCATCCTGAGCGTGGTGATGGCGTAAGTCGTCATGAAATTGAGAACGTAGGTTGACACCGTGCCGCCCAGCACCACAAGGACAGCGAGCGCGATAAGACGGCGATACTTTTTGAGACCCGCCTTGCCGATGTTCTCTGGTCGCGGCGGTGATTCATGAAGCGTCTCGGGCATGCGGCGACGCAAGTAAACGGCCAAGGGCACTAGCAAGAGGCCCACTAGGAAGGGCACGCGCCAACCCCATGACGTCATTTGCTCGACTGTGAGCAGACTGTTCATGGTCATTCCGACAAGCCCGGCCACGCACGCTGCCGCCCCCTGACTGGCAAGCTGCCAGCTTGCGTACAGACCGCGCTTGCCCTCTGGCGCCGCTTCGACAAGAAAGGCGCTGGCCGGTCCAATTTCCCCTCCGAGTGCAAGGCCCTGTACGAGACGGCAAAGCACAACGATGACCGGCGCGGCTACACCAATGCTTGCGTACGATGGCGTCAGCGCCAACCCAAGTGTGCCAATGGTGATCAGGGCGATTGTGAGCAGCATTGCTGGACGGCGGCCAGCGCGGTCTGCGAAAGCACCAATAAGCAAACCGCCCAGGGGTCTCGCAAAGAAGCCAACGCCAAACACGCCAACCGACAACAGGAGACTGTTGAGCGGTGTGGAGGCAGGAAAGAACGTGATGCCGATGAAGACAGCAAAGAACGCGTAGGTTACGAAGTCATAGAACTCCAACGCGTTGCCTGCCACGGTTGCGGCGACCACACCGGTCGGAATGCGCGGGCGAATTGCAGCTGAAGCCAGTCTCGGTATTTGCGATTCCCTTGATGAGACGGACGCGTTCAAGCACTTTTGAAAGCTCGCCCATCGACGCCGCGCGCAGCTCAGCCAGCAAATCCCATCGCCCGTTGGTGTCGTGCAGGGCTTCAATGGCAGGCTCTCCAAGCAAATTCGCGATGACAGCCCTTGTCTGGTTGCCCTCAACAAGCACACTCATCCAGGCTCGAATCTTGGCTGGCTCAGCGTCTGGCCGCAGCAGGACTGAATACCCGACGATGATTTGCTCGTCTTCCAGCTTCCTGAGCCGATTGCTGACGGTCCCACGTGAAACACCGACTTTTTCAGCGAGCGTGGCGACGCTCGTTCTTGCATCTTTGCGAAGCAACGAAATCAACGTTCTATCGGTATCGTCCATGCGCATGATTGCTGCTCCAAAAACAGGGCTTCGAACTTACGCATCGAAAAAGTAGCGTTTCAAACCGGCGAGTACCATTTCCACGGCAACGGCTGAAAGCACAAGGCCCATCAGTTTTTCTACCGCGGAAACGACAGAGTCGCCCAGCCGATGGCGGATGGGCTCGGCTGCAAGCAGCACCAAGCCTGATACGGCCATAGCAAGCGAAAGCGCGCCAATCCATTGGCCGGTCCGGTCCGGCTGTCGCGAAGCGAGAAGAAGCACTGTCGCCATCGCTGACGGTCCAGCCAGGAGCGGCACTGCCAGCGGGAAAATCATCGGCTCCTTAGATTCGGATGCCGTGGCGCCCTGCTCGCCGCCATTGCCGAAGATCATTCGAATCGCGATGATCAACAAAATGACGCCCCCCGCCACTTCAAGCGAGCGTTCCGACAGATGCATCAGCGCAAGAAAGTTCGCGCCACCGAGCATGAAGATCAGCAAGATGCCGAAGGCCACCGCGGTTTCACGCAGAGCGACGATGACGCGCCGCTGGGGCGCCACTCGACCCATGACCGAAATGAAGATCGGCAGCGCTCCGAATGGATCAAGTACCAGCAGCAACAGGACGAAGGCGGACAGGAAATTATGGTCCATGAGAGCGGACCAATCGAACGGCCCACCAGGCCGAAGTCACGACATTCGGTCGCCTACGACTACCTTTCAACGCATGTACGCCAACCATCTGCGTAGCACTGCACGCAACGCATTGAGGAAGTACCAAATCCGTATCAGTCCGTGCCTGACGCATCGCGTCCCTCCGACTCGCCCCAGAAGCAATCCGTACACGTACGAATGCTGGAGCGAAGCGAGGACAACGATTGAACAAAGTGTTCATACACACGTCACGCCAGATGCTTGAGTACCGAGTAGCCGGCAGCACGCTCGATCATTTCGCCGGCTGCAAGGCAAAGGTCTTCGCGGTAGCGGCTTGCACACAACTGAACACCAGTGGGCAGCCCACCGTCGATGCCGGTCGGAACTGACAGCCCCGGCAAGCCCAGCATTGCCGTCGCCGTGAGAGGACTTTGCTCAAGCAGCATCTGCTCGAACCGGTCGGCTGAACGACGGTCTTCGTCGATTGGGAATTGTTTTGACCACGAGACCGGCATCAAGAGGACTGGATGATCAACGAAGAAAAGTGACCAGGCGCGAGCAATCGTCAGGCGCCGCTGGTATGCGCCCAGTACACGATCCGCGCTGCCCGCGGGTGGCGTTGCCAGCTGCCATCCAAACACAGTGCGCACGGCTTCATCACCCAACGCTTCGATCGCCGGCTTGCCTCCTCGGCGCAAATCGTCGTTGAGCATCTCACGCCACAACTGAGCAGCCTCCTCAAAGTGCGGCGGTTCGACTTCTTCGACGATGCATCCGGCATCAATAAGCCATTGTGCGGAGCGTTCCAGAGAGGCGATCACGGACGGATCTGACGCAAAGGCAGGATGCTTTTTAAAGAGCGCCACCTTCAACGGCTGAACGCCTGGCGCGTATTCGAGTGGAGCTGGCACCCACAGCGGGTCACGAGGGTCGCCTTCGGCCATGACCGAGAGAGCCAATCGCGCATCCGCCACGCTTCGCGTGAGCGGACCCTGTACCGACATCAATTGATTGCTCAGAATGCGGTCGTCTTTCGAGGTCCCGTTGACAGCCGGGACACGTCCCGCCGTCGGACGCAGCCCAACCACACCGCAAGCCCACGCCGGATGCCGGATCGAGCCACCATAGTCATTCCCGTGCGCGATCGGTCCCATGCCGGAAGCAACGGCTGCTGCCGCGCCCCCGCTTGATCCCCCAGGAGTGACCTGGGGGTTCCAAGGATTCAACGTTCGCCCATGCAAATCGTTGTCCGTGAACCAACGAAGAGAAAACGATGGTGCATTGTTTCGTCCAACGATCAGGGCGCCAGCACGCCTGAGGTTCGCAACCACAGGCGCATCGGTTTCTGCTACCAGTTCTTTCAGGGCAGTAATGCCGCCGTCGGTCGCGCCACCGGCAACGTCAACATTGACTTTGATGGTAACGGGCACGCCGTGCAGCGGCCCAACAGCGACTCCTCGCGCCAGAACGCGGTCTGCTTCGGCGGCGGCGGCAAGCGCCTGCTCGTGTAGAACAACAGGTAATGCATTGATTCTGGGATTGACCTCGTCGATGCGAGCCAGCGCGCTCTCGACGGCTTCTACACAGGAGATTTCCTTGGTGCGGATCAGGCCTGCGAGTTCAGTGGCGTTGAGTTGCCAGGGAGAATTATTCATATAGAGGTCTTCAGGGAAGGATCGTAAATTTGGTCATACGGACGGGTTTGAACGTCAGCACAGAAAGAACAGGAAGGTCTTCTGACTTGAGCCTGGCGCGGTTGGCGCTTTGTTGCACAGGTCTCTGGTCGTCGAAGAGTGAGGCACCAGTTGGGCCTATTGCACGCTTTGCACATGATTCCTGTGACGCCGGTACATCACGCCGGATCAGCAATTCGCTCAAGCGATGATCGGAAGCGCGGCGCCGCAGCGATCAATTCCTGCGTGTATGCATGTGAAGGTTGCTCCAGAACGGCATTCGCAGTACCCCATTCGACGATCTCACCCCGGCGCATCACCGCGATGTGATCGCACATCTGCGCCGCCACTCGAAGGTCATGGGTAATAAAAACCATGCTCAGAGCAAATTCACGTCGCACCTCTTCGAAAAGTTCCAACACCTGAGCCTGCACCGATACGTCCAAAGCTGATACCGGTTCGTCGGCCACCAGCAGGCGAGGCCGCATGGCCAACGCCCGAGCAATTGCAACGCGTTGCCGCTGCCCGCCTGAAAATTCATGGGGATAGCGATCTGCAGCATCGGCTTTCAAGCCGACCTTCTGAAGCAAGTCGAGAACGAGCGCTCGCACCACATCCTGGCTCTTCCCCTGTTCCAATGGTCCGGCGCCAATCGCTACCCCGACCGTCTGCCGCGGATTGAGCGACGCATACGGATCTTGAAAGACCATCTGGACCTGTCCTCGATCAGCAGCGGGCCGATGTCGAAGATCGAGCGCAATTTCCCTTCCGGCAAAGCGGATCTGGCCACTGTCTGCAGGAATGAGGCCGGTCAAGCAGCGCCCGATGGTGGACTTTCCTGATCCGGATTCGCCCACAATGCCCAGGGTTTCGCCGCAGCGCAACGTGAAGCTGACGGCTTGAGCGGCAGGTACCACACGCGCTTTGCCCCGAAAAATCCCGCCCCCGGTTCGATAGGTCTTGTGCAGATTGGCGACTTCCAGAATTGGTTCGATCGGCGTTTTTGTGGCCAAGGAGCGCGGAGTCCCATGAGGGATCGCGGCGATAAGCCTGCGCGTGTATTCGTGCTTGGGATTGTTCAGCACGGCATCCGCGGTGCCGCGTTCGACGACTCGGCCGAGTTGGACTACGGCAACCTCGTCGGCAATGTCAGCGACTACGCCGAAGTCATGGGTGATGAAGAGCATCGCCATTCCCCTGCTCCGCTGGAGCTCACGCATCAAGGCCAAGATCTGCGCTTGCGTGGTGACATCAAGCGCCGTGGTCGGCTCGTCAGCGATAAGGAGGGTTGGCTCCAGAATCATCGCGGAGGCGATCATTACGCGCTGGCGTTGGCCGCCTGAGAGCCGGAAGGGGAAGCTGTCGGCGATGACCTCTGGCTCAGGCAATCCGACGTCTCTCAGCGCGCCAACAATTCGTGACCGTCGCTCACCAACTGTCAATGACTGATGAGCGTCCAGGACCTCGCCGATCTGTTCGCCGATTCTCATCACAGGGTTCAACGAAGTCATTGGCTCCTGGAAGATCATTCCTATACGTTGTCCCCGAAGTGCGCGCATCTGCGCTTCGTCGATCGCCAGCAAGTCCTGGTTGTCAAATACGATGCGGCCAGCGACCGGCGCCACGCGAGGTCTTGGCAAGAGTCCCATGACTGCGTTGGCGATCAGGGACTTGCCAGAGCCGCTCTCCCCAACGATGCAAAGTGTCTGACCTGCTCTCACGGCAAGGTTGATGTCCTCGACGGCCAGTGCTCGATCTGCACCCCGAGGCAGGCGGATTGCCAGACTTTCGATCGTCAGAACAGTGTCTGAAAAAGAATCGGCACCCGGATCCTGATCGTTCATTTCGTCCTCCCGTCCAAACGCGTGTTGAGCCCATCGTTCAAACCCTCGCCGACCAGATTCAGAGCCAGAACAGTGCCCATGATGGCAAGTCCAGGGAAAACAGCGACCCACCAGGCCTGATGCAGTGCACTTCTCGCGGCGCCGACCATGTAGCCCCAGCTCATCATGTTTGGATCGCCAAGCCCAAGGAAGCTCAGTGCCGACTCGAGCAAAATCGAACTTGCCACCATGAGTGATCCCATCACCACAATGGGAGAGACAGCGTTCGGCAGAATCTGCCGAAAAATGATCTTTGTGCTTGATTGCCCCGCCAGGAGCGCGGCCTGCACGAAGTCCCGTTGTCGCAAGGAAAGAAACTCGCTTCGCACCAAGCGAGCCACCGGTGGCCATGTCACCAATGCGATTGCTCCCACGATGGAGTAGACCGTCGGTTGGAAGATCGCGACGATCACCACCGCGAATGCGAATCCTGGAACAGCTTGGAACAGTTCGGTAAAGCGCATCAAGGCGACATCAACCCAGCCACCGTGGTATCCAGCCAGTGCACCAACGGTGATGCCAAGCATCAAGGCCATGCCGGTTGCTATAAGGCCGATCAACATTGAGACGCGTGCTCCGTAGGCTAATCCCGCAGCAACGTCACGGCCGATCGAATCTGAACCCAGGGGAAAACCTGGCTCAGTAAAAGGAGGAAGAAATGGCTGCTGCACCATCGCGAAGGGATCATGATCGACCAGCCAAGGGGCCGCCATGGCGATGACTGCTATCAGAGCCAGCATGAGCAGGCCGAAGATCGCGCCTTTGTTGCGGCTGAAGCGAAGAACAAAGGAGTTGTTCATGACAGGGCGATTCGGGGGTCGACCACGGTGTAAATGAGGTCTGTCATCACGTTGACCGCGATGGCGAGCGCCGCCGTCACGAGGAAAGTGCCCAGCAAGAGGCTGTAGTCACGCTGTGCAAGGGCATCGAACAGCAATCGCCCAATTCCGGGCCACGCGAATACCGTCTCAATCAACACGGCCCCGCCGACCATGGCGCCTGCCTGCAGACCGGCCAGCGTAACCACCGGAAGCAGTGCGTTGCGCAACACATGGGCTCGAAGCACCCGGCCCGGTGGCAAACCCTTTGCTCGCGCCGCCTTCACGAATTCTTGGTCGGCCACTTCCAACATGGAGGCACGTGTCATGCGGGCGTAAACGGCCATGTAGAACATGGCAAGCACCAGTGTTGGAAGCACCATGTGATGAGCGATGTCGAGGGCGCGAGCAAGACCCGAGTGACCTCCGCCCACCGTTTCGAAACCGAAGGCCGGAAACCAGGGCAGCCAAACTGCGAAGACCAGTACCGCAATGACCGCCAGCCAGTAGATCGGCATGGCGTAAAACAAGGTGGCAAGCAAGCTGATCGCCCCGTCCTTCCAAGTGCCTACCCGGATGCTCGCCAGCACGCCAAGACTCACACCGAACAGCAGCGAGAGCACAAACGCTGAACCTGTCAGCAGCAACGTCGCAGGCAAACGCTCCACAATCAACTGAAGGACGGGTTGCTCCTGCCGATAGGACATGCCCATGTCGCCCTTGACCAGAATTTTGAGATAGGTCGTCAGCTGTCTCGGCAACGGTTTGTCAAGGTCAAAACGTTCTCGCAGCTGTTGGACGAAGATCTCGTCTGCGGCCCCGGTCTCACCAGCCATCACCGTGGCAGGGTCACCGGGCGCTGCTCGGATGAGCAGAAAGTTCATCACGGCAATCAGCAGCAACGTGCCAATGCCCAGCAACAGCCGGCGAAGTACGAATTTGAGCTTGTCCACAAGTGCCTCGTTCGCGATAAGAGGGTCGCTTTGGCTTACTTGATGAATGTGCGCGCCAGGCTGTCGGTCAGCCCGAGCCCACTGGTAATCAAGTCTTCGACCTTGCTGCGATACACGGTTGGGAAGTTGAGGTCGAGCAACCAGGCAGCAGCAACATCCTCCGCCATGGTGCGCTGGACATCGGCATAAATTTCAGCCCGCTTTTTTGTATCGATCTCGCGGCTACCGCGCTCGAACAACGCATCAACTTTGGGATTCTGGTAACCGCCAACATTGTTGAACGGTGAACCTTTTTTGATTTCGCTGCCAACATAACTGCGAGCGACACCAAGCGCCGGGTCGCCGAGTTGGAACAAGTACGTGAGGCTCAGATCAAAGTCCCAATTTGACGCTCGGGCCATCACGCTTGGGAGGTCCGCGCTGATGAGTTCGATCTTGAAACCAGCTTCCTGCAGGTTCTGCCGAATCATTTCTGCCGTACGCGCCCATGCTTCACCAAACGGCAGGGGCAAAAAGCGAAGGGCTTGGCCCTTGTACCCAGCTTCGGCGAGCAGCTTTTTGGCAAGAGGGACGTCACGTGCGTACTTCTTCGTCTGGTCCGTGTAGAAAGCGGTCTTGCTATTGAAGATTCCCGTTGATGGCTTCGCGAAGCCGAACCAGGCAACTTTGGCAAGGGCGTCCCGGTCAATTGCATGCATGATCGCCTGACGCACCTTCAAGTCTTGAAGTACCGGTGTGCGGTGATTGATCCAAAGCGACGCCGTCGGCGCCAGCTTCTCGTAGCCTTTAGTGGTGACACTTGCGCCAGGCAACTTTGCCAGCCTTCCGACATCGAAGTACTCGACCGCTCCACCTGGCAAGACATCGACCTTGCCGGATTCGAAAGCGGCCGCGCGCGAAGCACCATCGGGAATGATGTGCCAGAAAACGTTGTCGACTTTTGGAAGTCCTGCAACGTGGTACTTCTCGTTGCGAACCAGTTGGATGAACGAACCACGCTGCCATTCCTTGAACTTGAACGGCCCGGTACCGACGGGCGTACCCGTCAGTGGTTTGGTCAAATCCATTTCACCCAGCAGGTGCTTGGGGGCGATCGGCAGCGAGCTGACGTCAAACAGTCCTAGAAAAGCGGCGTAGGGTTGCGCCATCCGAAACTCGACCGTCCGGGCGTCGAGCGCCTTCACACTCGCGACCGATTGCATTGCAATCCGCACCCGCGGATTCAACGCCCGTTGAAGCTTGTCAGCTGTGAAGACCACGTCGTCTGCGGTAAGTGGCTTGCCGTCGTGCCACGTGACCCCTTCTTTGAGTTTGAAGATGTAAACCATTCCGTCCGGGCTCACACTCCATTCCGTGGCGAGGTGGGGCATCGGCTGCAACTTGTCGTCGAATCGCAAGAGGCCGTCGTAAATGTTGCCGATCACCATCTGTGACGGGCCGGTCGACCCTGCGCCAGCGATGAGCGCATTCGGCTCGGGAAACAATGCGACGTTCAGCGTCTTGGCGCCCTGCGCCCAAGCGGCAACTGGAAGACTGGCCGCAAGCCAGCCGATGGTGACAGCGCCACCAGAGATGAAAGTTCGGCGATCAAGTGTCATGGTCGATCCAATTCGAGGTGCTGTGGGTGGAGAAAATGGCGTCAAGCTCAGCGTCAAGGGCGGGACGCGAGAAAGCGCTGCGCAAGCAGCACCCAGTACGCTGCGCCGATAGCAACGTTGTCGTCGTTGAAGTCGTAGCCCGGGTTGTGCACCATGCAGGACCCCGGACCGGCACCATTGCCGATCTGCAGGTAGCTGCCCGGGCAGTGCTCAAGCATCACAGCGAAGTCTTCACTCCCTGTCGACGCTGGACCATGGAGAACCACCTGCTCCAGCCCAAAAAGCTCAAGCGCCACTTGGCGCGCGAACTCCGTCTCTGCCGGCGTGTTGACCAGCACCGGATAGTCACGTTTATAAATAACGTCGGCCTGGACACCAAAGCTTTCAGCCTGGGCGCTGACCAATGCCTTGATGCGTGTCTCCAGAAGATCTCGCACAGCAGCGTCAAGAGAACGCACACTCACTTCCATCTTTACGTTTTGCGGGATGACGTTGTTCGCACGACCAGCGTTGATCGCGCCCACCGTGACAATTGCCGTCGCCTGCGGGTCCACGTTGCGCGAAACGACGGTCTGCAACGCCATCACGATGCTTGCGGCTGCGACGATCGGATCGGCTGTGAGGTGGGGCATGGCCCCATGCCCGCCTGTCCCCTTGAGCGTGATGGTGACGTCGTCCGACGAGGCCATGGTGGCGCCATCGCGAAAGACGAGCATGCCCTGGGGGGTCCCAGGCATGTTGTGCATCGCGAAGATGGCGTCGCACGGGAAGCGATCGAACAGGCCCTGTTCGATCATGAGCTGCGCGCCGCCTGGGTGCTCCTCGGCAGGCTGGAAGATAAGGTGTAGCGTGCCGTCAAAATCGCCTTCCTCGGCCAACTGACGAGCGGCAGCCAACAGCATTGCCGTATGGCCGTCATGACCACATGCATGCATAACACCGGTGTTCACGCTCGCCCATTCGACGCCACTGAGTTCTTGCAGAGGCAAGGCGTCCATGTCAGCCCTGATCCCCAGCGTTTTTTGGCCAGTGCCTCGCTTCAGCGTGCCCACCACACCGGTCGTAGCAAGACCACGAGTCACCTCGTAACCCCACTGCTCTAGCCGGTTGGCGACAAGCTCTGAGGTTCTGTGCTCGGACAGGCCCAGTTCGGGATGACGGTGAATGTCGCGCCGCACACCGATGAACTCGGGAGCGTGGGTTTGCATTCGATCTAGCAGAGTGGTGAACATCAATGTGACTTAGTGCCAAAAATCTGAGCGGATGCTAGGCACCGGTACAGAAGCTCACAAGGCAACATTTTTGCCCTGTGAACGCTTTTGGTTGTCACCCGCTCTCTTGCCATTGCGGGTACCCTCGACCCCGTCAGAACCAGCATAAGTAGTAACCCTACCGGTGCTTTAGTACCGGCCTCTGAATACGTTGCACGAGGTCAACTGATTTTTCATAAACGTAAGGTTGTCGTTTGAGATGAAAATAAGCCAACTCGAAACACTCGTCGCCGTTGTTGCGCACGGTGGCATTCGTGCTGCTGCCCGAGAGTTGTCGGTGTCGCAGGCTGCGGTTACCAAGTCGATGCGTGCCCTTGAGGAGGAGGCGGGAATTCCGTTGCTTGTGCGTCAATCGCGCGGCGTCACGTTGACTCCCGCCGGTGCACGCCTGCTTGAACGTGCACAAGTGATCACTAGGCAGACCGCGCTGGCGATTGAGGAACTCCGACAAACAAGCGGCGCCGATGTCGGCACCTTGAACATCGGCGTCACGCCTTTCTTGACTTTCGCAGGGCTCGGGCCCGCGTTTAGCTGGTTTCGCCAGCGCTACAAGCACGTCGAGGTCAACATCATCGAAGGCTTGATGTCTCGCGTGCTGCCACGCCTACACAACGGAACGCTGGACATCGCTGCCGTTGCGGCCGATGTCGGGGAAGTTCAAGGAAGTGAATTTCACATTCAGCGAATTTTTCAGACGCGGCAAAGCATCGTTGTCCGAGCGGGTCACCCGATTTTGAAGGATCCGACCGCTCGCAGCCTTGCCGATTGCGAATGGGTTTTGACGCAACCAATCGGACGCGGAAGGCAGCCGCGATTAGAGGCAATGTTCGGCTTGGCTGGCGTGGGATTGCCGTCTCGGGTGACGGTCTGCGAAGCCTTGTCGGCGATGGCTTTGTTGCGCAGCACCGATGCAGTAAGTGTTGTGCCTGCGCCGCTGCTTGGGCATGTTGATTCCAGCGGCATCGTTGCCATCCAAGATGGAATCTTTCATCCGTGTGACATCGAATTGCTAATTCTCACGCGCTCGGATGTGCCGCTTACTCCGGCCGCAGCATACTTTGCGCATTGCCTGTCAAACGTTAGCCTGAGCCAGACCGGAGTTAACGCAACGGACGGCGCGGCCGCATCCACCAAGATCCGCTGACTGGGTCGCTATGTAAACTTAAAGCGCGGTACATCTCAAGTGGAGCCCGAATGCATCAGGCCGCATTGATGCCCGCCGACGTCTGCACCTGCACGTCCCGACCAATTCTGCACTGCAGGAAACGGTGGAGCGCACTCACCGAACCGTCTCCCTTCCCGGCAGGAAGGCACCACGTCCATCTCCCCTCTCTGCAGCAATGCGCAGCTTCGCTGCCGCTCGACTGGAAGGCTGGCGATCGTGCGGCACGATCAGGATGTCCGCCGAAGACAATCCGAGCACCCGACTGGAGACTGCACCGCTCAGAAACTCCAACGCGGCAGAGCGACGCCGTTTGCCGACGACAGTCAGCGTAGCCCCGGTGTCCTTTTGATGCAAGAACGTCTGGCGCGCCGCATCACCGCTTTTTGTCGAGAAGGTCAAGATTCGCCCTCCCGCATCGATCGATTGCGTCAGTTCGTACAGGCACTTGCGCGCGTAAGCCTCCTGCCGGCCTCTGAACATCTTGACAACTTCCCAGGGAACATCAGCTGAACGCAGCTTGGCTTCGTCCGTTCTGCTGATCGCGTGAAACAGTTCAATTTGCGCGCGATCATCCAAGTCGAGCGCGAGCTGGACGAGCTGCCGGGCACTTTCGGTGAAGTTCACTGCCACCACGATCTTCGCGTAGGGCTGCCGTCCATGCGAGCGTGTCAGCAGCACCGCACACCGGGTCAATCGCATGACACGCTGGTGCCAGGTCCCACGAAAGAAGGACACGATTTCTCGCTCTGGACGGTAACTGAGGACCATCAGGTCGGCACAGTTGGCTTGCACCGCGACGTCCTCAACGGTGGCCCCCCAGCAGCTCAGCGCTTTCACGCAAACTCCGGCACCGCTGGACACGCTGCGCGCTAGTTCGCCCAAACGAATTTCGTGATTCAGACACGGCGGGTTCTGAAGAATGGGGACGTACATCAAGTGGAGTTCGGCCCTGCAGTTGGCGGCCAACAAGGCCGCACGCTGGACCGCTTGATTCCCCTCCACTGACAGGTCCGTGACTGCCAAGATCGTCTTGTAATGCATGATGAACTGATCCTCGGCCGGAAATGGTTGAGCCCCCCTCCTTGGCAGGGAGAGGCATTGAGACATGAAGGTGTGGCGCGCGGGCGCGCAGGTGCTCCGGCGAACTAAGTCGTGTAGTCGCCGCTGGCCTCGGGCTGAAAGATGACGGATGCCACTTCCGCTGAACACTTCTCGCCGCTGGGCGTATGCCATCGCGCGAGTGCGCCTTCCGCGAGCCCGATCAAGCTCAGTCCGACCGGTGACAGGACGGAAATAAAGCCCGCGGCCGGCTCAGCGTCACCCGGAAAACAGACTGTCAGCTTTTGCCGTCGCAGGGTGTGCGTATCGACCAGCTCGACCTGCGAATACATCGTGACGATCTTCGCCGGCACGTCGCGGGACGCCACAATTTCGGTAGCGGCCAAGAGGTCCGACAGATCGGTCGGCAGCTGGCCGCTGAACAATTTCGCGAGGCGAGAGAAATCCAGTTCGGTGAGCGTGCGCTCGCCGTAAATCGTTGTGTGCATGACGCACTCCATTCGGTTTGCAGACGCCGAGAGGACGGACGCCCACAGTCGCGCTGGGCAGGTGCCCGGCGATCAGTGGTTGCGCAAAAAGATGGAGTGGATCGCCGGGCTTAAAGATGTGCAGCCGGCTGTCGAAGTCCCGGCGTGACCACCTGGCACCAGACGTACGATCCCACGCCTGCCGGGAGTGGCAAGGTCATCGTGGAAGCGTCGCGGCTACAGCAGGAAAGCGGGGTTCGCATGTCGCAAGTCTAAGTGGCGGTACCTGCACGGGCAAGCATGGCCCTACCTTCCTTGCCAGAATCACTTAGCACTTGGCGCTCGCAGCGACCATGAAAGCCAACAGATGGAAGGAGCTGGATTACATCAATCTGGCAGAGGGTGTGGGGGTACCGTTGCCCAATGCGCCGGGGTCTCATAGACTCGATGCATGCAGACCCAGGCGTACCCTCCCCACACAGTCCAAGGCCAATTTCGCCTCGCACTGTGGACGACACAAACGCCGTGCGCCTTGCTGTTTGCCCGATGCGCAGACGGGTCAGCGCAGACCCTCGCACATTTCTGAGCCCGGCGGTCAGCCTCCCTTTTTTTAGCGCAATTCATTGACCGTCGGGCATACGTCCCCGTGCGGCGCGCAATCGCGTTTTTCAGCGCCACTCGCAAGCAACGACCACTAATTCTTTGAAGCTTACTCGGCTTCATTGATGACGCACAACTTAGCGTCGCGCTGTACTGCGGTTAGCCGGGCTTCGATAGGTCTGGAACCGAGCTCCCACACGCATTCCCTGACCGTTCGTCCTGCGCGGCCGGCCATTTCGCAGACGCGTCGGCTGAGACCTGCGGGCCTTTCGACACTGCCGGATCACGCGGCAGTCATGACTTCCAGCTTGCTGCGAGCCACAAGCTTTGCCGTCCTTGGCAACGGCGACCGCATTCCCACGCCTTCAGGAGACAACAATGAACATTCAATCCATCCTCGCCGTCACGGATCTATCTGAGCAGGGCAACCGCACGGTCGTTCGGGCCGCCATGCTCGCAGCACAGCATCGTGCCCTGCTGAAGATCATGTATGCCCCAAAGGACTTCATTGCGTGCCGCGTTGCCGGGGTCGATGACGACGTGAGGCGACTCGCCACAGAAGTGCACTCGCGCTTTGACATTCTGGTGAAGAACGTCTCCGACACCCGCGGCCATCTGGAGGCAATTGTCGACGAAGCCCGCTGGGTCGATCTGCTGGTCATCGGCGAACACCGAGAAAAATCCGTCACGGCCTACTTTTTCGGCCAACCCATCGAACGCCTGCAGCGCGCCGTCCGTTGCCCGATCCTGCTGGCCCGACTCGAGGTTTTTAATTCCTATCGTCGCATTCTGGTCGCAGTCGACTTCACGCCCGAGTCCAAGAAGCTGGTGAAGCTGGCCTGGTCACTCGACAGCGATGCGCAGGTCGAACTGTTTCATGCACTGAACACCATGCACGAAGGCAAGCTGCGCTATGCGGATGTGTCCGAACAGGCGATGAAGGCCTATCGGCACGAGAGCATGCGTGATGCGAATGAACGCTTGTTCTGGCTGAGCGACTCATCGACGGCCCGACGCAACCGGGTTGTCGCCGCGATCGGCCGGGGCGATGCGGCGCGGCAGGCGGTGATCCAGCAGCAGCATGCCAACGCGGAGCTTCTCGTCGTCGGAAAGCGGCGCAGTTCCAGATTCTCGGATTTCCTTTTCGGCAGCGTGGCACAGCGTGTGCTGTGGTGGTCCGACGGCGACGTCTTGCTCGTACCACACGATCTGCGCATCGACCCGATGGCAGAGATGACCGCGTCGCCTGCGGGTTGGCGCGACCGCGTGACGGCAAGGCACGGGGACAGGAGGACAGCATGACAAGCGCGCGCCTGCTGACGGCGGCTGAGGCAAGCTTTCTGAGCGACGCAGCTGAGGAGTGGCTCCGGTTGCGCGACGTGGAGTTCAATCTCGGCGAGTTAGCTTTGAAAGTGCTCCGTGCCGCAACGCTGCGCCCTATTGATTGCCGGAGACAAGACATCGCGAGCGTTAACTGGACGATTGACGCGCAGTTTCCTGGCACAGACGCGCCTGTCGCAATCACGCTGGTGTCGCCGGCCGCTGCCGACATCAAGCGGGGTCGTGTCTCAATCCTCAGTGCCATTGGCCTGGCGTTGATCGGACACGCCATCGGCGCTGTTGTGCCGTTGCCGCTTGCGAGCGGAGAGATCGTCGACGCACGGCTGGTGACGCTCAGACCCTGCAGGGCGCTCGGATTCTTAAAGCTCGACCAAAAGGCGTGCCATGTTCAATGACGACAGACTCGCCAACTACCCGTTGCGGCAATCGCTGCTGCCAGGGGCGGAAAGGCTTCCGATTTTCGCGACCCGCGGCCTAGTGGACTGGTTGTCACGCCCTGACAGGTATCTCGTGGTTTGCGAGGGTCGGGGCGGGCGAATCTACGCAGCCGACGAATGCTTCCTGGAGGAGGCGCAGGCGGTGATTCTGGATGCGCACGGCGCGTGCATCGTCATGCGCAAGCCCGAAGTTCTCACCTACATCGATCCTGAGATCAATGGATGGGTAGAGCCTGTGATGTTTCTTCGCATCAAGAGTCCGCACGCCCATGCGCGCGATATTTTGGTCGAACTCCGGCGCCGTGAAGCTCGGATCCTGGAGATGGACATGCAACGCCATGACGTGGTCGTTCGTGCCGAGGGACGACTTGAGGACCTCATGGGGTTAGCGCGCGTGCTCTGTTCCTTTGCGCGCGGATCCGTTTCCATCTGGACATGGCTGGAACGGTACGAACCCGCAAAGACTGAATCGCCCCGGCTTTGAGCTGACCCCCAGAAGTTGGACGGTTGGAAGCTAGCAACCCGATGCCTGAGTTCGGTACAGGCGGCGCTGTCCAGGCAATTGCCTTTGCGCGACATGCTTTACGTCAGCCCGTGGGCGCTGAGTTGTTTGCGGTAGGCAGGCATCCGATAGTGCCATCCCTTATTGGAGTGCAGTAGTGGCGCAGTGGCTCGTCCCTTCAGCTTCGAGAGCGCCTTCTTCAGCATGTTCCCTGCAGGGAGCACAGGGATCGCTCCGGCATTTCGAAGGTCACAATTTCGCCGTTGTAAAGGTCCATGGCAGGTGACAGGTAAAGCTCTGCGCCGCGGACATTGAATTCGGTCACGTCAGTAACCCGTTTCTCGTTCTGGCGCGCTGCGTCGAACTGGCGATCGAGCACACTCGGCGATAGGACAGACTCGCCCCGGTAGGAGCGGTATCTCTTCGGCCGAACCATCGACTTCAGGCCGAGACCGTCCATCAGCCGCTGCACGGTCTTGTCGTTCACCGTCTGGCCCGACTGACGCAGCTCGGCGGTGATACGCCATGGCGGTTCGACCGCATATCGCCGAGAGATTTGTCGGATCTGTAAGCGAGATGTTCCGAAGTCCGCGCGCGACCTTGCTCTGACCGTCGCCAGCATGCATGCGCATTGGTCCAAGCCCACGCTGGCATTTGGAAACGGCGCAGGCTGGCACGCCAAACTGTTCGTCGAACAGGAAGCCTTTAGCATGTTTTCCGCCAGGCCGATCACGGGTTATGCAGACCAACCTTACTTCGACGTTTCGATGCTTCCGCACCGATGGATTGGCCTCTATAGATCAATGGAGCCGCTCTTCATCACTGAGCAGTACTAATACTCCCCCCTCGGCTGGCGCAACACCCCTTGCCACGCGGCATGGGCATTGATGGGTTCCGCACCGAAACCAATACCAAGAAGACCAAGCTCAAAGACTTTGCCAAACAACTCGACATCAAGCTGGTCAAAAATTACCTGCGCTGCTGGATGCTCACCGACTCTCACGACTCCTTGTGCATCGACCATCGGCACTCCGATCGAAAGGTTTATCACTTTGACGCCGACGCCTTTGCCGACGCCTATGCGCTGCCCGAGCCAGGGGCAACTTCGGATCCGTACCTTGCTCATGTCGTGGCCGTTGAATCGCCTAAAGACTTTGAATTTCGAGCAGCCAATTAAATTGGTCTAGTGTCATGAGTTAGAAGTTCGATGATTATTCTTGAGCATCAGGGTCTCTCGTGTAACGTTTGTAGCCGACGAGGCAACCATTATCGGAAGACCCAAAGCGACACTGGTTTTGACAGACGCCGAGAGCGAAGAGGTCAAGGCGCGGACGCTGCGACGCAAGACGGCGCAGGCCCTGGCGCTGCGAGCGCGCATCGTGTTGGCTTGCGTCCAGTGAAAGGACAACAAGATGGTCGTGGCGCGCCAGCCCGTCACACCGCAGATGGTGAGAAAGTGGCGAGCGCGGTTTGTCGAACAGCGCCTGGATGGTCTGCTGGTTGCGCCACGCTCTGGCGCGCCAAGAACTATCGACGATGCTCGCGTCGATGCGGTGATCGCCAAGACCCTGGAGAGTGTGCCGCGCGGCGCTACGAACTGGAACACGCGCACCATGGCCAGCGCAGCGGGCTTCTCCGACGACCGTCTCGCGTATCTGGCGCGCCTTCGGTTTGCAAACGCATCGACAGGAGACGTTCAAGTTGTCGACCGATCCGATGTTCGTCCAGAAGGTGCGCGACATCGTCGGGCTCTACATGGATCCGCCCTTGATGGCGATGGTGCCGCGCATGGACGAGAAGAGCCAGATCCAGGCACTGGGTAATAGTCCGCTGAAGGCCGTCGCTGACGGCCGGGGGGTTCATGGCGTGATGTCGGCTACCTGCTGAAGCAGGCCGAAGCCAACGCACCAGGCCCGGCCATCGCAGTGAACGGTGGCCGTGCGCTGGTTGAGTCGCTTGATCTCGCCGACCTGACGTTTGAGGCCTTGGTCGACGAAGCTCCCTCGCTGGCCGACACGGAAGTCCTCCCACCTGGGGATCTCCGGCGACGGCCTCAGCGGCGCCGCAGGCCCTGCGGACGCTGATCTGGCATCTGATGCGTTCGGCTGTTCCTCGGCCGAAAAGATCGCCGCATACAGCCGCTCAGGCGAGCTTTGCTCGGCTAGTCGACCAGCGTGGCTTGGCGGTCCTTCATGGCCACGATGCGGGTCGCGCGCAGTTGCCAGTGCCCCAGTCCCAGTACTGCATCAGTTGGCCCATGGTGCAGCTGCGAGCGCGTCCGCACGATGCGTCTGGTGTCGGCGATGAGTTGCTCGATGACCCAACTGAGCTGGTACAGCTCGGCGCTGGTGGCCATGGGGAGGTCTTTGATCTGCTCGACACGCATGTCGGCAATTTTGCCAGCAGCAACGCTCAGGCCGCGAGCTTGTCTGTCGGTGCCGGTGCCGGTGCCGATGTCGACGTCGACGTCGACGTCGACGTCGACGTCGTGGGCGTAGCCTAGACGAGCTCGCCGGCGACGGCCCACGGCACAGCCCGTCGATGCGGTTGCTCGGGTGGTCGGCAATACGCTCGAGCACATGTCGCAGGTAGGCCTGCGGGTCCGTTCCGTTGAGCTTGGCAGAGCCGGTCAACGTGTAGATCACTGCAGCGCTACTGCCGCCGGCGTCGGAGCCGAGGTGCAGGTAGTTTCTAGGAGAAGCCTTTGACCGTGTCGTAGTCGTAGCGCGGTGCCAGCGCTACCACGACATGCATACACTTGCCACCGTTCGTTTCAGCCAAGACTCAAGCCTGAGGGCGTTGAGCATGGTTCGCATGACCGTCGCCAATTCCTGGATGTGCTCGCAGGTCGTTTTCTCACCGGGACTGAGGCCGAAAATCATCCGATCAAGCTTGTCGATGGCCTTGGCCGTTGAATTCCATGTGTCAATTCGCCCAACGAGCGATCTTGAAAGCGCCCGACGCGTCATAGAGAAGCGGTCCTACCGTGGCGCTCCGGCTGAACTGCAATCTACGGTACCCCACAACACAGGAGCTCCAACGATGACCGTCAAACGCGCAGCGCCAGATGCATGTTCCTTGCTGGATACGGACCACAAGAACGTCAAGAAAATGTTCTCCGCCTATGAAGAGCTGACCTCCTCCAAATCGGCGTCCGCACGCAACAAGAGGCGCGATTTGGCGATGCAGATCTGCATTGAGTTGACCATCCATACCCAGATCGAAGAAGAAATCTTCTATCCCGCAGTGCGCGAAGCTATCAAGGACACCGACCTGCTGGATGAGGCCAACGTCGAACACGCCAGCGCGAAGGATCTCATCGCCCAGTTGCAGGACGCTACCGAGGTGGACGACATGTTCGACGCCAAAGTGAAGGTTCTTGGGGAATACATTGATCACCACGTCAAGGAGGAGCGGAACGAACTTTTCCCCAAGGCCAGGGCGGCGCGCAAACTCGACCTCGTTGCGATGCGCGAAACGCTCGCGGCCCGCAAGGAAGAGCTGATGGCCGAGATGGCGGTTATGGCTTAGCGCCGGCGACAGCGCAGCCCGCTCGAAGCCGCCTTCAAGGGCGGCTTTGTCACCTACGCGAGAGGTAGATGACAAGCAAGGATGCCGATGAAGGCATGCCGTTGCTGATCCCACCTGATGGTTGCCAGCCAAGACGCGCGAACCGTGTCCATACCAGTCGCGCTTGCTTTCGGCATCCGATCACTCAGGATTTGCGCTTCGCGGGCGGCTGGCCAGAGTCCCCGTCCCCCTTTTTGGCTGCCGGATCGCTTGGCAACTCCGTCGGCGTGCGCCCGTCGGTGTTGGCACCAGTAGTCGGCTTGGGTGTCTTGGTGGGACTGCCCGATGAATGAACGCTTCGTCGCTGAGTCATGAGTTTCTCCGATAGGGGTAAGACGTTCACGATCGCGCCCTGACGAAGCGCGCGTGTAGGCAGGCGTCGCTTCTTGCGCGGGGACTCTCATGATGGCTGAGCGCCGGCAAGCTATCGGCAATGGCGGCGCGGCGCGCACGCCGACTGCTTGTGTTCCTACAACTAGGCTGGATTCCTCGACCTAATTTTCGAAGTTGGGGCAGCCCATCAGTGCATCTGCTCACCACTTCCAACCCTCAAAGGAACGCGCGCCATGAAAGCCCTGACCTACCAGTCCTCCAAGAAAGTCAGCGTCGAAACGGTACCCGACCCGGTGCTGGAACAGGAAGACGACGTGCTGCTGCGCGTGACCGCTACGGCCATTTGCGGCTCCGACCTCCACATCTTCCGCGGCAAGATTCCCGACATGGAGTCTGGCGACATCCTGGGCCACGAGTTCATGGGCATCGTGGAGGAAACCGGCAAGGGCGTGACGCGCCTGAAAAAGGGCGATCGTGTGGTCGTGCCCTTCACCATTGCCTGCGGCCAGTGCTTCTTTTGCAACAAGACGCTGTTCGCCGCCTGCGAGACCACCAACCCTGGGCGCGGGGCCATCCTCAACAAGAAGAATGTGCGCTCCGGCGCCGGGCTCTTCGGCTACTCGCACCTATACGGCGGGTATCCCGGCGGGCAGGCCGAATATGTGCGCGTGCCCAAGGCGAACGTGGGTCCGCTGGTGATCCCGCCGGGACTGGCCGACGAGCAGGTGCTGTTTCTCTCGGACATCCTGCCCACCGGCTACCAAGCGGCCGTGAACGGAGAAGTGGGGCCGGGCTCCACGGTGGCCATCTTCGGCGCCGGGCCGGTCGGCCTTATGGCAGCGGCTTCGGCGAGGCTGCTGGGGGCCGAGCGCATCTTCATGGTCGACGAACACGCCTATCGGCTCGAGTTCGCACGCGCCACGTACGGCGTTGAACCGATCAACTTCAAGGACATCGACGACCCCGCAGGCGCCATCATCGAGCGCACCGATTTCCGCGGCGTCGATGCCTCCATCGACGCGGTCGGCTTCGAGGCCAAGGGCAGCATGCTGGAGACGGTGATGACCGACCTCAAGCTGGAAGGCTCGAGCGGCAAGGCGCTGCGCCAGGCCATCGCCGCCACGCGCCGCGGCGGCGTGGTCAGCGTGCCCGGCGTGTACGCGGGCTTCATCCACGGCTTCCTGTTCGGGGATGCCTTCGAGAAGGGCCTGACTTTCAAGATGGGCCAGACGCATGCGCAGCAGCACATGCCCAAGCTGCTCGAACACATCCAGGCGGGCGACCTGAAGCCCGAAGTAATCATCACCCACCACATGACGCTGGAAGACGCGGCGCGCGGCTACGAGATCTTCGAAAAGGCGGAGGAGGAGTGCCGAAAGGTTGTGCTGACGCCTTCTGGGCCGCGACCCCTGGCGCCTCCCGCCGCCGACGCCGAGCGGACGCTGCCGCTCTGAGCGGAACTTCTTTCATCAGCAAACAGGAGACCTCATGACAAATCCGAACGAATCCCCGACACCGCGAATCGACAAGGACGACGCAGCGCAAGCCGAGCGATGGACGCGCGAATTCGACGTGTCCGACGAACAGCTGGCTGAGGCCATAGCCAAGGTCGGCGACAAAGCGGCCGATGTGGAGCTGTACCTCAAGGGCAGCCGCAGCTCCACCAATGCGGACGCCGCGGCAAAGGCGAAGTAGCGCTTCAGCCACTGGCGCCATGGGGCCCCAGTGTTTAGGGCTGCGGGTCGGAACCCATCGCGCTGGAAGCCGCAACATGCGTGTTCGCGACGGTGGCGCAGGGCCGGCAGTTGCTACGCGGCCATCCGCGCGCGCAGGCGATCTGCACGAGTGCTTAGAACTGGCCTCGCCCATCGCCAGTGCGGTCGTGGACCCAGCGCATCGCCTGTTGCTCTCCGTGCCGAATGGCCTCCGCCGCGGTGCTGTAAACGATCTCTTCCGTATCGTTCGGAAGTTGCGTTTCTTCCTCATCCGCGGGCGTGAGAACAAGAATGACGACAGGGCGATAGCCGCCTCGCTGCTCATCCACGCGAAGTTCAAATCGGAAGCCGCGGTATTCCAGGGAGTGGCCGTCGGAATTGGGTATGTTGTCGTTTGTCATGGGTGTGCCCTCGCGAGATGAGCGAAGCGTGCGCTACCGTCGGCGAGACGGGCTGCAGGAATGCGGGGGCTGAGTCTGAAGGACGGGGCCCCGAGCGAACCCGAGGTTGGCGGCGTGGTCGAAGTCGCGCCCCCCGATTCGCGGCGAGGAGGCGCGAGGTCGAGCACTTGTCCGATGGAAGCAGGTGGGCCGAAGGGTCGCTTGGTAAACGCCGACAAGCCGAACGTCACGCTCGTCGCGTACGCGGCGATCGCGCATGATGGGCGTGCTCGCTCTACGACTTCGTGCTGATTCATGTTGGCCTTCAGCGGACCGAGCCGCTGGAGACGGTCAGGCCGGCGAACATTGTCTAGCGGGTGCCGGGGCTGCGCTGCCGCGGTTCGTCATCGGCGCCCCTGGTGATGGTGGCAAGGCCACCGTCGGCAATGGCACCCAAGTGAGCTTCTTGGCGGCCGCCCGCCACGGTGCTCGATGACGCTTGGCAGGCCGCGAGGTCACAGCGGAGGCGTGGACTAGGGCCGACCCGGTTTGCGACTGCGCTACGCGTCGAACCTCTATGCGGCTCAATGCGTCGACCCGGACAGGCACAAGCTCTGCTTCGTCCACGACGGTTGTAATGCTCGGCTGAGAGCACGGGCGGCATCGACTATCCATCATCGAGCTGCATTCATTCGCCGATTTTCGACGATCTCTTCGAGCACTTCTTCAAGGGTCGACCAAGTCGGAAACAAGATCGCGTTGTCCGAAGAACTCCAGCGACCGCCGGCGGAAATTAGTTGCGCGGCGAGTTCTCTGTTGGCTCCCACGAGGGCAGATTGTGACCACCCAATTCTTGGCAAGGTTTCTCGCACTTCGCAGCCCAGTTGAGTTGCCAGTTTTTGGGCGCGCAGTCCGCTCCGACCTGCAGGAGAAAGCATGACAGTCCTCCAATTTCTCGGCTTCAGGTGCTGTGATCGCTAGCAACACGAGCCTCCCATTCCTCGATGAACTGGTTGGCGCGAAACTGCAAGCGGGCTTGGGCTGCCTCTCGGCTGCCTTGAAGTGCAAGAACGAAGACACAACGAGTCTCTTTGCCTTGCCGCAACTCTGCCTTCCCCGAGACCGCACCGTCGAAGTTCTGCGTCAGCACGACATCGCAGTGCCAGCCGACAGGAAGATCGAGGTCGAGACAATGACGAGGCATAGCAAAATGATAGGCTTTCTAGCTAGTCGCAGCCGGTTTTCCATGGCTCCCATGGTTTTTTGACGCTTGGCCAAAAGGCTCGTTTCTGCCTGGACGGAGATCGCGCGTATCGTGTTTCGTAAGGCTGCATTGGCTGTTCGCTGCGGCTTTTCCGCGATGCCGCGGTGTAGTGGAGTCGAGGGCCCAGTGCGCGCATGTCAAGCGGGCACAGCCAAAGTCTGACCTGGAGCCGCCGCCTCGGCAATGCGCTGCGCGACCGCGTTCAACAGCGCGTCCGCGAACCCGCCCGTTGCTCTCGCGTCAACACGGGCACTCGTTACCACTCGGGGCAGTGAGCTCCACGCGACCTGTCGACCGGCAGCGACCAGCGCGGCGACCAACGCCTCGTCTTCTCCGCAAGCGAGGTGCCTAAAGCCGCCGACCGCACGGTATGCCTCGGCCGACACGCCGAGGTTCGCACCGTGCACGTGACGATGGCCATCGCGATCAAAGTACGTTTCACTGAAATGCGCCTTCAGCAGCTCGGCGTTGGCACCGTGCGGCGACCAGTCCTGAACGCCGACCGTGCCACAGACCACATCCGCCTGCAATGCAAGCTGATTCACCAACCATGCCTCGGAGACCTCGGTGTCCGCGTCGGTGAAGGCGAGCCAGCGGGCGCCACGTTCCAGCATCGCCTGCGCGCCTGCCGCGCGGGCCATGCCCACGTTGCGCGCCTGAACGCTCAACATCATTGCACCGGCGGCGGCCGCCGCCACGCACGTTGCGTCCGTACAGTCGTCGAGCACGACAACCGTTTCCACGGGCTCACCCCTCAAGGCAGGATGTTGCGCAGCGCGAGTGACGGCGACAAGGCAGTTGCGGATAACTTGCTCCTCGTTGTGTGCCGGGATGACGATGCCGATCATGGGGGTACCTTCGCTGCAGGGCTTCTTCTGGGTTGTACGAGGAAATATTGCTTGCTATGCACCGCTGCTGCTGCGCACCTGCGCCTCGGCCTCCAGCCAATCGCTCGTCTCATCGCCTGGTCCGCCGTTGCGCCGCAAATATGCTTCGTAGGCGGCCCGTCGGATCGCGTCATCGGGCGTGTCATTGCCCAATGGGGACACGGTCGAATCGGCCTGGCCTTCATTGGACCCATCGGCCGGCGAACTTTCCACGTTGGTCTGTTCGACTTCACCAGGGTAGCCGTGCGGCTTGTTTGCTTCCCGCCCCATTTGGCTTCCCTCCACCGGGCTGTCCTGACCCACGGCCCGGGCTTGGTCAATGTTCACCGGCGACATCTGCGTTTGACCACCACTTTGCTTCATCATTTGCTCCTTGGTTGGCTCGCCTCCCTAAGGGGGCGAGGTATTGCTCGATTAGACTTTTGGCGGGTCGTTTTCACGCCCAAAGTGACGGTGCGCGCCCATCGCGGCAATGAAGGACGCAATGCCCTCGTCTGCCCCTGCAGCATCGACCAGGATGAGACCAGGGTCCACTGCGCCGTCAGGCATCGTCAGCGGGATTTGGGCTTCGCCCAGCAGGGCCTCCGAGGCGCCGAAAGCCAGAATGGTCTTGCAGTGCCAATATTGGTCGCGCAGGAATTCGAGAGTGTGAGCGTCTGCGTCGAGCGCCTCGACCGCCTTAGCGCCGTCAGGCAGTACCAGCGCGTCAAAGAGGAAGCCCGGTGAGTTTTCCATCGTCGCATCGGCTTCGAACTTCTCTCCGCCTGCGCCGACGTAGGTGCCGAGCCGAGCTGCAATCAAACGCGGAATTGCACCCGCTGCAAAAAGGGACGAAACCAGCTTCTGCAAGGATGCGCCTTCGACGCCATGGTCGATCAGCACGGCTACCTTGCGCGTGCGAATGCCGCCGTCACCAGGCCGCGCCATCAGGGACAGCGCCGGCGATGCCTCCACCTCAGGCGCGGCCGGCGTTTCGAGCGCTTTGGACAGAGGTGCAGGCAGATCCATGCCGAGGTCCTGTGCCACCCGCTGGGCGAGGTCGGGCGCCGCGTTCAACAAGCTGGCGACGACGCGCTGTCGGATTGCAGGCACTGTGACCTTGGACAACTCGAAGCGAAACGCATTGCCGATGTGTGCCTTCTCGACGTCGGTCTGGCTCTCGAAGAACAGCCGCGCCTGCGTGTAGTGGTCTGCGAATTTCTCGGGCTTGATCCGCACCTTGTCTGCGCTTTCTGTGGCGTCGATGCGCCGGGCCACGCTCATGAAGCCCTGTGCTGCGCCTGCTTGGAAGGGGCAGCCGCCTGCCAATGAGTTCGGCTCGTAGGCAACGCGGCCACGGTTGATAGCTTGGCGGTGCATGCCGTCACGCTGGTTGTTGTGCACCTGCGCTATCGGTGCGTTGATCGGCAGCTCGTGAAAGTTGGGCCCGCCCAGGCGGCTGATCTGCGTATCGACGTAAGAGTGAATGCGCCCCGCCAGCAGCGGGTCGTTGGTGAAGTCCAGGCCCGGCACGATGTGCGCCGTGCAGAACGCCACCTGCTCCGTCTCGGCAAAGAAGTTGTCCGGGTTGCGGTTGAGCACCATGCGCCCAACGATCTGCACAGGCACCAGCTCTTCGGGAATGAGCTTGGTCGCATCGAGGATGTCGAAGCTGAACTGCTCCGCCTGCTCTTCCGTGAAGATCTGCAGGCCCAGCTCCCACTCGGGATACTCGCCAGCTTCGATAGCCTCCCACAGGTCGCGGCGATGAAAGTCCGGGTCCGCCCCAGAGATCTTGACGGCCTCTTCCCACACCAGCGAATGCGTGCCGAGCTTGGGCTGCCAATGGAACTTCACCAGAAAGCTCTCGCCTGCCTCGTTCACCAGGCGGAAGGTGTGAACGCCAAAGCCTTGCATCATTCGGTAGCTGCGCGGAATGGCGCGATCGGACATCTGCCACATGAGCATGTGCGTGGACTCTGGCATGAGCGACACAAAGTCCCAGAAGGTGTCATGCGCGCTGGCTGCCTGCGGCATCTGGTTGTGCGGCTCCGGCTTCACCGCGTGCACGAGGTCGGGGAACTTCATCGCGTCCTGAATGAAGAACACCGGTATGTTGTTGCCCACCAGGTCCCAGTTTCCTTCGTCGGTATAGAACTTCACGGCAAAGCCGCGCACATCGCGCGCGGTGTCCTTGGAGCCGCGTTCACCGGCCACCGTAGAGAAGCGCACGAACACCGGCGTGACCTTGCCGGCCTCCTTGAATGGCGCGGCCTTGGTGTACTTGGTCAGCGGCTCGTAGGCCTCGAAGAAACCATGGGCGCCCGAGCCGCGCGCGTGAACGATGCGCTCCGGAATGCGCTCATGGTCGAAGTGGGTGATTTTCTCGCGCAGGATGAAGTCTTCGAGCAAGGCTGGCCCGCGCGCGCCTGCCTTGAGAGAGTTCTGGTTGTCGGCAAGGGGCACGCCTTGGTTGGTGGTGAGCACTTGGCCGGTCGAGTCGACACGCACGCGGTCGAGCGTCCCGATCGCGGCGTTGAGACCCTCCGGAACTACGGAGCCCGTTTTGTCGGAATCGTTGATCTCTGACAGCGTGCTCGCACCGGGCAGCCGCGACGGCGGTGCGACCGTCACCCCGGCCGGACTGACCGCCGCGTTAGCCGCGCCGTATTCCAACGCCTTGTTTACGTTGGCAGGCATGCCAGCGGCCATAGCTTGGGTGTCGATTGCTTTCTGGGCGGGTGCGTCGCCCGCACCCGCCGCAGGCGGTGCCGGTTGCGAAGGCGCGCTGTCGGTGTTGCGCGCCGCGGCACGTGCCGCGACGAGTTCGGGGGTGTCTTTCTTGGCCATGGTGGGGTGTTCTTTAAGGAGGTACGGGGAAGGCGGGCGTTGCGCAGGGTATGGACCGCAGTGCGCCTTTTTCTGTAGGACGCAATCCATCTGCACCGCAAGCTGCAAATTCAGGTCCAAACTTAATCTGGGTTAATGCAGCGACGAAAAACATGTCGCACGATGGCGCCCTCGCCCGATCTATGCAGACAAAGTCCGTACTCCTGAACCGCACCACCTCACTGTCCGACGCCGAGCGGGGCCGGCTGGAGGCGGCGATCGCCAGCGTCCGAACATTTCGCGCGGGTGAGACAGCGGTGCGTCAGGACACGCAGGTCCAAGTGAGCTTGCTGCTTGTCGAAGGTTTCATGACGCGGCACGTGGACGCGCTCGACGGCAAACGACACCTTGTGGCCGTGCATGTACCGGGCGACTTCGTGGACCTGCATGCGTTCACATTGAAGCAGCTAGATCACGACGTGGGCGCGCTCACCGATGTGAGCGTCGCGGTTTTTACGCATGACGCGTTGGAGAAAATCCTGATTGATGACGCCGCGCTGGCTAGGCGCCTCTGGTTCATCACGATGCTCGATGCCGCGCAGCATCGGCAGTGGATTTATCGACTTTCCAGCCTCACGGCGTTGCAGCGTGTGGCTCACTTTTTCTGCGAGACCCATGCCCGGCTCCTTGCGGTCGGTCGGTCACGCGGCCATGGGTTCTCGCTCCCGATGACGCAGTCGGACATCGGCGAGGTGTGCAGTTTGACGAACGTGCACGTCAATCGCGTCCTGCGAGACCTGCGCGAGATGGGGCTATGCCAGGTTCGCTCATCACAAGTCCAGATCCTTGACCTCGCGGGGCTGGTGAAAGCTGGCTTGTTCGAACCCGGATACCTTTATTTGAATGCTCACGTGGCCGCGCAGGCGGTTGGACACATTGGAGAGTCTCATGATGGATAACAAGTCCGCGCTCAAGCCTCGTGAAGACGCTGGCGTCGCCACGGCGGTCGATGGCGTGGTGGTTCTGGACGGTCCTGATGGAGTAGCTGTGACGATGACTGCGGACGCTGCCGCCCAAACGGCAAACAGCCTGCATGCCGCTGCAAACGAAGCTCGTCGGCACGCTGACGCGGGTCCCGGCGATTCGGATGGAAGCGGTGCCGGACCATGAGCTTTCATCAGTCCACACGACCACTTACAAGGTCGGATGAGGATCGGCCGTCCAGTGCGTCTAGGCCGCCAAAGGCCTGGAGCCTAGGCAAGCGTCCAGGCTTGCGTGTACTTGCAGTGCCGACATCGGCTGGCTTTGGTCAAGCTGCGCATGTCTAGAGATTTTCGGCCCTTAGGCGATCAGGTAGCGACGCCGCCCTCGTGCATCCGCCCTTTCACACCTCCGACCGCGGACCTAGTGGCCGGTCTTTGCAGCGCGAACGACTGCGGCTGTCGTTAGAAGAATGCCGGCAACCAGCACGGCGATTGCCAACAAACCTCTCGGCGTGACTTCCACTCGCGCCTCGATTTGCAAAGGGTTCGTGTTCAGAACGAACGCCGCCTTTTGAGAGGTAGCCGAACGAAGGTCGCGTGGTTGTCGTGGTTGTTGTTCCAAACTTGTCTCCTAGTTTGGCGAGCCAGCGGTGCTAACCGATGGCGTCGCGCTCGGAACTGTGAAGAGTTTTAAAAATGTGTGCGCATCAACTGGTGTCAGGCCCGAGTCACGCTCTCTCATGACGGCGAGATGTAAAAGCGCGATCGTCGCCAGCAGCGTCAAAACTGCAACGAGCAACCAAAATTCGCCTCCGGGTCCACGGCGGCGAGATTGCCGGCGAGGGTTGTTCATTATTTAACCTCTTTGCTTGAAAGTGTTTTGAGGTGACGGGTTAGTTTTCTTTCCTGCGAGTTTTCCCATAAGAACAAGCCTGGCATTGCAATTAAATGCGCTATGGAAACTAGAAGCCCGAATGCAAATGGAGCAACTGCCATGAGTGGGAATGCGGCAGTTCAGAAAATCGTGCGACATATTTTTCGATTGCCTGGCATATCAATCTCCACCTTTTCCTTCTGAAAGCCTTCCATGGCCTTTTGCCCTGTATGCAGTCAAATTTTTCTCTAGAATTTAAAGTGCGGAACCGTTTCAAAAAGTAAACAGCCAATTCCCTTTGGAGGTCGTTGCCTCATGAGTTCTATGAACGGGTACAGACTCAGAAAAAAGATGATTTCTATGACGTCTGCACTCCTACACAGCCCAGTCTTAGATCGCGTCGCTGTGGTTTGCTTACAATCTCACGGTTGCGGCCTCTGGCAAGCGACAGATAGCCCGTCCACGATGAAGACTCAGCGCTCATCGCATTTCGATGGGTCGGCATCCCCCGCACTGCACACCGGTTTGGAAATTTAAGAAGCGTAGATAGTTAGGGAAGCAATGGACGAGACTCTCGATCTGATTCAATGGGCAGCATTCGCACTGTCTCTGCTTGCGGCGTGGCTTGTCGCATCCACGAGGGAGCATCGCAGGAACATCGGTTTCTGGGTGTTCCTCCTCAGCAATGTGGCTTGGACCGTCTGGGGCATGCACACGTCGGCCTATGCGCTCATCGCCCTGCAAGTATGTCTCGCGGCGCTGAACATCCGCGGCCTGTCGAAGACGAAGTAGTGCGATTTGAAGGACAGTCTGGCCAAGCTCGCGACTAGTTCGAAAGGTGTAGGGCGGGGAAGATGGGAAGTGCGACGTGTCTGGAAGAGGCTTAAGCCCTATATCCGAAACTCGAAGGGAGCGGCCTTGCTCACGCGCAAACACCTGACTTTCCTACGTCGCCCGTTCATTGATAGACCGACACCGGAGGGTATGAAAAACTCATTACTCCACACGGCTGGCCAAACGTTCGTTTGCTGCGTCTTGGGAGCAGCTACTGCAGGTCAGGCGATTGCTCAGTCCACTGGTAATCCCAAGGGAACCGCTGCGCCAATTTCCAGTGACGCGCAAAAGGCGCCGGCGGTACGGCCGCCCACTGGCGGATTCGGCGAAAGTGGAAAGATCATCACCGACGAGAGCACAGCGAGGGCGCGCACCCAGACAGGCAAGCCGCCAGCTTCCATCGGCGACGGCAAGGCGACCCGTGACGGTGAGCCCGGTAAGTTCGGCAGTGGGTCCACCGCTGGCGGCGCCGCCCCGTCTGCCAAGCCAGTACCTCAGTAATGGCCGCTGGAGGGCGGTCAACTGATCGTTTTTTAACAAGGATTTCCATGGCCACCAGCAGCAGAACCCTGTGGAAGGGCGCGATCACGTTCGGCCTCGTCCACATTCCCGTGGGCTTGCACACTGCCAGCATCGAGCAGGGAGTCGACTTCGACTGGCTCGACAAGCGCAGCATGGACCCCGTGGGCTACAAGCGCATCAACAAGAAGACGGGCAAGGAGATAGACAAGGACAACATCGTCAAGGGCGTGGAATACGAGGACGGCAAATACGTGGTGATCTCCCCCGAAGAGATCGAGGCGGTGTATCCGCGCACCACGCAGACCATCGAGATCCAGCGCTTCATCGACGCCAACGAAATTCCGTTCGTATTCTTGGAGCGCCCCTACTACGTCGCGCCGATCAACAAGGGTCAGAAGGTTTATGCGCTGCTGCGCGAGGTGCTCATCAAGACCGGCAAGGTCGGCCTTTCCAAGGTGGTGATCGCGACAAAGCAGCACTTGGCCGTGTTGGTGCCTTCGGGCAAAGCGCTTGTTTTAAACCTCCTGCGCTGGGGCGACGAAGTGAAGACGCTCGAAGGGCTCGACCTGCCTGCGGCCGGTGTCAAGGGCGCCAACGTCACCGCCGCCGAGATGAAGATGGCCGAGCAACTGGTCGGCGACATGTCGGGCAAGTGGAATCCCGACGACTTCAAGGACGAGTTCAAGCACGCGGTGATGAAGATCGTCGACAAGAAGGTCAAGGCCGGTCACACCGAGACGGTGATCCAACCAGAGGAAGAGTCCCCCGGCGATTCCGCGCAGATCATTGATTTGACCGAGCTGCTCGCGCGAAGTTTGAAAAGCGGGAAGAGCGCAAAGGCTCCCGCGAAGGGCACGGCTTCGGCGAAGACCGACGGAAAGGACAAGCGACCAGCCCGCAAGGCTGCGGCGAAAAAGGCCTCACCTGCAGCCAAGCGCAAGGCTGCTTAGGCGGTGCGCAAAGCGGATCGTGCGCGTAGCCACCTACAACATCAACAACGTTGTCGCGCGACTTCCTCAGTTGCGCGCGTGGCTTGAAGTGACCAAGCCCGACGTGGTTTGCCTACAGGAGCTGAAATGCGTCGAATCGAATTTTCCTTATGAAGAGCTCGCCGCCCTGGGCTATGAGGCGCTTGTGCAAGGGCAGAAAACATGGAATGGCGTAGCAATCCTTGCTCGAGGGTTCACCCCTTTGGAAATACGCCGACAGCTACCAGGCGACGCGGCGGACAAGCAGAGTCGTTACCTAGAAGCAGCTGTCAATGGCATCGTGGTGGCGTGCCTCTACCTTCCTAACGGCAATCCCTGGCCGGGCCCGAAATTCGACTACAAGATGGCTTGGTTTGATCGCCTGCATAGCCATGCGTCGACACTAATCCGGTCCGGCCATCCTGTAGTGCTAGCAGGGGACTTCAATGTCGTCCCCACGGACGACGACATCTATTCGCCAGCGTCTTGGAAAGACAACGCGCTTTTGCAGCCAGAGCCGCGCGCAGCGTTCGGAAAATTGATGAAGCAGGGGTGGACTGACGCGCTCAAGCCTAAGCGGGGCCAGGCGACCCCGTACACGTATTGGAGCTACCTTCGCAACAGGTGGCCACGTGATGCGGGCTTGCGCATCGATCATCTTCTGGTAAGCAAAGCGCTTCTGCCGCGGCTGGTATCCGCTGGCGTTGACAAAGCCGCGCGTGGTCTGGAAGGGGCCAGCGACCATGCCCCAGCATGGATAGAACTGGATCACCCTGCATAGCGCACGCGATTCAAGCGAGTCTCTCCGGATCCGAAAAGGCCATGGCGTCTAGTCGGTACTCGCATCGATAAATAGCTCCCCGACATCTCGCAGTTCCACATTCCTGCGGGGCAAGGTGTACTTGTCGCCCTGAATCGACTGCTTCGATGGCAAGGTGGTCACAGTTGGCATGCGTCCAGACGCAGCTCAACACGATGCTGAATGCCGCCATCGAAACGATCCACAGCACCAGTCAGCCTGTTCATTCGGATCACGGCGCCCACACCGCTGGCTTGGATGGCTGGCACGCACCGCGGATGCCGAGCTGACGCGTTCGATGTCTTGCAAAACCTGTTCACCCGACAATGCGGCTTGCGAGGGCTTCTTGGGTCGATTGAAGATCACATGGTTCTATCCTGGTAATTGGCAATTAACCGTCGAGCAATTCGTTGAGGCCTGGGACTGCCGACGACCACTAGCAATGTCTGGGCGGAGGGAACGCCCGCAAGAAGAATGCCCACGCGCAGCAGCATGAATCGGCCCAGATTCACAACGCCCGCGTGAAGAAGTGCCGACACTGGCGTGGACGCCTCCATGACCTAAATGAGCCAGCCGAGCACAGGTGGCTGGGCGCATTTAAGCAGGGCGCTCACTGCCAAGCACAACGCTGCGGCCATTGCGAGGTCGGGCAGTTGCGCTCCAAGATTGACTTGCGCAAACAAGTTTTGAGCGACGGCGACCGCCCGATCGATCTCAAGGGTTCTGTACGACCATCCAATGCACACCACGCCCGCGAGCATGAACAGGTCACCCAAACGGCTAGCGAGAAACTTCTTCTGCGCAGCAATCAAAGCCTGAGGTCGGTGCCGGAAAAGGGTTAGCAGGCCGTGCAGTGCGAGGCTGGTCGCAATCCAAGCCACCGCGAGGATGCCGAGGTTGTTCGTGCGCTGCGGCGCCGTGCGCCAGACGCCAAGCACCAAAGGGCTCTCAGTGATTTGGACCCCCATTTGGCCCTCGACGTGCCACTAAGCTTGAGGCTGGGGCTATTGCGTAGAACAGGGCGGGCAGGACGAGCAGAGCTGCGCGCCAGGGCGCACTTTGCAGTTGACAGAGACAGGGCGGTTGTTGAAACGAGAGCCTATGGACGTGCTCGTTAAAAATGAGTGATGCTCGCAAGCTCGGGTCGGCAACTTGGCGCGCTCGCGATAACTATTCCGATCCCTATTGCTGTACTGACATAATTGAAATTGGCCAATTCACCTTTCTGATGTGGTTAAACTCTCAAACCTTAGAAATTAGCATTTAGGAAATCAGGATTTTTTGGTTAAAATCCTAGCGGCCTTGGTTTACGCGAGACAAACCTTGGTCTGTGAGGTACTCATGTCCATCCATGTCAACGGCGATTAGACCGTGCGAACTCAGCCGACTTGAAGACTTCGCTGGTTCTGCAATAGCTCTAGCCCCACGAGACAACCGCGGAGCGGATTTTAAAGCTAGTAGCTTTTGCCACTGCTCGTCATTCAAACGAATCTTTTAGGCCATAAAGGTTTACCTTGATGTTGCTCAAGAGTGTGGTTTCAAACTTTGTTCTCGGTTGCGAACTGCGTCGGATAGCAAACCTCTCAGACCTGATCACCCAATATCTGAGGAATAAGCGCGAACGTCGCTGACCAGGGCTAAGCCTTAAATGTAGGAATTTTAAACCGCTCTTGGAGATGCAGGACAACTGCTTCCAAGAGTGCGTTCGGCAAATCGGCCCTTGGCACGCGCAGCAACGCGCGCGCAGGTAATAACTCGTGGTCGTACGCTCCAAGCAATCAGACAGCCGGCCCCAACTGCGCCTTGACCAATGCTACGTAACCGGCCAGCCATGGCATCTTGAACCGGCCCGCTGACCCCGTAACGATAGCGTCCACGAACAATCGCGAATGGACATGATGACTACGGCGTCCAAGAGACGGCGCCTGGAGCGCAGCCCGGAATTGAAGGCCATGGTGCTGGCCGAATGCGAGCGGCCCGGCGCATCGGTGGCGAAGGTGGCCATGGCCCACGGCGTCAATGCCAACCTGGTTCACGGATGGCGGCGACTCGAGCGCGAACGACGCCAGGCGGCAAGCGCGGCGCTCGACCAGGTGAGGGACGCCGCCGCAGCGCGTGCCGGCGACACGGTGGGCTTCGTGCCGGTCATGGTGGAGCAATCAACGAATGGGGCCACCATCGAGATCGAATTTCGCCGGGGCTCGCTGACGATGAAGTCGACCTGGCCGATGACGGCGGCGGCGCAATGCGCGGCCTGGGCCCGCGAGATTCTCCGGTGATCCGCATCGATGCCTTGTGGCTCTCTGTCGAACCAATGGACATGCGCGTCGGCGCCGAGCGGTTGCTCGCGCAGGTCGTGCAGGTGTTCGGTGGGGCCCGGGCCCATCACTCATCGCCACGTCCGCGGCAAGTGGGTGTGCAGGTGCTGCCAGACGTTGATCCAGACGCCGGTCGACCCGCAACTGATCGCCAAGGGCATGCCGGCGCCCGGCCTGGTCGCGCACGTCTTGGTCAGCCGCTTCGTCGACCACATTCCGAACTACCGCCAAGAGACGATTAATGCGCGCTCCGGCGTGCACACTCCGCGTACGACACTGGCGTCGTGGTCCGGCGCCGCCGGCGCCGAGCTCGAGCCGTTGGGCGAGGTTCACAGGGCGACACTCGACAACCTCGCGAAGGGAGTCTGCTCCCTCTGCGAAGCAGTGTTTAACCGCAAGTGCCAACCGAGATCGGTCTTGCTGGCGGGGCACGGATGCATAAAGTCGACGAGGTCGTCAGGCGACGGCCTTTGCCGTCAATCGAAGCTAGTTGCCATGAGCGAAGGCTGCCTTGTCGGCCCCGGCCAGACCGCAGGCGTCGAGGAACCTCCTGGCGTCTCCGCCGGAATGGTACTGATATGGAAAGTCGGTCGGGAAGAGCAGCCGCTCATGTCCGACGACTGCGGCCGCCCGCTCTAGGTAATGCGGCAGGAACATGCCGCTGGCGGTAACGTAGAGATTGCGGCGGAGGTAGGTCACGATGGGCTGCTCGAGGCCGGTGAACCGATCCATGGCGGCGAGCCGCTCCGCATAGAACAGCACCAGTTCGCCCCAGTGCCCCAGAATTAGCTGCAGACCCGGAAGGCGATACGAACGTGCCCGCGAGCAGGAGACGGATGAACTGGATGCCGGCGTCATAGTGCCATCCGAGGCCGAACGTGGCGAACGCGGCATACACCGTCGGACTGAAGCCCGAGTAATAGGCCTCCCGCACGGGCATCGGCGGTGTTCGCAGATGAATCAGGATCGGTACGCCGAGCTTCACAGCCGACTCGAAGATCGGCGCGAAGTTAGGGTGGTCGAGATGGCGCGCGCCGACTCGTCCGCATAGCATGGTGCCGGTGAAGCCCAGCGATTCGATGCAGCGTTCCAGTTCGCGCGCCGCATCTTCCGGCTGTGCGACTGGTAGCGTCGCGAATGCCTGCAGGCGCGTCGGATGACGTGCAACGGCTTCGGCCAACGCGTCGTTGATTCGCCTGGCTATGTAGACGCTCTCAGGCCCGAGGTCGTGCAGCGAAGGCGTCGTGAGCGACAGCACCTGGACGTCGAGGCCCGTCTCGTCCATCAAGGCAAGTCGCTGCTCCGCAAGGTCGAGGAGCCGACCTTCGATCGCTCCTGAATGGAAAGCGACGCTGGGATCGATGGCGGCCGGGCCGAGCGCGTGCCAGTCATCTCGAACTTCGGCGGTCAGGAAGTGCTCCTCGATGCCGATCAGCTTCGTTGAGGAGGGCTCGGGCTGTGCGGCTGCGTCGTCGGCAGGCATGGAGTTCCGCCTTCCTGTCGCGCTCACCACAACACCGCCTTTCCCTTGCGATCGACATAGTGCAAACCGGACTTGCCCTGCTGCTCGATGACGACGTCGACGATGTCCGGAATGGTTTCCTCCATCGAGAAGGGCGCGCTCGGGCCGCCCAGCGCGGTGCGAATCCAGCCGGGCGCCATCAGCAGAAGCGATCGAGGGCTCCCCACGTGGCGAGCGGCATAGCTGCGCATGAACATGTTCAGCGCCGCCTTTGACCCGCGATAGAGCTCGTGGCCACCCTTCTCGTTGCTGGCCACGCTACCCTGCCCGGACGACATGATGCCGATCAATCCGGCGTCGTCGACGAGTCCCTCGAGCGTCTCGATGGCGCGCATGGGGCTGAGCGCGTTGGTCACCATGACATGGATGAACTCCTCGGTCGAGATGTCGAAGATCGTGTCTTCCGCACGCCGGTTCTCGGTGCCCGCGTTGACGAACAACGCATCGAAGCGATGCGGAGCAAGTCGTTCACGCAGGGCGACAAGCTGATCCGGAACGGTGATGTCTACGGATTCGACAGTGAGTTGGTCGGGGTGTTGATCGGCGAGGTCATCCAGCTCGGTGCGGGCGTCGCCGCGAACCGTGCCGACGACCTGCCATCCCCGCTTCACGAACTCGTCGGCCATCGCATGGCCAAGGCCGCGCGATGCGCCGACTAGGAGAATCGAAGGGGTCAAGGAATTCGAAGTGTTCATTGCTGTCTTGCGGAGTGGTGTGCACGAAGTATGAAAGTGGGCCCCGCACGGGACCAGACGTACAGCCTGCACAATCAAGTTGCACTCGACGCCATGTCGATCTCGGACAAACTCGGCCATGAACGACGTTGACTTGAACCTTCTGCCTGCGCTGGACGCCTTGCTCACGGAGGGCAGCGTGACGGGCGCGGCGCGACGGCTCGGCCTGAGCGCCTCGGCGATGAGCCGTACCCTGGCGCGGCTGCGCTCGATGACGGGAGACCCGCTTCTCGTTCGCGCGGGCGTCGGTCTGGTGCCGACCCCACGGGCGCTTGCCATGCGAGAACAGGTGCGAGAAGTCGCTCGGGACGCCCGCGCACTACTCGGCCGGGAGACTACCGAGATCGACCCCGCAGCGCTGGAGCGCACGTTCGTCGTGCGAGCGAACGAAGGATTCGTCGCCCTCTTCGCAGCGCCCTTGGTGGCAACAGTGATCCGGGCGGCGCCTCGCGTTCGACTTCGATTCGTGCCGAGGCTGGTCAAGGACGCGCTCGGGCTTCGCGACGGTCGCGTCGACCTGGAGATCGGCGTTCTTGGAAAGTCAGGGCCGGAGGTACGAACCCACGCCATCTTCCGGGATCGCTTCGTCGGCGTGGCGCGTGTCGGCCACCCGCTGCTGGACACTCAGGTGACTGCTGCGAGCTTTGCGCAATGCCTTCATGTCGTTGCATCGCGCAAGGCGGTGGTCCATGGTCCCGTAGACGATGCCCTGGCGGAACTTGGCTTGCGACGCACGATCGTGGCGGTGGTCGCTGGCTTTCCCGACGCTCTGCGCATCGCGCGCGATTCAGACGTCGTCGCGCAGGTGCCGCGCAGCCTGGTCCGTGCAGACCGGCCCAGCGCGGCGGCGCTCGTCGAGGGTCTTGAGGTCTTCGAGCTGCCAATGGCGCTACCTGAAATCGTGATCTCGGCCATGTGGCATCCCCGGCTCGACGTTGACCCCGCGCACCGCTGGCTGCGCGAGACAGTCACCGCCGTGTTTCGTGCATCGCCGGTCGTGTGACCTCGCCAGGGCGTCTGCTTCGCAGCGGGGAGTGGTCTCCCGCCATTGCGCGCTCCGAACGCCAGGTATCGGGCAGCCCATTCGTAACGCCGACCGACTGCTGTGGGTCGGGAACTGCCCGCCGCGTCCCGGCCTTAAGCGTCAGCAATGCGAAGGACAGCGGCCGTTGGGCGCACCCCGAGCCCTTACGTCAAGATGCCGTGCCCGGTCGCTTACTTATGTTCGGCAGCGTGGCCGAACGCCTGCTGAAACTCAGTAGCGTCGATGTCTTAGTCGTGCCGCATGGGTTTCGGCCATCCCCCTCGCGTGGACATGAGGGCGAGCCGCAGGCCAGGAGGCGTGTGCGCGCGGGAAGGCCGCCGATAAGGCTGATCAGGCTCGAGGCTCGAGGCGCGACGGCGGCGCGCCTTGCTTTACCTCTTCTGCCATTGGGTCACCGCGCCATCCCGTGGACGTGTGTCGGCAAGTCTGGCACGGCGACGTTCTGTATCAGCGTCGAGCGCCTTGGCAGGCGCTTCATTTGCACGCGATACCTGTTCCGACACTTCTTTTAAAACGCTGGGGTCCGGCTCGCCCGTCGCGGGGTCTTCGGCCGCAACGATGCCGGGATTGTGAATGACTCCATTTTTCTCTTCGCCTTTATTCATCGTTTTTCCTTATTTTTTGAAACATGTGCCTCGAATCTAGTTTGAGGCGATTGCAGATGAGCGCGCCGGCGCAGTCTTTGGATGAGGCGAGTGGCAGGGAACGACGAGGACGTCCGCCGCGCACCAGACCAAAATTCGCTTTGCCACACTGCCGCACAAAAGATCGAGCAGTGCGCAAGAGCGGCGCTTGCCGACAACGACAAGGTCAGCGCCGGCATGCGATTGCTGCAGCGTTGCATGCCAGGCGGGATCGCCATCACGCAAGACGGTCGTCACGCGGCGGTTGTGTCTCCTTGCGCTGCCGGCAATGCGAAGCAGTTGCTCGTGCGCCTCCAGTTTTCTTCGAAGCAGGTAGGCGCGCAGGATGCGATCCGGCATCTCCGCATCGCGCAGCGGGTTCGAATGCAGTGGGCGTATGGAATGGAGGATCTGGAGTTCGCTGTTCTCCTCGAGGTGGCATGCAAGGGCTATGAGGTGGGTTGCCGAGTATGAGAGGTCCACCGCCACCAGCAGGCGTTCATAGTTCTCGCGCGCATTCGGTTGCGCTTTCAGGATAAGCACGGGGCTGTCGCCGACACGAATGAGTTGCTCTGCCAGCGAACCGCGCCAGAGCGAGCGAAGCCCAGGGCGCCGTTCGTGCTTCAGCACAACGATGCTTCGCCGGGTGGCCTCGGCAATGTCCGAGACGCGGGTTGCGCGATCCGGGAGTACGTTGGCAAGCACACCCAGCCCGTCCACGGCAGAAGTTGCAATCGCCTTCAATTCAGAGGCCCTCGGCGCGCGGGACGGGGCCACCAGCGAACTGATATCCATCACCTTGAGCGCCACGCCATGTTTCAGGGCGAGCATGGCCGCACGGTAGACGATCTGCGGCGACTCTGGCGACATGTCCACGGCGGCGACGATGCTGTCGAAAGTGGAGGTCATGACTCACGTCTCACAGGCGCGTTAGCCAAGCGTGCAAAAGTCGAGTTATCGGGCAATGCTCTTAGCGATCTCATGGGTTCGTGCAGTGCAAAACCCGAGGTTATCGCGCGGTAGGATTTCGGACTAACGATAAGGGAGCGTGCAGTGTTGACGAAAGGACAAGATTCAGAAGATTCAAGGGCGGTTCTGGCCGAACTCAGAACGCTGCCACGGCCTGTGTTCGGACATGCGGAGTCGCTTTCCAACGCCGTTCTTGGCTACCGGCACCGCCACCCATGGGTTCAATTCGCTTATGCGGTCCGAGGGGTGCTCGAGGTCCAGACTAGCGCTGGTCGTTTTGTTGCGCCGCCTCAGCGTGGCGTCTGGATTCCAGCAGGCATCGCCCATCGCGTGTGGACGACCGCACATACGTGCGTTCGCAGCCTGTACATCGATGGAGGAGGAAGCACCGCATCGCCGGCGCGTTGCCGAGTGTTGGAAGTCAGCCCCTTGCTGCGGGAGCTTGTCAGCGCTTTCAGCTTGATGCCAGTCGAGTACGCAGCCGGAAGCGCGGGTGAGCGCTTGGCCAACGTGCTGCTGGACCAACTCACGGCGGCACAGGAGGTCGACCTCATGCTGCCTATGCCGGCGGACGCACAACTGCGCCAGCTTTGTCGTAGCGTCCAGGCACGGCCGGGCGAGAAAGTCAGCCTGCGTGATTGGAGCAAGCGCTTCGGCGTTTCGGAAAAAACTTTGAGTCGGCGCTTCATGCGCGAGACTGGGCTTACCTATCGCGCTTGGTTGTTGCGAATGCGGTTGCTCGGCGCGCTCCCTGGACTAGAGCGGGGCGAGCGCGTGACAGATGTTGCGCTGGACTGCGGCTACGAATCGCTATCGGCGTTCATCGCGGCTTTCCGCAAACTCTTCAGTGCAACGCCTGGAGAATTTTTCAATCGCGCGGTTGAAAGGCACTTTTGAACTTGGCGAGAGTCGTCCCACGCGTGTCTGGAGGGCGTTCCCTGGTGCGCGAAGCCCTAGGCGGGGTTGCGTATAGGCGGCGGTGTGAGTGTGCAGTTGTCGGCGCGCTTGGCTTGGCATTTTGCAGGTCTCTGTAACGATGCGGCGAAATCCTACCGAGATGGCCGTATCTCGCCCACGGGAATTCCAGGCCCGGGCCGTACGCTTTTTGAATCGCAGCAACAGACTCGCTAGCATGGCCCACCGCAAAGTCGCCGATCTCGTCATCGAAACCCTCAAGCATGCCGGCGTCAAGCGCTGCTATGGCATCGTGGGCGACACCCTCAACCATGTGACCGATGCAATTCGTCGTAGCGGGATCGAGTGGGTGCATGTGCGCCACGAGGAGGCAGCCGCCTTCGCTGCCGGCGCGGAGTCTTACCTGTCGGGCGAGCTCACCGCCTGCGCCGGCTCGTGCGGGCCTGGGGGCCTGCATTTCATCAACGGGGTTTTCGAAGCCAACCGCAACCGCGCGCCCATGGTGCTGATCGCCAGCCAGATCGTCACGACCGAACTGGGCATGGACTTTCCGCAGGAGGTGGATTTCAAATCGCTGTACGCGGGTTGCAGCGTGTTTTGCGCGCAGGTGCATTCGGCCGACCAGGCGCAGCGCGTGACGGCGCTGGCAGCCCAGGCGGCGTTGTCGCGCGGCGGCGTGGCGGTCGTCATTCTGCCGAGCGACATTGCGCAGACCCAGGTGAAGGAGGGCCTGACCTTTGCCGTGCACCGCACCGCGCCCGTGGTCCGGCCGAACGACAACGAACTCGGACAACTGGCCGCGTTGCTCGGCCAGGGCAAGAAGATTGCCATCTACGCCGGGCACGGCTGCGAAGGCGCGCACGAGATGCTGCTGGCACTCGGCCAGTGCCTGAAGGCACCGATCGCCCACACCTCGCGCGCCAAGGACTTCGTGGAGTACGACAACCCGTTCAACATGGGCATGACCGGCATCTTTGGCGTGGAGTCGGGCTATCGCGCACTGCAGGAGTGCGACACGCTGCTGCTGCTGGGCGCCGACTTTGCCTGGAGCCAGTTCTATCCGTCCAAGGCCACCATTCTGCAGATCGACACGGACGGCAGCCACCTGGGGCGGCGCCATCCCGTCACGCTGGGCTTGGTGGGCGACGTGGCGCACACCATCGAGGCGCTGATTCCGTTGCTCGAAGAACGCAGTGACCGAAGCTTTCTGGACGAATGCCTGCGCCACCGCAAAGACGCGGTCGAGACGCTGCGGCGCGATGAGCGCCCCGGCAAGGAAGGGCTTATTCATCCGCAGCACCTGACGCATGTCATCGATGAACTCGCGGCCGACGATGCCATCTTCACCGCCGACGGCGGCAGCCCGATGGTGTGGTCGCTGCGCCACCTGCACATGAACGGCCGGCGGCGCACGCTGGTGAGCTTGCTGCACGGAACCATGGCCAACGCGATGCCGCAGGCGCTGGGCGCGCAAAAGGCCTACCCAGGACGACAGGTGATTTCCCTCTCCGGCGACGGCGGCATCGCAATGCTGCTGGGCGACCTGATGACCGCGGTGCAGGAGAAGCTGCCGATCAAGGTCGTGGTCTACAACAACGCAAGCCTGAACTTCGTGGAGCTCGAGCAGAAGGTGGAAGGCCTGCTCGACAACTACACCGACTTGCTGAACCCGGACTTTGCGCGGCTGGCGGAGGTGATCGGCTTCTACGGCCAGAAGGTCGAGCGCGCCGAGCAGTTGCCCGATGCCGTGCGTGCCTTCCTGGCCCACCCGGGGCCGGCGCTGCTGGATGTGAAGGTCAACCGCACGGAGTTGGTGATGCCGCCCAAGGTGGAGTTCAGCCAGGTCGCGGGCACCATGCTGTATTCCGCCAAGGCCGTGCTCAGCGGGAGGTCGTCGGATGTGGTCGACCTGATCAAGGACAACTTCACGGAGTAAGGGATAAGGGCGCTTGTCGTCAGAAATGGAAGCAACCGTGACCACCGCCGTTCCGTCGTCGAAGCTGGTTCAGCTGTATCGGCTGTGCAGGGATGCCGTGATGGCGTGGATCGACGACTTTGCGCCGAGCATGGGCGCAGCCATTTCGTACTACACGATGTTTTCACTGGCACCGTTGCTGGTGATCGTGATCGCCGTGGCAGGCGCGTTGTTCGGTGCCGAGGCGGTGCAGGGGCAGATCGCGGCGCAGTTGTCGGGGTTGATTGGTCGAGAAGGCGCTCTGGCAGTGCAAGGCCTGATCAAGAGCGCGAGCGAACCTTCACGGGGCCTGGTCGCCGGGGGCGTGAGCATCGTCGTTCTGGTCGTCGGTGCGACCACGGTATTCGCCGAACTGCAGAGCTCGCTGGACCGCATCTGGCACGTGCCCGAGCGCGTGAAACCCAAGGGCATCTGGGGCATTCTGCGGGCGCGCGTGCTGTCGTTCGGCCTGATCCTTGGGTTGGCGTTCTTGTTGATGGTCTCGCTCATCGTGAGCGCGGGTCTGGCAGCTTTTGGGAGCTGGAGCACCGGGTTTTTTCCAGGGTGGGAACTGCTGCTGCAGTCGATCAACGTGCTGGTGTCCCTGGGCATCCTCACGCTGCTGTTCGGGATGATCTTCAAGTTCATGCCGAGCGCGCCCATCGCATGGCATGACGTGTGGATCGGGGCGGTGGTGACTGCCGTGCTGTTCGAGGTTGGCAAGGTGCTGATCGGGCTGTATCTGGGAAAGAGCGGCGTCAACGAATCCTTTGCCGCCGCCGGCTCGCTGGTCGTACTTCTGGCGTGGGTGTATTACGCCGCGCAGATCTTCTTGCTAGGTGCGGAATTCACCAAGGTGTATGCCGACGCACATGGCTCCGTGGCGGCTGCCAAGGCGCAACAAGCCACGGATACCGCGGCGTTGCAGGCCAAGGCAGGAACGGACAAGGTGGTTGTAGACGGCGACGAACTCGCACGCGTCGAAGACGTGCAGCGCAGGGTCGAGAAGAAGACACGCAAGGCCACAGCCAAGCTCGTGAATCAACTGATCGCATTGGCCGTGGTCACCTTTGCGAGCACCGTGATCCGACGTCGCCGTCGCAAGCCACTGCGGAGAGCCGACTGATACGTTCAGCGTCTTGCAATGGAGAAACGCCCGTTCGTCGAACATCGCTTGGACGGCCTATTGGATGCGCCACGCTCCGGTGCCTAGAACCATCGATGATGCCCGCGTCGATGCAGTGATCGCCAGGACGGGCGCGCGTGCCGCGCGGGGCGACGCACTGGAGCACCCCCACCATGGCCAGCGCAGCCGGGCTTTGGCAGACGGCCATCACGCGTATGTGGCGCGACTTCGGTTTGCAACCGCATTTCCAGGAAACGTTCAAACTCTCAACCGATCCGAGGCGCAAGCCCATTTCGAACATGTAATGGCGCGTAGCGGGATGCGGCTCGTGCGCGTGAAGAAGATCGCAGGCGCGCGCTCAGTGCTGCGGCAGCCTGGCGCCGTCGGAGATCGTCCGTGTCCTGTACGCTATGGGAGTCGGCATGCTGTCGGCATGGGCCGGGACGCTACCTGCAGCATTGACACCTCGGCGCTGTGCTTCGATCTGTTCATGGCGGGCGCGAGTGCGGAGGGCGCCTTCTCGACAAGGGCGCGTGATCAATCATTGCTATTTGTGTGTGCGTTCGAACGGAACTGCAGCCGAACTTGAATGTCGGCGCCGGTTGAATCTTGACCCACCCTGCCGGTTGAACTTTGACCCGGGGATGGAAGCCGGCATCGTGGAAGCCGGCTGTGCATAACTCTAGCGTCTTCCTCCTTTCTTGACTTCTTTATTGA
>NZ_JAYLVN010000026.1:0-69890 GCF_046156345.1 Variovorax sp. H27-G14
GCGAAGCTGCGGCTTCTTTGCGCCCGACTCGGCTTGGACCTGTATGCATTGCTGGCTGCGCTGGCGCCGGTCGCCACGCTGCGTCACGTTGCACTCAGCTGAAAACCGAATTGTTCAGGGCGGACTACTTAAGCAGGCGTCGCACAGCACGCAGTGGTGCCGTGACTTTCCACGACGTGGACCCTCGCAAGTCCTCGATGACGGCGGTCAGGTTTTCAACCTGCTGTTGCAGTGAAGCTGTGACCTTGAGACTCGCAGCAGCTTGAACTCGATGATCTGCGGTGTGCTCGCGCAGAAGTTCTGCTTCTGCATGCAGTGCATCGACCTGTCGCAAGGCTTCGGCCAGTTCCTCGCGGACGACGGATCGAAGTTCTCCACTTTTGGCGAGTACCTGGGCGTGCAACGTCTTCCAACTTTCCACGATGCGCTGCTTGTCGTCACAGGCTTCCAAGGTCACGAAGAACTCGAAGGTGTGGCGCTCAGTTGGAGAAAAACTCTCGCACCGAAAGGGCTGATGCCCAGTCTCAGCAAGTCGCCCCATCAACACGGCAAACGAGTGAGGCGTAAATACCCAGCAGTGACTGTCGCGATAGGTGCCATTGGCCAGCATATCCTCTGCTGCTTCGATCGCTGCTTCGATCGCTGCTTCGATCGCTGCTTCGATCGCTGCTTTGGAGTCGACCTGTCGCGGTGCAGTCTCGCCAGTGATTCGCTCTTCCCAAGCGTCGACACAGTCGACGTGCGCTACGTTGAGAAAATGATCGAGGATAGCGCGCGCCTGCGGCACCCTCGCCCCCGTAAGGTGAGCACTCAGTACATCGGCAATTTGGGTCTCCGCCCGCGGCAAGTCAAACGTGTAGCGCTTATCAGGAATGCAAAGCCGCACTTCGCCGCCAGGCTTCAAGACAGAGGCCAGCTCGAAAAACCAGCCGATCAGATCCGGGACATGCTCGATGACATGCGACGCCACTATGCCGTCAACCGGCGCTACGGGGGCCGCGATTTCCGCGAGCGTGCGCTCTCCCCATACGCCATGAACATCGACCAACCGATCAATGTTCACGTGTGGATCGGTCGCATACTTTTTCCGCAAGTCAGGTGTGCTCGCATGATCGACGTAGAACACTTTTGGCGTGTCCGGCGGAACAATCGGCCTATCGAGTGCGCCAATCTCGATAAGGCTGGCCGTCGCCAGATCGAACCCACGCAACAGCTTTTGGATGCGCGTCATGCGCAAGTATCGCACTGCGTTGCAGCATGCTCTTTTGCGCACTTGAACTGCTGACGACCTTTGGACGCATCAATGGAGCGCGTGCAGGAAGTGGCTTCATGGCGAATCTTCCACACTTGCGCTGCGCCTGCCTGGATGTGGGTACTGTGTTCGAACTGGGTGTCGCTGCCGCGTTGCGTTGTATGTCGCAGGAAATGGTGCAGTCCTGTTCAGTGCGGTGAAGTTTGCTGCGATAGGCGAGAAAGCACAGCCGTTGATCGCGGAAATGCAGGGCAGTGCGATCAGTGCCGAGATCTCGATGAAGCGGCAGCTATCGAAACAGGCGGCGCAAAGCACGTAACGGCGCCGTCACTTTCCATGAGGTTGAAAGCTCCAGCGCCTTGCCCTGCGCGATTGCTTCGGCTGCGCGTATCTGCGTCGTCTTGAGCTCAACTTCGAGCGAAGTAATGCGATCTTGAGTCGATGCCATTCCAAGGGCTGCATGTTTGGCGGCAAACAGCTGCAGTGGCAACGAGTTAATTGCGGCGTCGGCACAATCGCGACGGAGCGCCTCTTCGAACCGAGCCAAGCGAACTGGATCAATAGCGGTGTCATCAAGCACGGAGTTACACCATGCATCAACAAACTGGCGTCCCAGTTCGTTTGGGTTGGCGAACGGCACCTTCTCTAAAACAAGCGCGAACTCGTCCGCAGTTCGAGCGGGAAAATGGTCTGAAAAATACATCGACTCCAACCGCCAAGCTGTGATCCCCTCAAGCAGCGAACAGACTATCAGCGAGGCGAATTCCTCTGGACTCCACACATGGACGTGAATGCTCCGTCTTCGATGGAGTGCGAGCCGGTCCGCATCCAGCATGGCCGGGTTATGCCATTCCCTTACTTCCGTAGGATGTATCGGAGGCTGGCCATAGATGGCTTGGCAAAAGTCCCTGATGCTTGCCTCATCTACCTCGGTCGTCTTTTCTCGATGCTTGGTCAGCACCGTCGAAAAGGGCGTAGCCCTGCGTGGGGCGTCGAACGTTTGATGACGATCCGGCACTACAAGTAGTAGCTTGCCGCCGAATCGCAGCGCTCGCCCAAACTCTGCAATCACTTCCAGAGGATTGGCCACGTGCTCAAGGACATGAGAAGCGACGACACCATCCAGAGAACCTGATCTGAATGGGGCAAGGCCATCCGTGTCGAGGTTCAAGTCGTAGTGCGCTTGGACGCCTGCGGGCTGTCCGATCAACTCAGGCCAGTTTTGATCACGCCCTCCCTCCACTGCACGATCTGCGTATTGCACGTTGGCGCCTGGGGCGACGGTAAACGGCCGACTTCCAGGTCCGATTTCCAGTACGTCGCCAGAAAGTACGAGTCCTATGCGGTCGCGGGGGGTTGTGCTCATTGAACGATCGTACGGGATTAAAGCTTGCCTTCGTCAGCGCCACTTCCCCTCACTGGGCAATGCAATCAACGATCGTGAGCATCCTGGTCTTTTTCAGCTGCGCCGAGAAGGAGCGGCATTTCGTTGGCTGGTGTGGCGTTCCCATCGTGGACGCCACGGGCGACACTGAAACATGCGGCTCACAGCACGCAGTGGCGTCGTGACTTTCCAGGATCTCGAGTGCTCCAATGCCTCAACTCGCGCGGCGGCGCCACCGGCAGCATGCTCGAACTCTGTGCACCGCGCAGTCGCAGCAGCGACCTGATCCCGCAACGCCTGAATCGTCTGTCCTGAACCTGCTTGACTGGAGGCTCTGGCATCTTCGATTGCTTGAGTGACCGTCGCAGCGTCTCGCAAGCTTGGTAGTTCCCGGCTTCGAAAAGTGACATCGCCACCATCTGTTGTAGTTGCTTCTTCGACCGCTGAACGTATGTCGCCCGTTCATGCGCGTGAGCCAGCAGCATTTCGCGAACAGGAGCGGCCATGCCTCTGATTCCGATGGCAGCAACACAATCGGGAAGAAAAACCGTCTCGAATTCGATCTTTAGATAGCGCAGCATGCGCTCGGCGTTCTGGATCGCGTCGATGATGAGGTTCGCATCGTGGAACGCGATCACCGAATCAGGCTTGAGATAGGAAAGCACCTGAATGAAGTCAGAAAGCACGCGGTATTCGTGTGCTCGGCATCGATCATCGCAAGCTCGGCCAATCCAAGAAGGACAGACGCGAACAAAGTGCAAGCGTCGGCGTCGTAGGTGGTGAGTTTCTCCAACGGTGCCCCACCTATTTGCTCGGTCAAGGGCTGCTTCATCCTCGCGGTCGAGTTGTCGACATGGTGAAACAACACGCCGCGCTCGTCCGCGGATACACATTCCGGGTCCAGCAGATGCGGCTGGAGGCTCGCGCCTTCTTGTCGTTGTCGTAGAGCGCGGTGCGGATGGTGAAGATCTTGTTGTCCAGGTCCGCCAAGAAAGCCGGTTCGCTCGTTGTCGTCATGTCTGGTCCTCTCGACCGAGGGTCGCCGTTCGGCGGATTCTAGAGGGCGACCTTCAACGCGAAAAAGGCTCCCGTCGCGAATGTCAGGCGGGCGAGCAACGATCCAGAGAGTGGGTAGGGTGCCCACGAACGGCGGGAATTCACGCGTGCTGCGTTTGTCTGCGGTGCGAGTTGGACAGCAATTTGGCGCTTCCTCGCAAAGAAGACGCCTTGGCTGCACTTGTTTGGAGCCTCTCAGCGCTCGACGATCCGCCCGTGCTCCATGTGGATCACCCGGTTGCATTCCTTGGCGATCAGCTCGGGTGAATGGGAGGCCAGCACCAGAATGCCGGACTTGGCCACCACGTCCTTCATTCGCTGCTCGGCCTTTTCGGTGAAGGCCGCGTCGCCCACGGACAGCCATTCGTCCATCAGCAGAATGTCTGCTTCCACGCTGGTGGAGATGGAAAACGCCAGGCGCATCAGCATGCCGGTGGAGTAGGTGCGCACGGGCATGTGCACGTATTCGCCCAAGCCGCTGAACTCGCAGATATCGGGGGTCAATGCCTCCACCTGCTTCTTGTTCATGCCCATGATCAACCCGCGCAGCATGATGTTCTCGATGCCGGTGGCGTCGTGCTCGATGCCCAGCGAGGGATCGATCAGGCTGGACACCGTGCCCTGGCGCATGAACTCACCGGCCGACGGTTCGTACACGCCTGCCAGCGTGCGAAGCAGCGTCGACTTGCCCGCGCCGTTGTGGCCGATCAGCCCAAGCCGGTCGCCGCTCTTGAGTTCGATGTTGATGTTGCTGAGGGCCTGGACCACGTGGACGCCGGTTTCCTGGCCGAAGCGGCCACCGGTGACCGACGATGCAATCGTCTTCTTCAGCGAGCTGGCGCCCGCCCCATAGATGGGGAAGTTGACGGAAACGTTCTTGAGAGAAATGAAAGCCATGGTTCTTCAGAGCCAGTAAACGACGCGGCGGCGGTACTTTGCGAACAGCGCGCAGGAAACAACGACGCTCACTGCGGTCCATCCAAGAATGCCCCACCAGTTGTGCGCATCCGGAACCCCGCCCATGAGCGGCGTGCGCAACAGGTCGAGCATCTGCGCGAACGGGTTCCACAGAATGTATTTGGCGCGCCCCGGAAGGCTCGACGGCAGCCAGAACACGGGCGTGAGGAACATCAGCATCTGCATGACGCTGGTGACGATCTGGGTCACGTCGCGAAACCGGGTGCAGACCAGGCCAAGGGCCAGGCCCAAAGCCTGTGCGTTGATCAGCACGAGCAGGAACGCCGGAATGACGAGCAGCACCGACCACGACAGCGAGATGCCCGCCCACAGCGCCACGGGGATGTACAGCACGATCTGGTGCGCGAACTGGATGATGTTGCGCGCCATGCTTCGCCAGACGAACAGGCTGATCGGAAAGTAGCCTTGCTTGAGGTAGTTGGCCGAACCGACGAAGGCGTTGCACGAGTCGGTGACCATGCTCGAGAAGAAGCCCCAGAAGATGATGCCGAGCGCCAGGTGCGGAAAGAACTTGGACAGCTCGGTGCCGAACAGCGAGCTGTACAGCGGGCCCATGCCGCCGATCATGGCGCCCATGCTCAGCGTGAGCCACAACGGGCCCAGCATGGAGCGCCGGTAGCGCAGCACGATGTCGGACCAGGCAAGGGTCCACCAGATGTCTGTGCGGCGGGTACCTTCCCACCAGTCGACCCATGCGCTGCGTTGGAGGTTGGAGTGAACTTGGCTCATGTGCGTCGATACGAGGCTGCGCGGCAAACGGCGGTTTTTTCGCCCCGACATGCCAGGCCGCTGATGGGCAAGCTCGAAGGGCTTGTCCGCGGCGCTGAAGGCGCGGCCTCGTTTTTATCCTTTGTGTGAACCGCGCGATTTTACGGGGCGGGGGTGAACAGGCCGTGTCGAGCGCCCGCGGCATGCACCTGGCCGGGCGAAAAGGGGAAGCGAAGATAATCGCCGGCTGGCGCACACCGGGCCCCTTGCATCTCCTCAGCTCCCCTTCGAGCCGCCTGTACGGCGCGTATTCCACGAAAAAGTTCCCTCCTTGCCGCCCGCCGGCAGGCCGTCTATGAAATCTGTATCTCGGCTCTTCGACTTCTTTCTGACCGTGCTCTGGAAAACCCCCGGCGTCGGTGGGCGGCTGCAGCGTGCATGGCGCATGTTCCGCAAGGCGGGCTGGCGCGGCATTCAGTGGGAGCTTGGCCGGCGCGTCACGGGCTTCAACGACTACGCGCGCTGGGTTCGCGACCACGACACGCTCACACCCGCCGTCAGGGACAGGATCGTGCAGCGCGTGGCGTCGATGACCGACATGCCCCTGATTTCCGTGGTCATGCCCTCGTACAACCCCAATCCGGTGTGGCTGCGCGAGGCCATCGAGTCGGTGCGCGAGCAGATCTACCCGAACTGGGAGCTGTGCATTGCGGACGATGCCTCGCCGTCGGACGAAGTGCGGGCCATTCTGAAGTCGTATGCCGACACCGACCCGCGCATCAAGGTGGTATTCCGGCCGAAGAACGGCCACATCTCCGCCGCGTCGAACAGCGCACTCGAGCTGGCCACCGGCACGTGGATCGCGCTGATGGACCATGACGACCTGCTGCCCGCGCACGCGCTGTTCTGGGTGGCCGACTGCATTGCCCGCCATCCCGATGCGCGGTTGATCTATTCCGACGAGGACAAGATAGACGAGGCCCTGAACCGGTCGGGCCCGTACTTCAAGTGCGACTGGAACACCGACCTGTTCCGCTCGCAGAACATGTTCAGCCACCTGGGGGTGCTGTCGGCCGAGCTGGTGCGCGAGGTCGGTGGTTTCCGGCTGGGCCTGGAAGGCTCGCAGGACTGGGACCTGGTGATTCGCTGCATGGAGCGCCTTGCGCCGGGGCAGGTGCGCCATATTCCAAGGGTGCTCTACCACTGGCGCGTGCACGCGGAAAGCACGGCCAAGTCGATGGACGCCAAGCCCTATGCCGTGCTGGCCGGTGAACGGTCGCTCAACGAGCATTTCGAGCGCACGCAGACCCGCGCGCGGGCCGAGCACATCGGGTTCGGCTATCGGGTGCGCTATGCGTTGCCCGATGCGCCGCCCCTGGTGTCGCTGGTCATTCCGACGCGCAACGCCGCGGCGTCCTTGCGCCGTTGCGTGGACGCGATCGTCGAAAAAACAACCTACCCGCGCTATGAAATCATCGTGGCCGACAACGCCTCCGACGATGCGGCTTCGCGCGCCTGCCTGGAGGCCTTTGCTGCAATGCCGAACGTGCGCGTGCTGCGGCATGCGCAGCGGCAAGAGACCTCAACGCTGCGCAACGCGGCGGTCGGTGCGGCAGCGGGCGAAGTGATTGCACTGCTCGACGACACGCTGGAGGTCGTCACGCCCGAATGGTTGTCCGACATGGTGAGCCTGGCGCTGCAACCCGGTGTTGGCGCGGTGGGCGCGCGTCTGCGGGACCGGCGCCGCATCCTGACGCATGCCGGCATCATCCTGGGCCTTGGGGCGCACGGCGTGGCCGGCGTTTCGCACCGCGGCATGCCCGCCGGGCGTGAGGGGTACGGAGGCCGCGCGGCCTTGATTCAGTCGCTGTCGGCCGTGAGCTCGGCCTGCATGGTGATTCGCAAGGACCGCTATCTGCAAGTGGGCGGCTTCGACGAAGGCCATCTCAAGGAGGCCTTTGCCGATGTGGACTTCTGCCTGCGCCTGGGAGAAGCCGGTCTGCGCACGCTCTGGACACCCTGTGCCGAATTGCTCGACCACAGACCCGAGGCCCGCGCGATGACTGGCACGCAGCCGCCCAGCGCGCTCTTTCTTCAGGACGTGGCTTACATGAAGCGCCGGTGGGGCGCTTTGCTGGAGAACGACCCCGCCTACAGCCCCAACCTCATGCTCGCCCGCGAAGACTTCAGCTACGCTTGGCCGCCGCGCCTCGCGCCGGTCTGATGGCGCTGGAAGTTTCCGTCGCGCTGTGCACTCGTAATGGCGCGCGCTACCTCCCCGAGCAGGTCCGCAGCATCTGCGCGCAGACCCCTCTGCCCCGGGAAATCGTACTGTCCGACGACAACTCCACCGACGACACCGTGGCCGTGGTGCGCGACACCCTGGCGCAGTGCGGCGTGGCGGACCAGATCGTTTTGCGGGTGTTCAGCAACACGCCCGCACTGGGCGTCACGCGCAACTTCGAGCAGGCGGTGAGCGCCTGCAGCCACGTCCTGATCGTGCTGTGCGATCAGGACGATGTGTGGCACCCCGGCCGGCTCGCGCGCATGGCGGCGCAGTTCGAGGCGCGGCCCGACCTGCTGCTGCTGCACTCCGACGCCCGCCTGGTCGACGCCGACCTGAAGCCCTTGGGCACCACGCTGTTCCACGCGCTGGAGGTGCAGCCAGCCGAGCTTGCCGCCATCGCGGGTGGCGAGGCCTTCGGCGTGCTGCTGCGGCGCAACCTTGTGACGGGCGCCACCACGATGTTCCGCAAGACACTGCTCGACGCGGCGCTGCCGTTCCCGCCGGAATGGGTGCACGACGAGTGGCTGGGCGCGGTGGCCGCCGCCATCGGCCGCGTCGACGTGCTGCCCGAGCCGACCATCGATTACCGCCAGCACGCCAGTAACCAGATCGGCGCACGCCGGCTCACGCTGTCCGAGAAGGTGGCCAAGGCGATGGTCGAGCGCGGCGACAAGCATGTGCAGCGCCTGCGCCGTGCCGAGGCGCTGCTGCAGCGGCTGATGCAGCTTGGCGACCGCGTGCCGGCGCGCTACATGGACGCACAGCGCGCCAAGGTCGCGCACCAGCGGTTCAGGGCCGAGCTGCCCGCGGCGCGGGGGTTGCGGCTGCTGCCGGTGCTGGCAGAGGCGGCCCGCGGCCGCTATGCACGCTTCGGCCGCGGCGGGCATGCGATCGCGCAGGACTTGCTCGAACGCGGCTGATTGCGTCCTCGGGGACAGAGCTAACTGCCCAGCCGCCAGTACCGCCAGAACGCCCCCGACCCCCACACCTTCAGCAGGCTGGTCACGTGCCAGTACAGGTACTTCTTGCTCCGGTGGCTCTCGCGTTGCGCGTCGTGCCGGGCGACCAGGTCTTCGGCGACCTGCAGCTTCCAGCCGGCGAGCCGGGTGCGCGCGCAAATGTCGAAGTCTTCGCCGTACATGAAGAAGCGCTCGTCGAAGCCGCTCACCTGCCGGTAGGCGTCGCTGCGAAACAGCATGAACAGCCCCGGAATCCACGCCGGCACGCGTGGGCGCACATAGCCCGGCTTGTTGCGGCTCACGATCTCCAGCGGCGTGAGCAGCGCCCGGTGCGGCTCCGGCTCGGCCTTGCCGGGCTCCAGGATGCGCGGCGTCAGCAGCCCGGCGTCGGCCGCGGCCTGCGCGAGCAGGGGCGTGAGCACGTCGCTGTCCAGGCGGATGTCGGGGTTGAGCACCAGAAACCACGGGCTGGCGCAACGCGAGAAGGCTTGGTTGTGGTTGGCACCAAAGCCCTTGGGGCTGGCGTTCGCTATCCGTTCGACCTCGAAACCCCAACTCCGGCCCGCAAGCAAGTCGGGTTCGGGGATGTTCAGGGTGAGCACCACCTTGGCGGTGACGGCGCGGCAATGCAGGTCGAGCTGCGCGAGCAGCGGCAGCACCAAGGCCAGCTGGCCGTGGCTGACGATGGAAATGGTGATCGAGGGGGCGGGGGGGGAGAAGGGGGGCGTGGGCATGGTCTAATTTCGCTCGGGAATTCTAGGGTTCCCCAACCCCCACACATGATTGCTCTGATCGTCATCAGTTTCTTCGTCGCCGCCTTCTCGGTGCAGCTGTTCATGCGCCGTGCGCGCAGGCATGCCCGTGCCTATGGCGCCGACATGCCCCAACGCTTTCACAAGGGCCATGTGCCGCGCCTGGGCGGTGCGGGCATCCTGATGGGCATGGGGGCGGCCTGGCTGGCCGCCGGCGTCACAGGCACCGACCCGTTCTATGTGTCGTGGCCCGTCAAGACCTCGATGCTCACGCTGCTGTGCATCCTGCCGGCCGTGCTGGGCGGCATCGTGGAGGACGTCACCCAGAAGGTGCAGGTGCGCTACCGGCTCGGGCTCACCATGGGTTCGGCGTTGCTGCTGTGCTGGCTGCTGGGGCTGGGCGTGTCGCGCACCGGCTTCGAGTTCATCGACGGCTGGCTGGTGATGATTCCCTTCGCCACCGTGCTGTTCGCGGCGCTGGCCATTGGCGGCCTGCCGCACGCGTTCAACATCATCGACGGCTACAACGGCCTGGCGGGCACCGTGGCGGTGCTGGTCTGCCTGGCCATCTCGCACGTGGCGCTGCAGGTGGGCGACCGGCAACTGGCGGCGATGGTGGTCTGCCTGGTGGGCGCCACCATGGGCTTTCTGGTGTGGAACTACCCGCGCGGAAAGATCTTTGCCGGCGACGGCGGCGCCTATGTGTGGGGCATGGTGATTGCCGTGGCCGTGGTCACGCTGGTGCAGCGCCACCGCGTGGTCTCGCCCTGGTTCCCCATGCTGCTGCTCATCTACCCGGTGTGGGAGACGCTGTTTTCCATCTACCGCAAGCTGGCGCGCGGGCAATCGCCCGGCACGGCCGACGCGCTGCATTTCCATCAGCTGATCTTCCGGCGTATCGTGCGCGTGGCGCTGGCCGACGACGAGGCCCGCCAGCTGCTGGCGCGCAACAACCGCACCTCGCCCTACCTGTGGATGTTTGCGGCGCTGTCGGTGGTGCCGGCCGTGATGTTCTGGAACAACACGCTGGTGCTGATGTTCTTCTGTCTTCTGTTCGTCACGACCTATGTGGGCGCCTATCTGATGATCGTGCGCTTCAAGGTGCCGCGCTGGCTGCGTCCGTAACGCCGCAGCCTTGCAAGAATTTCGTCTTTCCGTCCAACGCTTTGGAGCCTGACCGCCCATGATCGACCCCGTCCTCAACATTCCCCCGCGCGACAAGGCCGAGATATTGGCCCAGGCGCTGCCGTACATCCGCAAGTTCCACGGCAAGACCATCGTCATCAAGTACGGCGGCAACGCCATGACCGACCCCGCCCTGCAGGCCGACTTTGCCGAAGACGTGGTGCTGCTCAAGCTGGTGGGCATGAACCCGGTGGTGGTGCACGGCGGTGGCCCGCAGATCGAGGCCGCGCTGAACAAGCTGGGCAAGAAGGGCAGCTTCATCCAGGGCATGCGCGTGACCGACGCCGAGACCATGGAGGTCGTCGAATGGGTGCTGGCCGGTGAGGTGCAGCAGGACATCGTGGGCCTCATCAACCAGGCCGGCGGCAAGGCCGTGGGCCTCACGGGGCGCGACGGCGGCCTCATTCGCGCGCAAAAGCTCAAGCTCGCCGACCGCAACGACCCCAACGTGCACCACGACGTGGGCCAGGTCGGCGACATCGTTTCCATCGACCCCAGCGTGGTGAAGGCGCTGCAGGACGACGCCTTCATTCCGGTGGTGAGCCCCATCGGCTTCGGCGAGGAGAACGAGAGCTACAACATCAACGCCGACGTGGTGGCCGGCAAGCTGGCCATCGTGCTCAAGGCCGAGAAGCTCATGCTGCTGACCAACACGCCCGGCGTGCTCGACAAGAACGGCAAGCTGCTCACCAATCTGAGCGCGCGCGAAATCGACGAGCTGTTCGCCGACGGCACCATCTCGGGCGGCATGCTGCCCAAGATCGAAGGCGCGCTGGACGCGGCCAAGAGCGGCGTGAACGCGGTGCACATCATCGACGGCCGGGTGCCGCACGCGATGCTGCTGGAGATCCTGACCGACCAGGCCTACGGAACGATGATCCGGGCCCGCTGACCTTCTGGGTCAGGTGGAGGGCGCGTGCTCACTGCCCTGTGCGAGAATCAATTGATTACATCTTTGCACGCGCTCCAATGCAGAACGAAGAGACGACCAGTGCTTCCGGCCTAGAGACTCCCGCCGACCCGCCCACGCCCACCCCCCCGGCGCGCAAGCGCCCGAAGCCGGGCGAGCGGCGCGTGCAGATCCTGCAGGCGCTGGCCGCCATGCTCGAGCAGCCCGGCGCCGAGCGCGTGACCACCGCGGCCCTGGCCGCCCGGCTCGAGGTGAGCGAGGCGGCCCTGTACCGCCACTTCGCCAGCAAGGCGCAGATGTTCGAGGGCCTGATCGATTTCATCGAGCAGAGCGTGTTCACGCTGGTCAACCAGATCCTCGAGCGCGAGGGCGCCACCGGTGCCCAGCAAGCCGCAAAAATCCTCACGCTGCTGGTGCAGTTTGCCGAGCGCAACCCCGGCATGACCCGCGTCATGGTGGGCGATGCGCTGGTCTACGAGAACGAGCGCCTGCAGCAGCGCATGAACCAGTTCTTCGACAAGATCGAATCCACCCTGCGACAGGTGCTGCGCGGTGCCGCTGCTGCAGACGGCTCGGCCACGCCGACGGTCGACGCGCAGGTGCGCGCAGCGGCGCTTACGGCTTTCGTGGTGGGGCAGTTGCAGCGCTTTGCGCGCTCGGGCTTTCGCCGTGCGCCTTCGGAACACCTGGAGGCGACGATCGCGCTGATCGTGTGAGGTGTTTCTGAATTTCTCCCTCCCCGCTGGGGGAGGGTCGGGGTGGGGGCTCGGCGGCTTGGGCCTTCTCTCAGCGCTCGTTGGGCGCTTGCCCCCATCCCAGCCTTCCCCCGGAAGGGGAAGGAGCCATGCGGTCAGGCGGTGATCGACACACCCACCTTGCCGCCCGCCGCGACGATCTCTCCCCACGTCGCGTCGTCCACCCAGATTCCCTCTTGCCGCCGCGCCGCACGCGCCTTGCGCTCGGGCTCGCCCGCGATCTGCACCGCATCGAAGCCCTGCCCGGGCGGGCTCTGCCGCAGCCAGTCGATGAACTCTCGCGCCTCTTCATCGAAGGCCTTCTGCGTACCCAGCTTCACCGGGTCGATCAGCACCGTCAGCATGCCGTTCAGCACCGTGCGCGACGTGTCCGCCGGCCGGTGCCAGGTGCCGCCGCCGGTCAGCGCGCCGCCCAGCAGCTCGCACGCCACCGCCATGCCGTAGCCCTTGTGCTCGCCGAAGGTCATGAGCGCGCCGAACAGGCCGTTGCCCTGCGGCACCACCACCACGCCGGGGTCGTTGGTCGGCGCGCCGTTCTCGTCGATCAGGTAGCCGTCTGGCACCTGATCGCCCTTGTTGTGCGCCACGCGCATCTTTCCCTGCGCCACGCGGCTGGTGGCGTAGTCGAGCACGAAGGGCTCGGCGCCCGCCAGCGGAATGCCGATGCAGCACGGGTTGGTGCCAAAGCGCCCGTCGCCGCCGCCCCAGGGCGCGACCACCGGGCGCGACAGCACGTTGACGAAGTGCATCGCCACCAGGCCCTGCGCCGTCGCCATTTCCGCGAAGTGCCCGATGCGCCCCAGGTGGTGCGCATGCGAGAGCGTGAAGATGCAGCTGCCGTGCTGCCTGGCGCGCGCAATGCCCAGCTCCATGGCCTGCACGCCCACGATCTGCCCGTAGCCGTGCTGGCCGTCCAGGCCCATCAGCGTGCCGATGTCCATGTTCACGCGCACGGCGGCGTTGGGCTTCAGGCCGCCCTCGGCCACCGCGTCGATGTAGCGCGGCAGCATGCCCACGCCGTGCGAATCGTGGCCGCTGAGGTTGGCCAGCACCAGGTTGGCGGCCACCTGCTGTGCTTCGGCGGGCGTGCTGCCCGCGGCTTCGAGCACGCGGGCAACATCGGTTTGCAGGCTGTCGGCCGGCAGTGTTCTGGACATGGATCAGACTCCCTTTGCGTTCAAGGTAATGACATAGAGCGACGTCGTCGCGCAGATGAAAAGGCGGTTGCGTTTGGGCCCGCCAAAGCACACGTTGGCCACGCGCTCCGGCACCAGGATCTTGCCCAGCAGCGTGCCGTCGGGGTGGTAGGCGTGCACGCCGTCCGCGGCGCTGCTCCAGATGCGGCCTTCGGTGTCGAGCCTGAAGCCGTCGAACAGCCCGTTGGTGCATTCGGCAAACACCTCGCCGCCGCTCAGGCTGCGGCCGTCGGCGCCCACGTTGAAGCGGCGGATGTGCCGCGGCCCGTCCGCCGCATGGCTCGCGCCGGTGTCGGCGATGTACAGCAGCGACTCGTCGGGCGAAAACGCCAACCCGTTGGGTTTCACGAAGTCGTCGGTCATGCGCGCGACCTCGCCGCTGGCGGGGTCGACGCGGTAGACATGGCAGGCGCCGATCTCGCTGTCGGCGCGCAGGCCTTCGTAGTCCGACAGGATGCCGTAGCTCGGGTCGGTGAACCACACGCCGCCGTCGGAGTGCACCACCACGTCGTTCGGTGAATTGAGCCGCTTGCCTTGCCAGTGCGAGGCCAGCACCGTGAGGCTACCGTCGTGCTCGGTGCGCGTCACGCGGCGTGTGAGGTGTTCGCAGCTCACCAGCCGGCCCTGGCGGTCGACCGTGTGGCCGTTGGTGTTGTCGGCCAGCGCGCGGAACACGCCGACCGTGCCGTTCAGCTCGTCGTAGCGCAGCATGCGGTTGTTCGGAATGTCCGACCACACCAGCGTGCGGTGCGCCGCGAACCATGCCGGGCCTTCGCACCAGCGCGCGCCGCTCCACAGGCGCTCCAGGCGCTCGGGGCCGGGAATGCAGGTCTTGAAGCGCGGGTCCAGGTGCTCGAAGCCGGTGCCGTCCAGAAAGCCGAAGGGGAGTGTGGCCATGGGGGGTGTCTTTCTTCTTTCGTGAGAGTGGGTGCGTCGGCTTCAGCGCTTGGGGCGCGCGCTGGCCAGCACGATGACCGCGATGATGATGACCCCGGTCAGCAGCGTGCGCAGCCCCGGCCCGGCGCCGACGGCGTTGAGCAGCGCCACCAGCAAGAACATGAACATGGCCGCGCCCCAGATGCCCGGCACGCTCGGTCGCCCGCCCGCCACCGCCGTGCCGCCGATGACGACCACCGCAATGGTCATCAGCAGATACTCGGCGCCCTGGTCGAGCGAGTTGCCGCCCGAAAAACCCGCGATGAGCGCGCCGGTGAAGCCGGCCAGCCCCGCGCAGATCACATAGGCCAGCAGCCGCGTGCGTTCCACGCGCAGGCCCGCCAGTTGCGCGGCGCGGCGGTTCTGGCCCACCGCCGCAATCGAGCGGCCCAGCACCGTGCGCTCCAGCATCAACGCGATCAGCACCGTGACCACCACGGCCACCATCGCCACCAGCGGCACGCCGGCAATGCGCATCGCCATCAGGTCGGAGAACAGCGCCGGTGGCTTCACCTTGAGCCCGCGTCCGAAGTTGATGGCCACCGACATCACGATCAGCGAGGCCGCCAGCGTGGCGATGATCGGCGGAATGCGCAGCAGCCGGATCAGCCCGAAGTTGAACAGCCCCACGCCCATGCCCACGGCCGTGGCCGCCAGCAGCCCCGGCACCAGCATCGCGTTGCTGCCGTTCATGACGATCATCGCGGCCGCGCCCGACAGCGCGATGGTCGAGGGAATCGACAGGTCGGCATTGCCCGGCCCCACGCTGATCACCAGCATCTGCCCCAGCGACACCAGCACCGTGAAAGCCGAAAACGCCAGCGCCGCGGCCAGCAGGTCGCCTGCGCCCTGGCCGTTGGCGCTCCACACCGTGGCGGCCCAGGCCAGCACGGCGGCCACGCAGGAGCCCAGCCAGGGGCGGTTGCCGGCCAGCTGTTTCCAGCGCTTCCACCGAGGCAGGGCCACGGGCGCGGCCAAGGTTTCTTGTGTTGCGTTCATCGCTTGCCTCCCACCATGTCGATGGCCGCGCGCAGGCCGAGCACCGCCACCAGAATCAGCCCCTGCATGCCCACTTGCCAGTCGGGTGCTATGTTCAGAAAGGTCAGGAACGAGGCCGCCAGCGTGACCGTGAGCGCACCGATCACCGCGCCCACCGGCGCCACCTTGCCGCCCGCGAATTCGGCCCCGCCCAGAATGGCCGCGGCAATGGCCACCAGCGTGTAGCGCGAGGCGATGTTGGCGTCGGCCGACGTCGCCTGGCCCACCAGCATCAGCCCGGCGCACACGCCGAACAGCCCCGCAATGGCATACACGCCGGCGCGCACACAAACCATGTTCCAGCCCGCGCGCGCAATCGCGCCGGGGTTGCCGCCCATCCCGCGCACCAGCGTGCCGAAGGCGCTGCGCGTGATGAGCAGGTGGCCCACGATGCCCGTGACGATCGCCATCCAGATCGGCATGGGCAACAGCGGCGTGCGCCAGCTCATGGCGCCGCGCAGCCATTCGGGCGCCGTGCCGCCCGGCGTGGGCAGCAGCAGCACCGCGCAGCCCAGCCACACGAACGACAGCCCCAGCGTGACCACGATCGACGGCAACTGCCGAGCCTCTATCACCGCGCCCGCCAGCGCATACACGCCCACCGCCGCGACCAGCGCCAGCACCGCGAGCAGCGGCTGCGTGGGCATCAGCGTGGCGCCGATGCACGCCACCAGCGACACGAACGGGCCGATCGACAGGTCGAGGTCGCTCACCGCCAGAATCATCATCTGCGCCAGCGTTGCGAACATCACCGGAATGGCCAGGTTCAGCAGCAGGTTGATGCCGAAGTAAGACATGGCACGCGGCTGCTTCAGGAACACCGCCGCCAGCAGCACCGCGAGCGCCACTGCGGGCAGCAGGGCATGCAGCATCGCCACGCGGCGCGCGGGGCTTGGCGCTCTTGTGGTCGCTCTTGTCATTGTTCTTGTGCTCGTGATTGCATTCGCGCTCATGCCGCAGCCTCCTCGAAGGAAAGCGCCACCACGCGCTCTTCGCTGATGTCGTCGCCGGCCAGCTCACCGACCACGCGCCCGTTGCTGAACACATAGACGCGGTCGCAGTGATGCAGCTCGTCGAACTCGGTCGTGTACCAGACGAAGGTGCGGCCCTGGCGCGCCTCGTCGCGAATGAGCGCGTACACATCGCGCTTGGTGCCCACGTCCACCCCGCGCATCGGGTCGTCCATGAGGATGACCGGTGCGCTCGAGCCCAGCGCGCGTGCGAACAGCACCTTCTGCTGGTTGCCGCCCGAGAGCGAGCCTATCGGCAGGTTCAGGTCGGGCGTGACCAGCCCAAGCCGCTGGCGCCACTGCTGCGCCTGTTCGTGTTCGCGCTGCAGGTCGATCAGCGGGCTGCGCGCACGCAACTGCGCGAGCCACCCGACCGTCATGTTCCGCGCGATGGACCAGAGCGTGAACACGCCGTCGGTCTGCCGGTCGCCGGCCACGAAGGCGGTGCCGCCCTCGACGCGCATCGCATCCTTGCGCCCATGCTGCGAGGCCTCTTGCAGCGCGAGCAGCATCGCGGTCTGGCCATGCCCGGCCAGCCCCGCCAGGCCGATGACCTCGCCACGCGAAGCCTGCATGGCCATGCCGCGCTGAGTGGAGGCTGCAACCTGCACCACAGCCTGCGTGCCGCCACCGGCTTCGCGTGTTCTTGCCGCCGCGTCGTCGGGCAGCGGGGCGTTCTTGACCTCATTTGCAATGGCCTGCCCCATTGCCATCACCAGCCTGTCGCGGTCGGTCTCCGCGGTCGGCGTGGCCTGTACCACCTGGCCGTCGCGCATCACGACCAGGCGGTCTGTCACCGCGAAGATCTCGCGCAGCTTGTGCGTGATGAGCACGCAGGTCTTGCCTTCGGCCACGAAGCTGCGGATGTAGGCCAGCAGTTGCGTGGCGGCTTGTCCGTCGAGCGAGGACGTGGGTTCGTCGAGGATCATCAGTTCCAGCGGTTGCGCCCCTGGCGTGACGGTGAACGCACGCGCCACTTCCACGATCTGTCGCTTGCCGATGGGCAGTTCGCCCACCACGTCGTCGGCCCGCAGCCCGTGGCCCGGAAAGATGCGATCGAGCGAGGCCATCAGTTGCGCCCCTGCGCGTTTGCGCCAGGCCCATTCGGCCGACTGCGGTTGTGCAATGCGCATGTTCTCCGCGAGCGTGAGGTTGTCGCACAGCGACAGTTCCTGGAACACGCAGCGCAGTCCCCATCGCCGAGCCTCGCGCAGGCTCCAGGCGGGGCTGTCGGCGGGCCGTCCGGCAAACTGCAGTTCACCGCTGTCGGGTGCAAGCGCGCCGCACAGCACGTTGACGAGCGTGGACTTGCCTGCGCCGTTGTGTCCCACGAGGCCTACGCATTCCCCGCGTCGCAGTTGCAGGTCTACGCCGCGCAGCGCCTGTACTGCGCCGAATGACCTCGCTGCGCCGCGTGCCTCTACAAGGACTTCGGTCATGTTTGTTTCGCCTCTTGTCGTGTGTTTTGGCGTTGTTGTTCAGGGCGTGTGCACAGGCCGCCGGGTACTCCCCTCCGCGAATGTCCCCCGGCTTCGCCTCCTCCTTTATTTCGCTGCGGGGAGCACCCGACGCCCTGTGCACCTGGGCACGCTCTGGTTGATCGCACGATCAACCACTCCTCTGAATAACGCACACGCCGATGGGGTGCCTTGCGCAGCGAAATAAAGGAGGAGGGCGAAGCCCGGGGGACATTCGCGGAGCAAGGTACCCCGTCGGCGTGGGCGAGCCCTGAACGGCTGCGCCCAAAAAAGCACCGCCCTGAACAGCAGCGCCCAGAACAGCACCGCATCACTTGGCCTTGGCAATGAAGTCGACCACTTCCTTCTGCGAGTACTCGACATTCACCACACTGCCCACCTCGGTGTTCTTCACCGCGTCATCGAGCGTGTCCTGCGTCACCACGCTGATCGGCAGTTTCATCTCCTTCGGTACCTTGGCACCGGAGAGGATCTGCTGCGCCACCCAGAACGCGAAAGTCGACGCCCCCGGTGCAATGCTGGCCGACATCGTCTGGTACTTGTTGGCGTCGCGCTGCTCCTTCCACCACGCCAACTCGTCCTGCCGGTTGCCCATGAAGATGATCGGCGTCGGACGCCCCGCCGCCTTGAACGCCTGCGCCACGCCATAGCCGTCACCACCCTGCGTGGCCACCGCCGTCACCGGAGGCAGCGTCGACAGAATGGCCGACACCTCTTTCTGCGCCACCGTCTGCGTCCAGTTGCCATGCACCGAGCCCACGATCTTGTACTCGGGCCGCTTGGCCACCGCCGCGGTAATGCCCTGGTGAATTTCGTCGTCCACGAACACACCCGCAATGCCACGCACCTCCAGCAGGTTGCCCTTGATGCCGCGGCTCGCAAAGTAGTCGATCTGCATTGCGCCCAACTGCTTGAAGTCCACCGCGATGCGGTAGGCACAGGGCTCGTTCACGATGCCGTCGAACGACACCACCACAATGCCCGCGTCGCAGGCCTGCTTCACCGCGCCGTTCAGCGCCGTGGGCGAGGCCGCGTTGATCACGATGGCGTCGAAGCCCTGCAAAATCATGTTCTGGATCTGCGCCGCCTGCTCCGTGGCCTGGTTCTCCGACGTGGTGAAGCTCGGCGCCTGCGCCACCACCCCCTTGGCGACCGCGTCCTTCGTTACCTTGTCCCAGCTCTTGAGCATGGCCTGTCGCCACGAGTTGCCGGCGAAGTTGTTCGACAGCGCGATCTTCTTGGCCTTGGTGTCGGCCGCGTTCGCCACCGGAATGTGCAGCGCGGCGGCGCCCACTACGAAGGCTGTGGCCAGCGCCGTGGGTGAGAGTCGGATCTTCTTCATGGTGTTGTCCTTGTGGTCCGAACCCGCTGCCCGGGACTCGGTTGTCTCCTGCGGATGCCCGTCCTGCAATGCCGCGCCGGTCAGTGCGGCGGCCTCCGGGCGATGGATGGGTGGGGCCGGCTCGGCTACATCACCGCGCCGACCTGCCAGGGCACGAACTCGTTCTGCCCGTAGCCATGCTGCTCGCTCTTGGACTGCGCGCCCGACGCGGTGGCCAGCACCAGCGCGAAGATGCGCTCGCCCATCTCCTGGATGGTGGCCGTGCCGTCCACGATCTCGCCGCAATTGATGTCCATGTCTTCTTCCTGCCGCTGCCACAGCGCCGAGTTGGTCGCGAGCTTGAGCGAAGGCGAGGGCGCGCAGCCGTAGGCCGAGCCGCGCCCCGTGGTGAAGCAGATCAGGTTGGCGCCGCCGGCCACTTGGCCCGTGGCGCTCACCGGGTCGTAGCCCGGCGTGTCCATGTAGACGAAACCGTGCGCGCTCACGGGCTCGGCGTATTCGTACACCGCCTCCAGGTTGCTGGTGCCGCCCTTGGCCACCGCGCCCAATGATTTTTCGAGGATGGTGGTGAGCCCGCCGGCCTTGTTGCCAGGCGAGGGGTTGTTGTTCATCTCGCCCTGGTTGATGGCCGTGTAGTTCTCCCACCACTTGATGCGGTCCACCAGCTTCTGCCCCACTTCGCGCTTCACCGCGCGGCGCGTGAGCAGGTGCTCTGCGCCGTACACCTCGGGCGTTTCGCTCAGGATGGCGGTGCCGCCGTGCGCCACCAGCAAGTCGACCGCCGCGCCCAGCGCCGGGTTGGCGCTGATGCCCGAATAGCCGTCGGAGCCGCCGCACTGCAGCCCAATGGTGATGTGCGCCGCGCTGCACGGCTCGCGCTTCACCGCATTGGCGCGCGGCAGCATCTCGTGGATGAGCGCCACGCCCTTCTCCACCGTCTTGCGCGTGCCGCCCGTGTCCTGGATGTTGAAGGTGCGAAAGTTCTCGCCTTCGGCCAGGTGGCCGGTGGCGAGCCAGGCCTTGATCTGGTTGGCCTCGCAGCCCAGGCCCACCACCAGCACGCCCGCAAAGTTAGGGTGCGTGGCGTAGCCCGTGAGCGTGCGTTCCAGTATCTGCATGCCCATGCCTTCGGTGTCCATGCCGCAGCCGGTGCCGTGCGTGAGCGCCACGATGCCGTCGACGTTCGGGTAGTCGGCCAGCGCCTGCGGGTTGGTCTTGCGCGAGAAGTGGTCGGCAATGGCGCGCGCGGCCGTGGCCGAGCAGTTCACGCTGGTCAGCACGCCGATGTAGTTGCGCGTGGCCACGCGGCCGTCGGCGCGCCTGATGCCCATGAAGGTGGCCTCGCGCCTGGCGGGCGCGGGCTTCACGTCGGCGCCGAAGGCGTAGTCGCGCTCGAAGGTTTCCGACACCGCGCCCTTGTCCGGGCCCATGTCTAAATTCTGCGTGTGCACATGCTCGCCGGCGGCAATGGGCCGGCTCGCGAAACCGATGATCTGGTTGTAGCGGCGTACCGGTTCGCCCTGTGCAATGACGTGCATCGCAATCTTGTGGCCCGGCGGAATGAGGCCGCGAACGGCCACGCCTTCGACGAGCGTGCCGCCGAGCAGTTGCGAGCGCGCGATGACGACGTCGTCGGCGGGGTGGAGTCGGATGTAGGGGGTCATGGGGGTCGGCTGGCTGTTGCTGTGGCTATGGCTGGCTGGTGTGCATGAAGAGGGATGGAGGTGGTGCTGGCGCGCAGGCTTCAGGCTGCCTTCGCGCGGCGCCAGCTCGCGCTGAACCGCTGGTGGAACTTGTCCATGTGCTGGTGCATGGCGTCGCGCGCCGCGCCCGGGTCGCGTGCGGCAATGGCGTCGAGGATGGCCTCGTGCTCGCCGATGGCCGCCTGCCACGACGTCATGGTCTCGAAGTAATCGATCATCCGCGCGAAGATCGGCCCCTGGCGCGACTCCCAGAAGCCCTGCACCGTCTCGGTCAGCACCACGTTGTCGCAGGCGTTCACGATGGCCAGGTGGAAGGCGCGGTCGCCTTCGTGCGGCACCTCGTTGCGCGCGGCAAGCTCGCGCATCATCTTGATTGCGCGGCGCATGGCGTCCACGTCTTTTCGCTTGCCGTGCTGCGCGGCGGTGGCGGCGGTTTCGCCTTCGACCAGCCGGCGCGCGCGAATGATCTCCAGCGGGCCCCATTCAGTGCCGGTGCCTGCTCCGTTCGCAGGTGGCGCCGTGCGGTGCGACCGGTCGAGCACGTACACGCCCGAGCCGGTGCGAATCTCGACCCAGCCTTCCACCTCCAGCGCAATCAGCGCCTCGCGCACCGAAGGCCGGCTCACGCCCAGCTGCTTGGCCAGGTCGCGCTCGGCCGGAATGCGCGCGCCCACCGCGAACTCGCCCTTGCCGATCAGCACGCGCAGCTGTTCGGCAATCTGGCGGTAGAGGCGCTGGGGTTCGAGGGTCTGGATCGGCACGGGAAAAGAATGGTGGAAGGGCTGTGGAAGAACGAAGGCGGCTTAAGGGTTGTCCTGAATTGGACAAGTGGTAAGGCCAATTCAGAATACGATGCGCCGGCCGCGACACCATCGGGCCAAACCCCAACACTGCCCACCAAAGGCACCAGGAGACACCATGAGACTGAAGGGAAAGACCGCGCTGGTCACCGCCGCGGGGCAGGGCATCGGCTACGCGAGCGTGCTGGCCATGGCCGCGGAGGGTGCGCAGGTGTTCGCCACCGACGTCAACGAGGCGCTGCTCGCGCGCTACGCCGGCATGCCCAACGTGACCGCGCTCAAGCTCGACGTGCTCGACAAGGCCGCCATTGGCGCGGTGGTGGGCAAGCTCCCTGCGCTCGACATTCTTTTCAACTGCGCGGGCGTGGTGCACAACGGCACCATCGAGCAGGCCACCGACGACGACCTGCTGTTCGCCTTCAGCCTGAACGTGCGCGCGCAGATGTGGACCATCCAGGCCGTGCTGCCCGGCATGCTGGCGGCAGGGCGCGGCAGCATCATCAACATGGCCAGCGTGTGCTCCAGCATGAAGGGCTTGCCCAACCGCTTCGTCTACGGCACCACCAAGGCGGCCGTGCTGGGCCTTACCAAGAGCGTGGCCGCCGACTACGTGGCGCGCGGCATCCGCTGCAATGCGGTGTGCCCCGGCACGGTCGACACGCCCTCGCTGGGCGAGCGCATCAACGCCAACGCCGACCCCGACGCCGCACGCCAGGCCTTCATTGCGCGCCAGCCCATGGGCCGGCTCGCGCAGGCCGAGGAAATTGCGCCGGTGGTGGTGTTTCTGGCCAGCGACGAATCGGTCTTTGCCACCGGCCAGGCCTTCACGGTCGACGGCGGCATCACCATATGAACCCGAGAGCGGCATTGGCTTTGTCCGTGCCCGCCCCGCACACCCCTTCGATTCAATGCACTGAAAGGAAAGCATGAAACTCGTCCGCTACGGCAACCCCGGCAAGGAGAAGCCCGGCCTCATCGACAACGACGGCAAGCTGCGCGACCTGAGCGCCATCGTCAACGACATCGGCCCCGAGCAACTTGGCGACGCCGCCATTGCCAGGCTGCGCAAGACCAAGCTCGACAAGCTGCCGCTGGTGCGCGGCAAGCCGCGCCTGGGCAGCCCCGTGGCCAACGTCGGCAAGTTCATCGCCATCGGCCTGAACTATGCGGACCACGCGGCCGAGTCCGGCCTGCCGGTGCCCAAGGAGCCCGTGGTCTTCATGAAGGCCAACAGCTGCATCCAGGGCCCGAACGACCCCGTGATGCTGCCCAAGGGCTCGGTCAAGTCCGACTGGGAAGTGGAGCTGGGCGTGGTCATTGGCACGCGGGCACGCTACGTGTCGCAAAAGAGCGCGCTCGACTACGTGGCCGGCTACTGCACCATCAACGACGTGAGCGAGCGCGAATACCAGATCGAACGCGGCGGCACCTGGGACAAGGGCAAGGGCTGCGACACCTTCGGCCCGCTGGGCCCGTGGCTGGTGACGCGCGACGAGATCGAGAACCCGCAAAAGCTCGCGATGTGGCTCGACCTGAACGGCCAGCGCGTGCAAACGGGCAGCACCAAGACCATGATCTTCAGCGTGGCCAAGATCGTGAGCTACGTGAGCCAGTTCATGACGCTGATGCCCGGTGACGTCATCACCACCGGCACACCGCCGGGCGTGGGCATGGGCATGAAGCCGCCGCTGTTTTTGAAGAAGGGCGACGTGATGACGCTGGGCATCGAAGGCCTGGGCGAGCAGCGCCAGGAAGTGGTGCCCTTCAAGCTCTGAGCCCGCACCGAGGCTTGCTGAACGTCTCAAGGCGCCTGCGGGCGCCTTTTCTTTTGTGGCGCGCCCTTGGGTTTTAAATGTCCCATTGACAGAACATTGAAACTGCAAAAACATCAAAGGCATGTCGCAAATGCCTTTGCCGAAATACCACCAGATCTATCTGGTCCTGCGTGAGCAGTTGCACGAAGGCCGTTTTGCGGAGGGGCTGCCCGGTGAACTGGCGCTGATGGCGCAGTTCAAGGTGGCGCGCGTCACGGTGCGCCGTGCGCTGGAGCAGCTGGCGACCGAAGGCCTCATCGAGCGCAACCCCGGGCGCCGCACGCGCGCACTGCCGCCCCCGGCCACCGGCGAGGGCCCCAGCGGCAAGAGCATGGAGCGTGCCAATCTGCGCGGCCTGCTCGAGAACCTGGTGACCATGGGCCTGCACACCTCGGTGAAGGTGATCGAGGTGGCGACCATCACCGCCTCCACCCAGGTGGCCGAGGCGCTGGAACTCAAGCTCGGCGACGCGGTGCAGAAGGCCGTGCGCGTGCGTTCCACCAAGGAAGGCCCGCTCTCGCACATCACCACCTATGTGCCCGACACCATTGCGCGCCGCTTCGGTCGGCGCGAGCTGTCGAAGAAGCCCATCCTGGTGCTGCTCGAAGAGTCCGGCGTGAAGGTGGGGCGCGCGCACCAGACCATTTCCGCGCGGCTGGCCGACAACGTGCTTGCACAGCACCTGGATGTGTCCGTCGGCTCCGCCCTGCTGGCGGTGCGCCGCCTGATCTACGACGAAGACGAGCGGCCCGTGCAGTGGCTGCACGGCTTCTACCGCCCCGACCGCTACACCTACGAAATGCAGCTCTCCCGAGTGGGCAGCATCGACGCCAAGGTGTGGGTCAGCAAAGACGTGTCAGCCCAGTTCAACTGAAGAAAAAGGAAAGCCCCATGCAGAACCAGAACCGCCGCCGTTTCGTGTCGCAGTCCGCAGCTTTGGCCACTGCCGTGGCCTTCCCGCTCGTGGCCGGGGCGCAGCCCAAGGCCATCAAGGTCGGCGTGCTGCACCCGGTCACCGGTGCGCTGGCCTATTCGGGTCAGCAATGCCGCCTGGGCGCGCTGATGGCCATCGAGGACATCAACGCGGCCGGCGGCATCAAGTCGCTCGGCGGCGCCAAGCTGGAGGCCCTGCTGGGCGACGCGCAGTCGCAGCCGCAGGCCGGCGCGGCCGAGGTCGAGAAGATGAACGAGGCCGGTGTGTCGGCCATCGTGGGCGCATTCGCCTCGGCCATCTGCCTGGCCACCACGCAGGCCGCGGCCAAGTACAACCTGCCGCACGTGGTCGACGTGGGCGTGGCCGACCAGATCGTGGAGCGCGGCCTGAAGAACACCTTTCGCTTCGGCCCCGGCTACAAGAAGTCGACCGAGGTGGCCATTGCCAACCTGCTGGTGCTCAACAAGGCCGCGGGCAGCCCGGCCAAGACCGTGATGATCATTCACGAGGAGTCGCTGTTCGGTGCCGGCACCGCGCAGTTGCTCGCACGCGAGCTGCCGGGCTACGGCTTCGACGTGAAGGAGGTGGTGAAGCACGCCAACCCCACGCGCGACTTCAACAACATCGTGCTGCGCATGAAGTCGATCAACCCCGACATCGTGATTCCGGCCAACTACTACAACGAATACGCGCTGCTGGTGCGCACCATGCAGCAGCAGAAGGTGGTGCCCAAGGCGATCTTCTCGGTGCTGGGCGGCGCGGCGTCGAGCTACAAGTTCGTGAAGGAGTTTCCGGACGCGGCCAACGGCATCATCGACTGCAACCACTGGTTCAACCCGAAGGACAAGCGCTCGCAGGAGCTGCGCAAGCGCGTGGAGGCCAAGGGCCAGTTCTTCAGCTACGAGGTGTTCATGACGTACACCTCGATGTGGCTGCTGGCCGACGCCATCGAGCGCGCCAAGTCGACCGAGCGCGCGGCCATCATCGACGCGCTGGAGAAGAGCACCTTCTCGAACCACTTCATGCCTTACGGCCCTACCAAGTTCGTCAACGGGCAGAACGAAGGCGCGCAGCCGTTGATGACGCAGGTGGTGAAGAACGACATCAAGGTGATCATTCCTCGCGACTATCGCGAGGTCGATCCGGTGTTTCCGCTGAAGGCATGAACCCGGTGCTGCATGTTGGTGGCTTGGGGTGCGACGGCGGCGGCGGCCGGCATGCCTTCGGGTGTGCGACGTCACCGGTCCTTCGGACTTCGCTGCTGCTCCTCGCGTCAGGCGGGGTCTCGCCCAAACTCGCTTCGCTCAAACAAGGGCGAGCCCTGATCCGCCTGCCGCTGCGGTGCTCGCCGGTGCCTCAACGCACACCCGAAGGCATGCCGGCCACCACCGCCGCCGCCGTGGTCGTGGGCACGCTGCGAGTGCGCCCCTTGCATGCCGACCGCGCCGGTTCTGCCCTGGAGCCCGGTGTGCGGTTCGGGTCGGGCGATCCCCTCTGTGCCGCCGAGGAGCGCAGCGTTTCGCGGATCAGGGCTCGCAGCTGTTTGAGCGCAGCGAGTTCTGCGAGACCCCGCGAAACGCGAGCACCGCAGGGGAGCCCGAAGGGCCGGCGCAGTGGGGTCGCCCGGCCCGAACCGCGCACCGGGCGGACCTGAAAAAAAGCGCACCCGCTGAAAGCGCCAGAAACAAAACATGCTCGATCTCAACATCCTCTTCCCCTCAGTCCTGAACGGCCTGACGACAGGCGCCGTGTACGCGCTCATTGCAGTGGGCCTCACGCTGATCTACGGCGTGCTGCACATCATCAACTTCGCGCACGGTGCCAGCCTCATGCTGGCGCTGTACGCGGTGTACTTCCTGAAGGAGCGCTGGGGCATCGACCCGTACATGGCGCTGCCCATTGCCATCGTCGGCATGTTCGCGCTCGGCTACGCGCTGCAGCGCATCGTCATCAACCGGGCCGGCCACGGCAAGGACGAAAACATTCTGCTGGCCACGCTGGGCATTGCCATCGTCATGGAGAACCTGGCGCTGCTGTTCTTCAAGTCGGACACGCGCAGCATCGACACGGCGTATTCGCTGAGCACCGTGGCCATCGGCCCCGCCATGATCGCGGTGCCCAAGCTCGTGGCCTTTGCCGGCGCGCTGGTGGTGTCGGGCATCTTGTTCTGGATCATGGGCCGCACCGACCTGGGCCGCGCCATTCGCGCCGTCGCCAAGGAGAAGGAGGGCGCCAAGCTCATGGGCATCGACGTGGACCACGTCTACGCCATGAACTTCGGCATCGGCCTGGCGTGCCTGGGCGCGGCGGCCTGCTTTCTGCTGCCCGCGTACTACGTCAACCCGCAGGTGGGCGGCGGCTTTGTGCTGGTGGCTTTCACCATCGTGGTGCTGGGGGGCATGGGCAGCTTCGTCGGCGCCCTGGTCGGTGGGCTGCTGGTGGGCGTGGTCGAGTCGCTTGGCGGGCTGTATCTGGGCGAGTCGCTTGGGCAGATCGGCATCTTTGCGATCTTCATCGGCGTCGTGCTGTTTCGCCCGCAGGGCATGTTCGGAGCCAAGGCATGAAGGCGGGCATGAATTCGGGATACAGGCAACTTGCGGGCATTGCCCTTTTCGCGGTGGTCGTCGGCTGCGTGCCGTTGGTCACCCAGTCGGGCGTGATGCTCAACTTCGTGATGATGGCGCTCTACGCCACGCTCATCGCGCAGGCCTGGAACATCCTCGGCGGCTTTGGCGGGCAGTTCTCTTTCGGGCATGCGCTGTTCTTCGGCACCGGTGCCTACATCCAGGCCATTGCGCAATTGCAGGGCGGCATCAACCCGTGGATCGCATTGCCGATGGCCGTGGCCGGTGCGGCGCTGGTCGGGCTGTTCGTGGGGGCGCTCACCTTTCGCTACGGCCTGAAGGGCTCTTACTTCGCGCTGGTCACGCTGGCCTTTGCCGAGGTGTTTCGCATTCTTGCGACCTCGGTGCCCTTCACGGGCGGCGGCGTGGGGCTGATGGTGCCGCTGCGCGAAGCGGTGGGCAACATGCAGTTTGCGTCGCGCGCGGGCTACCTGTGGCTGGTGCTGGCGATGGTGGTCGTGGCGCTGCTGGTGACCTGGTGGCTGCGCAACGGCCGCTTCGGTGCCTACCTGCAGGCGGTGCGCGACAACGAAGACGCCGCGCGCGCCGTGGGCGTCAACCCGTTCCGGGTCAAGCTCGCGGCCATCGGCCTGTCGGCGGCCTTCATGGGCGCGGCAGGGGCGTTCTATGTGCAGGTGTTCCAGTACATCGACGCGGGCATCGCCTACGGCTCGGTCACCTCGGTGGAGGCGCTGGTGGCGGCCATCGTGGGCGGCATGGGCACGCTGTGGGGGCCGGTGCTGGGGGCGGTCACGCTGCACCTGCTGTCGGACTTCACGCGCAACCTGTTCGGCGAGCTGCCGGGCATCAACATGGTCATCTACGGCACGGTGCTGGTGCTCATCGTGATCTTCCTGCCGCGCGGCGTGGCGGGCCTGGGGCTCTCGGTGCGGCAACTGTGGAACGCGAAGGGAGGCAAGAATGACTGAGCCGCTGCTGAAACTCGACGGCATCTCGCGCGCCTTTGGCGGCCTGAAGGCCGTGCAGAACGTGAGCCTGGCCGTGAAGGAGGGCAGCCTCACCGCGCTGATCGGCCCCAACGGCGCGGGCAAGACCACGCTGTTTGCGCTGATGTCGGGCTTTCTGAAGCCCGACAGCGGCACCGTGCGCTTTGCCGGCCAGGACATCACCGGCCATGAACCGCACCGCAACGCGGTGCTGGGCATGACGCGCACCTTTCAGATCGTGAAGCCCTTCGCCGCGCAGACCGTGCGCGAGAACATCGCGGTGGGCGCGCACCTGCATGTGCGCAACCGCGCCGAGGCACTGGCCAGCGCCGAGGCCGTCGCGCAGCGCGTGGGCCTGGCGCCGCAGCTGGACAAGCCGGCCTCCGACCTCACCGTGGCCGGGCGCAAGCGCCTCGAACTCGCCCGCGCGCTGGCCACGCGGCCGCGCCTGCTGCTGCTCGACGAAGTGCTCGCAGGCCTCAACCCGCAGGAGATTTCCGAAATGATGCCGGTGGTGCGCGCCATTGCAGACAGCGGTGTGACCGTGCTGATGATCGAACACGTCATGCAGGCGGTGATGAACCTGGCCGAGCATGTGTGGGTGCTGGCGCAGGGCCAGCTGATTGCCGAGGGCAACCCGGCGCAGGTCACGTCCGACGAGCGCGTGGTGGAGGCCTACCTGGGCCATGGCACGGCGGCGCGTTTGCGCAAGGCCGCGGCCGCCAACGTGGGAGACGCAGCATGAGCGCACTGCTGGACATTCAAGGGCTGCGCGGCGGCTACGGCCGCGTGGAGGTGCTGCGCGGCGTCGACCTGCAGGTCAACGCGGGCGAAATGGTCGCGCTGCTGGGCAGCAACGGCGCGGGCAAGTCGACCCTCAACAAGATGGTGTGCGGCCTCACGCCGGCCTGGAGCGGCAGCGTGCGCTTCGACGGCAAGGACCTCACCGGCGCGCACTACCGCGACGTGGTCAAGGCCGGCCTGATTCAGGTGCCCGAAGGCCGCAAGGTGTTCCCCAACCTCAGCGTGCTGGAGAACCTGGAGCTGGGCTCCTTCACCCGTGCCCGCGAGCGGCGCGCGGCCAACGTGGAGAAGATGTTCCACATCTTTCCGCGCCTGCGCGAGCGCATCGCGCAGCACGCCGGCACCATGAGCGGCGGCGAGCAGCAGATGCTGGCCATTGCCCGCGGCCTCATGGCAGAGCCCGTGCTGCTGATACTGGACGAGCCTTCGCTGGGCCTGTCGCCGCTGCTGGTGGAAGAGATGTTCACGCTCATTCGCGAGCTGCGCGACGGCGGCCTCGCGGTGCTGCTGGTCGAGCAGAACGTGGGGCAGTCGCTGGAGATTGCCGACCGCGCCTATGTGCTGGAAAACGGCAGCGTGCGCTTTTCGGGCAAGCCCGATGCGCTGCTGGGCAGCGACGAACTGCGGCGCGCGTACCTGGGGCTGTAGGCCTTTCAAGCCATTCAGTCCTGCGACAAGAAAAGGAGACTCCCTCATGAAACGCCGCGACATTCTTATCGCGCCCGCCGCGCTGGCCCTGGCCAGCGGCGCCGCCCGCGCGCAGATCGGCAGCGCCCCTGTGCGCATTCTGGTCGGCGCGCCGGCCGGTGGCTCGACCGACACGCTGGCCCGCTCGCTCGCCGTCAGCATGGGCCCCGCGCTGGGCCGCACCGTCATCGTGGAAAACCGCCCCGGCGCGGGCGGCAACATCGCCGCCGACGCGGTCGCCAAGGCCGCGCCCGACGGCAACACCCTGCTGCTGAGCTTCACCAGCCACGCCATCAACGCCACGCTGTACCCCACGCTGCCCTTCGACCCGGTGAAGGACTTCACCGCGCTCACCTGCGTGGCCACGTCGCCGTCGATTCTGGTGGCGCACCCCTCGGTGCCCGCGAAGGACGTGCGCGAACTCATCGCGCTGGCCAAGGCCAGGCCGGGGCAGTTGAACTTTGCGATTGGCGCGGTCGGCTCGTCGCTGCACATGGCGGGCGAGGCCTTCAAGATGCAGTCGGGCGTGGACATCGTGAACATCCCGTACAAGGGCACCGCGCCCGCCGTGCAAGACCTGCTGGCCGGCCAGGTGCAACTGATGTTTGCCGCGGTGGGCAACGTCAAGGCGCACATCCAGGCCGGCAAGCTCAAGGCATTGGGCGTCACCACCGCCAAGCGCCTGCCCGCGTTCCCCAACGTGCCGGCCATTGCCGAGGCCTTGCCCGGCTACGAGTCGAGCGCCTGGTTCGGCCTGTTCGGCCCGGCGCGCATGGCGGCGGACGTGTCGCGCAAGCTCGGCGATGCGGCGCGCCATGCGCTGCAGCAGCCCGACATGCTGAAGCGGCTCGACACCGAAGGCGCCATTCCCGTGGGCAATTCGCCGGAGCAGTTCTCCGCTTTCGTGCAGAGCGAAATCGTGCGCTGGGCCAAGGTCGTGAAATTCTCTGGAGCGAAGCCGGAATGACCTCCGACACACGCCATTCCACCCCGCCGCAGACGCCGCCACAGACGCTGGCGCAGAAGCTCATCGCGCGTGCCAGCGGCCGCGCGCACGTGGCGGTGGGCGAGATCGTGACCTGCGGCGTCGACCTCGCCATGTTCCACGACTCCTCGGGCCCACGGCGCCTGAAGCCCATGCTCGAGGAACTGGGCGCGCAGATCTGGGACCGCTCGCGCATCGTGCTGGTGATGGACCACTACGTGCCCGAGCGCGACGACGACTCGCGCCGCATCGTGCGCATTGCGCGCGACTGGGCACGCGAGCAGCAACTGCCGCACGTGTACGACAGCCAGGGCATCTGCCACGTGGTGGTGCCGCAGCACGGCCACATTCGCCCCGGCATGCTGTGCGTGGGCGGCGACTCGCATTCGCCCACGGGCGGCGCCTTTGGTGCCTACATGTTCGGCGTGGGCAGCACTGAGATGCTGGGCGTGGTCGTCACCGGAGAAATCTGGCTGCGCGTGCCCGAAACCATTCAGATGTGGTGGGACGGCAGGCTGCCCGCGGGCGTGACCGCCAAAGACATGATGCTGCACATGATCGGGCGCTTCGGCATGAACGGTGGGCGCTACCAGGCGGTGGAGTTTGCCGGGCCGGGCGTGACCGCGCTGTCGATGCAGGAGCGCATGACGCTGTCCAACATGAGCGCCGAGCTGGGCGCGCAGGCCGGCCTCATTGCGCCCGACGACACCACCGCCGCCTTCCTGCAGACGGCCGGCGCACCGCATGCCGACACGTCGCGCTGGTTCACCGACGAGGCGGCCGAGTTCACGCGCCACCGCTTCGATGCCAGCACGCTGGAGCCGCACATCGCCGCGCCGCACAGCCCGGCCAATTCGCACGGCGTGAGCCGCTTTGCGGGCACCCATGTGGACGTGGCCTACATCGGCGCGTGCACCGGCGCCAAGCTCGACGACCTGCGCGCCGCGGCCCAGGTGCTGCGCGGCCACAAGGTGGCGGCTGGCCTGCGGCTGATCGTCGCGCCCGCCAGCATCCAGGACCAGGAGCAAGCACGTGCCGAAGGCGTGCTGCAGGTGCTGCTGGACGCAGGCGCCGAGCTGTTCCCTACAGCCTGCGGCGCCTGCTCCGGCTACGGCGACCCGATGGGCGACGACATCACCGTCATCTCGACCACGGCGCGCAACTTCAAGGGCCGCATGGGCTCGCCGACTGCGCAGGTTTATCTGGGCTCGCCGTACACGGTGGCGGCCTCGGCGTTGCGTGGCCAGGTGACCGATCCGCGCGAGGTGCTGGCATGAGCGTGACCAAAGCCACCCACCGCGTCTGGCGCCTGGGCGCGGACATCGACACCGACCTGCTCGCGCCGGGCCATGCCATGAAGCACGGCATCGACATCATCGCCAAGCATTGCCTCGAAGCCATTCGCCCCGACTTTGCCGCCGGCGTGCAGCGGGGCGACGTGCTGGTGGCCGGCCCCAACTTCGGCATCGGCTCCTCGCGCGAGCAGGCCGCGGCGGTGCTTGTGCACCTGGGCGTGGTCGCCGTCATTGCGCCCTCGTACAGCGGCCTGTACTTTCGCAACGCCTTCAACGTGGGCCTGCTGCTGCTGACCTGCGCCGAGGCCGAATCGCTCGCCGAAGGCGAGCAGATTGCCCTCGACACCTCCACCCCCGAGATCGTTGCACCGGGCCCCAGGCGCCTGGCCTGCGAGCCGGTGCCCGGATTCCTCATGGACATGGTCCGCGCCGGCGGACTGTTGAACCAGCTGCGCCAGCGCTCTGGCCGCCCCGCCTTCACGAAAGCCCCCGATGCCTGACTCTTCCTCCGCGACAACCCTCGACCCCGTCACGCTCGCCGTGCTGCGCGGCCGCCTCGAACAGGTGGCCGACGAGATGGACGCCACGCTCTACCGCAGCGCGTTCAACCCCATCATTGCCGAGGCGCACGACGCCTGCCACGGCCTGTACGACGCCACCACCGGCGACACGCTGGTGCAGGGCAAGTCGGGCCTGCCGGTGTTCGTGGGCGCCATGGCCTTTGCGGTGCGCGCCACCGCCAAGGCCGCAGCGCCGCGCGGCGGCATGCAGGACGGCGACATCTGGATCAGCAACGACGCCTACGAAGGCGGCACGCACGCCAACGACTTCAAGCTGGTCAAGCCCTTCTTTCGCAACGGCAAGCTGTACTGCCACATGGCCTCGGCCGCGCACTGGCACGACGTGGGCGGCGCGGTGCCCGGCAACTACAACCCCGCGGCCACCGAGTGCTGGCAGGAGGCGGTGCAGATTCCGCCGGTGCGCATCGTGCGCGGCGGCAAGCTCGACCTGGACGTGCTGGCCATCCTGCAGGCCAACACGCGCCTGCCCGACAGCCTGTGGGGCGACCTGAACGGCCAGCTGGCCGCGCTGGAGCTGGGCGAGCGCCGCCTGCACGGCCTGCTCGACGAGTACGGCGACGACCTGGTGCTGAACGCGCTGAGCGAGCTGCGCAGCCGCGCGCTGCGCCTGATGCGCTCGCACATCGCCTCGCTGCCCGACGGGCGCTACAGCTTCGAGGACGTGCTCGACAACGACGGCATCACCAACGTGCCGCTGACCATCGCGCTGGACATGACGGTGGCCGGCGACCGGCTCTCGCTCGACTTCTCGCGCACGTCGCCGCAATGCGCCGGGCCGGTGAACATCTCCCGCGCCACGGCGGTGGCCGCGTGCTACGTGGCGCTCAAGCACCTGTTCCCCGACGTGCCCGCCAACGCCGGCGTGCTGGACGCGGTCGACTTCGTGATTCCCGACAAGCTGGTGATCAGCTGCGAGCGCCCGCGCCCGGTGGGGGGCTACACCGAGACCATCCTGCGCATGATCGACGTGATCTTCAGCGCCGCCGCGCAGGCCGACCCCACGCGCGCCGTGGCGCAGGCCTACGGCACCATCAATGCGCTGTCGATCGCGGGCCACCGCAGCGACAAGGGCCGCGAAGGCCAGCGCTGGGTGATGTTCAGCTTCTTCGGCGGCGGCCATGGCGGGCATTCGGGTGGCGACGGGCTGTCGCACGGCAACGCGCCCATCTCGACCGCCACCATTCCGCCGCTCGAAATTCTGGAGGCCGCCTACCCGGTGCGCTTCACCGAATGGTCGCTGCGCGCCGACTCCGGCGGCGACGGCCAGCACCGCGGCGGCCTGGGCGCCGTCTATGAAATTGAACTGCTCGAAAAAGATGCCGAGGTGTTCGTCTTCGGCGAACGCGGCACCTCGCCGCCCAAGGGCATTGCGGGTGGCGGCTCGGGCGCGGTCAACGTGTTCAGCTACGAGAACGCGGGCGAGTGGCACACACCGCCCATGGTCTCCAAGATGCGCGGCATCACGCTGGCGCAGGGCGAGCGCGTGCGCCTGGAAACACCCGGCGGCGGCGGCTGGGGCAGTGCCGCCGCGCGGCAACCGGAGCAGCGCGTGGCCGATGCGGCCATGGGTTATGTGAGCAGCGAATCGACGAAGAAAGCATCTGAATGACTTCCCCTGGTAACTCCCTTGTCGTCGGCGTCGATGTCGGCGGCACTTTCACCGACCTCTTCGTGCTCGACGAGGCCAACGGCAGCGCGCGCATCGTCAAGGTGCCTTCCACGCGCGGCGAAGAAGCGCGCGGCTTCATGAACGGCGTGGCACGCGTGGCCGACTCGGCCGCGGCCATTGCCACCATCGTGCACGGCACCACCGTGGGCACCAATGCGCTGCTGGAGCGCAAGGTGGCGCGCACCGGCATCATCACCACGCGCGGCTTTCGCGACGTGCTGGAGATGCGCCGGCGCGACCGCCCCGAAACCTGGGGCCTGCGCGGCAGCTTCAAGCCCGTGGTGCCGCGCGACCTGCGCCGCGAGGTGGACGAGCGCGTGCTGGCCGACGGCACGCTGCACACGCCGGTCGACCTCGAACAGGTGCGCGCCGAAGCCCGCTCGCTGCTCGAAGCCGGCTGCGAGGCGGTGTGCGTGTTCTTCATCAACACCTACGCCAACCCCGAGAACGAACGCCTGGCCGTGGCCGCGGTGCGCGAGCTGTGGCCCAACCCGCACGTCACCTCGGCCAGCGAGGTGCTGCCCGAAATTCGCGAGTTCGAGCGCTGCTCCACCGCCACGCTCAACGCAGCGCTGCAGCCCGTGGTGGGCAGCTACCTGGGCCGGCTGGAGAACGACTTGCGCGCGCAGGGCTTTGCCGGCGAACTGCTGGTGGTGCAGAGCAACGGCGGCGTGATGTCGCGCCAGACCGCGAGCGACCTGCCGGTGCGCACCGCGCTGTCGGGCCCGGCGGCCGGCGTCATTGCCTGCGCGGCCATCGCACGCGCGGCGGGCTTCCCCAATGCGATCACGGGCGACATGGGCGGTACATCGTTCGACGTGTCGCTGGTGGCCAACGGCGAGGCCGCGTTGGCGGCGCAGACCGCCATCGAGTTCGGCATGGTGATTCGCTCGCCGATGATCCAGATCGAGACCATCGGCGCCGGCGGCGGCTCCATTGCCTCGGTGGATGCCAGCGGCATGCTGCAGGTGGGCCCCGAGTCGGCCGGCAGCGTGCCCGGCCCGGCCTGCTACGGCCGCGGCAACATGCGCCCGACCGTGACCGACGCCAACGTGCTGCTGGGCCGCATTGCCGCCGACCGCCCGCTGGGTGGCGGCCTGCTGGCCGCGCTGGACGCGGAGAAGTCGCGCCAGGCCATCGAAGAACACGTGGCGCGCCCGCTGGGGCTCGACGCGCACGCGGCGGCCGAGGCCATTCTTACCGTGGCCAATGCGCGCATGGCCGGTGCCATTCGGCTGGTGTCCATCGAGCGCGGGCACGACCCGCGCCGCTTCGCCTACATGCCCTTCGGCGGTGGCGGCGCGCTGCATGTGTGCGCCATGATGCGCGAGGTGGGCGTGGCCACCGGCATCGTGCCGCGCTACCCCGGCGTGACGTCGGCGCTGGGCTGCGTCATTGCCGACATGCGCCACGACGCGGTGCAAACGCTGAACAAGCCGCTGGCCGAACTGGACGTGGCCGACGTGCAGCGCCGCATCGATGCGCTGGCCGCCAGCTGCCAGCAGCGGCTGGATTCGTCGGGCGTGCGCTTCGACGCCGTGCGCGAAGTGGTGGCGCTGGACATGCTCTACGCCGGCCAGACGCACACGCTGCCCGTGGTGCTGGCCGATGCGGGCCAGGTGCCTGTGACGGCCGCGTCCATTCGCGCGGCATTCGAAGCCGCCTACACCGCCGCCTTCGGTCGCACGCTCGACGGCATCGCCATCCGCGTGATGAACCTGCGCTATGCGCGCATCGGCGTGCGGCCCAAGTTCGACCTGAAGGTGCTGGCGCCCGAAGGCGAGGGCAGCACCGCGCCGCTGGGCACGCAGCGCGTGTTCCATCAAGGCCAGTGGCACGACGCGGTGCGCTATGCGCGGCTCGATTTGCCGGTGGCCACGCGCATCGACGGCCCCGCCATACTGGAGCAGGCCGACACCACCGTGTGGCTCGAACCCGGCTTTCATGCCGAGGTCGATGGGTATGGCAACCTGCTGGTGAGGCCGTCGTGAGCGAAGGCACGGAGCTTGTCGCGGCCAAGATCGTTGCAGCGAAGACCGCGCTGGTCGTCATCGACCTGCAGAACGACTTTCTGGATGCCAAGGGCGCCTACGCGCGCGGCGGCGACACCAACCCGCCCGCGCTGCTGCTGCCCGAGCGCGTGGCCGCCGTGGCGCGCGCGCTGAAGGCGGCGGGCGGGCTGGTGGTGGCGAGCCAGTTCACGCTGTGGCCCGATGCCCAGGGCGAGCCGATGGTCTCGCCGCACCTGAAGGCGCTGCGCCCGTACCTGGCCAAGGGCGACTTCGCGCCGGGCAGTTGGGGCCAGGCGAACGTCGATGCGCTGGCGGGGCTGGTCGACTTGACTGTGAGCAAGGTCGCGTATTCCGCTTTCTTCAACACGCAGCTCGACTGGGTGCTGCGCCGCGCGGGCATCGACACCGTGGCGGTGTGCGGCATCGTCACCAACGGCGGCGTGGCCAGCACGGTGCGCGACGCGCACATGCGCGACTACCGCACGCTGGTGCTGGCCGACGGCTGCGCGGCCTTTGGCGAAGAGCGCCACGCCACCTCGCTGGCCGACATGCGCAACGTGGCCGAGGTGACGGCGTGCACGCCCTTCATCGCGGCGCTGGCATGAGCGTGCCGGCAAGAACCGTTCGCCGTGCCGAACAGGTCGAAGCCGACGTGCACGTGGCGGTGGCCATCGTCGGCGGTGGCGCCTGCGGGCTCACGGCCGCGCTGATGCTGGCCGACGCGGGCGTCGACTGCGTGGTGCTGGAGCGCGATGCGCTGCCCAGTGGATCGACCGCGCTGTCTTCGGGCTTCATTCCCGCGCCGGGCACGCGCGCGCAGCTTGCACACGGCGTGGCCGACGACAGCGCCGCGCGCTTTGCGGCCGACATTCAGGCCAAGGCGCACGGCCGCGCGGCCGGTGCGCTGGTCGATGCATATGCCGCGGCCATCGGGCCCGCGCTCGATGCGCTGCAGGAGCGGCACGGCCTTGCGTGGATGCTGCTCGACGGCTTTCTCTACCCCGGCCACAGCGTGCACCGCATGCACGCGCTGCCGCAGAAAACCGGCGCTTCATTGATGGCGGCGCTGCAGGCGGCCGTGGAGGCCGCGGGCATTCCGGTGCTGACGCAGGCCGTGGTCGACACGCTGGTGCTCGACCCGCACGACCGCGTGATCGGCATCGACTACCTGCGCCCCGACGGCCAGCATGAAACGCTGGGCTGCAGCGCGCTGCTGCTGGCCTGCAACGGCTTTGGCGGCAACACGGAGATGGTGCGCGCGCTGCTGCCCGAGATGGCCGAGGCCACCTTCGGCGGTCATGTGGGCAACGACGGCAGCGCCGTGCGCTGGGGCGAATCGCTGGGTGCGCGGCTGCGCGACCTGGGCGGCTACCAGGGCCACGGCTCGTGGGTGACGCCGCAGGGCGCGCTGATGTCGTGGGCCGTGATGATGGAAGGCGGCGTGCAGATCAACCGCGAGGGCCGGCGCTTTCACGACGAGACGCAGGGCTACTCGGAGGCCGCGGTGCATGTGCTTGCGCAACCGGGCGGCATCGCCTGGAACGTGTTCGATGCGCCGCTGCTCACGCTGGCGCGCGGCTTTCCCGACTTCTGCGAGGCCGAGGCCGCCGGTGCGCTGCGCCGCTGCGAGTCGGTGGCGGCGCTGGCGGACTGCATTGGCTGTGACAGCGCGGTGCTGCAGGGCACGCTCGACGCGATGCGCTCTGGCACCGCACCTGACGGTCGCGTGTTCACGCGCGGCCTGGACGCACCGTACTTCGCCGTCAAGGTGACCGGCGCGCTCTTTCACACCCAGGGCGGCCTGGACACCGCGCCCGACATGCGCGTGCTGCGGCAAAACGGCACGCCCTTCGCCAACCTGCTGGCGGCGGGCGGCGCGGCCGGCGGTGTGTCGGGCGACGCGGTGTGGGGCTATCTCTCCGGCAACGGGCTGCTGAGCGCCGTGGCTGGTGGCTACATCGCGGCGCACACGGCCGCCGCACTGGTTCAACACAAGGAGGCGTCCGCATGACGACCCACAATTTCAAAGCCCGCCTGGCCCGGCCCGACGTGGTGCTGGCCCCCGGCGTGTACGACGCGCTGAGCGCACTGGTGGCCGAGCAGGCCGGCTTCGAGGCGCTGTATCTGTCGGGCGCCTCCATCGCCTACACGCGCCTGGGCCGCTCCGACATCGGCCTGACCACCTTCACCGAGGTGGCCGACACGCTGGCACGCATCACCGAGCGCGTGAGTCTGCCGGTGATCGTCGATGCCGACACCGGCTTCGGCAATGCGCTGAACACGCAGCGCACGGTGCGCGGCTTCGAGCGCGCGGGCGCGGCCATGGTGCAGATCGAAGACCAGACCTTTCCCAAGCGCTGCGGCCACCTGGACGGCAAGGCCGTGGTGCCCGAGCGCGAGATGGTCGGCAAGCTCAAGGCCGCGCTGGACGCACGCCAGTCGAGCGACACGCTGATCCTTGCGCGCACCGACGCGGTGGCGGTAGAAGGTCTGGAGGCCGCGCTCGACCGCGCCGAGGCCTACCTTGCTTGCGGCGTGGACGCGCTGTTCATCGAGGCGCTGCGCTCGCCTGAGCAGATGGACGCGGCCTGCAGCCGCTTCGCGCACCGCGTGCCGCTGCTGGCCAACATGGTCGAAGGCGGCAAGACGCCGGTGCAGGATGCGGATGCGCTGCAGAAGCACGGCTTTCGCATTGCCATCTTCCCGGGCGGCACCGCACGCGCGGTGGTGCACACGCTGCAGGGCTACTACGCGAGCCTGCACCAGCACCGCACCACGCAGCCATGGCGCGCGCAGATGTTGGACTTCGATGCGCTCAACGAAGTGATCGGCACGCCCGAGCTGATGCGCACCGGTCAGCAGTACGAGTGAGAGCGCTCTTCAACGGTGTTCAACGCTTTTCAACGCTGGTGAACACCCGTCACCGCAGCGCGCGAACCAGCGCGTCGTACACCAACCGCACGCGCGCCGGCACCGGCGCGCGCTGCGGGCGGTAGACGTGAATCGGCCAGGGCTCCGGCTCGTCGGCCTCCAGCACGGCCACCAGCGCGCCTGACTGCAGCCACGGTTGCGCCAGCGGCGCAATGAGCTGGCCGAAGCCCACGCCGGCCAGCACGGCGGCGCATTCGGCGTCGATGTTGTCCGTCACGAACGCGGGCGACGCCACAGTGAACACCCGCCGCTTGCTGAACGCCCACGGCCACGGCCGGCCCGAACTGCGATCGATCAGCGCGGTGAGCGGCAGGCCGGCAAGCGCATTAATGTCCGCCGGCGCGCCGACCCGCTCGATGAGCGCCGGCGACCCCACCACATGCAGCGGCATGCGCCCGACGGCGCGCGCCACGAAGCGGGCGTCGCGCATCGGGCCCACGCGCACGCCGATGTCGATCTGCTGGTCGACCACGTCCGCATGCTGCTCCGACAGGCGCAGGTCGAGCATCAGGCCGGGGTGCGCGGTGACCAGCGGCGCCAGCACCTGCGGAATGAGCCGGCCGTACATGTGGGGCGCGGTGATGCGCACCGTGCCCGCATGCTGCGACAGCGCGCGCCGGTCGGTGCGGTGAAACAGATCGTCGACGCCGCCCACCGCCACGCGGGCGCGCTCGGCCAGCTGGCGGCCGAAGTCGGTGAGCTGCACGCCGCGTGTGCTGCGGTGGAACAGCGGCTCGCCCAGGTCTTCTTCGAGCTCGCGCACCGCGCGCGTCACCACCTGGGGTGACACCGACAGGCGCACGGCAGCCTCGCGGAAGTTGGCGGCGTCGGCGGCGGTGCAGAACACGCGCAGGGCTTCGAGGCGGTTGGACATGGGGATGGTGAGAAGGGGGTGGGGCGAGTGTTCCTGATTGCGGAATTCTGAAGTCGCCAGAGTTTCATTTACGGGAACGAGTGGATTTTCCACACTGCAGGCAGTTCTTCAACAACCCGTTCAACCCGCAAGGAAATTCTCATGACATCCGTTCAAGACAACATCAAGGGCAAGGTCGCCATCGTCACCGGCGCGAGCAGCGGCATTGGCGAGTCGATGGCGCGCCACCTGGCCGCGCGCGGCGCCAAGGTGGTGCTGGCCGCGCGCCGCACCGACCGGCTCGACAAGGTGGTCGCCGAAATTCGCGAAGCCGGTGGCGAAGCCATTGCGGTGGCCACCGACGTGGCGAAGCGCGCCGACCTCGAAAAGCTGGCCGCCGCAACGGTCGAAGCCTTCGGCCGCATCGACGTGCTGGTCAACAACGCGGGCGTGATGCCGCTGTCGCCCATCGAGAAGCTCAAGGTCGACGAGTGGGACCGCACCATCGACGTCAACATCAAGGGCGTGCTCTACGGCATTGCCGCGGTGCTGCCGCGCATGCAGGCGCAGGGCAGCGGGCACATCCTGAACGTGGCGTCCATTGCCGGGTTCAAGGTGTTCACGCCCATCGGCACCGTGTACAGCGCCACCAAGCATGCGGTGCGCGCCATTTCCGAAGGCCTGCGCGTGGAAATGGGCAACAGCGGCGTTCGCGTGACCACGGTGTCGCCCGGCGCGGTGGAGTCGGAGCTGAAGTTCGGCAGCAGCGACGCCGACAGCGCCGCGGGCGTGAAGGCGTTCTACGACGCCAACCAGATCCCGTCGGACGCGGTGGCCCGCGCCGTGATCTATGCGGTGGAGCAGCCGGCGAACGTGGACATCAACGAAGTGGTGGTGCGGCCGGTGTCGCAGGACTTCTGAGCCGCCAGCCCCTGACAGGGGCTGTAAGACATACCAAGGGAAGGGGCCGATGGCGGCCCCTTCCCTTTTCAATTAACCTTTAATAACTAAAGGTTTATTGAAGCCAAAAGTGGGAACGCCCTGCAAAATAGAACGACCGTTCGTTTTTATTGCCCTGGGATTTCCACGATGACCGCCACCGCCGTTCCCGCCAAGCCCGCCCGTGCCGCCCAGAAGGGCCAGCAGACCAAGGCCGTCATCGTCGACGCCGCGCTGGCGCTGGCTGCGCAGATCGGGCTGGAAGGCCTGTCGATCGGCGCCGTGGCCGAACTCACCAAGATGAGCAAGTCGGGCGTGTTCGCCCATTTCGGCTCGCGCGAGGAACTGCAGATTTCGGTGGTGCGCGAATACCACGCGCGCTTCGAGCATGAAGTGTTCTTCCCCGCCCTGAAGGCGCCGCGCGGCCTGCCGCGCCTGCGCACCATGTTCGCCAACTGGATGAAGCGCACGTCGACCGAAATCGACTCGGGCTGCATCTACATCAGCGGCGCCTCGGAGTTCGACGACCGCCCGGGCCCGGTGCGTGACGCGCTGGTCGAGTCGGTCAGCATCTGGCAGGCCGCCGTGCTGCGCGCCATCGTGCAGTCGCAAAGCGAAGGCCATCTGCGCGCCGACGCCGACGAGCGCCAGGTGGCGTTCGAGATTCACGGGCTGATTCTGGCGCTGCACTACGAGGCGCGCTTTCTGCAGGTGCCCGGCTCCATCGGCCGCGCCACCGTCGGCTTCGACAACATCCTTGCGCGCAGCGCGACCCTGGCCGCCCCGGTGCCGACCGCTGCTGCCGCCGCACCGGCCGGGCGCCGCCTGAAGACCGTGCGCTGACCCGCGCGCGGCGCGTGCCGCACCCCCCGTTTTCGTTTTTTTCTTTTCCGTTTTTTTCCATCTAGCTTCGACCAGGAGAGTTCCGCATGCCTACCTACACCCCACCCGTGCGCGACATGCAGTTCGTGCTGCACGAAGTGCTCAACGTCACCGAAGAACTCAAGGCACTGCCGGCGCATGCCGACACCGACGCCGACACCATCAACGCGGTGATCGAAGAGGCCGGCAAGTTCGCCGCCGAAGTGGCTTTTCCGCTGAACATCAGCGGCGACGAAGAAGGCTGCGTGCTCGACAAGGCCACGCACGAAGTCAAGACGCCCACCGGCTTCAAGGCCGCCTACGCCAAGTACGTGGAAGGCGGCTGGCCCGCGCTGTCGTGCGACCCGGCCTTTGGCGGCCAGGGCCTGCCGTTCGTGGTGAACCAGTGCCTGTTCGAAATGCTCAACAGCGCCAACCAGGCCTGGACGATGTACCCGGGCCTCTCGCACGGCGCGTACGAAGCACTGAAGGCACACGGCACCGACGAACAGAAGAAGACCTACCTGCCCAAGCTCACCAGCGGCGAATGGACCGGCACCATGTGCCTGACCGAACCCCATTGCGGCACCGACCTGGGCCTGCTGCGCACCAAGGCCGAGCCGCAGGCCGACGGCACCTACCGCATCACCGGCAGCAAGATCTTCATCTCGGCCGGCGAGCACGACATGACGGACAACATCATTCACCTGGTGCTGGCCCGCCTGCCGGACGCGCCCAAGGGCAGCAAGGGCATCAGCCTGTTCGTGGTGCCCAAGTTCCATGTGAAGGCCGACGGCGCGCTGGGCGAGCGCAACCCGATCTTCTGCGCCGGCCTGGAGCACAAGATGGGCATTCACGGCAACGCCACCGCGCAGATCGTCATCGAAGGCGCCACCGGCACGCTGGTGGGCGAGCCCAACAAGGGCCTGGCCGCAATGTTCGTGATGATGAACGCCGCCCGCCTGGGCGTGGGCAACCAGTCTCTGGGCCTCACTGAAGTGGCCTACCAGAACGCGTTGGCCTATGCCAAGGACCGCATTCAGATGCGTTCGCTCTCCGGCGTGAAGGCCAAGGACAAGGAGGCCGACCCCATCATCGTGCACCCCGACGTGCGCAAGATGCTGCTCACCGCCAAGGCCTATGCCGAAGGCGGCCGCGCGCTGCAGATCTTCTGCACGCTGCTGCTGGACAAGGAGCACAACCACCCCGACGAGAAGGTGCGCAAGGACTCCGGCGAACTGGTTGCGCTGCTCACGCCCATCGTCAAGGCCTTCATTACCGACAACGGCCACACCGCGACCAACGCCTGCATGCAGGTGTTCGGCGGCCACGGCTTCATCAAGGAATGGGGCATGGAGCAGTTCGTGCGCGACAACCGCATCAACATGATCTATGAAGGCACCAACACCATCCAGTCGCTCGACCTCTTGGGCCGCAAGGTGCTGGGCAACAACGGCGCGTCGCTGAAGAAGTTCGGCAAGCTGGTGGCCCGGCTGGTGGAAGAAGAGGGCGTGAACGAGAAGATGTCGGAGTTCATCACGCCGGTGGCGGTGCTGGGCGAGCAGCTCACCAAGTTCACCACCGAGATCGGTTTCAAGGGCTTTCAGAACCCCGACGAAGTGGGCGCCGCCGCGGTCGACTATCTGCGCGTGGCCGGCCACTTCGTGTTCGGCTACCTGTTCGCACGCATGGCGCAGGTGGCGCTGCGCGAAATTGCGGCCGGCAACACCGACCCGTTCTACGTGGCCAAGCTGCAGACCGCGCGCTTCTACTTCGCCAAGCTGTTCCCCGAGACCGCAACGCTGATGCGCACCGCGCGCGCCGGCAGCAAGGTGCTGATGGACACCGACGCGGCACTGGCCTGACCGCCGCGCCTTCTCCTCACTCACTCACCCGGGAGCCGATCATGAAAAAAACGCTTGCAGCCCTGTTGTTCACCGCAACCGCCTTCTCGGCCATGGCCCAGAGCACGCCGGTGGGCGTGTGGCGCAACGTCGACGACAAGACCGGCGAGGTCAAGGCCGAGATCAGCATTGCCGAAGCCAACGGCGCGCTGCTCGGTCGCATAGAGAAGGCGCTGGGCAAGGACGCCAAGCCCGGCGCCACCTGCGACGAATGCAGCGACGACCGCAAGGGCAAGCCCATGGTCGGCCTGGAGATCATTCGCGGCGGCAAGAAGGCCGAGGCCAAGGACGTCTGGGAAGGCGGAAAGATCCTCGACCCCGAGAACGGCAAGGAATACCGCGCGAGCTTCACGCCCATCGAAGGTGGCAAGAAGCTCGAAGTGCGCGGCTACCTGGGCCCCTTCTGGCGCACCCAAACCTGGAATCGTGTGCAGTAAACCTGCACGCAAACCATCCAAGAAATACCAAGCAACATGTCCCGATTTCAAGTGAAGAAGGTCGCCGTGCTCGGCGCCGGCGTGATGGGCGCGCAAATTGCGGCCCACCTCGTCAACGTGCGCGTGCCCGTGGTGCTGTTCGACCTGGCGGCCAAGGACGCGACCGGTGCGGTCGCCCAAGGTGCGGCGAAGAACGGCATCGTCACGCGCGCCATCGACAACCTCAAGAAGCTCAAGCCCGCGCCGCTCGGCGACGTGGCCGACGCGGTGCTGATCGAGCAGGCCAACTACGAGGACGACCTGGCCAAGCTTGGCGAGTGCGACCTCATCATCGAGGCCATTGCCGAGCGCATGGACTGGAAGCTCGATCTGTACAAGAAGATCGCGCCGCACGTGGCCAAGCATGCGATCCTGGCGTCGAACACCTCGGGCCTGTCGATCACCAAGCTCAGCGAGGCATTGCCCGAAGCGCTGAAGCCGCGCTTTTGCGGCATTCACTTCTTCAACCCGCCGCGCTACATGTTCCTGGTGGAACTGATCAACACGCCCACCACGCAGCCGCAGGCGCTCGACGACCTGGAGGCCTTCGTCACCAGCACGCTGGGCAAGGGCGTGGTGCGCGCGCACGACACGCCCAACTTCATTGCCAACCGCGTCGGCATTGCCGGCATGCTGGCCACGCTGAAGGAAGTCGAAAAGTTCGGCCTCACGCCCGACGTGGTGGACGACCTCACCGGCAAGAAGCTGGGCCGTGCAAGCTCGGGCACCTTCCGCACCGCCGACGTGGTGGGCCTGGACACGATGGCCCATGTCGTGAAGACGCTGCAGGACAACCTGAACGCCGAGAGCGATCCGTTCTACGCCAACTTCTCGACGCCACCGGTGCTTGCCAAGCTGCTCGAACTGGGCAACCTGGGCCAGAAGACCAAGGCCGGTTTCTTCAAGAAGGTCGGCCGCGACATCCTGCGCTTCGACCTGAAGAGCGGCGACTACGTGCCGGCCGGCGCCAAGGCGGACGAGGTGTATGGCCGCATGTTGAAGAAGCCCGCGGGCCAACGCCTGAAGCTGCTGCGCGAGAGCGAAGGGCCGCAGGGGCAGTTCCTCTGGGCGATCTTGCGCGACGGTTTTCATTACGCTGCCGTGCACCTGGCCGACATTGCCGAGAGCGCGCGCGACATCGACTTTGCGATGCGCTGGGGCTTCGGCATGAAGCAGGGCCCGTTCGAGCTGTGGCAGGAGGCCGGCTGGGCGCAGGTGGCCAAGTGGGTGCAGGAAGACATCGACGCGGGCAAGGCATTGAGCAACGCGCCGCTGCCCAAGTGGGTGTTCGAAGGCCCGGTGGCCGAGGCCGGCGGCGTGCACACGCCGGAAGGCTCCTGGAGTGCTTCGCAGAACAAGTTCGTGCCGCAGCGCAAGCTGCCCGTGCATGAGCGCCAGCTGTTCCCGGAGAGCGTGCTGGGCGCGAATGCGGCCGACGCCAACACGGCCGGCACGACGATCAGCGACGAAGGCGACGTGCGCGTGTGGACGCTCGACAAGCCCGGGTTCGAGGAGGTGCTCATCGCCAGCATCCACTCGAAGATGCACGCCATCAGCCCCGACGTGGCCGACGCATTGAGCGCTGCGGTCGACCTGGCCGAGGCGGCATACAAGGGCCTGGTGATCTGGTCGCCCGACGAGGTGTTTTCTGTCGGCGCCGATCTGCAGGCGATGCTGCCGGCCTTTGTGGTCGCGGGCATCGGCGCGGTCGAAGGCGCGGAAGAAGAGCTGCAGAACATGATGCTCAAGATTCGCTATGCCAACGTACCGGTCATCGCGGCAGTGCGCGGCATGGCACTGGGCGGCGGCTGCGAGCTGGCGGTGCATTCCGCCCGGCGCGTGGTGGCGATGGAAAGCTACATCGGCCTGGTCGAAGTGGGCGTGGGGCTGATCCCCGGCGCGGGCGGGCTGACCTACATCGCGCGCCGTGCGGCCGAGAACGCATCGGCTTCGACGGGCACCGACCTGCTGCCGTTTCTCACCGAAGGCTTCACCGCCGCCGCGATGGCCAAGGTGGGCACCGGCGCGCTCGACTCGAAGAAGCTGGGCTACCTGCTCGACAGCGACGTGATCGTGCCGAACAAGGACGAGCTGCTGTACGTGGCGCTGCAGCAGGCCAATGCCATGGCCGACGCCGGCTACCGCCCGCCGTTGCGCCGCAGCTTCCGCGTGGCCGGGCGCAGCGGCGCGGCCACGATCAAGGGGCAGTTGGTGAACATGCGCGACGGTGGCTTCATCAGCGCGCACGACTTCCACATTGCTAGCCTGATTGCGGAGGTGGTCACCGGGGGTGATGTGGATGCGGGGTCGCTCGTGACGGAGGCGTATCTGATGACGCTGGAACGCAAGGCGTTCTGCTCGCTGATCGTGCATCCGAAAACGCAGGAGCGGATCATGGGGATGTTGAGCACGGGGAAGCCGGTGCGTAACTGATTCTGGCAAGGACCATGAGCGACAACCTCGACACGTCCGGTCCCCTCTCCCGCTCGCGGGAGAGGGTTAGGGTGAGGGCACGCAGCCTTCGCGAAACCCCGACCGACGCCGAGGCCCTGCTCTGGTTCCACCTGCGCGACCGCCGTCTCGCCGACCACAAGTTCCGCCGCCAACGCCCGATCGGCCTTTACTTTGCAGACTTCGCATGTATCGACGCAAAGTTGATCGTGGAGCTGGATGGCGGACAGCATGTGGATGCCGCCGAGTACGACGAGAACCGCACGCGCTTCATGCAAGCCCAGGGCTATCGCGTGTTGCGGTTCTGGAACCACGAAGTGCTGACGCAGACAGATGCGGTGCGGGAGCGGATCCTGCAGGCGCTGCAGGAAGACAGCCCTCACCCCAACCCTCTCCCGCAAGCGGGAGAGGGGGCAAGACAGCAAGCCACCGTCCCATCGGACGGACGAGCCACACAAGACACCAGGAATCTGACGCCATGAAACAAATCCAAGACGCCTACATCGTCTCCGCCACCCGCACCCCCATCGGCAAGTCCCACCGCGGCTTTTTCCGCAACTACCGCCCCGACGACCTGCTCGCCACCACGCTCAAGGCTGCACTCGCCGCAGTACCAGGCCTCGACCCCAAGGCCATCGAAGACATCATCTGCGGCTGCGCCATTCCCGAGTCGCAGCAGGGCCTGAACGTGGCGCGCATCGGCGCGGTGCTGGCCGGTCTGCCGACCAGCATCGGCGGCATCACCGTCAACCGCTTCTGCGCCTCCGGCCTCTCGGCCGTGCAGATGGCCGCCGACCGCATCCGCGTGGGCGAAGCCGACGTGATGATCGCGGCCGGTGTCGAGAGCATGAGCATGGTGCCCATGATGGGCAACGCGCCCTCGCTGTCGCCCGCCATCTTCGAACGCGAAGGCGACGTGGGCATTGCCTACGGCATGGGCCTCACGGCCGAGAAGGTCGCGCAGCAATGGAAGGTGAGCCGCGAGGCGCAAGACGAATTTGCGCTCGCCTCGCACCAGAAGGCGCTGGCCGCGCAGAAGGCCGGCAAGTTTGCCGACGAGATCACGCCCATCGAAGTGACCGACCGCACGCCCAATCTGGAAACCGGCGAGTCCATTGCCAAGACCCGCACCGTCAGCCTCGACGAAGGCGCGCGCCCCGACACCAGCATCGAAGGCCTGGCCAGGCTGCGCACCGTGTTCGCCGCGCGCGGCACGGTCACGGCCGGCAACAGCTCGCAGACCTCGGACGGCGCCGGCGCGCTGATTCTGGCGAGCGAGAAGGCCGTCAAGCAATACGGCCTCACGCCGCTCGCGCGCTTCGTGAGCTTTGCCAGCAAGGGCGTGCCGCCGCACATCATGGGCATCGGCCCGATCGAGGCCATTCCCGCCGCGCTGCGCTATGCCGGCCTGAAGCATGAAGACATCGACTGGTTCGAGCTGAACGAAGCCTTCGCCGCGCAGTCGCTGGCCGTCATTCGCACGCTGGGGCTCGACCCGGCCAAGGTCAACCCGATGGGCGGCGCCATTGCGCTGGGGCATCCGCTGGGCGCGACCGGCGCCATTCGTGCGGCCACCGTGGTGCATGCGCTGCGCCGCGAGAACCTCAAGTACGGCATGGTCACGATGTGCGTGGGCATGGGGCAGGGCGCCGCCGGCATTTTCGAGCGCGTTTGAGCATGGTTGCCGCGCGTACTGCAGTGCAGCACGCCGGCGTCCCGCACACGACTGCCCGCGCCGACCCACCGAAGGCACACTGCCGAACATGACCAGCACGCACCCCTTCGACAAAGCCCTGGAGCTCCACCACAGCGACATTCGCGTGGGCCACTTCACCGGCACCACCAGCCCCGACTACTGGAACATGGTCGGGCCCTTCGGCGGCACCACGGCGGCGCTGGCGCTGCAGGCGGTGCTGAAACACCCTGACCTGCTCGGCGTGCCGATTGCGCTCACGGTGAATTACGCGGCGGCGCTGGAGGCCGGTGCGTTCGACATCCAGGCCACGGCCGTGCGCACCAACCGCTCGACGCAGCACTGGACGGTGCAGATCACGCAGGGTGGCGCGGGTGGTGTTGGTGGAGCGGGTGGCGTGCCGACCATGACGACCACCGCCACGGTGATCACCGCGTTGCGCCGCGAGACCTGGGGCGAGAACGACCTGCCGATGCCCGAGGTGCCCAGGCCCGATGCGGTCGAGCGCATCACCATCGGCCCGTCGGGCGTGGCGTGGGTGCGTCAGTACGAGATGCGCCCGGTCAGCGGCGGCATTCCCGCGCAGTGGGACGGCAGCGGCCACCACAGCCAAAGCCGCCTGTGGCTGCGCGACGCGCAAGCCCGCCCGCTGGACTTTCCTTCGCTGGCCGCCATGAGCGACCTGTTCTACCCGCGTGTGTGGTTGCGCCGCGCCAAGCCGGTGCCGGCGGGCACGGTTTCGATCACCACGTACTTTCACGCCAATGCGGCGCAGTTGGCCGAGGTCGGCACCGGCTTTCTGCTGGGCAGCGCCACGGGTCAGCAGTTCAGCAACGGCTTCTTCGACCAGGCTGCGCAGCTGTGGAGCGAAAGCGGCGCGCTGCTGGCCACGTCGAACCAGATCGTCTACTACAAGGAATGACCGCCATGGCGCTGACCAAGACTGCACTGATCGTCGGCGCCGGTGACGCCACTGGCGGCGCCATTGCCCGGCGCTTCGCGCGCGAGGGCTATGCCACCTGTGTCACGCGGCGCAGCCTGGACAAGCTGCAGCCGTTGGTGGCGCAGATCGAGGCCGAGGGCGGCAAGGCCCACGCCTTCGCCTGCGATGCGCGCAAGGAGGAGGACGTGGTGGCGCTGGTCGAACAGATCGAGTCGACCATCGGGCCGATCGAGGTGATGGTGTTCAACATTGGCGCGAACGTGCCGGAGAGCATCCTCACGGAGACGGCGCGCAAGTATTTCAAGGTGTGGGAGATGGCCTGTTTCTCGGGCTTTCTCAACGGGCGCGAGGTGGCCAAGCGCATGGTGGCGCGCGACATGCCCCGCACTGGCCATCGCGGCACGATGATCTTCACGGGGGCCACGGCGTCGTTGCGCGGCGCGGCAAACTTTGGTGCCTTTTCGGGTGCCAAGATGGCTTTGCGCGCGTTGGCGCAGTCGATGGCGCGCGAGCTTGGGCCGCAGGGCATTCATGTGGCGCACGTGGTGGTCGACGGCGCAATCGACACCGAATTCATTCGCACGACTTTTCCGGAGCGCTATGCGCTGAAGGAAAGCGACGGCATCTTGAACCCTGAGCACATCGCCGATACGTACTGGATGCTGCATGCGCAACCGCGTGATGCCTGGACGCATGAGATCGATCTGCGGCCGTGGTCCGAGAAGTTTTGAGATGACTTTCGGGCGTTGGCTTGATTGCGGTCGTTCTTCAGGGCGCGCTCGCGAGGGCGGGGTACCTTGCTCCGCGAATGTCCCCCGGGGCTGCGCCCCTCCTCCTTTATTTCGCTGCGCAAGGCACCCCACCCTCACGAGCGTTACGCGGAGCAGTCGTTGATCGTGCGATCACCAGCAGCGTGCCCAAGTGCACAGGGCGTCGGGTGCTCCCCGCAGCGAAATAAAGGGGGAGGCCGCAGGCCGGAGGACATTCGCGGAGGGGAGTACCCGGCGGCCTGTGCACCCGCCCTGAAAAATGAGCCCTGAAAAAATGAGCCCCGAACAACAGCGCCCTGAAAAAAAGCCCTGAACAAGACAGCCCCCAAAGGAGACAGCAATGACCCATTCCGTAGAGTTCTATTTCGACTTCGGCAGCCCCGCCGCCTACCTGGCCGCAACGCAACTGCCGCATGTGTGCGCCGACACCGGTGCCGAACTGGTGTGGAAACCCATGCTGCTGGGGGGCGTGTTCCAGGCCACGGGCAACCACTCGCCCGTCGACATCAAGCCCAAGGGCCCGTACATGAACGTCGACCTGCAGCGCTTTGCGAAACGCTACGGCGTGCCCTTTGTGCTCAACCCGCATTTTCCGATCAACACCCTGCTGCTCATGCGCGGCGCCACCGGCATCCAAGCGACGCAACCCGAGCGCTTCGGTGCCTACGTCGACGCCGTGTTCCATGCCATGTGGGTCGAGCCCACGAACCTCAACGACCCGGCCACCGTCGGCGCCGTCTTGCAGAATGCGGGCTTCGACGCCGCCGAACTGCTTGCGCTGGCCGGCGCGCAGGAAACCAAGGACCGACTGAAGACCGTGACCCAGGAGGCCGTGGCGCGCGGCGTGTTCGGCGCGCCGACCATGTTCGTCGGCACCCAGATGTTCTGGGGCCAGGACCGGCTCGATTTTGTGCGCGAAGCCCTTGCCGCCTGAGCGCGGCTCCACCCGTTTTTATTCAAGGATCATTTTCATGAGCGACATCCTCGTCCACACCGAAGCCGGTGTGATGACCCTCACCTTCAACCGCGTCGACAAGAAGAACTCCATCACCAGCGCCATGTACGGCGAACTGGCCGATGCGCTGGCCACGGCCGAGGCCGACCCCGCCGTGCGCTGCGTGCTGCTGCAGGGCGACCCGACCATCTTCAGCGCCGGCAACGACATCGGCGACTTTCTCAACGGCCCGCCGTCCACGCAAGAGTCGCCCGTGTTCCGCTTCCTGCGCGGCATCGCGACCTTTCCCAAGCCCATCGTGGCCTCGGTGTGCGGCCCGGCCGTGGGCATCGGCACCACGATGCTGTTCCATTGCGACCTGGTCTACGCGGGCGACAACGCCGCGTTCTCGATGCCTTTCGTGAACCTGGGCCTGTGCCCCGAAGCAGCGTCCAGCCTGCTGGTGCCGCAGATGCTGGGCTACCACCGCGCGGCCGAGGCGCTGCTGCTGGGCGAGCCCTTCATGGCCGAGGCTGCGCTCGAAGTGGGCTTGGTCAACCGCGTGGTGCCGCCGACCGAGGCGAACGCCATTGCGCAAATTCAGGCACGCAAGCTCGCGGCCAAGCCGCTGACCGCGCTGGTCGAAACCAAGCGGCTGCTGAAAAAAGCGCAGATGCCCGCCGTGCTGGAACGCATGGGGGAGGAGGGCGCGAGCTTCGGGCGCATGCTGCGCGAACCCGCGGCGCGCGAAGCCTTTGGCGCGTTCATGGAAAAGCGCAAGCCGGACTTTTCGAAGGTCTGAGCGCGCTGCGGCGTGAGCGCCGGGCCCGAGGGGCCCGCGCGCCGGAGCCTTATTCGGTCAGCGGCTCGATGGGGCGCGGGCGGCCGTTGTCGTCGATGGCCACGTAGGTGAAGGTGGCCTGCGTCACCTTGATGTACTCGCCCTGCGCGCGAAAGCGCTCGGCAAACACCTCGACCGTGACCGTGACCGACGTGCGCCCGATGCGCACCAGCTTCGAATAGAACGACAGAATGTCGCCCAGGCGCACCGGCTGCTTGAAGATGAACTCGTTCACCGCCACCGTGGCCTGGCGGCCCTTGGCGTAGCGCGCGGGAATCACCGAGCCGGCCAGGTCGCACTGCGCCATGACCCAGCCGCCGAAGATGTCGCCATTGGCATTGCAGTCGGCCGGCATCGGAATGACCTTGAGCACCAGCTCCATGTCGGTGGGCAGGCTCTTGAGGGTGGCAGCGGCGGCGGCACTGGAAGTATCTGACATGGGCACAATCTGGAACAAACAAGCAACCACGATTGTCCTCCATGCGCCGCAGTGGCGAAGCCCTCCCCCCACCGTCCTCCCCCTCCCACACCGTGTCCGGCCACCCGCCCGAGCGCAGCGACCGCTCCGACTGGGCGACGCTGCGGCGGCTGTTCCCTTACCTCTGGCAATACAAGTGGCGCGTGGCGGCCGCGCTGGCCTTCATGGTGGGCGCCAAGGTGGCCAACGTGGGCGTGCCGGTGCTGCTGAAGAACCTGGTCGACACGATGACGCCCAAGCCGGACATGGCGCAGGCCCTGCTCATCGTGCCCATCAGCCTGCTGCTGGCTTACGGGCTGCTGCGCTTTTCGACCTCGCTGTTCGGCGAGTTGCGCGAGCTGATCTTCGCCAAGGCCACCGAAGGCACCGCGCGGCGCATTGCGCTGGAGGTGTTTCAGCACCTGCACTCGCTGAGCCTGCGCTTTCACCTGGAGCGCCAGACCGGCGGCATGACGCGCGACATCGAGCGCGGCACGCGCGGCGTGCACTCGCTGATTTCGATGTCGCTCTACAGCATCGTGCCCACCATCATCGAGCTGGTGCTGGTGCTCACCATTCTGGGCGTGAAGTTCGATTCGCTGTTCGTCTGGATCACCGGTGGCGCGCTGGTGCTGTACATCGGCTTCACCGTCACGGTGACCGAGTGGCGCACCCAGTTCCGCAAGACCATGAACGAGCTCGACTCGGTGGCGCAGAGCCGCGCGGTCGACTCGCTGCTGAACTACGAAACGGTCAAGTACTTCAACAACGAAGACTTCGAGGCCAAACGCTACGACGCCAGCCTGGACCGCTACCGCAAGGCCGCCATCAAGAGCCAGCGCACGCTGAGCATGCTCAACACCGGCCAGCAGGCGCTGATTGCCGTGAGCCTGGTGCTGATGCTGTGGCGCGCCACGTCGGGCGTGGTCGAGGGGCGCATGACGCTGGGCGACCTGGTGATGGTCAACGCCTTCATGATCCAGCTCTACATTCCGCTGAACTTTCTGGGCGTGATCTATCGCGAGATCAAGCAGAGCCTGACCGACCTGGACAAGATGTTCGTGCTGATGGAGAAAGACCGCGAGGTGCGCGACGCGCCCGGTGCGCAGCCGCTGGCCGGCACCGACGCCACCGTGCGCTTCGAGGACGTGAGCTTTGCCTACGAGCCCGCGCGGCCCATCCTGAAGCACCTGAGCTTCGAGATTCCCGCGGGCAAGACGGTGGCGGTGGTCGGCCCCTCGGGCTCGGGCAAGTCGACGCTGGCGCGGCTGCTGTACCGCTTCTACGACGTGCAGCAGGGGCGCATCACCATCGGCGGCGAGGACATCCGCGAGGTGCAGCAATCCAGCGTGCGCCGCGCCATCGGCATCGTGCCGCAGGACACGGTGCTGTTCAACGACACCATCGAATACAACATTGCCTACGGCCGCCCGGGCGCCACGCGCGAAGAGGTGGAAAACGCCGCACGCGCCGCGCGCATTCACGACTTCATCGCGGCCTCGCCCAAGGGCTACGACACCACGGTGGGCGAGCGCGGGCTGAAGCTGTCGGGGGGCGAAAAGCAGCGCGTGGCCATTGCGCGCACGCTGCTGAAGAACCCGCCCATCGTGATCTTCGACGAAGCCACCTCGGCGCTCGACTCGGCCAACGAGCGCGCCATTCAGTCGGAGCTGAAGAGCGCCGCGCAGGACAAGACCACGCTGGTCATTGCGCACCGGCTGTCCACGGTGGTCGACGCGCACGAGATCCTGGTGCTCGAAAGCGGCGTGATCGTGGAGCGCGGCACGCATGCGGAGCTGCTGGCCCGGCAAGGCCGCTACGCCCACATGTGGGCATTGCAAAAGAGCGAAGCAGCGCCACTGCTCTAGCGCGATCATTCGCGACCCATTCAGTTCTTTTTCATCGATTTCAGGAGCTCCCACGTGCCGACCAAGATTCCCCTGCTGGTGCTCAACAGCCTGTCGAGTGCCCACCAGGCGCAGATTGCCGAGGTCTACGACATGACCTATGCCTTCGGCCCCGCCCAGCGCGCCGCCGCCATCGCCGAGCACGGCAAGAAGTTTCGCGCGGTGCTGACCATTGGCGTGATCGGCATCACGCCGGAAGAAATTGCGGCCATGCCCGCGGTGGAGCTCATCTGCTGCATGGGCGCGGGCTACGAAGGCGTGCCGCTGGAGGTGACGCGTGCGCGCGGCATTGCAACGGCCAACGGCGCCGGCACCAACGACGACTGCGTGGCCGACCACGCCATGGGCATGCTGATCAGCATCGTTCGCGATTTCCGCACGCTCGACCGGCTGTGCCGCGAAGGCGTGTGGCGCGAAGCGATCGAGCAGCCGGCCAACGTGTCGGGCAAGAAGCTGGGCATTCTGGGGCTGGGCACCATCGGCCAGAAGATTGCCAAGAGGGCCGCGGCGTTCGACCTGGAGGTCGGCTATCACAACCGCAAGCCGCGCGAGGGCGCCACGCACCGCTACTTCGACGACCTGAAGTCGCTGGCGGCATGGGCCGACTTCCTGGTGCTGGTGGCGCCTGGCGGGCCGGCGACGAAGCACATGGTGAATGCCGAGGTGCTCGACGCGCTGGGGCCGAAGGGCTACCTGGTGAGCATCGGGCGCGGCAGCGTGGTCGACACCGAGGCGCTGGCGGCGGCGCTGCGCGAGCACCGCATTGCGGGTGCTGGCGTGGACGTGTACGAGAGCGAACCGAAGCGGCCCGAGCCGCTGGTCGGGCTGAACAACGTGCTGCTCACGCCGCACGTGGCGGGCTGGTCGCCCGAGGCGACGCAGAAGTCGGTCGACCATTTCCTTGCGAACGCCGAAGGGCACTTCGCAGGCCGCGGCGTGGTCACGCCCGTGTGATGTATTGCGCCTTCCCCCTCCGGGGGAAGGCTGGGATGGGGGCAGGCAGAGCGCTCAGTGGATGCGCCGCTGGCCCCCGCCCCAACCCTCCGCCCAGCGGGGGAGAGAGTCAGCCCAAAACCGGCGGGCGGTGGGCGCCCCAGCCGCAGGCCTGGTCGTACGCATGCCCGAGCCGCAGCACCTCCAGGTCCGCATGGATCGGCCCCGCAAGCTGCAGCCCCATCGGCAGCCCGCCTTCGCTGAACCCCGCGCGCACGTTCAAGGTCGGCAGCCCCGCCAGCGTGAACGGCGTGACGATCTCCATCCAGCGGTGGTACGTGTCGCTCTTCACGCCGCCCACCTCCGCCGGCCAGTGCAGCTCGGCATCGAACGGGAACACCTGCGCCGTGGGCGCCACCACGAAGTCGAAGCGCTCGAACAGCTTCAGGAACGCGCGGTACACGTTCGAGCGGTAAAGCGACGCCTGATAAAGCGAGGCCGCGTCGAGGTGCCGGCTCTGCTCGATTTCCCATTGCGCCTCGGGCTTGAGTTGCGCAAAGAGCTTGGGGTCGCTCATGTAGGCGCCCAGCTTGCCGCCCACCAGCAACTGCCGCAGCCGCAGCCATGCGCTCCAGTTGTGCTCGCGCGGCACGTCGAGCGTGCAGGCCTCGACCTCGCAACCGATGGTGCGGAAGGTGTCGAGCGCTTTTTCGCCGAGCTCGCGCACGCCGGGCGCCAGCGGCAAGTCAGGCCAGATGCTGCCTAGCCAGCCGACGCGCAGGCCCTGGCCGTCGCCGTCCAGCTGCAGCGCATCGGGCGAGGGCAGGGCGTGGGGCGAAGAAAGCGGCACGCGCGCATCGAAGCCCGACTGCACCGCCAGCAGCCGCGCCGCGTCTTCGACCGTGCGGGCCATCGGGCCTTCGGTGCCCAGTTGCTGAAAGAACAGCTCGTCGTCGGGGTTGCCCGGCACGCGCCCGCGCGAGGGCCGCATGCCGATCACGTTGTTGAAGGCGGCCGGGTTGCGCAGCGACCCCATCATGTCGCTGCCGTCCGCCACGGGCAGCATGCCCAGGGCCAGCGCCACGGCCGCGCCGCCGCTGCTGCCGCCCGCGCTGCGCTCGGGCGCATAGGCGTTGCGGGTGATGCCGAACACCGGGTTGTAGGTGTGCGAGCCCAGCCCGAACTCCGGCGTGTTGGTCTTGCCGATGACCACCGCGCCGGCCGCGCGGGCGCGCGCCACGTGCAGGCTGTCGGTGCGCGCCGGCGAGCGCGGCGACAGCGGCGAGCCCATCGAGGTCGGCAGGCCCGCGGCGTGGCTCAGGTCTTTCACGGCCAGCGGAAAGCCGTGCATCCAGCCGCGCCGCTCGCCGCGTGCCAGCTCGGCGTCGCGCTCGGTGGCTTCGGCCAGCAGCTGCGCGGGCTCGCGCAGCGACACGATGGCGTTGAAGCGCGGGTTCAGCGCCTCGATGCGGGCCAGCGAGGCCTGCATCACTTCATGGCAGGACACGTCGCGCGAGGCAATGCGGCGCGAAAGCGCGGTGGCGCTGAGGGCGAGCAGGTCGTTGGCGAGGGGCGTTGAAAGTGGCATGGCAAGTGACATGGCGAGAGGCATCGCGCGTGCGGCGAATGCGGGAAAAGACGGGGGCGCCCAGTATGGCGCGGCGCTCGCATAATCGCCGCGTATGGAAACAAAGTGGCTCGAAGACTTCATCAGCCTGGCGGAAACGCGCAGCTTCAGCCGCTCGGCCCAGTTGAGGCATGTGACCCAGCCGGCGTTCTCGCGGCGCATCCAGGCGCTCGAAGGCTGGGCCGGCACCGACCTGGTCGACCGCAGCTCGTACCCCACGCGGCTCACGCCCGCGGGGCAGACGCTTTACAGCCAGGCCATCGAGATGCTGCAGTCGCTGCAGAGCACGCGCGCCATGCTGCGCGGCCACTCGGCCGCCGGGCAGGACGTGATCGAAATCGCGGTGCCGCATACCCTGGCCTTCACCTTCTTCCCCTCCTGGGTGACCAGCCTGCGCGAGCACTTCGGGCCGATCAAGAGCCGGCTCATCGCGCTCAACGTGCACGACGCGGTGCTGCGGCTGGTCGAAGGCAGCTGCGACCTGCTCATTGCCTACCACCACCCCTCGCAGCCCCTGCAGCTGGACGCCAACAAGTACGAGATGGTGAGCCTCGGCGAGGAAACCGTGGCCCCCTGGGTCAAGGCCGATGCCGACGGCGCGCCGCGCTACCGGCTGCCCGGCCGCCCGGGCCAGCCGCTGCCCTACCTGGGCTATGCGCCGGGCGCCTACCTGGGCCGCGTGGTCGACCAGTTGCTGAAGGAGTCGGGCACGGCCATTCACCTCGACCGGGTCTACGAGACCGACATGGCTGAAGGCCTGAAGGTGATGGCGCTCGAAGGCCACGGCATCGCCTTTTTGCCGCAGAGCGCGGTGCGCAACGAAATCAAGGCGCGCAAGCTGGTGAGCGCGCTGCCCCCGGAAATCGACAGCCTGGAGGCGACGATGGAAATTCGCGCCTACCGCGAGCGCCCGAGCGCGCCGGTGCCCGTGAAGGCCGGCACGGGCCGTGCCGCCAAGACCGCCGCCGCCGCCGTCGCCGATGCGCCCCCGCAACCCAAGCGCACCGCCGACGCGCTGTGGTCTTACCTGGTGGGCACGCAGCCGCCGGGCTGAGAGCCCGAAAGCCAGGCAGAAGCCGCTCGTTTTTTGTGCACTGCACAATCTATACATGCCGCGCATGAGCCTCCCCGCATACGGCATTGGCGCCCTGGGCCGGGCGCCTCTACAGTCGCGGCTGCTTTTCAGCCGCTGCAACAAGCACATCTCCGGCACGCGTCCTTCGCGTGCTTTTTTTTAAGCCGAGGAACCTGTATGAGCACCAATTTCAGGACTGAACACGACTTCCTCGGCGAGAAGCAGATCCCTGCCGCCGCCTACTGGGGCGTGCACACGGCGCGGGCCGTGGAGAACTTCGCCATCTCCGGCACCCGCATCTCGGCCATGCCCGACCTGGTGCGCGCGCTGGCCTTCGTGAAGAAGGCCGCCACCCGCGCCAATGCCGACCTGGGCGCCATCGACCGGGACCGCGCGGCGGCCATCATCCTGGCCTGCGAGGACCTGGTGGACGGCAAGCTGCTCGACGAGTTCGTGGTCGACGTCATTCAGGGCGGCGCGGGCACCTCCACCAACATGAACGCCAACGAGGTCATCTGCAACCTCGCGCTGGAAAAACTGGGGCACGAGAAGGGGCGCTACGACGTGCTGCACCCCAACGACCACGTCAACGCCTCGCAGAGCACCAACGACGTGTACCCGACCGCGGTGCGCCTGGCCCTGTGGTTTGCCATCGGGCGGCTGCTGGAGGCCATGGCCTCGCTGCGCAAGAGCTTCGAGGCCAAGGCGCTGGAGTTCAAGGACGTTCTGAAGATCGGGCGCACCCAGCTGCAGGACGCCGTGCCCATGACGCTGGGCCAGGAGTTTCTGACCTACGCCATCATGATCGGCGAGGACGAATTGCGGCTGGCCGAGGCCCGCGCGCTCATCGAGGAAATCAACCTTGGCGCCACCGCCATCGGCACCGGCATCAACGCCCCGCACGGCTACGCCAACCTGGCCTGCCAGTACCTTGCCGAGCAGACCGGCGTGCCGCTCAAGCAGGCCGCCAACCTGATCGAGGCGACGCAGGACACGGGCGCCTTCGTGCAACTGTCGGGCGTGCTCAAGCGCGTGGCCACCAAGCTCAGCAAGACCTGCAACGACCTGCGCCTGCTGTCCAGCGGCCCGCAGGCCGGCTTTGGCGAAATCAGGCTGCCGGCGCGCCAGGCGGGCTCGTCGATCATGCCGGGCAAGGTCAACCCGGTGATCCCGGAAGTGATGAACCAGGTGGCCTTCGAGGTCATTGGCAACGACATCACCGTGACCATGGCCTCGGAGGCGGGGCAACTGCAGCTCAATGCCTTCGAGCCGATCATGGGCTGGAGCCTGTTCAAGAGCATCAAGCACCTGGCCAACGCCTGCGACACGCTGCAGAAGAATTGCGTGGAAGGCATCGAGGCCAACCGCGAGTTTCTTGCCAAGCGGGTGCGCGAGTCGGTCACGCTGGTTACCGCGCTGAACCCGCTCATCGGCTACGAAAAGGCAGCGCTCATCGCCAAGACCGCGCTGGCCACCGGCGGGCCGATCGACCTGGTGGCCGAGTCGCTGGGCATCATGACGCGCGCCCAGATGGAGGCGCTGCTCGTGCCGGAAAATCTCACGCAGCCCGTGCGCCTCACGGCGGCGCCGGTGCCGCCCGCGGCCGAACCCACCGGCACCGTGCCGGGTGGATCGCCGGGTGGGCCGGCGGGCACAAAGGCTGCTTAGTGAAAGTCAGACAATGCCAGGAGGCAGGATCGCACCATGCTGACACGCGTATGCGCTTGCATGGTGCAGAGTGAGCGTCGGTGCACCGGGTTGGTCCGGGTATCACGCAAAATGTGAGTGTCTAGAATTTCGTTGTATCTGTTTACGTCACCCTCAGGAGTTTTACTGTATGAAGAAACAAGTATTGGCATTGGCAATCGCGGCGCTGGCCGCCGGCGGCGCAATGGCACAAGCCAATGACACCCTTGCCAAGATCAAGGCCTCGGGCGTCATCACCGAGGGCGTGCGTGAATCCTCCGGCCTTTCCTACACGCTGGGCAATGGCCAGTACACGGGCTTCCACTACGACGTCTGCGCCAACATCATCAAGGACCTCGAGAAGGCCGCTGGCAAGAAGCTTGAAGTCAAGTACCAGCCCGTGACCTCGCAAAACCGCATTCCCCTGGTGCAGAACGGCACCGTGGACATCGAGTGCGGCTCGACCACCAACAACGCCACCCGCCAGAAGGACGTGGCTTTCGGCGTGACCACGTACGTCGAAGAAACCAAGATCGTCGTCAAGGCCAACTCGGGCATCAACTCGCTGGCCGACCTGAAGGACAAGACGGTCGCCACCACCACCGGCACCACGCCGCTGCAGACCGTGCGCAAGCAAAAGCGTGCTGAAAACCTGACCTTCAAGGAGGTCTACGGCAAGGACCACTCCGACAGCTTCCTGCTGCTGGAAACCGGCCGCGCCGACGCCTTCGTGATGGACGGCTCGATCCTGGCCGCCCTGGCGGCCAAGTCGAAGTCGCCCAAGGACTACAAGATCCTGTCGGACGTGCTGGCTGTCGAACCCATCGGCATCATGATCCGCAAGGACGACCCCGCCTTCAAGAAGGCCGTGGACGACAGCATCAAGGCACAGGCCAAGTCGGGCGAGCTGACCAAGCTGTACGACAAGTGGTTCCTCAAGCCGATTCCGCCCGCTGGCGTGACCATCAACCTGCCGCTGGGCGAGGCCACCAAGAACGCTTGGGCCAACCCGAACGACAAGCCGGCTGAAGAGTACGTCACCAAGGAATAAGCGTCGCATTGCTGCGTGAATGACGCCCACCTTTCAAGGTGGGCGTTTCTTTTCAAGGGACTGGTTTTCTAAGTGCTGAAGGAGTGAATGAACATGGGCAACTGGGATTGGCAGGTCTTCCTGCAAGACCCCGGCGGGGACTACCCGACTTACCTGCAATGGATGCTGTCGGCCTGGGGCTGGACGGTGTCGGTTGCATTGCTGGCGCTGATCGTCGCGCTGGTGCTGGGCTCGCTGGTCGGCATCATCCGCACGCTGCCCGACAGCCCGTGGCTGGTGCGTCTGGGCAATGCCTGGGTGGAGCTGTTCCGCAACATCCCGTTGCTGGTGCAGATCTTCCTTTGGTACCACGTGATTCCGGCGCTGATTCCCGTCATGAAGGGCGTGCCGAGCTTCATTCTCGTGGTGCTGGCGCTGGGCTTCTTCACTTCGGCACGCATTGCCGAGCAGGTGCGCTCCGGCATTCAGGCGCTGCCCAAGGGCCAGCGCTACGCGGGCATGGCGGTGGGGTTCACCACGCCGCAGTACTACCGCTACGTGATATTGCCGATGGCGTACCGCATCATCCTGCCGCCGCTCACGAGCGAGACGATGAACATCTTCAAGAATTCGTCCGTCGCCTTTGCGGTGTCGGTCACCGAACTCACCATGTTCGCCATGCAGGCACAGGAAGAAACGTCGCGCGGCATCGAGATCTACCTGGCCGTGACCGGCTGCTACGTGGTGTCGGCCCTGATCATCAACCGACTCATGGCCTACATCGAGAAGAAGACCCGCGTGCCGGGTTTCATCGTCTCGGCCAGCGCCGGCGGCGGAGGACACTGACATGAATCTCGACCTGTCCTTCTACAACTGGGACGTCATCAGCAACTTCGTCGTCAAGGGCTTCTACTTCAGCATCATGCTGACGGTGGTGGCCACCATTGGCGGCGTGATCTTCGGCACCTTGCTGGCGCTCATGCGCCTGTCGGGCAAGAAGTGGCTGGACGCCCCCGCGGCCCTGTACGTCAACGGCATGCGAAGCATCCCGCTGGTGATGGTGATCCTGTGGTTCTTTCTGCTGGTGCCGGCGTCGTTCTATTCGCTGTTCGGCTCGCTGGGCTCCAACTACCGCTCCGAAATCTCGGCCGTGATCACCTTCGTCGCGTTCGAGGCGGCCTACTTCAGCGAGATCATGCGTGCGGGCATCCAGTCGATTCCGCGCGGCCAGGTCAACGCCGGGCAGGCCGTGGGCATGACCTACGGGCAGAACATGCGCCTGGTGGTGCTGCCGCAGGCGTTCCGTAACATGCTGCCGGTGCTGCTCACGCAGACCATCATCCTGTTCCAGGACACCTCGCTGGTGTATGCCATCGGTGCCTACGACATGCTCAAGGGCTTCGAGACGGCCGGCAAGAACTTCGGCCGACCCATCGAGGCCTACCTGCTGGCCGCCGTCGTTTACTTTGTCATGTGCTACGCCCTTTCCTGGCTGGTGAAGCGCCTGCACAAGAAAATCGCCATCATTCGCTGACCCGCGTGCTGAACCGGAGAGAAAGAAATGTCCGAAAAAATGATTGAAATCAAGAACGTATCGAAGTGGTACGGCCCGGTGCAGGTGCTCAACGATTGTTCGGTGAGCATCTCCAAGGGCGACGTGGTGGTGGTGTGCGGGCCTTCGGGCTCGGGCAAGTCCACCCTCATCAAGACCGTGAACGCGCTCGAGCCCTTCCAGAAGGGCGAGATCACCGTCAACGGCATTCCGCTGCACGACCCCAAGACCAACCTGCCCAAGCTGCGCTCCAAGGTCGGCATGGTGTTTCAGCACTTCGAGCTGTTCCCGCACCTGTCGGTGACCGAGAACCTCACGATCGCGCAGATCAAGGTGCTGGGCCGCTCGGCGGACGAAGCCAAGACGCGCGGCATGAAGATGCTCGACCGCGTGGGCCTGATGGCGCACAAGGACAAGTTTCCGGGCCAGCTGTCGGGCGGCCAGCAGCAGCGCGTGGCCATTGCCCGTGCGCTGTCGATGGACCCGATGGTGATGCTGTTCGACGAACCCACCTCGGCGCTCGACCCCGAAATGGTCGGCGAAGTGCTCGACGTGATGGTGGCCCTGGCCAAGGAAGGCATGACCATGATGGTGGTCACGCACGAAATGGCCTTCGCCCGCAAGGTGGCCAGCCGCGTGATCTTCATCGACGTGGGCGGCAAGATCCTGGAAGACTGCCCGAAGGACGAGTTCTTCAACCATCCGGAAAATCGCCAGCCCCGCACGAAGGACTTCTTGAACAAGATCCTGCAGCACTGATGCGCTGCTAGAGCACAGACAGCGCCGCAAGCGCAAAGACAAAAGCCACGCTGTTCCGCAGCGTGGCTTTTTTCATTGGCTCCGGCGCCGGCGTCAGGGCAGCCTGGCGATGTGCTCTGTCAGCAGGTCGAAGAACCCTTGCGCGTCGCCGTCGACGATCCAGTTCACGTTGGGCGAGCGGTGCAGGCTGTCGTGCCAGTCGGCCACTGTCTGGCCGAAGCCCATGCCTTCGCGGCTGTCGATCTCCACATGAATGCGCCTGCCCTTGAACAGCGAAGGCTGCAGCAGGTAGGCGGTGACGGTGGCGTCGTGCACCGGGCCGCCGGGCATGTCGTAGTGCTTCATCTCCTGCGGCGCATAGGCGTCCAGAATGTCCGCGACGATCGCGCCGGCCCTGTTGCCGATGCCTCGCAGCCGCGCGATGCGCGCTTCGCTTGTGAGAATCTTGTGCGTCACGTCCAGCGGCAGCATGGTGATGGGCACGCCGCTTTTCAGCAGCACCGCCTCGGCCGCATGGGGGTCGGCGAACACGTTGAACTCCGCCACCGGCGTGATGTTGCCGCCGTTGAAATGCGCGCCGGCCATGAGCACCAGCTCGCGCAGGCCGCGCACGATGTCGGGGGCTTGTTCGAGCGCCAGCGCCAGGTTGGTCTGCGGGCCGAGCATGGCGAGCGTCACGCTCTTCTCGGGCGCCGCGCGCAGGGTGCGAACCAGATAGTCGACCGCGTGGCCGTCGGCCAGTGGCGCGGCGGGCTCGTACACGTCGACGCCGGTGAGGCCTTCCTGGCCGTGGATGTTGGCTGCGTAGATCGGTGTGCGGTGCAGGGGCCGCTCGGCGCCTGCATACACCGGAATGTCAGGCCGCCCGGCCCATTCGCAGGCCAGCCGCGCATTGCGCGAGGTCTTGGCCAGCGGCACATTGCCGGCAACCGTGGTCAGCGCCTGGAGCTTCAGTTGCTCGGGCGCTGCCATGGCAAACAGCAGCGCGATCATGTCGTCCGCGCCGGGGTCCGTGTCGATGATCAGGGTGTGCATCGCGCCATTGTCGTAGCCCATCGCGGCCCACCCCAGTCCTCAGGCTCTCGGGCTCTCGGGCTCTCGGGCTGTTGTGCGGCCTGCTACTTCTTGCGCGCCGCAATGGCCTGCTCGGCCTTGGCCACCAGGTCCGCGCCCACGGTCGGCTTCCACTTGTCGTACACCGGCCGCGTCGCTTTCACAAAGGCGTCGCGCTCGGCCGGCGTGAGGCTGGTGACGGTCACGCCCATGCCCGCGATGTCTTTCAGCACGGGCTTGTCGGCTTCCACCAGGCCTTTGCGTGCGATGGCGATTTCTTCCTTGCCCGCATCGACGGCGGCCTGGCGCACGATGGCTTGGTCGGCCGGCGTCCACGAGGCCCAGATTTCCTTGTTCACCACGAACACCAGCGGGTCGGCCACGTAGCCCCAGGTGGTGACGAACTTCTGGCCCACGTTCTGCATCTTCAGCACGGTGAACAAGAACAGCGGGTTCTCCTGCCCGTCGACCGCGCCGCTGGCGAGCGCGGGCTGTGCGTCGGCCCAGCTCATTTGCGTGGGATTGGCGCCCAGCGCGGTGAACATGTCGGAGTAAATGGGCGAGCCGACCACGCGGATCTTCATGCCCTTGACGTCTGCCGGCGACTTGATCGGCCGCTTGGAGTTTGTGATTTCGCGGAAGCCGTTCTCACCCCACGCAAGCGGCACCACGCCGGCCTTGTCGAGGGTCTTGAACATGTCCTTGCCGACTTCGCCTTGCGTGAGCGCATCGATGGCGGCGTAGTCGGGCATCAGGAACGGCATGGAGAACAGGTTGAGCTGTTTCACTTGCGGCGACCAGTTGATGGTGGAGCCCACGGCCATGTCGATGACGCCTTGGCGCAGCGCGCTGAACTCGCGGGTCTGGTCGCCCTGGATTAGCGACACGCCGGGGTAGAGCTTGATGTTGATGCGGCCTTGTGTACGCTCTTTCACCATGTCGGCCCAGATTTTTCCGGCCTGGCCCCAGGGGGTGGGCGGGCCCAACACCAGCGACATCTTGTATTCGGGCTTGTAGGTGGCCTGCGCCATGGCGCCGGTAGAGAACAGGCCGAGGGCGGTCGCTGCGGCGGCGAGGCCGAGAAGGGTGCGGCGGAATTTCATGATGGTCTCCTTGTTTTCTTGAACACGACTGGTACTGGAATCTTTTAGCTAGCGGGGCGAGGGGCTTTGGTCAGGGCTCTTGTTCAGGGCGCGTGCACAGGCCGCCGGGTACTCCCCTCCGCGAATGTCCCCCGGGGCTTCGCCCCTCCTCCTTTATTTCGCTGCGGGGAGCACCCGACGCCCTGTGCACCAGGACACGCTCTGTGTGCTCCGCTGATCAACGACTGCTCCGTATAACGCTCGTGAGGGTGGGGTGCCTTGCGCAGCGAAATAAAGGAGGAGGCCGCAGGCCGGGGGACATTCGCGGAGCAAGGTACCCCGCCCTCGCGAGCGCGCCCCGAACAACAGCGGCGCTCAAGCAACGGCAACGGCAAAGACATCACCTCAGTACCCCAGCTTGCGCGGCAGCCACAAAGCCAACTCGGGGAAGGCGATGACCAGCACCATCACCACGAACATCGAGAACAGCAGCCAGCCGACCCAGCGCACCGTCTCCTCCATGCGCACGCCCGCAATGCGGCAGGACACCATCAGGTTCACCGCCAACGGTGGCGTGAACTGCCCCAGCGCCACCTTCAACGTAAGGATCACACCGAACCACACCGGGTCCCATTTGTAGAACTGCACGATCGGCCACAGCAACGGCACGAAGATCAAGAAGATCGACACGCCGTCCAGGAACATGCCCACCGTGATGAGCAGCAGAATCAGCAACGCCAGCACCCCATACTCGCCCAGCCCCGAATGCGTGATCGCATTGGCCACCGGGTCGATCACGCCAAGTGTGGACAGCGAATACGCAAAGATGCCCGCAAGCGACACCACGATCAAGATCACCGCCGACAACTCGCCCGACTCGCGCAAGATCACGAACAGGTCGCGCACCTTGATCGTGCGGTGCACCACCATGCCCACGAACAGGCCGTAGAACACCGCCACCACGGCCGCCTCGGTGGGCGTGAACCAGCCCAGCCGCATGCCGCCCAGAATGAGCACCGGCGCCGCCAGGCCCCAGATCGCTTCGCGCAAGCTCTTCCAGAACAGCGGGCGCGGCAGGCTGGCTTCGAGCGCGCCCATCTTGTGCTTGCGCGCCAGCCACACGGCCGGAACCATCAACGCGAAGCCGGCCAGAATGCCCGGGATCATGCCGGCCGCAAACAGCGCCGGCACCGAGGCATTGGGCACCAGCACCGAATAGACGATGAAGGCCACAGACGGCGGAATCAGAATGTCGGTGGCCGCTGCGGCGCCCACCACACTGGCCGCGAAGGGCTTCGGGTAGCCGGCGCGCGCCATGGCCGCGATCATCACGCCACCCACCGCGGCGGCCGTGGCCGGGCCCGAGCCCGAGATGCCGCCCATGAACATCGCCACCGCAATCGTCACCAGCGGCAGCATGCCGGGGCCGCGCCCCACGATGGCAATGGCAAAGTTCACCAGCCGCAGCGCCACGCCCGAGCGGTCGAAGATGGAGCCGACCAGCACGAACATTGGAATGGCCAGCAGCGGGTACTTGCCCAGGCCGGCGTAGAAGTTCTGCGGCACGGCCAGCAGGCCGAACCACTGGGCGTCGCCGTTGGCCAGCGCAATGCAGGCCGCGCCGGCCAGGCCGAGTGCGGCGCCAATGGGCACGCCCACCAGCATCATCACGACGAAGGCGACGAAGAGCAGGGTGGCGATCACTTGGTGGCGCCTTTGCTGTCCGAGGCGTAGTTGGTCTTGCGGCCGCGGCGCACCATGAGGCCCACGGCGCGCAGCGCGATGGCATAGGACACGATCGGCAGCCAGATGGAGTACCACCAGGCGGGCAGCCCGATGCCGGGCGTTGTTTCCTCGAAGCGGTAGTCGTCCCACACCATGCGCAGGCTGAGCGTGCCGATCAGCGTGAAGAGCAGGGCGATCATGAGCGCGCCAAACTGGGCGAGCCGTTTGCGCCGGGCCATGGAGCCGCTCTCGGAGAAGTACTCGATGCGGATGTGCCGGTCGCGTGCCACCGCGCCGCAGCCCGCGACCATGGCCAGCATGATCATGAGGAACACCGAGAACTCTTCGGTCCACGCGAAGGAAGAATCGGTGAAGTAGCGCACCAGCACGTTGGCGAAGGTGATGAGGGCCAGGGCGCCCATGATGAGGACGGTGAGCCAGTCTTCGATGGCAAGGGGAACCTTGGTGGGTTCGTCGGCGGCTGGGATGTCGGGGGGGAGGGGGCTTGCGGCGTCCAGCGTGGGGCCGGACTCGGGTGGAGTTGTCATCGCGAAAGGGGCAGTGAGGCAAGGCGCCGTGTCACCGGGCGGACGCCGGGACGCGTTCCGTACACCTCGACAGGGGAAACTGCCACCGATGCTAGGGGGTCGATGACCACTGATGCATCGGGGGTTTCCTTAAGCGCTGCTGCTGCTGAGTGCACTGTGGGCGCTGTTTGTTCAGGGCGGGTGCACAGGCCGCCGGGTGCTCCCCTCCGCGAATGTCCCCCGCTTCGCTCCTCCTTTATTTCGCTGCGGGGAGCACCCGACGCCCTGTGCACGATGAGTGCCGCTGGTGTACTACTGAGCTTTTGTGAGAGGCGGGAGGTGGGCAAGCAGAAATCCGAAGGGCTGGTGTTAACTGCTGCGGACTTTGGGGTGACCGCGTTCAATGTTCGCTTCAGACTGGTTGCTGCCGTTGGGCACCTGCGGCTTTGATGTCTGCAGCAACGCTGACAGCGGTCATTTGGAACCGACTGATTCAGGCAAGCGAACCGGCACCTAGAGGCTATCCGTCATAACCTATGAACGCAGGCGGAAATGGCCCTCTCCGTACCAGTTGCCAACCCGCGCCTTGAGTTTTTCAATCTCTGCTTTGCGCCTTCTTGCTTCACCCATCTCCTGATGCTCCTATGCTTGATATAGGCATTAGGCCCTAGCGAATCTCCAGCGCTATCGGCCCAGGCGTTTTCCCATGCGGGCCTGCTCGCATCGAGGCGCTAGCATCGGAAAACACTTGTGAAGGACAACCGCATGGCAAAGAACTGGGGCGTTGCAAGGTTCTATGGAATGGGTTCCATGGAGTACTTGCAGGAATCGGGGGAGTGGCTAGCCGATGGAAGGCTGTTCGACGGCGCACCGATTCGCCTGTTTGAATCGATGGCTGAGGCAGATGCATACGGCGAGCAGTTTCCCAAAGAGAGCCAGCCACATGGCGTGCAGTTCATGCTCGATGGGCAGGGTAGGGTGCTTACTGCTCGCGCCAGCCAAAAGAGGCCAACAGGGCGGCATGCACGTGCTAGCTACGGGCGCACATGACGCACTCCATCGACTTCGATTCGATTGAGGCTCGCCTCTTCACGCTTCATCACGTGACGCTCGGTAGTCAGGAGTTTTGCAAGCGATTCCGAATCGTCCGCGATGCTGAACACCCGGTGGAGTATGAGTGGTGGCAGTACTTCGGCCATTTGAAAGCTCTCGTTAGTGGCACCATGATCGATGCCGCCATCAAAATCCGGATGTTGCAGGACATTGGTCGTGCGGAGGACAGCCAGTTCGACGCACGCACGCTACAAATGGAAGCAAGCAGCGGCCTTGATATTGGAGCGATTGAAGGCCACGGCGCCCTTTCTCTGCGCGATTCTTGCAACAAGATCGTACATGCAACGGGCGCAAAGCTCGTATGGCAGGCTGTTGAGAGAGGCGAGGATTCGTTTGAGTACTGGACTGGGGTATATCGCCTGTTTGGCAACGATCAGGCGGGTAGGGGGTGGGTGGCGAGGATCAATGTAGCTGACTGGTGCACGGCAATGATCCGCTTCAACTCATCATTTCAGAACCGCATCGACTGGGCAGACGTGCTCAAGTGGGACGAATAAATCATGACCCAAGCATCCAATCTCGATGCACTTGGCTTCGAGTTCTTCCGAGAGTTCGCAAGGTGCGAGTACTGCTTGAAGGTCGTCGGCCTGCGTGAACCGAATCGGCGCGATCCAACGGCTGACTGGGGTGCTTTCGCCACCGAAATCCGCCCGACGCTTGAGGCACCGTCTTCCGCGGAACTACAAGCATCCGTTCAGTACTACATTGACCATTCGCCGAAAAAGCAGATTCAGCAGGCGGATGGCCTTCTGGGTTGGAGTGATGTTCTCCCGGATCACAAGCACCAAGCTGAGCTCATCCTGCGGCTTGTCTGTCGGGTGCGAAACAACTTGTTCCACGGAGGCAAGTTCAACGGCCATTGGTTTGAGCCCCAACGCAGCGAAGTCTTATTGCGCCACGCGCTAGTCATCCTGAATGCCTGCGTCAAAAGCCATCAGGCGGTCCGAGAAGCGTATGCGCAAAAAGCCGTCTAATCTCCCTTGAGTCGGCCTTGAAGGAACTTACCAGCGCCACCCTTTAGCTCGCTTCGGTCAAACAACTTGCCTTGAAACTGGAATTCGCGATCAATCCGCACGATCAGCAGCTTCTCGAAGTCGCCTTGGCTCTTGACCAGTACGTGGTCGCTGGTCTTTTCGGGCGAGATGGTCTTGACCTCGACACGCTTGCCGTCAATCGTGCCGTCAGAGCCGGGCGCGTGGGTCGCATGGCGGCGAAGACCAAACTTGATCTCTGCGTAGATTTCTCCCAGTTCGCCCCAGACCTGAAGGTATCGGCCTGTGTTCTCGAAGTGGCGTGCCGCGCAGTCGACCAAGTCTTGGAAGATTTCCGTTTGCTCAAGGATGCTGAACGGAAAGCCTTCTCTGCTCCGGACGGGCTGAACTGAGGCCGCGTCCTCTTCTGGCTCGCCCTCAAGCTGCGCCTCGGCCCATTCCCTGTCGATGTACTTCGCTTGCCAAGGGGCGTAGCCGCAGGCGGCGGCGTCAGCTATGTCCTCCGCGCTGTACCCACGGTCGTGCATGTCGTGCAAGAAATCCCAATCGCTCATGGTTCGCCTTCTAAGGAACATCTGATCAAGTCGTAAATTGACTTGATGACGAGCGCGCGTGTTGTGTCGCAGCGCTCGCCGGCTCGTTGCACCGGCATTCGATGTGTTTGAGCGCTTCTGTAGTGCCCTTACGCTGCCAGC